>NZ_JACSRD010000056.1 GCF_014879935.1 Prosthecobacter sp.
ATTTGAGGTTTCCAGAGGTGCCCTTTATTGTTTAAACGCAGCCACACGTGTCGTTTTGGCAGCTCACTGCTGCGGACGGATCCGTGAGGGAGACATCCACTCGTTGTAGGCGGCGCTTTTGCCGTCGTAGCTGCACTCATGCATGTGCTCGAAGGTATCAATCACCTTGCCGGGCAGCCATTGACCGTCCGCATTGCGAATCTCCACTCTCGTGCCGACCTCGTATTCCTGGAAATCGTATTCACGGATGTCATCCACCGCCACCCAGGCTTGTTTCGCATAGCGGCTTTTGTCCGTGAAATGCACGAGGAACTCCTCGGGGTCATTGGAGCCGTTCTCTTTCGCATCAATGACCTCCGCCTTGTACCAGGACTTTCCTTCGCGAGCCTCGACGAACATGCCAATCCCGTCCTTGGCAGGACGGTCTGTTTTCGCGAGAATAAGGTCCTCGTTGAAGCTCTTGGTGCTTGCGTAGAGCGGCTTTCCTTCGGCCACAAACGCCATGTATCTCTCCGCAAAGAAACATAGCTCGATGAAGCTGATGGTGCCCGTCTCATCAAAATCCATGGCCACATCTCCAGCCCAGGCCCTGGCTAGCACATCCAGAAAGCGCCACCCGCTGTAGCCAAGATTGCAGCAGCCCGTGGTGCTCAAAGCACCAAACGAGACACGGGTGTCCGTGCACGCTCTCGCCAGCTCCACCATGCCGCCAGAATAGCAGCAATCGGAGAAAAGCATGGCCTCGCTGCCATTGAACTCGTTGGCGATTTTATCGATGAACCAACTGACCTGCATCGAGCCATCGAACGCTGCGAAAGTATGAACGCCCGTCTCTGGATTGTAACCCCCGTGGCTGCCATAGTAAAAGATCAGGGTTTCACCTTCGGCGCTTTCGGCCAGAAACTCGGGAAACTCGGCCTGATGTTCTCCATGGATGCTTCGTCGTCTTTGAGATAAAGAATCTGCTCCTCAGGGACCCCTCGCTCGATCATCAGCTCCACAAACGGATCATCCAGTCGGTCGGCAGTCGAAAAAGATGTGGCTCCTTCTTTCTCGCCTGCAAACCGGGCGAGGCAGATCACCGCCATGCGAGTCTTCTCCGGCGACCACCGGGGCGTGCGGTTTTTTTGCCTGCGGCGAAGCAGTTACCAATGCTGATCAATCCGATTAGTAGAAACAAAAGAGTCTTCACGGGTTAAGCCATTACATAATCCGTGCCATCCCACCAGCCTGGATTTGCAATTTGTTTCATCATCATGTTCCGCCCTCTCTTTTCTCTCCTGTGCCGCGTTCGTTAGTGCTACCTCCGGCCAGACGATTGCCATCCAATCCGAAACGCATATCGCGGTCGCCAGTCTCCCCGACGCCACATCCAAGGTGCGCAAGCTGGTCGGAGGTGCAGATCGCTCCACCTCCCCGGACGGCAAGGGGCGGGTCAGGACGGCAGGGGCGGGGTCAGTGTGCAACTACTTGACAGATGAATTCGAGCCGAACCAAATCAGTCAGGTTTCGCCTTGCCATTGAACGAGCGTCCTGAAACCACCCGCCGCGGCATGCAGGCCTGTTGTTCACCGGAGTCATGGCAGCAGGGTGAGGGAGAGGGTGGCGGGATGCCGCCAGTGCCACGACGGGGACGGAGGTTCAGGGATAAAGCAGGAAGCGCTGCCTTTGGGAACGGAAGCTCTGAGTCCAGCCCTGCCATCTTGCGATGATGCTGGTGGCGGGGATGCCGCGACGGAGGTCGTGGTAGAGCGATTCGCTGCCATAGACCTTGTTGAAGAGGTTCAGCTTTGATCCGCTCATGCGGCCGACGACTTTGCCGCCGCTGAGGCGGTTGATCTCGGCCAGCAGGAGGACATCGAGCGCGGTGAGGTCGGTGGTGTTGCGCGGGTTCATGTGGATGCGCACACCGCCGAAGCCGTTGCGGGAGTAGGCGGAGAAACTGACGCCAGGAGTGTTCAGCCGCTGGCAGTAGGCGAGCAACGCGTTCGCATTCACACCAGCGCCGCCGGCGTAGCCGAAGGGCTCCTCGGTGCCGATGCCGATATCAACGGAGGTGGCGCCGCCGAGGATGCCGGTGGTCACATAGAAGAAAGGGGAGATGGAGTGGGGAATGTTTGGTGAAGTCGGATGCCAGCGCAGGCCGGTGTCCTGCCAGGTCATGCCGCGGTTCCAGCCCTGCATTTTCACGACGTCCAGACGCGGCACGCGCGAGATCCAGCCGCGTGAGCAGGCCATCATGGCGAGTTCACCGGCGGTCATGCCATGTACGTAAGGCACGGGGATCTGGCCGACGAAGGACTTCCATTTGGCCTCCAAAGGAGGTCCTTCCACGCGCCAACCGCCGAGTGGATTCGGCCGGTCGAGCACGACAAACTGCTTCCCGCATTCCGCCGCGGCCTCCATCGCGACGATCATGGTGCTGATGTAGGTGTAGCTGCGGCAGCCGATGTCCTGGAGATCGAACACGAGCACGTCGATCGGCGCGAGCATCGCAGGGGTCGGTTTGCGCGTGGGACCGTAGAGCGAATAGACGATGAGGCCCGTCACCGGATCACGCCGCGTGCTGACATGCTTGCCGGCACCGATGTTTCCATCAATGCCGTGTTCTGGAGCATAAAGTGCGACGAGATTCGGCCCGAGGCCGCGCTGAAACACGCTGCGTGTGCGTTCACCCCGGCTGGTGAGGCTGGTGTGATTTGTGATGAGGCCGACACGCTTGCCGCGGATCAGATCAAACCCGCGTGAGGCCAGCACATCGACGCCGAGCATGAAGGGGCCGCCATAGCCGGGCTGCTGCTGATACGGCTGGGATGTGGGAACCTGGCAGGAGACGAGTGCGAACGTGGCAAGACTGAGCGCGAGAAAAGCACGGACGGAGGGCATGCCGCGAGTGGTAACGGAGAACCCGGCACGCGGCAACGAAGCGGATGCTAAATCGCGAAAAAGAGAGCGCGGATCACTCGCTGGCGTGCAGGGGCGTGGCCGGGAGCTTCAGCAGGCGCTGCGACTCCTCCAGGAGGAACTTGCTGTCCATGAAGGGCGTGTAGCTGATGTCCTGCCAGCGCTGGTGGCCGGTCTGGTCGATGAGCAGGGTGGCGTGGAGGGTTTCTTTTTCGAAGTCGTCGTAGGCACGGACTTTTTTGAAGGCCTCCAGGCTGCTGTCGCTCAGGAACGGGAAGGGCAGGGGCTGATCCCTGGTGGGCTTGAGCGCCTCGCGGATCTTTCCGGCGACCTGCGTGGGCTCGATGGTGACAGCGACGAGCTGGATGCCGGCTTTGTCGAAGTCGGCGGCGGCTTTGGCAAAGGCCTGGATCTGTTCGACGCAGTGGCCGCATTCGTGACCGAGGTAGAACATGAAGAGGGTCGGTTTCTTCGCGGTGAAGTCGCTGCTTTTGACGTGCTGGTTGTCGAGCGTGAGGGCCTCGAAGACCGGAGCCACGGGCGGATGCCAGTGGACGGGGCCGAGGGTGTCCAAGGCGGGACGTTTGCCGCTGTCGGTGCGTTTCGGAGCCGCCGCAGGCCAGTCGCCAGCGATGCCGAAGGTTTTGGCGAGCGCATCAAGCCGTTTGGCGATGGGAAGCTGGCGATCCATGGCAAAGGCCAGCTTGCGAGTGTCTTCGAAGGCCTTTTTGGCGTCGTCGGATTTGCCGCATGCGGCCAGGATCTCCGTCTTCGCCGCTGAACCGGCGAGACCCTCCGGGAAGTTCGGGACGAGCGCGGCGGCCTTGGTTTTGTCGCCGAGCTTGAGCCAGTAGCGGGCGAGACGTTCTTTGGGAACGTCGGTGTCTTTGAGGGCGTCGAGCAGCTTGGAGGTGTCCGCCGCGTTCTTTTTGCCGAGAGCGACGAGGGCCTTCAATTCGGCGAGGGCGTTGTTCCTGGCCTTGGTTTCGGGCTTCTCTCCGGGTTTGGCCGGTTTGTCGGCTGCTTTCTTCGCATCGGCGTTCTTGGACTTGGCGGCATCGGTCTTGGCAGCGTCTGTTTTGGTTTTGGCGGCGGATGCGGCCGGCTTCGCGTCGGTTTTGACGGCTTCGAGGTCTTTGAGGGCCGAGGCGAGCAGGTCCGCGTCGTTTTGGTGGAAGGCGACGAGGCCGCGGGCACGCAGGCGTGTGATGTCGTGGGACGGATGGCCGGCTGGAGCAGCGGTGAAGGCTTTCAAATCATCCCAGAGCTCCCATTTGGTCAGCGTCTCGATCATGCGGGTGCGGCCGTAGCTGGCGGAGGTGTTGCCTTTGTCGAGCGTGTTGTTGGAGGGATGCCTCGGGTTGCCGATCAGGCTGCTGGCGAGTCCGATGGCGTCTTTGACGCGGCCGAGTTCGTTGAAGTTGCGCACGAGCCACTCCTCATTGTGAGCGTAGTTGTGGATCTGGTCCGGGAGGACAAAGGTGCGGATCATGTAGGCGTGATCGACGCGGGTGCTGGCCTCCTGCTGCCAGACGGCGTCGTCAAAGCGCTTCAGCTTCGAGAAGGTGTGGCCGGGCATGTGCCACATGTGGGCGATGCCGGGCGAGGCCTGGCCGCATTGGGCGGCGGAGGTGACGGCGCGGATGGGTTTGCTGTCGTCCCAAAGGTGGATGCGGTAGTGATGCGCGGGGTGGTTCGGGACGGCGGCGAAGATTTGATCGAGCAGGGCATCCACGGCCTGGGCGCTGGGGATGGGGGCGTTCTTTTTGTCGAACCAGATGCGCCAGACAAGGAAGGCCTTGGCCTCAATGTCCTTCGGGTCGTCGTGCACGAGGGCCTCGAAGTCGCGGATGCAATCGATCTGGCGTTGTTTGGCATCCCGTTTGTCGTCCTTTTTGAGGTAGAGGTTCTCCAGGACGGCGATCCACTGCTTTTCACGTGGTGTGGCCTTGTCTTTGAGAGCGACGGCTTTCTCCAGGAAGGGCTTGGCCCGCTTTTCGTTGTTCACGTTGGCCATGCTCATGCCCCAGTAGGCCATGGCGCAGCCGGGATCGATCGCGGCGACCTGCCGGAAGGAACGCTCGGCCTCATAATACCAGAAGCCGTGAAGCTGGCCGATGCCTTGGGTGAAGAACTGCTGCGCCTCGGGCTTCTTCGTGGAGATGGGGAATTTGACCGCGTCGCCGCAGCCGGGAATGAGCACGGCGGCCTGCCGCGGGCCTTCATTGAAGGCTTCACCGTGCGAAGAGTGGCCGGGCTGGGGATCGGCGGCGGAAAGAGCGAACGCCGGCAGGAGAAGGATGGGAAGGATGCGGAGCATGGTGGAAGGCGGGACGAATCAAACGCGGGATGCGAAGGTGAAAATACAAAATGCCCGGCAGTGTCACCGCCGGGCATTTTTTATCAAAGGCACGCCAGGGGGCGAAAAGCACGATCATTTGCCGTAGCCGGGCTCAGCCTTGCCGTTTTCGTTGATGTGGCCGGTGACCCAGAGGATGCCGCGGGTGACGAGGTCGAGGTAGCGGGCGTCGGCGACGGTTTCGGTGTTGTGGCCGATGGTGGTGGAGAAGGTTTTGGTCTTGTTCGGACCGAATTCGTTCGTCCAGGCGACCACTGCGGTGGCCTCGGTCGGTTTGGCGTCCGGAGGCAGGGTCTCGCCTTTTTTGGCCTTCGGCGGAACGATCTGCACGCCGCTGGCGAGCGGTTTGCCGCCAAGGATCTGGATGTTGTTGTAAAGCTCCTCGTTGATGGTCTTCCAGTCTTCGAGACCCTGGGTGATGGGGTGGGTTTTGTCCGTGTAGGTGATGGAGATGGGCTCCTTCGGGCCGTGGGCGGTGGATTGGAGGCCGAGGAACTCATACCAGCGGGCGTTGTCGCCTCCGGCCTGCACCGGTTCGCGGAAATTTCCCCAGCGGTAGCTGTGCATGGCGCAGTGGAGGTTCACGGCGGGCTTGCCAGCCTTGTGGGCGTCGAGGATGGCGTTGACATAGGCGGGGTCGGTCACGTCGGCGCTGCATTCGTCATGGACGATGACATCGAAGTCCTTGGCCCAGTCCTTGGCTTTGTAGATCTCGAAGGTGGCCTTGGTGGTCTTGTCGGGATTGTAGGCGACATCGACGATGGCGTTGAGCCGTGCCTCGATGCCTTCTTTGAGCGCCAGGGTCTGCTTGTCATATTCATGGCAGCAACCGCCGGCGACGACGAGCACGCGGAGCGGTTTGACGGCGGGATCAGCGGCCTGGGCGAGGAAAAGGGCGGCGGTGACGCCAAGAGTGAGCAGGGGGAACAGTAGTTTCATGGTCGGGAACGAGTTGCGATTGCAGCGCTGATGGAACGAGCTGTCGAGGGGAAAATTGCGAGCGGTGTTTTGACAGCGGGGGTTCTTTCGCGATGTCTGAGCCGTGGGCGATTTTTTGACCTTTGATGAATTGATGAACTGGAACGCGGTGGCGGGACGCTTCGCGCCGCCGGCACGACTGGCGGTGATCGGCGACCCGATCGCGCACTCCCGCAGCCCGCAGATGCACAATCCGGCGCTGCGTGCCTGCGGCATCGATGCGCAATACGTGCGGGTGCAGGTGCCGCAAGGACGCGTGGCGGAAGCTTTCCGGCAGTTCGCGCGGTGTGGCTTCCTCGGCGTGAACATCACGATCCCGCACAAGTTCGAGGCGCTCGACGCCGTGGATGTGCTGGACCCGCTGGCGAGGCAGCTCGGGGCGGTGAACACGCTGGCGATTCGCGACGGCAGGCTGCATGGCTACAACAGCGACGGGCCCGGCTTTCTGCGCAGTGTGAAGGAGGCGTTTGGGGTCGAGGTGAAGGATTTGCGTGTGCTCATTCTCGGCGCCGGTGGTGGTGCCGGCAGGGCTGTGGCGGTGCAAAGTGCCCTCGTGGGCTGCAGGAGCATCACTCTGGCGAATCGAACACTGGACAAGGCCTTGGCTGTGATGCGTGAAATCCGGGAGATCGGCAATGTGCCATTGGTGGGTGTGGTGGAGATGGATGATGCGCATCTGGCGTATCAGATGAGCGGGTGCGATCTCGTGGTGAATGCGACGTCGCTCGGGATGAAGTCTGCAGACACCAAATTGCTGCCGGCGGACTCGATCGAGGCGCGGCATCTCGTGTTTGACATGGTTTACCGGGCCGATGGCGAGACGCCCCTGCTGGCGGATGCCCGTCTGGCGGGTGCAAAGACGGTGGATGGGCTCACACTGCTGCTGCACCAGGGCGCGATTTCGTTCGAGCACTGGTTTGACCGGCCGGCACCGCTGGAAGTGATGCGCGAAGGCTTGCGCAATGCATGAAGCCGTGAAAATTGGGCCGCGAATGACAGCCACACGCCACTTTGCCCTCAGCTTTTTCGGTCCGATCGTGGCCGGCGCTGCCTACTGTGGCTTCATCGGCGTGCTCTGGGAGTGGCTGGACAAGCATCATATCTCCCCGCTGGTGACGATGCTGGTGGGCTGCCTGACGGTGGCTGTTGGGACGCGCTGGTTTGTGAGGAATTGCGTGGCGGTGAAGTGTCCCTTCTGTGGTGGGAAGAGCTACGAAATTCCGGAGCGGGGCAATCGCTTCATGTGTCGGGTCTGTGGCAAAGACCACTAATAAAAGGAACTTGCTCAGCGTTGTGAAAGTCGTTAACAGTGCGGCGCGTTTGGGTTCCAGGCAGTGCCTGCGTCTTTGAAGAGGCATCCAAACGCTCTGCCACATCCGATTTTCCCGCATGATTTTTACTTTGTCGCGTCCCAGCACCCCGCATGACCGGGAGAAGGAAGGCGCGCGCAAGTCGGAACAGGGCCTGTGCTGATATGATGATCTGTACAGCGCGTCGTTTCCGAATGATTTTCCTGGTGTCGATGATGCGGCATCCAGGAGTTTTCAACCCACCCGGAGGTATCCCATAAGCAATCCATTCCAGCAATTGAACAGCGGCAATTTCACGTCGCGTCCCCAGCACAATCAAAGTGGAGGAGCGCCGCGTCCGGCAGGGCCGCCAGGGCAGCAAAGCCAGGGGAGCGGAGCGCCGCGTCCCGCAGGCCAGGCAAGTTTCACGCCGCGTCCGGCCGGTGGTCCACCGCGTCCGGCGGGAGGTTATCAAGGGGCGGCAGGTCCGGGGCAGAGCCGGCCCATGGGTGGCGGTCCACCGTTTAACCGGCCGGGAGGAAACCGCCCTGGCGGGCGCCCGAATGGGCGCTTTGTCGATCAGACCCGCATCAATGAGCGCATCCGTGCGCCGAAGGTCCGCGTCGTCGAGGAGGACGGGCATCATCAGTTGGGCATCTTGCCGACGCATCAGGCGATCCGCATCGCGAAGGAGCGCGGACTTGATCTCGTCGAAGTGGCGCCGAATGCCGATCCGCCCGTGTGCAAGATTGTCAATTACGGCAAATACAAGTACATCCAGGAGAAGCACAAGAAGGAGGCTCACAAGCACCACAAGGGCGGCAAGGTGAAGGAAATGAAGTTCCGCATCGGCATCGACCCGCACGATTATCACATCAAGATCGTGCATGCTGAGGACTTCCTGGCTGAAGGGCACAAGGTGCGCATCCAGCTCCAGTTCCGTGGCCGTCAGATGGCGCATCAGGAGCTGGGGCACGAACTGGCACAGAAGATCAAGGCCGATCTTCTCACCATGGGCCATGTGGATCAGGAGCCAAAGATGGCCGGACGCAACATCAACATGCAGATCAGCCCCTTGCCCGGACAGCAGCGGCACCGGAAGTTCAAGACGCACCTCAAAGGCGTCACCGAGCACCAGGACATCAAGCACCAGGACGGGCACGATCCGCGTGAGGACAAGCACGACGACGATCACGATCATGATGATCAGAACGGCGATAATCACTCCGCGCCGCCGCCTGCACCTGCGGCCAGTTGATCAACCAGCGAACGAAAAAGGCAGGGCCATCGCCCTGCCTTTTTTGTGCTCGTTTCAGGCCACCGAGGCTGCCAGCTCGCTCATCGACTGCCTCATGTCGGGCGGGCCGAACGATGACGTCCCGCAGACGAACAGGTTCGCTCCGTGCTGTTTTGCGATGGGGGCGGTCGTGGTGTAGATGCCGCCATCGACTTCCAGGTGAAATTTGAGGCCGTGCTTGTCCCGGTGATCCCGGGCGGCAGCCAGTTTGGGCATGGTTTCCTTTTCCATGAAGGCCTGGCCGCCGAAACCGGGCACCACGGTCATCACGAGCAGGAGATCAATGTCGTTCACGTAGGGCAGGGCGGCCTCGAAGGGCGTGCTGGGATGCAAAGCGATGCCGCAATGCCTGCCAGCCGCTCGAATTCGCCTCAGGGTTTCGGCCACGCTGGTGTCGTAGCGGGCCTCGACGTGGATGGTGATGTTCTGGGCGCCCGCTTTGATGAAGCGGTCCAGGTAATGATCGGGACGATGGATCATGAGATGGGCGTCCAGATACATGTCTGTGCATTTACGCACCACCTGCACCATTTGCGGTCCGAAGGAGATGTTGTCCACGAAAGCGCCGTCCATCACGTCGAGATGGAGCCATCGCGCCCCGGCATCCTCGGCTCGTTTCACCTCCGCTCCGATGTTTGACCAGTCGGAGGCCAGCAGGGAAGGGAGGATGAGCGGCGCGGTGTGATCCATGTCTTTCTCTAAAGAGCCGTGCCCCCAAGTTTCAAGTTTCAAGTTTCAGGTTCACGGCTACTGGAGCCATCATCCTTGAGCCGCCTTTGAACCTGGAATTTCACGCCCCGATCCTCGATGACTCCCATTTCATGCGGGAGGCGCTGCGTCAGGCCCGCAAGGCAGCGAAACTCGATGAGGTGCCGATTGGCGCGGTGATCGTGCATCAAGGCAGCATCATCGGCCGTGCGTGGAACCAGGTGGAGACCCTCAAGGATGCCACCGCGCATGCGGAAATGCTCGCCCTCACGCAGGCGGAGAGTGCGTTGGGGGACTGGCGGCTCAACGACTGCGATCTTTACGTCACGAAGGAGCCTTGTCCCATGTGTGCCGGTGCCATCATGCACTGCCGGGTGCGCCGCGTCATCTTCGGCTGTCCTGACCCGAAGGGCGGCGGTGCGGGAGGCTTCTGGAATCTCCTGCAGGCACCGAATCTCAACCACCGCTGCGAAATCACCTCCGGCGTGTTGCAGGACGAGTGCGTTCACGTGCTCAAAGATTTCTTCGCGGAAGCCCGCCGTCGCAAAGCCGAAGGAATCGCCCATAAGAAAGGCGCGGCGAAGGAAAATGACGGCGGTCTGGTGTTTGACGGGCCGTGATGTCACTCCCGGGGGGCGAAAGTCGCCACGACCGTGGGTTCCGCCCCCACCTTGAGTGCAAACACCTCGCAACTGGCCGCGAAAGCGTCCTCAGCGTAGCGTTCGGCCAGATCTTCGTGAAATTCCTCGATCAAATCGGGCCTCGCGGGGAAGACGTAGAGCGCGTGACGGTCGGGCAGAGCCACCCAGATTTCCCTGCCAAACAGGTCCTCAAAGATCTTCGGCAGGGAAGGGGCGATCAACAGGGTGGCGAAGAGAGGGGATTCCCCGCGATAGACGGCGTAGGCGATTTTTCCGTCCGCGCCTTTGACCAGGTCAGGTCGAAGCTGAAGCAGTCGCTTGTCGGCAGCCGTTTTGGCCCGTTCGAGGAATGTTTCGGTGCCAAAGCCCAGCCGGGCGAGTGATTCCTGTCCATAGGCCTCCAGGCCGCCCGTTGCCTGGCTGGCTTCCCGGTAAGGTGTGAGCACCGTCTGCTTCGCCCCGGCCGGAATGATGGAAAAGGCGGTGCGCATGGCCTTCGGCTCCGGCATCATCAGCAGTGTTTCGGGTTTCCGCTGTGGAAGGTCGGCTTGCTGGGGATAAAGAGGGCTCGCCGCGCAGAGCAGCAGGCAAAGAAGCGGGCGCATGGCCGCCACTGTGGCTGAAATGCCTGATGACGCAAACGACAGCATGTCCGGCGCTGAGCGCGGGCGGATCAGGGCAGTGTGTGCGCCTGGACCGACAGAATAGCTGAAGATTATTTCAAAAAGCCTGAAATACTGCTTGCGGACATAAGGGGACTCGCCAATATCCGCGCTCCCGCCGCCCGGCCCCTCCTCCCCAGAGACCGGGTTCAACTAGGCCCGCCACGGCGGGCCTTACTTATCGGAGCCAGAACCGGAAAAGTCTGAGCCTGCTCGATGTGAGCATGGTTCACTGTCCTTCCGAAACGGCCGTCGATAACAGCCCCGGATCACAGTTCTTTCCCACCATGCCCACCATCAATCAACTCGTCAGACACGGCCGCAAAGACAAGGCGGTGAAGTCGAAGTCTCCAGCGCTCACGAAGTGCCCGCAGCGTCGTGGCGTCTGCCTCCAGGTGATGACCCGCACGCCGAAGAAGCCAAACTCCGCTCTTCGTAAGGTTGCCAAGGTCCGCCTGACCAATGGGTATGAAGTGATCGCCTACATCGGCGGCGAGGGGCACAACCTGCAGGAACACTCGATTGTTCTCGTGCGTGGTGGTCGTGTGAAGGACTTGCCAGGTGTGCGCTACCACATCGTCCGTGGTACACTGGACTGCCTTGGTGTTGATGCCCGTCGTCGCGGCCGCTCAAAGTATGGTGCGAAGCGTCCGAAGGCAGGTGCCGCCGCCGCCGCCGCGAAGAAGAAGTAATTTCCGCTGATTTAATCCTCAATTTCATCCCGCCATGGCTCGCAGAAAACGCGTTTACAACAAAGAGGCTCACAAGGACAGCCGCTACGACAGCGAACTTGTCGCCCGTCTCATCAGCAACATCATGCTTGATGGCAAGAAGGCCCTCGCCGAGCGCATCGTGTACACCGCGATCGACATGCTCAACGACAAGTCTGACAGTGTTGATCCGCTTGAGCTTTTCAATCGTGCCATCGAAAACACCAAGCCTCGCGTTGAAGTGAAGGCCCGTCGTGTCGGTGGTGCCACCTACCAGGTGCCGTTGGAAGTTTCCCCGCGTCGTCAGGAGTCCCTCGCCATGCGCTGGATCGTCGGTTATGCCCGTGGTCGCAAAGGTCAGCCGATGCATCGTGCGCTTGCCAATGAGCTCAAGGATGCCTCCCAGGGGCAGGGGAATGCCGTTCGCAAGCGCGACGACGTCCACAAGCAGGCCCAGGCCAACCGGGCTTTCGCCCACTTCCGCTTCTAATCGCCCCGTCCCTTTTTTCGTCCACTTCACGTTTTTCCGATCCATGTCGAACCCCAATTCCCCCAACCGCGAATTCCCACTTGAGCGTACCCGCAACATCGGGATCTGCGCCCACATTGACGCGGGAAAGACTACTCTGACCGAGCGTATTCTGTTCTACACCGGCATGATCCACAAGATCGGCGAGGTGCATGACGGCGCGGCCACGACGGACTGGATGGAGCAGGAAAAAGAGCGCGGCATCACGATCACTTCCGCTGCTGTGACGGCCAAGTGGAAGCAGTTGAAGGAAGAAGGCGTTTACAAGTCCCGCGAGATGGAAGACATCCGGGTGAACATCATCGACACGCCC
The DNA here is from genome assembly GCF_014879935.1 of Prosthecobacter sp. Classification (GTDB taxonomy): domain Bacteria; phylum Verrucomicrobiota; class Verrucomicrobiia; order Verrucomicrobiales; family Verrucomicrobiaceae; genus Prosthecobacter. Next base: position 12,391 of record NZ_JACSRD010000056.1, read on the forward strand.
GGCCACGTGGACTTCACCGCCGAGGTCGAGCGTTCCCTCCGCGTGCTGGACGGCGCGATCTTCGTGCTCTGCGGCGTTGCGGGCGTGCAGCCCCAGTCCGAGACGGTTTATCGCCAGGCTGAGAAGTATGGTGTGCCGCGCATCGCCTTCGTGAACAAGATGGACCGCACCGGCGCTAACTTTGAGCGCGTGGTGGATGATGTGCGCAAAAAGCTCGGAGCCCCGGCCTTTCCAGTGCTCATCCCGATCGGTGCCGAAGACAATCTCATCGGCCAGATCGACGTGGTGAACCAGAAGGCCATCATTTACTCCGATGACGAGAAGTTTGGCTCCAAGTACACCGTCCGTGCTCTTGAAGGTGATGAAGTCGCCAAGGCCAAGGCTGCTTACGACGAGCTTCTGGATGCCGTGTGCAGTGCTGACGATGAGCTCGGCATGATGTTCCTGGAGGAACAGCCCATCGGGCCAAAAGAACTCAAGGCCGGCCTCCGTCGTGCGGTGATCGCCAACAAGATCATTCCGATGGCCGGTGGTTCCGCCTTCAAGAACAAGGGCGTTCAGTATCTGATCGACGCCGTGATCGATTATCTCCCGGGCCCGCTCGACATCGAACCTCAGAAGGGCACTGTTGTTGATGAGCCGGAAAACGTCATTGAGGCCAGGCCTGACGACAACGGCAAGTTCATCGCCCTCGGCTTCAAGCTGTGGTCTGACAAGTTCGGCCGCCTTGTGTTCTTCCGTGTGTATTCCGGCAAGGTTTCCAAAGGCGACACCATTTACAATCCACGCACCCGCAAGTCTGAGCGCGTGGGCCGCTTGATCCAGATCCAGGCAGCCGTCCACAAGGACATCGACACCTGCTACTCGGGTGACATTGCCGCCCTCGTGGGTGTGAAGGATGTTCGCACGGGCGACACTTTCTGTGATGAGAATCTCGAAGTGCAGCTTGAGCCGCCGACCTTCCCGGAACCGGTGATCTCGATGGCCGTCGAGCCAAAGACCAAGGGCGATCAGGAAAAAATGGGCAACGCCCTCCAGCGCCTCTCGGAAGAAGATCCGACCTTCTTCGTCAAGACCGACGAAGAAACCGGCCAGACGATCATCGCCGGCATGGGCGAGCTTCACCTGGAAATCCTTTGCGACCGCCTCAAGCGCGAGCACAAGGTGGAGACCAACACCGGCAAGCCGCAGATCGCTTATCGCGAAACGCTCACCAAGGAAGCCGATGGCGAAGGCAAGCTCGTCAAACAGTCCGGTGGACGCGGTCAATACGGCCACGTCATCATCAAGGTGCGCCCTGGTGAGAAAGGTTCCGGCATTGTGGTGGAGAACAAGGTCGTCGGCGGCACCATTCCGAAGGAGTTCATCAATCCCGCCAAGGCCGGCTGCATTGAGGCCGCTCTGAATGGCATCATCGCCGGGTATCCGGTGATCGACATGCACATCGACCTTCTCGACGGCTCCAGCCACGAAGTCGATTCCAACGAAAACGCCTTCAAGATGGCCGGCATCTTCGCCGTCAAGGACGCCCTCAAGAAAGCCAAATGCATCCTGCTCGAACCGATCATGGCCGTGGAATGCACGACGCCTGAAGATTACCAGGGCGACATCATGGGCGACCTCAACCGCCGCCGCGGCAAAATTCAGGGCATGGACAGCCGTGGTGCCACCGCCGTGCTCCGCGCCGAAGTGCCTCTGGCTGAAATGTTCGGCTACTCCACCGCCATCCGCACCCTCTCCTCCGGCCGTGCCAGCTATTCCATGCAGCCTTCTCACTTCGAGCAGGTGCCGCAGCAGATCGTTGACCAGATCGTCGAGCAACGCGGAGGCTCCAAAGCATAACGCCCGCGCCCTGAACCACTCACCCACGGACCCCAGTCATGACCAATCAACGCATCCGCATCCGCCTCCGCGCGTATGACTATCGCGTGCTCGACAAGAGCACTGCGGACATCGTCGAAACCGCGAAGCGCACCGGCGCCCGAGTCGCAGGCCCCATTCCGCTGCCCACACGCATCGAGAAGTACACGGTGAACCGTTCCCCGCACGTCGATAAGAAGTCGATGGACCAGTTCGAAATCCGCACGCACAAGCGCCTGCTGGACATCGTCGATCCCACCTCCCGCACCGTGGATGAGCTCAAGAAGCTCAATCTCCCCTCCGGCGTGGACATCACGATCAAGATCTAACGCGGACCCAAACCAATTTCACAGGAGGACCACTCATGAGTCTCGGACTGATCGGCAAAAAACTCGGTATGACGAAGGTTTACACAGACAAAGGCGATGCCGTTGCTGTGACCGTCGTCGATGTCAGCGGCAACACCCTCATCCAGGTCAAGCGCAGCGATGGCAAGGACAAGTACAGCGCGGTTCAGGTCGGCTACGGCGACCAGAACAAGCCTGAGCGTGTGGCCAAGCCGCTCCTTGGCCACTTCAAGAAGCACGGCTGTGAGAAGCCGAAGCGCATTGTGAAGGAGTTTCGCTTCGCCAACGATGAGCAGCTTCCTGCCGCGGATCTGAAGCTGGACGCCGGCATCTTCAGCGTCGGCCAGATCGTCGATGTGATCGGCACCACCAAGGGCAAGGGGTTCCAGGGCGTCGTGAAGCGTCACAACTTCTCCGGCCAGCCTGCGACGCACGGCCACATGATGCATCGCCGGTCCGGCTCCATCGGCTGTCGTCTCACCCCCGGTCTCGTGTGGAAGAACCAGAAGATGCCCGGTCATGACGGCGTCTCCCGCCGCACCACGCAGAACCTCGTTGTCGTCCAGAGCCGTCCTGAAGAAGGCGTGCTTCTGATCAAAGGCGCGATCCCCGGCAACACCGGCAGCATCGTCGTCGTCCGCCCGGGCAAGAAGGCCCCCAAGAAATAACCAGGAGGATTTGAATCATGTCCGCATCCATTCTTTCCGCTGAAGCCGCCAAACAGGCGAACATTCAATTGACCGAGGGCTACAAAGGCTCGCAGGCATTGAACGACGCCGTGGTCGCCTACCGCTCCAACCGCCGCCAAGGCAATGCCCACTCCAAGAACCGCTCCGAAGTCTCCGGCTCCGGCAAGAAGCTCTGGAACCAGAAGGGCACAGGCAACGCCCGCATGGGCTCCAAGCGCTCCCCGATCTGGAGTGGTGGTGGTGTCGTCTTCGGTCCGCGCAACACGCGTAACTACAAGAAGACCCTCACGAAGGGCACCAAGAAGCTCGCTTTGCGCGCCGCTCTGACCGCCCGGATCCTTGATGGCGAAGTGCTCACCACCAACAGCTTTGCCATCTCCGACGGCAAGACGAAGAGCTTCATTGCCGCCATCAATGGCATCACGACTGCCAAAAACGTGTTGCTCATCGGCAAGGGCTTTGACGAGCTCACCTTCCGCGCCGCCCGCAATGTCCAGAACGTCCAGCTCATCTCCGCTGACGACGTGAATGCCGAGCACCTGCTGCGCTACCGCAGCGTGGTTGTGACCGGAGACGCCCTTGAAACCCTTGCCAAGAGGACTGCCTGATCATGAAAGACCTTCACAAAGTCATCAAAACCATCCGCCTGAGCGAAAAAGCCACGCTGCTTGGCGAGAAGAACAACGAATACGTGTTCTCCGTCGATGTCGAAGCCACCAAGATCGACATCAAGCAGGCTGTGGAGAAGCTCCTCGGCAAGAAAGTCACCGGTGTCCGCACCGCCAATTACGATGGCAAGGCCAGACGTGAGCGTCGCGCTGACTATGGCCGCACCAATCACTGGAAGAAGGCGATTGTCCGTCTCAAGGACGGGGAAAAACTCGATCTCGCATAACCTGGGCCGTCCGCCCGTAGGCAGAAACTTTTAACTTACCTCACCGTCATGGCGCTGAAAACATTCAAGCCAACCACGCCCACCAACCGCTACAAAGAGTGGAACTCCTTCGAGGAGATCACCAAGCACTCTCCGGAGAAGAGCCTCACCGTGGCTCTGCGCCGCTCGGGTGGCCGTAACAACACCGGCCGCATCACCTGCCGTCACATCGGCGGCGGTCATGACAAGCGTTACCGTTTGATCGACTTCAAGCGCGTGCGTCGTGACGAAGCGGCCAAGGTTGTCGGCATCGAATACGATCCAAACCGTTCCGCCCGCATCGCTCTCGTGGAGTATAAGGACGGCCAGCGTGCCTACATCCTCGCTCCGAACCAGCTTGCTGTCGGTGCCTCCGTGATGGCTGGTGAGAAGGCCGCCCCGGAAGTGGGCAACGCACTTCCGCTGCGCAAGATCCCGCTCGGTACTTTCATCCATAACATCGAACTGACCCCTGGTCGTGGTGGTGTCGTGGCCCGTGCCGCCGGCCAGGCCGCCGTCCTCTCCAACCGAGAAGGCGATTTCGCCCTCGTGCGCATGCCTTCTGGTGAAATCCGCAAGATTCTTGCCGATTGCTACGCCACGATCGGCCAGGTCGGCAACGTGGAGCACATGAACGTCGTGTCCGCCAAGGCTGGACGCACACGCTGGCAGGGTGTCCGCCCGACCGTCCGCGGCATGTGCATGAACCCCATCGATCACCCGAACGGTGGTGGTGAAGGCCGCTCGAAGTCCGGTGGTGGTCGTCAGCATCTCCTCAGCCCCTGGGGCCATGCGAAGGGTGAGAAGACTCGTCAGCCGAAGAAGGCCACGGGCAAGCTCATCGTGCAGTCCCGCCACGCGAAGAAGTAAACCATCTCTCACTCACGCTTTCCCATGCCACGCTCACTCAAAAAAGGCCCCTTCGTTCAGCAGGCCCTCCTCGAAAAGGTGGACAAGCTCAACGACGCCAAGCAGAAGCGCCCCATCAAGACTTGGGCTCGTTCTTCCATGGTCACGCCCGACCTCGTCGGCCACACCTTCCTCGTTCACAACGGCAAGGACTTCGTGTCCGTCTATGTGACTGAAAACATGGTGGGCCACCGTCTCGGTGAATTCGCCCTGACCCGCCTCTTCAAGTCCCACGGTGCTGTCACCGTCAAGGCTGCCAAGTAATCCCCACCAACGCCCGATCTCTTCATGTTCATCCGCGCTTCCATCGGACAAACCGCTTTCTCGCTGCTTTTCGTGGCGGGTGTGGCTGGCGTGCGTGCGGATGACAAGCTTGAGAACCAGGAGCTGCTCCTGTCCCTGCAAGTCGCCGCCGCAAAGATCCAGTCCCTGGAGTCGGCTGCTGTCGCCGCGAAGGACAAGAACGACGCCCTGGCTCAGAGTGCCGCTGCCGCCAACGCTGAAAGCAACGAACTCAAGGATCGCTACGAGAAGCTTCGTGGCCTTCTGGAGGGGCTCGGCGTCGGTGCGCTCGAAAATGCCAAGGATCAGACCCAGGAACGCCTCCTTGCGGCTCTCAGTGACCTTAGTGTCATGAAGCAGCAGCGCGATTCGCTGGCAGAAGCTTTGATCGAGATGGCTGAGTCCAGCATGTCGTTGATGAAAGCCACTCCTTCGGCCGACCCAGTCGCGGCAGACCGGGTGAACAAGGCCATCACGAAGGCTGATGCCGCGTTGGTCAAGGCGGGGGGCGGTCCGGAAGGGCAGCACGTCGCCGGCGATCTGCAGAACGCCCGGGTGGTGAGCCTGAAGACCGAACTCGGCATCGCCGTCCTCTCCCTTGGTGCCAAGGATGGCGTGAAGCCCGGCATGCCCTTTGAAATTTTCCGCGAAGACAAACCCATCGCCAAAGCCCTCGTCACCGAGGTCCGCAACGTGGTCTGCGGTGCTGTGATCCAGGAACTGGCCAGTGCCAATGACCCGGTCCGCGTCGGCGATCGTGGTCGCGTCGATCTCTCCAAATCCCTCTAAACGAAGAAAGCCCAGAATACTCCGCTTTATGTCCGTCCGCTCCGTCCTCAAATACGCCAGGATCTCCTCGCAGAAAGCCCGCCAGGTCACGCGTGCCATCACCGGCATGCCCGTCTCCCAGGCCCTGAGTGTTCTCGACTTCACTCCGAAGAAGGCCGCCTTCCTCGTCGGCAAGACACTCCGTTCCGCCATTGCCAACGCCGAGAACAATCACGAGCAGGACGCATCGGAGTTCATCGTCCAGTCCGCCACCGCCACCCCCGGGCCGGCCCTGTCACGCATCATGCCCCGCGCCCGTGGCTCCGCAGCTCCGATCAAGAAACGCATGACTCACATCACCGTCATCATCGGCGCTCCGAAGACTGCCGAGGCCCCTGCCGCCGGCGAAGCAGCCGCCGTGCCCGCCAAGAAGGCCCCGGCGAAGAAGAAGGCCGCTCCGAAGGCCAGAAAAGAGAAAGCTTCTGAATAATCGCAACGCCACCGAACCGCACCAATTCATCTTATGGGACAGAAAGTAAATCCGATCGGTTTCCGCCTCGCAGTCACAAAAGACTGGCGCTCCAAGTGGTATGCTCCTGAAAAGGAATACGCCGATTCGCTTCACAGCGACCTCGCCATCCGTGCCTACCTCAAGGAAAAGCTCATGCAGGCCGCCATCTCGAAGATCGTCATCGAGCGCGCCTGGAACCAGGTGCGCGTGACGCTCCACACAGCACGTCCCGGCCTCGTCATCGGCCGCAAGGGCCAGGAAATCGACGTGATGAGCCAGAAGATCTCCGAAATGTGCGGTGGCAAACAGGTGAAGATCGACATTTTCGAAATCAAGCAGCCTGAACTCGATGCCCAGCTCGTTGCCGAGGCCGTGGCCGTCCAGCTTGAGCGCCGTATCTCCTTCCGCCGTGCCATGAAGCGTTCCGTGCAGACCGCCATGGACATGGGTGCAGACGGCATCCGTCTCCGCTGTGCTGGCCGTCTGGGTGGCGCTGACATCGCCCGCGCCGAGTGGTATCGCCAGGGCAAGGTGCCCCTTCAGACCCTGCGTATCCCGATTGATTACGGTTTCGCTGAAGCCAAGACCGTGTATGGCATCATCGGCGTCAAATGCTGGCTGAACCGTGGCAACGCTCCTGAAACCGGCGTGTCCCGCCCGGGTGGCGAGCGCCGCCCGCGCCGCGATGGCGACCGTGGCGACCGCCGTGGTCCTGGCGGACGCGGTGGTGACCGTGGTCGTGGTGCCCCCGCGCCGGCCCCCGCTCCCGAGGCTGCTCCTGCCGCCGCCGAGTAATCGTCCCTTCTGTCTGTCATTTTAACATTCGTCACTTCACGTCATGGCCCTCCTTCCAAGCAGAGTTAAATATCGCAAAGCCCAGCGCGGCAACCGCGGTGGCAACGCCACCAGCGGCAACAAGCTCGACTTCGGCGACTTCGGACTCCAGACCCTTGAGCGTGGCTGGATCAAGAACATCCACATCGAAGCCTGCCGCGTCGCCATCACCCGCTTCCTGAAGCGCAAGGGCAAGGTCTTCGTCCGCATCTTCCCGCACAAGCCGGTGACGCAGCGTCCGCCGGAAGTCCGAATGGGTAAAGGGAAGGGTTCCCCGGAGTTCTGGGTGGCCGTCGTCCTTCCAGGGCACGTCCTGTTTGAAGTCTCCGGCGTTAACGAGGCCACTGCCCGTGAAGCCTGCCGCCTGGCCGCCAACAAGCTCGGTGTGCGTACCCGCTTCGTCACCCGCGAAAGCCTGCACAAATAAGAACTGCGAATTGAGAACCGCGAACCGCGAACTGCCTTTATGAAGATCAAAGAACTCCGTGAATCGACTGTGGAAGAGCTTTCCTCACGCCGTCGTGAACTGAAGCAGGAGGCGCTGAACCTGCGCATCCAGCAGAGCACCGGTGGCGGCCAGCTCGAAAACCCCGCGCGCCTGACCCAGATCCGCCGCGAGATCGCCCGCATCGAAACCATCATCACCGAGCGCTCCCGCGCCGCAGCCGCCAAGAAGGCCGCCTAACCCCACTGAAGCATTCCCACCCTCATGAGCGAGACCGCAGCAGCCCCCGAAAAGAAAGCCGTGCGCAAGACCCGTGTCGGCGTCGTGGTGTCCGACAAAATGTCGAAGACCATCGTCGTCAAAGTCGAGCGCCGCGTGCCGCACCCGCAGTTCAAGAAGATCGTGCGCAAGACCTCCAAATTTTACGCCCACGATGAGAAGGAGCAGGCCAAGGAGGGGGACAAGGTCCTCATCGCCGAAACCCGCCCGCTTTCCAAGCTGAAGCGCTGGGAGCTGGTCGAAGTGCAGAAGCACTAGTCATCCCTCAATCCGAAACCCTCACAGGAGATACTGCTTATGTTGCAAATGGAGTCCTCAATCCCGGTGGCTGACAACACCGGCGCCCGCATGGCCGAGATGATCGGTGTGCTCGGCAAGAAAAACACCCGTTTCGCCTATGTCGGCGACATCATCACCGCCCACGTGCGTGAATCCACGCCGACCGCCGCTGTGAAGAAGGGTGAAGTGGTCCGCGCCGTCGTCGTGCGCACCGCTCATCCGATCCGTCGCTCCGACGGCTCGATCCTGCGCTTCGACAAGAACGCGATCGTCATCATCGACAAGGACAACAATCCACGCGGCACCCGCATCTTCGGCCCCGTGGCGCGTGAACTGCGCGACAAGAACTTCATGAAGATCGTCTCCCTCGCCCCCGAAGTGCTGTAACATCATGAGCCGCATCAAGACCCACGTCAAAAAAGGCGACAACGTCGTCGTCATCACCGGGGAGGGCAAAGGCTCCCAGGGAACCGTCCTCGAAGTGTTCCCGTCCAAGAGCCGCGTCATCGTCGAAGGTGTCAACATGATCAAGAAGGCCATCAAGCCTTCCCAGCAGAACCAGCAGGGCGGTTTCCAGGAGAAGGAAGCTCCCATCCACGTCTCCAATGTGAAGAAAGTGGACGCTCCGGCCAAGACTGCGAAAAAGAAAGTTGCCAAGAAGAAGGCCAAAGCCTAAATCCCCGCCCCCCATTTGCCTCCCCCCTCGTGCCACAGCCTGAAACGGCCTGTTCATCGAAGGAAAGGCGGCACAGCCCGAACCTGAACCATGGAACACGTACTCCAGACACTCTATAAGCAGAAACGCACCGAGCTGCAGACCCAGCTCGGCCTCAAAAATATCCACGAAGTCCCCAAGCTTGAGAAGATCGTCATCAACTGCTCCGTCGGCAGCCAGGGCGAACGCAAGCAGGCCGTGGAAGACGCCGTGAATGAAGTCTCCCTCATCACCGGCCAGAAGCCCATCGTCACCAAGAGCAAGAAGGCCATCGCCAACTTCAAGCTGCGTGAGGGTGAAAACGTCGGCGTCAAGGTGACCCTGCGCGGCCCGAAGATGTACGACTTCATGATGCGCCTCGTCCGCACTGCCATTCCCCGCATCCGTGACTTCCGTGGTGTGGCCCCCCGTTCCTTCGACGGTCGTGGCAACTACACCCTCGGCGTGACCGACCAGTCCATCTTCCCCGAAATCGAGCTCGACAAGATCAAGCGCTCCCTCGGTTTCGACATCACCTTCGTCACCAGCACCAACAGTGACGATCATGCCCGTGAGATGCTGCGCGCGCTCGGCATGCCCTTCCGCACCCGCACCGCCCAGCCGAAGAAAGAGGGCGAGGCCGCCGCGTAAAACCCATCTGCTTATCTCAGCGACATGAACGATCCGATTTCCGATTTCCTCACGCGCATCCGCAACGCCTGCGCCGCCCAGCAGGAGCATGTGCTCATCCCCTTCAGCAAGATGAAGGCCGAGCTCTCCCGCATCCTCCACGAGGAAGGCTACATCTGGGGCTATGAGGTGGACACCAGCGCCACCCACCCGCGCCTCAAGTTGAAGCTCAAGTACAACGACACCAAGGAAAAAACCCCGGTGATCCGCAATCTCACCCGTGTCAGCAAGCCTGGTCTGCGTCAATACGTCGGCAGCGATGAAGTGCCCCGTGTTCTCGGCGGCCTCGGCATTTCCATTCTTTCCACCTCCCGCGGCATCATGACCGGTGCCAAGGCCCGCAAGGCCAAGGTCGGCGGTGAACTCCTCGCCACTGTCTGGTAAAACCTCCAACCGTCACAAAAACTCATGTCACGCGTAGGCAAACAAGTCATCACCATTCCAGACAAGGTCTCCATCAAGCTGGGCGACGATCGCTCCGTGCAGGTCAAAGGCCCGAAGGGCGAACTGGCCTGGACCATCCCGCAGGGCGTCAGCGTCGCCGCTGGTGCCAAGGAGATCAACGTCACCCGCGAGTCGGAAGACCGCCGTGTCCGTGCCCTTCACGGCACCACTCAGCGCCTGATCACCAACATGATCGTGGGTGTCAGCCAGGGCTACACCCGCAATCTTGAGATCCACGGCGTCGGTTTCCGTGCCGCAGTCAAGGGCACCAACATCGACCTCCAGCTCGGTCAGTCCCACGACCGTCTGCATCCCATCCCGAAAGGGGTGAAGGTGACCGTCACCGAGAACACCAAGATCGCCATCGAAGGCATCGACAAGCAGGTCGTCGGCCAGCTTGCCGCTGACATCCGCGCCTACTATCCGCCGGAGCCGTACAAGGCCAAGGGCGTCCGTTATGTGGGCGAGCACATCCGCCGCAAGGCCGGCAAGTCCGTCAAGTAACCCTTTTTCGATCCGCTCCCCATGGCTGTCACCAAACGCAAAGAAATCCGCCAGCGCATTCACAAGCGCATCCGCCGCAAGCTCAGCGGCACCGCCGAGCGCCCGCGCCTCACGGTTTATTTTTCCAACACCAACGTTTACGCCCAGATCATCGACGACGAGGCCGGCAAGACCATCGTCTCCGCCTCGACGAAGGAGAAGGGCTATGGCGCCGGCAAGGCCAACATCGAGCACGCCACGAAAGTCGGTGCCGCTGTGGCCGAGCGTGCCATCGCCAAGAACGTCTCCCAGGTCGTCTTCGACCGTTCTGGCTTCAACTACCATGGCAAGGTCAAGGCCCTCGCCGACGCCGCCCGTGAGAAGGGCTTGAAATTCTAAACCGCCCCACCGCTCTATTTTATGGCCGAAGAAACAGTAGTCATCGAAACCGAAGCTCCGGTGGAAGCCGCACCGCCCCCTCCCACCCCCTCCTATGGTGGTGGATTCCGCGGCCGCGACGATCGCGGTCCCCGGGAAGTGGACGGCGTTGAGAAGGTCGTTCACATCAATCGTTGCGCCAAGGTCGTCAAAGGCGGCCGGCGCTTCAGCTTCAGTGCCCTCGTCGTCTCCGGTGACGCCGCCGGCAAGGTCGGCTGGGGTTTTGGCAAGGCCAACGAAGTGTCCGATGCCATCAAGAAGGCCACAGAGGCCTCCCGCAAGAACCGCTTCGCCGTCAATCTCAAGGACAGCACCATTCCGCATGAAGTGACCGGTGCCCACGGTGGTGGTTTCATCATGCTGAAGCCTGCCACGCCAGGTACCGGCATTATCGCCGGTGGTGGTGCCCGCGCCGTGCTCGAAGCAGCCGGTGTGAAAGACGTGATCGGCAAGTCCCTCGGCTCCAGCAATCACGCCAACGTCGTCAAGGCCACGCTCGCCGCGCTCAGCGCCCTGCGTCCGGGTGACGAGATCCTCCGTGCCCGTGGCAAGGAGATCAAAGAGCGCAAGGCTCTCTGATTGAACAACTGAAAACAGCGAACAGCGAACAGCGAACTTTTCATGCAACTTCAAGACGTCAAACCCCGCCCCGGAGCCAAGAAGCGCCGCAAGCGCATCGGCTGTGGTGAGAGCTCCGGCCACGGCAAAACCTCCTGCAAAGGCCACAAGGGTCAGATGGCCCGTGCGGGCCGCGGCATCCGCCCTGGCTTCGAAGGTGGTCAGATGCCAATGCACCGTCGTCTGCCCAAGAAGGGCTTCAACAACGCCCTCTTCCAGGACGCCATCGAAGTCGTCAATGTCGGCGACCTCAATGAATCCTTCCAGGACGGTGCCGTCGTCAACGAGGCCTCCCTCCGCGAAGCCGGTCTGGTCACCCGTGGCTGCGATGTCATCAAGATCCTCGGCACCGGCGATCTGAGCCTCAAGCTCACCATCGAAGGAGCCAAAGTCAGCGCTTCGGCCCGTGAAAAGATTGAAAAGGCCGGTGGTTCCATCGCCGCCTGATTTTTCCTGACCCAACCATTCTGATGGGCCGGTTTCCGCGCGGTGAACACCGTCAGGATTCAGGCCCATCTTCGCTTCCAGCCATCTCCCATGATCTCTGCTTTCGCCAACAGCTTCAAAGTCCCGGAACTTCGCTCGCGCATCCTTTTCACGCTGGCGATGATCGTCATCGTCCGCATCGGGGCTTCCATCACGCTTCCGGGCGTCGATCCCTTCGTGCTCAATGCCTGGATCGAGAACAAGGCCGGTGACAATGCATCCGGTGCCGCCCAGGTCGCCGCTTTGTTGAACATCTTCTCCGGTGGCGGCCTGCAAAACTGCGCCATCTTCGCCCTCGGCATCATGCCTTACATTAGCGCCAGCATCATGCTGCAGCTCCTCACCGCCGTGTGGCCGCCGCTCAGCAAGATGGCCCGCGAGGAAGGCGGTCGCCAGAAGATCACCCAGTACACCCGCTTCGCCACCATCGCCCTCTGCGTGTTCCAGGCCACGCTGCTGGCGCAGTCCCTCGCCGACCCCGGGCAGAACTACCTCATGGCCGGCTTGCAGGACACCATCGACAAGCTCGGCGGCCGTCCGCTGGTCCCCGGCTACGGCATCGGCTTCGTCATCACCAGCGTCATCACCATCACCGCCGGCACCATGCTCATGATGTGGCTGGGTGAGCAGATCACCGAACGCGGCATCGGCAATGGCGTCTCCATCCTCATCTGCGTGAACATCGTCTCCGACCTCCCTGGTGCGTTGATCCAGGTGTGGCAGACCTTCGTCAGCAGTGACAAGGCCGATCCGAAGAGCGCCTTCACGCTCGTCCTCCTCATGGGCTTCATGATCCTCGTCATCGCCGGAGTCATCGCCCTCACCCAGGCCACCCGCCGCATCGCCATCACCTACGCGAAGCGCGTCGTTGGCCGCAAGGTCTATGGCGGCCAGACTCAGTATCTGCCGCTGAAGATCAATTACTCCGGCGTCATGCCCATCATCTTCGCCCAGGCCATCCTGCTCTTCCCCTCGACCATCCTTGCCTCCCTCTTCAAAGATGTGAACTGGATCCAGAAGATGGCCATCTTCATGAGCAGCGGCTGGGTTTACTACGTTGCCTCCTCCCTGCTGATCTTCTTCTTCAGCTACTTCTGGGTCGCCACCATGTTCCAGCCCACCCAGATCTCCGAGGATCTCAAGAAGAGCGGCGGCTATGTCCCCGGCATCCGCCCCGGCAAGCCCACGGCTGACTTCCTCGACTTCACCATGAGCCGCCTCACCTTCGCAGGTGCCATCTTCCTCACCTTCCTCTACGTCATGCCCGGTATCGTCAGCAGCGGCATGAAGATCTCCAGCTCCGCCGCCCAGTTCTTCGGCGGCACCAGCCTCCTCATCCTTGTCGGCGTCGTCCTCGACGTCATGCGTCAGGTGGAAACCCACCTCCTGCAGAGCCACTACGACGGCTTCCTCAAGAAAGGCCGCATCCGTGGCCGTGCGGACCGCCTCCAGCAGAGCGGCGGGAAGGCCATGGACGCCACCACTCTCGTCTGGCTCTGGGTCGGTCTCGCTGTCATCGTGCTGATCGGTGTGGTTTACCGTCTGGCCATCAAGTGAGCTTCTTTGACCGCGTCATGGCCTTCATGAAATCGGGGAACATCCCCATCCGCCACGGCGCGCAGCAGCAGTCCATCCGCAAGGCCTGCCAGGTCGCGCGTGATGTCCTCCTCAAGACCGCCGCCGAAGTCCGCATCGGCGCCACCACCGCCGAGATCGACCGCCTCGCCGCCGCCGAGATCAAGGCCCGCGGCGCCACCAGCGCCTTTCTCAACTACCGCCAGTTCCCCGGCCATATCTGCATCTCCATCAACGAGGAGGTCGTCCACGGCATCGGCGGCCCCCGCGTCATCCAGGATGGCGATGTGGTGAAGATCGACATCGGCGTCCATTATGACGGCTGGGTCGGCGACAATGCCCTCACCGTCCCTGTCGGGAACGTCGCCAAGGAAACGCTGCACCTCCTCGCCGCCACCGAGGAGTCCCTCCTCAACGCCGTCAAATACGCCCGCGACGGCTGGATGCTCGGCGACCTCTGCCACAGCGTCGAGGCCCACGTCACCCAGTATGGCTACAGCGTCGTCCGCGAATTCGTCGGTCACGGCGTCGGCCGGAAGCTTCACGAGGAGCCCCAGGTTCCCAACTATGGCAAAAAAGGCGAGCGACCCCGCCTCAAGGCTGGCATGACCCTCGCCATCGAGCCGATGATCAACATGGGCACCGGCAAGACCCGCATCCTGGAGGACAAATGGACCGTCATCACCCAGGATCGGAAACCCTCCGCCCACTACGAGCACGTCGTCCTCATCACTCCCGATGAGCCCGAGATCCTCACCGCCCGCGGCCGCATGTTCCCGAAAGGCGTGAACGACCTCACCCCACGCCCCGTCTCCGAGCTCGGCTGAGCCGGGACGAGCCCGGAGGGAAAACGCTCCCGCGTTGCCGCCTGCCGTCATGCGTGGCTACGCCTCGCCGCCATGCTCTTCAAAGGGATGCGCGAGCACTCCTGCCCGCAGCCAGCTCATCACGCTGTGCCGGGACGGGGCCGGGCGAAGGGCGAAGGGCGGAATGCGGAATGCGGAATGCGGAATGCGGAATGCGGAATGCGGAATGCGGAATGCGGAATGCGGAA
>NZ_JACSRD010000050.1 GCF_014879935.1 Prosthecobacter sp.
CCGATTCCGAGGCGGGGCCTTCGCGGAATCGGAATTCCGCGCTACAGCGCCGCCGCGCAAGCTCCAGAGCGTGAGAAATGCAGGCTACCCCGCCACCACGGCCGCGCGGGCGTTCTCTTCCGCGCCGGTCTTCTGCAAATAGTAATCGTAGTCACCGACATAGGTGGTGAGCTTGCCGGCGTTGATGTGGATCACCTTCTGGGCGAGGCGGCGGATGAAATGCACGTCATGGCTGATGAAGACCAGCGTGCCTTCAAACTTCTCCAGCGCCATGATCAGGCCTTCGATGGCCCAGATGTCCAGATGCGTCGTCGGCTCGTCCATCAGCAGCAGGTTCGGCGGATCGACGAGGAACTTCACCAGATTGAGGCGGCTTTTCTCGCCACCGGACAGGACCTTGCACTTCTTGTGCACGTCCTCACGCTTGAAGAGGAAGGAGCCGAGGATGCTGCGGGCTTCATCCTCGCGAATTTCGGGAGCCACCCGACGCAACTCCTCCAGCACGCTGCAATCCGGGTCCAGCGTGTCGGCGCGATGCTGTGAGAAGTAACCGAGCTTCACATTCGTGCCGAGTTTGCGCTCACCCTTCTGGAAGGGCACCTCACCGGCCAGAATCTTGATCAGCGTCGATTTGCCCGCGCCGTTTGGCCCCACCAGCACGGTGCGCTCGCCACGCTCGACCTCGAGGTCCAGGCCTTTGTAAACCTGCTTCGTGCCGTAGGCCTGGTCGATGTTCGACAAGGCGATCAAACGCTGGCCGCTGCGCTGCGGCTGCGGGAAGTTGAAGCGGAAGCCTTTGCGCAGCGGACGCGGCTTCTCCAGCTTGTCCATCTTCTCCAGCTGGCGCTCCCGGCTTTGCGCCTGCGCGGCCTTCGACGCCACGGAGCGGAAACGGTCGATGAACTCCTGCATCGCCTCGATTTCCTTCTGCTGGTTCTTGTAAGCCTGCATGGCGCGTTCCCAGTTCTCCTCACGCTGCTTCAAGTAGTCGCTGTAGTTCCCGGTGTAGGCGATCAGCTTGCTGTCCTCGATCTCAAAGACGTTCTGCACCAGCTCGTCCATGAAATCGCGGTCATGGGAGATCATGAGGATCGCGCCGGGGTAGTTCTTCAGATAGTTGCGGAACCACATCAGCGACAGGAGGTCCAGGTGGTTCGTCGGCTCGTCGAGCAGCAGCAAATCCGGCTCCATCACCAGCAGCCGCGCCATGTGCGCGCGCATCACCCAGCCACCGCTGAACTCGCGGGCCGGCCGGTCAAAGTCACTTTCGAGGTATCCGAGGCCCTTGAGGATGCGTTTCGCCCTGGCCTCGGCCTGTGGGTCCTGCAGCGCGTCGTGCTTCGCATGCGCCTCGAAGTATTCCGGGCTGGAGACATCGCCCGCGGCCTCAAAAGCGCTCAGTTCCTTCTCCAGTTTCTCGATTTCACCCGCTTTGCCCGTCGCGACCTCCAGCACGGTCTCATTCCCCACTGCCTCGGCTTCCTGCGGCAGGAAACCCACGGTCGTCCACTCGTCACGGATGACCTCGCCGGAGTCCGGCGTGTCGTTTTTCAAGATGAGCGAGAACAGCGTCGATTTGCCCGCTCCATTCGGTCCCACCAACGCCACGCGTTCGGCGTAGTTGATCGTCATGTTCGCGCCGCTGAACAGCGTGCGGGCGTTGAAGGTCTTGGTGACGTTGCGGATCGTGAGCATTGCCCCTGCGTATCACCGTGAGGCGATGACTGCACGCGGTTTGTGCTCCGTCAGCAGCTTCGAGAGGGGCACCTCCACCGCATTTTCACGCCCGAGGAACTCCAGCAGCACGCGCACGCGCTCCGCGCCGGTGAGCATGGCGTTCACGACGCCCTTCAGGCCACGCATCGGCCCTTCGGTCAGCTCCACGGTGTCGCCCACCTTCACGCCGACAAGCACCTCCCGCACCTCCTTGCCCTCCATCTCCTTCTTCAACTCGGCGATCACGTTGTCGGAGACCGGCGTCAGGTTGCCGCCGAAATCGACCACCTTGATCACGCTCTGCGAGTGTTTCACCGCCCGCAGCGACTCGATCGGCGTGAACCGGGCGAAGAAGTAGCTCGGGAACAGCGCCTCGACGAACCAGACCTTCCCCCGCCGGGTGTTTTTCTGGAAGCGGATGCGCGGGCAGTAAACCTCCACATTCTCCAGCCCGATCATCAGCGACGCGGCGATGTGCTCGCACTTCGGACGTGTGTGAACAACATACCAGGCGGGAGTGGAGTCGCGGTCTTGTGCTTTCATCAAGGATGGGAGGAGTCATAGTGCCGCCTGTCCCTGTCGCAGCAACCCAAACCTTGCTGCGGAACATCGCGTTTGCTCTTTTCGACGGTCTGCGCCACCTGTGCGCCCGTTTTTTCCGGCCCCCCAAAGCGCATGTTTGCCGATCTTTACGACTACCTTTACCATGAGAACCCGACCGGTGGCATTCCGCTGAAGGGCACGGGCATCGTCGTGGCGCTCGGTTTGATCGCCTCCCACGTGTGGGCGATGAAAAATGCCGCGAAAACGCAGGCCTTTCTCAAGACCTTCCCGCGCAACTACCCCTGGGGCGTGATCCTGCTGACCATCGACATGATCTGGGGCGTCTTCGCCCTGTCGAACATGGACATGGGCGAGTTTTTCAACATGCGCCGCACCTTCATCATGGTGACCGTGGGCGGTTACGTGGCGGTGTTGATCTACGTGAAGGAATTCCTCGCCGTGCGTGCGCTCGGCGCCCTGATGCTGCTCGTGGCAGGCCCGGTGCTCACCGCAGCCTATCTCCAGCCGCAGGTCAGCCGCCTGCTGCTGCCGGTCCTGTCCTACATCTGGATCATCGTCGGCATGTACTTCATCGGCATGCCCTTCCTCATGCGTGATGCGGTGAACTGGCTGCTCGCCAGACCGCAGCGCTGGAACCTCGCCATCTGGTCCGGCATCGGCTACGGCGCGGTGCTGCTCCTGGCCGCGTTGCTCTGGTATTGATCAGATCATGGACTGCCCGCGGTGCCAGAAAACCATGATTCGTGGTTCCGTCCATCTCGGCCAGTCCCTTCCGGGTGCCCTGATCGCAGGTCTGGCGCTGCCACACCTGTACTTTGGCTCTCCTGACTCCGGCAGCGTTTCCGTTCTCGACTGGGCCAGCGACGAGTCAGCCGCGCACCGCTGCACTGAATGCGGCGTGGTGGTGCTTCAGGGAAAGCGTGACTCATGAAACCGCCGCCCCGCGTCCTCGTCATTCGTGGCGGTGCGATTGGGGATTTCATCCTCACCCTGCCGGCGATCCGTCTTCTGAGGCAGACCATCGTCGGCTGCCACCTCGAAGTCATCGGCTACCCGGCCATCGCGGAACTCGCACGCGCCGCCGGCCTCGCTGATTCGATCCGCAGCCTGCATCACCGCACCATGGCGCCGCTGTTCGGCAAAAATGCGGTGATCGATGAGGAACTCGCCACCCATCTGCGCAGTTTCGACCTGGTCGTCAGTTTCCTTTACGATCCCGATGGCCTGTTCCGCGCCAGCCTGGAACGCGTCGGCGTGAAGACGCTCATCGAATGCTCGCCACGCGTTCAAAACGAGGGCGAACATGCCTCCCGCCAGCTCGCGAAGAGTCTGGAGAAGCTGGCGATGTTCCTGGAAGACGAACACCTGAACTGCGTCCAGTTCGAACGGCCGCCCGTGGTGCCGAATCGCGTCGCGATCCATCTCGGCAGTGGTTCGGAGAAGAAAAACTGGCCGCTGGAGCACTGGCTGCGCCTCGCCGACGAGTTTTCCAGTCATGAGATTGTGTTCATCACCGGCGAGGCCGAGGAAGCCCGCGGCGTGAAGGTGAACCGGCCTATGCAGTGGCATTCCTTGCCTCTTCCGGAACTCGCAGCCCGTCTCGGCACGTGCGCCGCCTTTCTCGGCCATGACAGCGGCATCTCGCATCTGGCCGCCGCGTGCGGGGTCCCGTCGCTGCTGCTTTTTGGTCCCACAAATCCTGCCGTGTGGGCGCCGCCGCAGCCTTGGGTGAACGTGTTGCAGGAGGAAAGCGGTGACCTCGTCGCACTGGATTTTGACCACGTGAAATCGGCAGCCGCGCAAGTTGTTGCAAAAACGTAACGTGCTAGACTCCCCACCCCTTTTGACCATGTCCGACACCTCCAAACCCGAACGTTTCCGCACTCTTCTGATCCTTGGCGCTCCCGGCAGCGGCAAGGGAACCCAGGGCAAGGTGCTCGGCTCCATCCCGCGCTTTCACCACCTCGCCTGCGGTGATGTGTTTCGCTCGCTCGACACGCGCACAACCCTCGGGCAGAAATTCGTGCAGTACTCCAGCCGTGGTGAGCTCGTTCCAGACGACGTCACCGTGGAGCTCTGGCGGGAGAACATCCAGCACCGTGTCGATTCGCACATGTTCAAGCCGGAGATCGATTTCCTCGTGCTCGATGGCATCCCGCGCAATGTGGAGCAGGCGAAGCTCATGGAGAAGGACATCGAGGTGCTCAAAGTCTTCCACCTTTCGTGCCCCGACCGCACGGAACTGGCCCGCCGCCTGCGCAAACGTGCCCTGAAGGACAACCGCTTTGACGACGCGAACGAAGCCGTCATCCAGCAACGCTTTGCCACCTACGAGGCGGAGACAAAGCCGATCCTCGACTACTACGCCGGCGACCGCGTGGTGCCCATCGATGCCAGCCAGGCACCGGCGAAGGTGCTTTACGACATCCTCGCCGGCGTGATGACGCTGGAGGCGTGGAAGGAACTCGAGAAGATGAAGATCTAACAGCCTGGAGCGAAGAGCAGAGGGCAGAGAGTCCAAACCGCATGCTTCACACGTTGGATTGGACTCTTCGCTCTTAGCCCTTAGCTCTCAGCTTCTATGCGCGTTCTGTTCATCGGCACCGGCGACATCGGCCTTCCATCCTTGGAATGGCTGCTCAACACATCGAAACACGAAGTCGTCGGCGTCGTCACGCAGCCGGACAAGCCCGTGGGCCGCAAACAGGTGCTCACACCGCCCCAGATCAAGGTTCGGGCACTCGCCGCGGGCATCCAGGTCATCCAACCGCCGAAACTCCGTCACGCGGTCGAAGAACTGAAAGCCTTCAATGCTGATGTCGCCATCGTCATCGCGTACGGCCAGATTTTGTCTCGTGCCGTTCTCGAAGTGCCACCTCTCGGTTGCCTGAACGTCCACACGTCGCTGTTGCCACGTCATCGCGGCGCGGCACCAATCCAGGCAGCGATCCGTGATGGCGATGCGGAAACCGGCGTCACCATAATGTTCATGGATGAAGGCCTCGACACCGGCGACATCCTGCTGATGAAACGTCTGCCCATCGCCGATGACGACACTGGCGGCACTCTGCATGACAAACTCGCGATCCAGGCACCTGCCGCGCTCGAAGAGGCACTCGACCTGCTCGCCACCGGCCATCCGCCGCGTGAGAAACAGGACGATTCCAAGGCCACGCACGTCCGCAAACTCACGCGTCAAGATGGACGCATCGACTGGAGCCGTCCCGCCATCGAACTCGACCGCCTCGTCCGTGCCTTCACCCCGTGGCCGGGCACGTCCTGCATGCTCAAAGACACGCAGATGAAGATTCACCGCGCTCAACTCATCCCGAACGCCGACGCGTGTCCTCCGCCCGGAACCATCGTCAGCGCGGATGCGAGCGGCATCGTCGTCAGTTGCGGCAACGGCCTGCTCAGCCTGCTCGAAGTCCAAATCGAAGGCGGCAGACGTTTGTCTGCCGCCGACTTCCTGCGCGGGCACCCGCTACAGACGGGCGATTTGCTGTTGTAGCGCGGAATTCCGATTCCGCGGCAGTGCCGACTCGGCATCAGAATACCGAGCCACAAGTCACGTCACTCCTGCAGAAACAGGAACACGCCCTTCTTGTTGCCGACGATCACGTCCTGCTTGCCGTCCTTGTTCACGTCACCGGCCGTGACCTGTGTGCCGACTCCGCTGTCGTTGTCGATCTCGTGCGGGATCAAATCAGCGCCGCCTTTGCCGTCGCGTTTGATCTGGAACCAGTAGAGAACAGCCGGAGCGCCGGGCTCGGCATCCTTGTTCGGGCCGTGTGCCCAGTAGCGCTTGCCGGTGATGAGATCCTGGACGCCGTCGCCATCGATGTCCGCCATCGTGGTGGCGTGGGTTTGCGTGAACTTCACGCCATGCGGGCTGTCTTCCGGCTTTTCGCCAAGAATTTGGTGGGTGACGAAGCTGCCATCGGCCTTCTGCTCGTAGTAAGCGAAGCCGTAGCCATGCGCGTCCCAGCTTGTGAGCACGTCGTTCTTGCCGTCGCCATTCACATCATAGACCTGCATCTGTGAACCGCCGCGAGCGCCTTCGGGAGCAAAGGGCACGGGATGGAACACCCACTCCTCGGAAGAAGTGGCGGGTTGTTCGCGCCAGCCGTCCTTGTCGAGGATGTCGGGGCGCTTGTCGCCGTTGATGTCGCCGAAGCCATAACCATGCGTGTAGCGGAAGTAGCGCTTCACATCCGGCTTCGCGATGGCGTGATACGTCGATTTTGCGCCCGGATTCGACCAATCGAGTGAGGCATAGCCCAGACGCCCGCCCGTATGGCAGATCAGCTCCGGTTTGCCGTCACCGTCCATGTCGCCGAGCTGCGGAGACTCGTTGTCAGTCACGTCGAAGACGATGTGACGCTTCCAGGCTTCCTTCGTGCGCTTGCCGGGATTCTCATACCACGCGGTGATGTCGCCCGGCCAGGAGAAGACGAGGATGTCCATCTTGCCGTCGCTGTTGAAGTCGTAGGTGTTGGTCAGGAAGTAATCCGAGTAGCCGAGCGGATCGCCGGCCTTGCCTTTGAAGTCGGGCGCGGCCTCGATGAACTTCGCGTGATTCGGCACGTAGTCCTCATCGGTGAGCGGCTTGGCGCGGTCCGGCTTCGGCGCGTTGTAGGCACTGCGTTCCTTGAAGTCCGGTCCCCACCACACAAACGGCCCGGCGCAGATGTCGTTGTTCCCATCCTGGTCGAAGTCGGCGAAGTGGGCGCCCTCGCACCAGAATTCATTGGAGAGCGTGAGCTTTTTGAATTTCACGTCCGCGGCGCACAGCGGCAGCGCGAGCAGGAGGGTTGGAATGAGCAGTTTGGTCATGGTGGTTGGCAGGGAACAGGTCACGAGCCCATGATCTTGCAGCGAGACGGTGTTTGCAAAATCATTCACGATCCCGGAGGGATCAAAGAAGGTAGCCGGTGGTCGAAGCCGCGAAGCGGCTGAATACCACCGGATGAAGTGAAAAAACGTATTGCTCTCAAGAGCGCATCCTGGAGGGATGCAAGAAGCAGCCAATGGCTCCTCGGTAACGCCGGATCCACGAATGATTCTCGCATACCTCCGGCATGCGTCCTTTGGATGGTTCGTTGACGTGACATGTTCCAGGGGTGGCATTCGCTTCGCGAACTTACCCCTGGCTACCTTCTTGGATCCCTCCGGGATCGTTCATCACCCCAAAAACTTTTCAGGATTCAGAATGCCGTTCGGGTCGAGCGCATTCTTCAGGCGCAGGTGTGTTTCATGCGCCGCGGGCGGGATTGCATCGCGCCACCAGCGTTTCTTGGCGACACCGATGCCGTGTTCACCGGTGATCGCACCGTTCCAGGCGATGATCTGATGGAACAAGCGGTCGAGCGCCTCTTCGGCACGTTCGCGGATCGCCGGATCATCCATCGTGGGCACCATGATGTTCACGTGGATGTTGCCATCGCCCGCGTGCCCGAAACTGGCGACGGGGAAACCAAACTCGCCCTGCAACTGCTCCGCGAAATCGACCAGATCGATGAGTTTTCCGCGTGGCACGACGATGTCCTCGTTCAACTTGATCAAACCGGTGTTGCGCAGGCTGTAGCTGAACTCACGACGCAGCTTCCAGAAGGCCTCGCATGCCGTGTCGCCCATCGCCTCGTTCAAACAGATGCAGCCGAGGTCGCGCACGAGCTTCACGAGCTGCTGCAGCTCACCTTTGACCGAATCGGCATGGCCGTCGATCTCCACGAGCAGATGCGCATCGCCCTGCGGCGTGACGGATTCGCCGAGATACTCGCGCGCGGCACGCAGGGTGAACTTGTCGGCAATCTCGAGCGCGGAAGGCAGGAAGCCGCTGCCAAGAATGCGCTGCACGGCGTTGGCGACTTCGGCGAACGAATTGAAACCGGCGGAGAGCATCGCGCGCATCGGCGGATGCGGAATCAAACGCAGCGTGGCCTCAGTGACGACGCCCAGCATGCCTTCGCTGCCAACCATCAGGCCGACGAGATCGAAGCCGGTCTTGTTTTTGTGACAACGTCCGCCCGCCTTCACGACCGAACCGTCAGCAAGCACCGCCTCCAAACCGAGCACGTAGTGCCGGGTGACACCGTATTTCAGGCAGCGAGGCCCGCCCGCGTTCGTCGCGATGTTGCCGCCGAGGCTGCATTCCTTCAGCGAGGCCGGGTCGGGTGGGTAAAACCAGCCGAGCTTCCGCACGGCGGCCTGCAAATCGCCCGTGATCACGCCCGGCTCGACAACGGCGACGCCGTCCTCGATGGCGATCTCCTTGATCTTGTTCATTCGGGCCACGGAAAGTGCGATTCCGCCCTTCAACGGCACCGCGCCGCCCACATAACCAACCCGCGCCCCTTGCGGCGTGACGGGAATCCTGTGCTCGTTGGCGAAACGCAGCGTTTTCGAGACATCGTCCGTGCTTTGCGCATGCACGACGACTTCTGGTGGGTTCGACGCGAACCATTTGTCCGTGCTGTGCGTGGCGAGATCGGCCTGCGTGGTCGAAACGCGGTCGGAACCGAGGAGAATTGTGAGTTGATCGGCGAGGGAAGCCATTCATGGAGACTTCGCCATCCGACGCGTCCGCGCAACGCGTAGAATGCGAAACGCCATGCCTCCACTGATCGAAGTCGTCCACCGACACGGGATTTACCTCCCGGAGGCGGACCTGTGGCTCGATCCGCACTTTGGCGTGAAGCGTGCCTTCATCTCGCACGCGCACAGCGATCACGTCGCCCGGCATGAGCTCACGTTTTGCTCCGAGACCACCCGCGACCTCATGAAGACGCGCTACGGCTTCAAAAACGAAGGCGAGGTGCGGGCGCTGCCGATGCGCGAGGTCATCGAATGGGAGGGCTGGGAGCTGCGGCTGCTGCCTGCCGGCCACATCATCGGCTCCGCCATGCTGCACTTCACGCGGAAGTCGGACGGCGCCACGCTGCTTTACACCGGCGACTACAAACTGCGCCAGGGCCTCAGCTCCGAGCGCTGCGAGCTGCTGAATGCGGACACGCTCATCATGGAGTGCACCTTTGGCCTGCCGCAGTATGCGTTTCCGCCCGTGCCGCAAATCGTCGCGCAGGTGCTGAAGTGGGTGCAGGAGACCATTGAGGACGGCGGCATCCCGGTGCTGCTCGGCTACTCACTCGGCAAGGCGCAGGAGATCCTCTGTGCGCTCGCGGAGACCGGGCATCCCGTCATGCTGCACAAGGCCGTGTGGGACATGACCCGCGCCGTCGCGCCGCTGCTGGGCAAACTGCCAGCGTTCCGGCTTTTCGATGCCGCCGAGGCCCACGGCCACGTGCTCATCTTTCCGCCGAGCAACGGCAAGTCGCTCGCGCTGAAAAAACTCAAAGTCTGCCGCACTGCGATGCTCAGCGGCTGGGCGCTCACGCCTGGCGCGAAGTTTCGTTATCAAGTCGATGAAGTCTTCCCGCTCAGCGATCACGCCGATCATCCAGAGCTTCTTGAAACGGTCGAACTGGTGAAACCACGCCGCGTGTGGCTCGTGCATGGTTACACACGGGAGTTTGCGGCGGAGCTACGCACGCGTGGCGTGGAAGCGTGGACGTTGGAGGGGGATGATCAACTCGAGCTCCGCATCGAAGGTTCCAAGTTTCAAGTTTCAGGTTCAAAGTCGGAGGACGAGTCGTGGGGCGAAGGCAGTTTCATCGAGTGGGCACGCGTTTGTGCGGCCACCGCAGAGGTTTCGTCGCGCTTGAAGAAGGTGGAGCTGCTCGCGGCGTTGTTGAAAGAGCTCGATGAAGATGAATTGAAGCTCGCGGCGTTGTTTTCGAGCGGCAGCACGGGCGAGGGCGCGTTGAACACGGGCTGGGCTTTGATCAAACGCGCCTTGATGGAGCTCAGCGGGCTGAAGGAGGCCGAATATCGCGCCATCTCGCGTTCGCAGGCGGATGCGGGACGTACGGCCTTCCTCGTTTTGCAGCGTGCCACGCTCACGCCGGAGAAATGCCACCTCGCCGACGTGGCGCAGCTTTTTGAGCGACTTCGCCACGCCGGCAGCCAGATGGAACGCGTCAGCCTGCTCAAAGCACGGCTGCAACATCTCAGCGCCTCCGCGGGTTCGTGGCTCGTGCGGCTTCTCACTGGCGAACTGCGCATGGGATCGAAAGAAGGCCTCATCGAGGAAGCCGTGGCCGCCGCGTTTGACGCGCAGGCCGATGACGTGCGCGAGGCCGCGATGCTTTGCGGCGACATCAGCGCCGCCGCCTTGCTCGCGAAGGCTCACAAGCTCCACGAAGCCGCGCCGAGGCTCTTTGTGCCGATCAAAGTCATGCTCGCCTCGCCGGAAGAAACCGCGCAGGCCATCCGCGAACGTCTTCCAGGCGAGAAAGTGTGGCTGGAGGACAAATTCGACGGCATTCGCGCTCAAGTGCATCGCAGCGCGAATCGCGTCGAAATCTTCACGCGAGACCTCAAACCCATTTCCGGCCAGTTTCCCGAGGTGGCGGCCTCGATGCGACTTTTGAGCGATGACGTCATTTTCGACGGCGAGATCATCGCGCACGCCGAAGGCAAAAAACTGACCTTCTTCGATCTGCAAAAACGACTCGGCAGACGCGATCAGGCCGATCTGTTCCTCCCGAGCGAGGTGAGCGTGAAATACGTCGTCTTCGACCTGCTGTGGAAAAATGGCGTTTCGTTGCTCGAACAGCCTTTGGAGGCCCGCCGGGCCGAATTGGAGGCTCTTTCGATGCCTGCGGGCCTGGAAACGATCCACGTCATTCACGCCACGAATGCTGAAGAGATCGAAGCTGCCTTCCTCGCCGCCCGCCGACGCGGAAACGAAGGTCTCATCGCCAAAGATGCCGCCAGCGCCTACTCGCCCGGACGTCGCGGCAAATCGTGGCTGAAGCTCAAAAAGGCCTTCGCCACGCTCGATGTCGTTGTCGTGAAGGCCGAGCAAGGTCACGGCAAGCGCAGTCATGTGCTCAGCGACTACACCTTCGCCGTGCGCGATGAAGCCGACGGCAACTCACTCAAAGTCATCGGCAAAGCCTACAGCGGCCTCACCGATGCCGAGATCGAGGGACTCACCGAGCACTTCACGCAAACCACGCTCAGTCAGAAAGGCCGCGTGCGCACCGTGGTGCCGCAGATCGTGCTGGAGATCGCCTTCGATAGCATCCAGCCCAGCGACCGCCACAACAGCGGCCTCGCCATGCGTTTCCCCCGCATCAAAGCCATCCGCCGGGACAAGGCTGCCGCCGAGATTGACACCCTCGCCTACGCGATGAAGCTGGCGGGGATTTGAGCCAGGGAGTGGCCGGGCTTGTTTGAAGGCACCTCACTTTCGCAGCTCTCTATTCCGAAGTTCTCGGGGCTGGAATGCCCGATGACGAGGAACTTCGGCTCCGGATGATCGAAGCCGCCCAGCCCCTCACCTGCCCAAGGCTGCCGAAAGCATGCCCATGCTCGCATTCCCGCCGGTCAGAATGCAGGCCACGCGTTTTCCATGCCATGCCTCACACTGCTTCTTCAGCGCTGCGTAAGCCAATGCGCCCGCACCTTCGGCGATGTTGTGGGTCGCGTGAATGAGCTCCCGCATCGCGGAGACGGCTTCGTCGTCGTTCACCGTCACGACCTCGTGCGCGTGCCGGATGACATGCTCCAGCGCGTCCTTGTTCGGCGTTTTGCACGCCACACCTTCCGCCACGCGCGTGGTGCTCGATTGTTCGACGAAACGGCCTTGTTGAAACGAAAGCGCATACGCTGGCGCGTGTTCGGACACGACGCCGATGATCTTGGTCTTGAATCCGAGAGCTTCGCGAGCCGATGCGATGCCGCAGAAGCCGGAACCGAGGCCGATGGGCACGTAAACGGCGTCCAGTTCGCCACGGGCACGAAACAGCTCCAGCGCATACGTGGCCACGCCGCGGACGAGCCACGGATGAAACGACGGCACGGCATGCAGGCCTTCTTTGGCAGCCAGTTCGCGTGAAAACTCCAGCGCCTCCTGAAACTCGCGGCCGTGCTCGATCAATTCGGCTCCGAGCGAACGCATCGCCGCGTTTTTTTCCGGGTTGTTGCCATGCGGCACGACGATTACCGCACGCAGACCGTTCAGCTTCGCGGCAAACGCGATGGACTGGCCATGATTGCCGGTGGTGGCCGCGATGACACCACGCACGCCGGGTTCCGCACGTTTGAGTTCATCCATGTAAACGAGGCCGCCGCGGATCTTGAAGGCTCCGACGGGGGTGTGGTTCTCATGCTTCAGCCACAGTTCACAGCCGAGGCCGGCCTCCAGCAGCGGCCAGCGATAGGCGGGCGTCTCATGGATGTGCGGTCGGATCAAAGTCTTCGCGGCTTCGATTTCGGCGAGGGTCGGCAGTGGCTGCATGGGGCACGGCTAGGCGTGAACTTCGCAAAGGCAAGCTCACGGCCCGCGTTATAGCCGCACCATGAACGCGCCCACCACATCCCGCCGTCGTTTCCTCGCCTCCTCTCTTGCTGGAGCTGTCACATTGCCCGCCTGGGCCGCGCCGCTCGGTGCGAATGGGGATGTGCGTGTGGCCACCATCGGTTTTCGTGGCCGGGGCCGTGGTCACATCAAGGAATTGCTGAAGGTTCCGGGCGTGCGCCTTGTCGCCCTTTGCGATGTCGATCAGGACGTCATCGACAAGCAGGTGGCGGCGCTCGCCAAGGAGAACATCACGGTCAAAACCTATCGCGATTTCCGTGAATGCTGCGCCGACAAGGACATCGACGCGGTGACCATCGCCACGCCGAATCACAGCCATGTACTCATCGCGTTGACGGCCTTGCAGCACGGCAAGCACGTGTATGTGGAGAAACCGGTGAGCCATAATCTCATCGAAAGCGCGAAACTGATGGCTGCGGCGACGAAAGCGGCGGCGAAAGGCATCGTCGTCCAGCACGGCATGCAGCGCCGCTCCGATGAAGGCTGGGCTGCGGCGATGCAGTGGGTGAAAGAAGGCCACATCGGCAAGCCGAAGCTCTCCCACGCGCTGGTGCACGGTCTGCGCATGAGCATCGGCAAAGTCAGCGGCCCGCAGACGCCGCCTGCCACCGTCGATTACAAGCTGTGGTCCGCACCGCGGCCCGAGATGCCGCTCATGCGTGAAAAGCTGCACTACGACTGGCATTGGCAGTGGCCGTATGGCAACGGCGACATCGGCAATCAAGGGCCGCATCAGTATGACGTGGCACGCTGGGCGCTCGGCGATCCCGATGTGCTGCCGAAGCGCGTGATGAGCTTCGGCAACCGCTGGGGTTATGTGGACGACGGTCAGACCGCGAACTGCCAGATCGCCTTCCATCCTTATGAGCCCGTGCCGCTCATCATGGACAAGTTTGGCCTGCCGATGAAGGACATGAATCCGAAGCTTGGCTCGGCTCCGTACAAAGGCGTGCGCGATGGCAACGTCATCCACTGCGAAGGCGGCTACGTGGCCGAATCAAAGGCCTACGACAACGAGGGCAAGGCCATCATGAAGTTCGAAAACTTCCTCACCGGCCCGGACCACATGAAGAACTTCATCGACAGCGTCCGCGCCGGAAAATACACCAAGGACGTGCTGCACATCCGCCACGGCCACCACGCCGCGTGCCTCGCTCATCTGGCGAATGTGTCCTACCGCCTCGGCAAGGCGATGAAGACGGAGGAACTCAAGGAACGCCTGCAAGGCGACAAGTTCGGCCAGGAACTCTTTGCCGAGTTCCTCAAGAACCTCGCGGCCAACCAGATCGACATCAGCTCGCAACAGATCATCGTCGGCCCCTGGCTCGATTACGATCCCGCCAGCAACCTGTTCACCGGAGAATTCGCGGCCGAGGCCAGCAAGCTTTGCCAGGAGGAATACGCTGCCGGCTTTGAACTGCCGGAGGTGTGAG
The DNA here is from genome assembly GCF_014879935.1 of Prosthecobacter sp. Classification (GTDB taxonomy): domain Bacteria; phylum Verrucomicrobiota; class Verrucomicrobiia; order Verrucomicrobiales; family Verrucomicrobiaceae; genus Prosthecobacter. The sequence continues at coordinate 14,161 of NZ_JACSRD010000050.1, forward strand.
TTTGCAGAGAGAGCGCCAAGGGTTGATCAAACGCCTCGTTTGCCGCGTTTTGGAATGCCTTCCCTTCATGAAACGATTCGCACTTCTCTCCTTCCTCCTCGCTGCATCTCTACATGCGCAAACGCCCGCGCCCGCCGCCAAACCGGCTCCGGTGCCGAAACGAGCGCCCACCATCGCGAACGTGGCGTACGGCACGCATGAGCGGCAGGTGCTCGACTTTTACAAAGCAGAGTCCGCCAAACCGACGCCGCTGCTGTTTTTCATTCACGGCGGCGGCTGGGTGAACGGCGACAAATCTGGTGTCGGCGAACTCGAGGCGTGCCTCAAGGCCGGCATCTCCGTCGTCTCCATCAACTACCGCTACTCCTATCAGGCGCAGCTCGCGGGCGTGATGCCCCCGGTGCAGTGGCCGTTGGAGGATGCGGCGCGTGCGTTGCAGTTCGTTCGCAGCAAGGCGGGCGAATGGAACATCGACAAGCAACGCATCGGCGCCAGCGGCGGCAGCGCAGGTGCGTGCAGCAGCCTGTATCTGGCTTTCCATGATGACATGGCCGATCCCAAGAGCAGCGATCCCGTCGCCCGCGAGTCCACCCGTCTCTGGTGCGCGGCGGTGACAGGAGCGCAGACCTCGCTTGATCCAAAGCAGCTCATCGAATGGACGCCGAACAGCCGCTACGGCGGCCATGCCTTCGGCTTCATGGATCCGAACGACAAGAAGACCCGCGACACGCGCTTCGCCGAGTTTCTGGAGAAACGCGACTCCGTGCTGAAGTGGATCAAGATGTACTCGCCTTACGAACTCGTGAGCAAAGATGATCCGCCTGTCTATCTCCTCTACAGCAGCGCCCCCGCCATCGGTCAGCCGCAGAAGGATCCCACGCACACCGCCAACTACGGCGTGAAACTTCAGGAACACTGCCGCGAAATCGGGACCGAGTGTGAACTGAACTATCCCGGCACACCCGATGTGAAGCACAAGAGCATCGCGGAGTTCTTGATCGAGACGCTGAAGAAGTAACAGCACGGATATTCAGTTCGAATCCTGTCGTTTGAAAAAATGATGTTAGCAAACTCGGATTGACGCTTTCATGCAAAGCTTGAAACGTCCATTGAATCCACACATGCCACCTTTCGATGACACAAAGGCTCTAATTGCCGGAACGATCCGTACGCTAGCCCAGCTCGTGCCTGGAGTCGGTGGTGCAGTCGTTCAAGCTTGGTCGGAATATGAAGCCCACAGCCAATCAAAACGAATACATGAGTTTTTTAACCAACTTGCTGACCATCTTCGCGGCCTCGAAGCGCAACACCAAGACTTGAAGTCTCATGTGCAGAAGATGCCCGATGTTGCAGAGCTTCTTGAAAGATGTGTTGCTGCCGCGAAGCGGGAAACTTCGGATGCGAAGCGCCGAGTGTTTTCAATGCTTTATAGCCAATTTATTTCCGCTCCAGAGAGCACTTCTCCTGATGAACGAATTGATCTTATTCATCACATTGAGCAGCTTACCGATCCCGATTTAACATTGCTGGAGACTTTTGGTCGTCACAGAGGAGCGATGAGGGGTGATATGATTACTGGCACAGTGACTCCCGGATTGACTCAGGCCAGCCATCAATCGCATGATTCAGCATGGCTTACCCGGCACGGCTCTACGGTCCATTCCATTTCGAAGCTGATCGCTAGAGGACTTCTGCATGACACAGTCCTTACTGACTCGTTCTTTTACCACGTCGATGGGCCTTCCTCATTTGACCGCTTTCGAGAGAAGGCTTGGATCATTACCCCGATGGGCAGGAAGCTGCTGAACGCCATTGGAGTCAATATGACCAAATGACCGCCATCGTAACTCAAATGGCGAAGCAGATGTCAAGTATTCGCGACCGAAAAGGGAGACGGCGGTGTTGAGTGTGGGGAGGCTACGGCTTTCTTTTTTCGACGTTGTAAGCCGCCGAGGTTGTCCTACGATCCGCATATGAAAACGCGCCGTTGCATTCTGATGCATGTCCTCGTGCTGGTGGTGGCTTTGTCTGGCTGCACCAAGAATAAGCAACCCGTTGATGATCTCCGCACCAAGGCCGAACAGGGCGATGCCAAGGCGCAGTACCAGCTCGGCACCATGTATGACGACGGCCAAGGTGTACCGAAGAACGATGCCGAAGCGGCGAAGTGGTTTCTCAAAGCTGCGGAGCAAGGTGACGCCATGGCGCAATCCAACCTGGGGCTCATGTATGCCAGCGGACGAGGGGTGACGAAGGACGAAACCGAAGCAGTAAAGTGGCATCTCAAGGCGGCTGCGCAGGGTCTTGCTAATGCAGAGTTCGGCCTTGGTGTTATGTATGCTAATGGACAAGGTGTCCCAGAGAACCGTGAAGAAGCGAAGAAATGGTATCACAAGGCCCAAGAACAAAATTATGCCGGAGTGATTGAGTGGTTTCACAGTGCCGCCGAAAAAGGTGACGTTCAGGCGCAATTCTGTCTCGGTGTCGTGCATTTCAGTGGCCGTGGTGTGCCAGTGGACCAAAACGAGGCGCTGAAGTGGTTCCTCAAAGCTGCTGAAGGTCGGCATGCCAAGGCACAGTACTGGCTCGGTTGCTGGTTTAACAGGAGAGAGGGCACTTCGAACAACAAGACCGAAGCTATGAAGTGGTTTCGCAGGGCCGCTGAACAAGGGGATGCCGGCGCGCAACGCGAACTTTCACTCATGTATTACAATGGCAAGGACGTGCTGAAGGACAAAGGCGAGGGGCTGAAGTGGGTGCGCAAAGCTGTTGCGCAGGGGGATGATGAAGCGCAAGGCGTGCTCCGCTGGAACTACGGCGTAGAGGAAGATGTGGGCCAGGCCGAAGCGGTGTTGAAGTATCGCAAGGCAGCCGAGATGGTAGGGGACGCCTTGTCGCAACGCTACCTTGGTTTCATGTATGCCAGCGGAACAGGAGTAACGAAGGATGAGGCCGAAGCGGTAAAGTGGTACCAGAAGGCTGCCGAGCAAGGGGATGTCAGAGCGCAATTCAACCTCGGCCACATGTATGACCATGGCCGGGGCGTAACGCAGGACGATGCCGTAACGGTGAAATGGTACCGCAAGGCGGCTGAACAAGGGGATGCCGATGCGCAACACAAACTCGGTTTAATGTATAAAGAAGGTCGAGGCGTGCGGCAGGATGAGGCTGAAGCGGTGAAATGGTTTCGCAAAGCCGCATCAGATGTCGTTGATCGGATTCCGAATCACTATGCGCAAGCCGAACTAGGACGCATGTATGCTAGGGGCCAAGGTGTGATGCAGGACAATGCTGAGGCGTTGAAACTACTTCGTGAGGCCGTTAAATATGGGATTGAAGTGGCAGAGTTTGAGCTTGGCCGCATGTATGCCAATGGTCAAGGTGTGCCCAGAGATGTTGCCAAGGCGGTGGAGTGGTATGAGAAGGCCGCAACCGGGTGTCTTGAAGCGCTGTCCACACTCGGCCGCATGTATGCCGACGGGCAGGGCGTAAAGAAGGATGAGCAAATGGCGGCAGCCTATTTTCGGAAACCCGCCGAGCATGACAATGTTGATGCGCAATTTTACCTTGGCTACTTTTATGCCAAAAATTACAATGATGTCGAAGCGGCAAAGTGGTATCGCAGAGCCGCCGAGCAAAATAATGCCGAGGCGCAAAACAATCTTGGTATCATGTATGCTCAGGGCAAAGGTGTGCCGAAAGATGAAGTTGAAGCTTATAAATGGCTGTTGTTGGCAGGTGCGCTACGCGAAGCTGCAAAGGGAAACATCGAAATTACTGAGAGCCGGTTGACGCCGACACAACGGGCGGAAGGGCAACGGTTGGCACGTGAATTCCAAGCGCGAAAGGCGCATCGAGAAGAAAGCCCGGTCTCACGCGAGGCGGCAGAGCAATCCCGTCCTGAATCGTCTGGCAGCGGCTTTTTCATCACAGATGACGGCTATCTCATCACCAACCAGCATGTGGCAGGCAAAGGCGCAACGGTGCTTGTGCTCACAGGCAGCGGCACAATTTCTGCCAAAGTGGTGAAGGTGGACACGGCAAATGATCTCGCCTTGCTCAAGGTGGAGGGAAAGTTTGCATCATTACCCGTCACTTCGAGTCGGAGCGTGCGGCTTGGATCCACTGCTGCCACGGTTGGTTTTCCAAACGTGGGGCTGCAAGGGTTTTCGCCCAAACTGGCCAAGGGCGAAATCGCCAGCCTCGCGGGCGTTCAAGATGATGCGCGGCATTTCCAGATCAGCTTGCCTCTGCAGCCGGGAAACTCGGGCGGTGCGCTGGTGGATGAACATGGAAATGTCATCGGCATTGTGAAAGGTGGATTGAGCCAGAAGGCGGCGATCGCCACCACCGGCACGCTGGCCGAGAACGTGAACTACGCCGTGAAAAGCAGCTACCTCCTGAGTTTCCTGGAGTCCATTCCCGAAGTCGCGGCCAAGCTCAAGGAGCCCATTACGACGGATCGCAAGTTCGAGGACGTGATCAAAGACGTGGAGCAGGCCGCCGTGTTGGTGCTGGTCTATTGAGGGATTTTGCGGCTTGCCGCTGCTGGGAAGTTTGTGATAGTTTTTGACCGTGAACACGATCCTCAACACCGATGTCCTCAGCATGGCGGAGTTCGCCCAGGACACACGTGAGCACTCAGCGCGTCTCAAGCAGAGGGGCCGGGCGACGGTGTTAACTCAGGATGGAGAAGCGGCGGCGGTGCTGGTGCCGGTGGAAGCGTATGAAAAGATGGCCAGGGAAGCTTATGAGCATCAGATGGATGTGCGACTGCATGAGGCCGTTGCGGCTTACGCCGCAGGGGATCGCGGCACGCCCGCGCGTGAGTTCTTCGATGAGCTTTATCGTGAGGACGGGCAGCAGACGCAGAAGGCATGAGGTACTCCCTGGCACTTTCAGCCGAAGCCAGACTGAGCATCCGGCAGCAGCGTGACTGGTATCATACGGAATTGGAAGACGGCGACGAACTGGCCGTACGCTGGACCCGTGAACTGGACAAGGCTCTCGAAAAACTCCGCGAGCATCCTGAACGTTACGGTCTGGCCGCTGAAAACGGCAGATGGCACCCCGAAGTCGTGATTCGCCGCATGCTCTTCCGTCCATGGAAGTCGGGCGTGGGCTGGCGGGTGCTGTTCACAGTGGATGAGGCGCATCAGGTGGTGACGGTGTTGCAGGTGCGGCACGAGCACCGACTGCTTCTCGAAGAAGGGGAAGAATGAAGATTGGCATCACCCTGTGAGATGGTCGGTCGTGCCAGCGTTTGATTGGCCCACCATGAAACTCATCCTCTCCCTCCTCCTGCTCACCAGCATTGCCTTTGCGGCAGACACGCCGGCGAAGAAAGCCGAGGCACCTGCGAAGAAGGCTCCGGCCAAGAAGGTTTATCCGAAGAACCCGCCCCCGACGGTGGCGAATTTGAAGTATGGACCGGCGGAACGGAACGTGCTCGATTTCTGGCAGGCGAAGTCCGACAAGCCGACACCGCTGCTGTTTTACATCCATGGCGGCGGATGGATGGGAGGCGACAAGGCGGGAGTCGCGGTGGAGCCTTACCTGAAGGAGGGCATCTCCGTCGTCTCGATCAACTATCGCTACGTTTCCCAGTCCCAGGACGAAGTGCCGCCGGTGAAGGGACCGCTGCATGACGCCGCGCGTGCGTTGCAGACCGTGCGCAGCAAGGCGGCGGAGTGGAACATCGACAAGGAACGGATCGGTGCCAGCGGAGGCAGCGCGGGGGCCTGCAGCAGCCTGTGGCTGGCCTTCCATCCCGACATGGCCGATCCCAAGAGCAGCGATCCGATCGCCCGCGAGTCCACGCGGCTTTACTGCGCCTCCGTCGCTGGTGCGCAGACGACGCTGGACCCGCAGCAGATGAAGGAATGGACACCGAACAGCAAATACGGCGGCCATGCCTTCCTTTCTCTGACTGGCAAGGACCGCCCCACCTTCGACGCCTTCCTGGCCGCCCGTGAGAAGATCCTGCCGTGGATCGCGGAATACTCGCCCTACGCGCTGGTCACCAGCGATGATCCGCCTGTGCATCTGACCTTCAACGGCCCGCCGAACCTCGGCAAAGACGAGAAGGATCCCACCCACACGGCGAACTTCGGTGTGAAACTCCAGGAGCACTGCAAGGCGAATGGAGTGACATGCGAGCTCTACTACCCCGGTGTGGAGGGCGTGGCGAAGAACGCGCTGGAATACCTCGTGAAGAAGCTCAAGGAGCCGAAATGAGCTCCTGAAGCCAAAAAAGCCGCGGAGAAGTCTCCGCGGCTTTTTCATTTACCTGTGATGGCTTCTCACTTATTCAGAACGAGGCGCAGCGTGCCGTTGTGAATCTCCATCGACTGGATGCCGGCCAGGAACTTCTGCAGCGCCGGATCGGACTCGACGTTTTCGGCGACGAGATCGACGCCCTTGATGTCGCCGATCCAGCTGTTCGGCAGCGAGATGCCGCCAAGGCTGAGGTCGTCGAGTTTCAGCGAGAGCTTGTGCTCGGCCGACAAGCTGGTGCCGAAGGTGAAGCGCAGGCGGATCTTCTGATTGGGAAACACCGGGAAGTCCTCAGGCGCGGTCAGGATGATCGCGGCGGAGACGCTCCCCTCGCCAAATTTCACCTGCACGCTCTCTCCCAGTTCCTGCTTCGCCAGGTAGGCGTTCACCTCACGCTCATTGATGACGAGGGTGCGGCTGGCCTCATCCGCGGAGGCGGGATCATTCAGGGCCTGCAGCTTTCCCTCAAACGCCTGCTGTTCCGTGGCGGTGAGGCTCACTGGCGTGATGGCGGAAGGATAAAACGTGTGTTTGACCCAGAGGCCGCCTGCGGCGGCTGCGACGCCCGCGAGGCCGAGAATGACCGCGAGGGTGATGAGGACGGGACTCCTTTTCGGACGGGCCTGCGATGCGGCAGGCACAGCAGTTTCAGATGTGGTTTGCATGACGTGGTTTGGTCGTTGCCGGGCGGATTCTATTCACCCTGGCCGCAAAAGGCCATCTACATGTTCCCCAGGTGTTTGTAAGCATTGACTCCGCATCAGGCTCTTGGGAACATCGCGATTAACCATGAAATACATCCTCGCACTCGACCAGGGCACCACCAGCTCACGCGCCATCCTCTTCAATCACGACGGCGGCATCGTTGCCGTCGCGCAGAAGGAGTTCCGGCAGCTTTTTCCGAAACCAGGATGGGTGGAGCACGATGCGCAGGAGATCTGGGCCACCCAGGCGGGCGTGGCCTCCGAGGTGCTGCACAAGGCGGGAGCCAAGGCCGCCGATGTGGCCGCGATCGGCATCACGAACCAGCGTGAGACGGCCGTGGTTTGGGATCGCAAGACTGGAAAGCCTGTGTGCAACGCCATCGTCTGGCAGGATCGCCGCACCGCGCCCATCTGCGACAAGCTGCGTGCGCGGAAGCTGGATCGTGTCATTCAAAAGAAGACCGGCCTCGTGGTGGATGCCTACTTCTCCGCCACGAAGGTGCAGTGGATGCTGGAGAACGTGAAGGGCCTCAAAGCCCGCGCCGCTAGGGGCGAGCTCGCCTTTGGCACCATCGACTCGTGGCTGCTGTGGAATCTCACCGGCGGCAAGGTGCATGCCACCGATGTCAGCAACGCCTCCCGCACCATGCTCTACGACATCCGCAAAAGTGCCTGGGATGACGAGCTCTTGAAGATCTTCGGTGTCCCGCGCTCGATGCTGCCGGAGGTGAAAGATTCCAGTGGCGTGTTCGGCGAGACCTCACTGCTCGGCGGCAGCATTCCCGTCGCCGGCATCGCGGGCGACCAGCAGGCCGCGCTCTTTGGCCAGGTGTGCGTGAAACCCGGCATGGTGAAGAACACCTATGGCACCGGCTGCTTCATGCTGATGAACACCGGCACCAAACCGATCGCCTCGAAAAACAAACTCCTCACCACCGTCGCCTGGCGCATCGACGGACGCACCGAATACGCGCTGGAAGGCAGCGTGTTCATCGCTGGTGCGGCGATTCAATGGCTGCGCGATGGCCTGGGCATCATCAAGTCCGCGCCCGAGGTCGAGGCGCTCGCCGCGAGCGTCCCTGACACCGGCGGCGTGTATCTCGTGCCCGCCTTCGCCGGCCTCGGTGCGCCGCATTGGGATGCGTATGCACGTGGCACGCTCGTGGGCATCACGCGTGGCACCACCGCGGCCCACATCGCCCGTGCGGCCTTGGAAGGCATCGCTTTGCAAGTCATGGACATCCTGAAAGCCATGGAGGCCGATTCCGGCATCAAGCTGAAGGAACTCCGCGTCGATGGCGGCGCCAGTTTGAACAACCTCCTGATGCAGATGCAGTGTGACCTGCTCGGTGTGCCTGTCGTCCGTCCCAAGGTCAATGAAACCACCGCCCTCGGTGCCGCCTGTCTCGCGGGCCTCGCGGTCGGTTTCTGGAAGAACCTCGCAGACATCGCCAGGCACTGGCAGGTGGATCGCAAGCTCAAGCCCGCGATGAAAGCCGCCGCCCGTGCGAAGATCACGCACGGCTGGAATCGTGCGCTGTCCCGTGCGAAGGCGTGGGAGGAGAAATCGGCATGAAACACACCGCGTGGATCAATCCGCCCTGTCCGCTGCTTCCGGAGGAAAACCGGCATTTCGACCACACGGATGTCGAGGCGCTGAACCACGAGCGCGGGCCGCTGTTTTACGAAACGGCGCTGCACTATGCGCAAAGCCTCTGGCGCGAGGGTTTTCCTGCGAAGAGCATCCTCCTCATCAACCGTGCGCTGTCGATTCCACTGACCGGCGGCGAACCCGTTCTCGCCAGATGGCCGCTGCCCTATGCGGCGCTCGTGTGGATCATGCAAAACCGCGTCGAGGGCCAGTTCATCGGCAATCCACGCCGTCACTGGCAGCACCTCGCCACCCGCATGGTCGAGCCGAACAAGGAACTGCGCATCTGGCGTGCCTGGGCCTGCTGGTATCTCGCCAAAACGATCCTGCCGGAGGCCGAATTCCCCGCCGACGACAAACAGATCCGCGGCGAGCAGGTGATCGAGCCCACGCTGGCCCAGATCACCGGTCATTTGCAGCGTCTCTCACCCGCAAACGATCTCGAGGTCTGGCAAAACGCACTCCATGCCGTGGCCGGGCCCAAACAGGCGCCGGTCACGCGCATCCGCCGCATCGGGCCGGACGAACTGGTCACCGTGCAGAAGCTCGCGCAGGCCATCTGGCTCGCTTGTTATCCTGGGATCATCAGCGACGCGCAGATCCGCTACATGCTCTCCATCTGGTATCAGCCAGGCAACATGGCGCACGAAATGCAGGCGCGGGATGTCTGGTATGCGCTCGTCGAAGTCGAAGGCCGCGGTGCCGTCGGCTACATTTCCTTTGAAAAACTCGCCCTGGAGCCCGTGCTCTTCATCAACAAGCTGTATGTGCTTCCCGAGATGCATGGCCTCGGGCTCGGCGGCCTCACCCTGCGCTGGGCGCATGAACGCGCCCGCGACCTGCGCTGCAAATCCGTGCGTCTTCGCGTCAACAAGCGCAACGCCCCCGCCATCCGCGCCTACCTCCGCGCCGGCTTCCACTTCACCGAAGACGTCTGCACCGACATCGGCAGCGGCTTTGTCATGGATGATTATGTGATGGAGAAGTCGGTCTGATGGCCGTTTGAACGAGCACTATGAGACGACGCATCTTTCTCAGCTCCCTGACCGCCCTGCCGGCGCTGGCTGACACGCCACGCGAGACCGTTCGTGACATCGCGCAGGCGTTTCTTCGGGAGCACGGGATCGGCGGCATGAGCATCGCCTACGGTCGCGACGGAGTGGTCGAGTTTGAAGAAAGTCATGGCTTTGCGGATGCGCAACGGCAGGAGCCTGTCACTCCCCAGCACCGCTTCCGCATCGCCAGCATCTCGAAGCCGGTCACCGCCACCGCGGTGATGATGCAGGTCGAAAAAGGCAGCTTGAAGCTCAGCGACACGATTTGGGGGCCGAAAGGCCTGCTTGGGGGCGATTACGAAGGCGATCTGGCCACGATCACGGTCGATCACCTGCTTACCCACACCAGCGGCGGCTGGGCGAACGACAAGGATGACCCGATGTTCAAGAACATCGCGATGAGCCATGATGAACTCATCGCATGGACGCTGGCCAGCCAGAAGCTCGCGAACAAACCCGGAGGCAGTTTTGCCTATTCGAACTTCGGCTACTGCGTGCTTGGCCGCGTGCTGGAAAAGCTCTCCGGCAAAACGTATGCGGAGCATGTCAGCGAGTCAGTTTTCGCCCCGTGTGGCATCCAAAGCATGCGCATCGCTGGAAACACACTCGCAGGCCGCCAGATGCCGGAGGTCATGTATCTCACGGAAAAGCCCGGTGCTGCCTACGCCATGAATGTGACGCGGATGGACTCGCACGGCGGCTGGATCGCCACGGCCGCTGATTTGGTGCGCTTCGCCTCGCAACTGCCCAAGCTGCTGTCCGCAGACACGATCCGTTCGATGACCACTCCAGGTGTCAGCCAGAGCTACGCACGCGGCTGGAACGTGAACCAGGCGCCCAACTGGTGGCACACCGGCTCACTGCCCGGCACCACCACGATCATGGTCCGCACCTCCAAAGGCGTCTGCTGGGCCGGGCTGCTCAACGGTCGAAAAGACGGTCTCGGCCTGGCCCTCGACAGACTGATGTGGCGCATGGCCCGCGACTTGAAGCTGTGGGAGTTGTGAGCATCGGCTCGCATGCCGCGAAGCGTTGTGGAGTGCGGTGGCAGAGGGGCAAGGCGCAAGCCTGCCCCGGCGACACCGCTGTCGAGCGCCGGGAGAATGCTCAAAGGCCGAAGAATGTCGTCCGGCATGCGACAGCGGTGTCGCGCCTTAGCCCAAGTTTCGCAGATTTCGTCGAAAAGCAGTGATTTTGGCCCATCTGCCGCGCTGGAAGCCTTGATTTTGCGAGGGGGCGCCCACGCGGACCCCTTGTGTGCCGACCTTGGGTGTTGACCGGCTCTTCCCAGGGTTATCTTCAGCGGGCATGTTCCTCAAACGACGTGTCCGCCACAAAGACGGAAAAGACCACATCTACTACTCGGTGTGCGAGAGCCTGCGCGTGCATGGCGGGCGCGTCATCCAGCGTCAGGTCCTGCACCTTGGCGAGCTGAACACGACGCAGATCCAGAGCTGGCAGCGCACGCTGGAGGTCATTGACGGCGATGATCATGGCCGGCGCTCGCAGCGCCGGCTCTTCGCGGATCGCGAGGGCGCGGCTCCGCCCGATGCCGATGATGTGATCGAGCTGAGGCTCTCGTCACTGCGGGTGCGCGAGCCGCGCCGCTTCGGTGATTGCTGGGCTGGGTGCCGGCTGTGGCAGGAGTTGGGGCTCGATGCGTTTTTGGCAGCAGCGTCTCGAAAACGAACGCGGCGAGGTGCCTTGGGCGAAGGTGCTGGAGTTGCTCGCGGTCAACCGCCTGCTCGATCCGCGCAGCGAGCTCTTCGTTCACGAAAAATGGTTCCCGCAGACGGCGATGGACGTGCTGCTGGACTGTGACTTCGCCGTGGCGCACAAGGATCGTTTGTATCGCTGCCTGGACCGCATCGTGGAGCACAAGGCGGAGCTGGAGAAGCATCTCGCCGCGAAGTGGAAGGATTTGTTCGGCGCGAGCTTTGACATCATCCTCTATGATCTGACGAGCACCTACTTCGAAGGCGGCGCAGAGGGTGTCTCGAAGGCAAAGCGTGGTTATTGCTTCGCGCCGCCTCACGGCGCTCACCCCTGCGGGGCAGCCTGCGGCTGGCTACCTCGTCCCTCGGTTCGCGCGATCACCGCCCGGATTGCAAACAGCTCGTCATCGCGCTGGTGGTCACCGCCGAGGGCTTTCCGCTGACGTATGAAGTCTTCGACGGCAACAAGATCGACTCCACCACGCTCAAGCACATCGTCGAGGCCGTGGAAGGCAAGCACGGCAAGGCGCGTGTGGGTCTTCGATCGCGGCATAACGACGGAAGACAACTTGCAGTGGCTGCGCGAGCGTGGCGCGTGTTACCTCGTCGGCACGCCCAAGCCGCAGCTCAAGGCCTTCGAGCAGCACCTCACCGAGAAGGACTGGCAAAAGGCGTCCAGCGAAGTGGAGGTCAAACTTTGCCCCAATGACAACGACGTCTATGTGCTCGCCCGCAGCCAGGGCCGCGTGCAAAAAGAGCACGCCATGCGCCGCCGTTTGCTCAAAGCCTGCGTCAGAGATCTGATCAAACTGCGGCGCAGCGTCGCCCGTGGCAGCCTCAAGGACAGCAAGCTCATCGAGCGCCGCATCGCCCACCTCGAAGAACGCCACCGGCCCATGTGGCGCTTTTTGAAACACTGCCGTTACGACGAAACAAAGCAGTGCATCCAATGGGAATGGAACCGCGAGAAGTGGCAGGCCGCTGTGAATCGCGATGGAGCCTATCTGCTGCGCGCCCACTGGCCCGGCCAGCACAACGCCGCCGAGCTGTGGCAAACCTATGTGCAGCTCACCGAAGCCGAAGCCGCCTTTCGCACCATGAAGAGCGAGATCAAAGTGCGCCCCATCTGGCACCAACTCGGGCACCGGGTCGAAGCGCACATCATGGTCGCCTTCCTCGGCTACGCCATGCACGTGTGCCTGAAGAAAATCGCCGCGAGGAAAGCGCCGAGTTTGACCTCGTGGCAAGTGCTGCAACACCTGCGCAAGATCGTGCTGGTGGATGTCGAGTTCGACACCGCCGACGGCCGCGCCATCACGCTGCCGCGGATCACGATCCCCGAGAAGGAACAAGCCGCGCTGCTGTTGCAACTCGCCTGGACGCTGCCCGAGC
>NZ_JACSRD010000037.1 GCF_014879935.1 Prosthecobacter sp.
GGATAAAACCTCCGTGCGATCTCCCCGAGCGCCTTTTCCGTCGCTTCAAAGACCCTCCGGTTCAGCGCCACCTCATCCTCCATCGCATTGAAGGCGGCATCGAGTTCCCACAGGTCGGATTCAGGAATTTCAGGGGTGTCAGCCATGGCGGATGGAAGGCGGTGGAGGTGTGAAGTTTAAATATCCAATTTCGGCAACCCGTTGACGATCTTCATCGTCTCCAGGCTCACGGTGATGACGCGGAGGAAGAGTTCGAGGGGATACTTGGGGTTGTTCATCGTTTCGGTGGCCCAGAGGTTGGCGTCGTTGGTGATGCCGCTGTCTTTGTCGGTGGTGACGGACTGGCGTTCCATGACCCATTCGAGGGCGGGTTTGCCGTTGACGATGTAGGCGTAGGCTTCTTCGGGGATGTCGCGGATCGTGATGTGGGCGTTGTAGAGGACGGTGGTCTTGTCGTTGATGGACTTGTTGGTCTCGGGGTCGCGGGTTTTGGCGAATTTCATCTTCTCCACGCGGTAGAGTGAGGCGGGCGATCCTGCCCGCTGATCGGTGCCGCCTTTGCGGGCAGGAGTGCCCGCATCACCTTCGATCTTCACGCCCTTGTAGCACTCCACGGTCTCGTAGTTGAGGTGCCAGTGGGCGAGGTCGCGGCCGGCTTGGGAGAAGGCTTGGAAATCGGCGAAGCGCTTCACGGCGGGGATGCGGGGGAGTTCCTTGCCGAGGTTGTCGGCGTAGCGGCTGCGGTAGTCGGGGGAGTGCAGCAGGCCGTAGATGTAGTAGAAGAGGTCTTCTTTGGTGATTGTGTCGCCCTCGCCCTTGGTGGGATAGGCCGCTTGGAAATGCGCCAGGCCCGCGTCGCTGATGCCGTCGCGCCGGGTGTGGGTGTCGGCGTCCTTCGCGGCGGTTTTGCTTCGGGCAAATAGGCTGCCTTCGTCCGTGTCCTCGTCGTCGGTGGCTTTCTCGTAGAGGTAGAGAGGGAAGCATTGGCCTGCGCCATTGCCTGCCACCATCGACAAATCGGGCACACAATCAGTGATGAGCAGGGAGAATCCTTGGCGGCTCCCAACGGATGAAAGACAAATCGCACGATTCTCCGCGATTTGAGGCGGGAAGAGACTCGGCATCTTCAAAACCATCTCGTTGAGCTGGCGGTTGAAATAGAGCCACCGCTTGTTGAACGGCCTGTAGTGCGCTTTGGAGACACATTCAGGCTGAAATGCCAATTCCCGGCCTTTGGCGAAGAGTTGTTTCAATCCCCGAGTCCATTTAATCTTGGTCGGATCGTTGTTGATAAAGCCATCGATCATTTCTTCACGCTGCTTCTTCGCCAAACCACTGTGAGCAGCATTGAACCGCTTCAGCTCATCATTATAAGAGGCAATAATCCTTCGGATGTTGGCTTCCGTGACTTGGGCGGAGTCATTGTAGCACCATGCATCGCGGTTAGTGACAACACCCAAAGAGAATGAGTCGAACAAGGAGTTGTTTGGAGCAGCTTTGTCTCCGATGACCATGAAGCCCTCAAAAGAGGTGTCCCGTTGGCGAAGCCAATCGTTGTGAGCATCAGGCGTAATAACCCGCCAGCCATTTATCGAACCGATGCCTGAAACACTCGTGAAATCCTTCACTTTGGAAAGCTTCTCTTCTGTCGTGAGATAATCGCCAATGTCGTGGAATCGAATTAGACCCTGTTTAGCGGCATTTGGATTCTTTACAAGGAAGGTGATGCCCACAGGGGCACGGCTGCCGCTTCCAAACACTTTCCCGCCTTCTTTTCGGGACAGTTCACCTGAAGTGCGCTGGTTGCCTCGAAGGTGAAAAACATAAATGCTGCTGAACTCTTCTGCTAAACACTTTCGCATTCCATCCGCAGTGTTGGCGTCAACCCATCCAGCATTGGTAACAAAACCAATCACACCACTCTTCCCGACTCGGTCGCTCGCCCAGCGAATAGCGCGGATGTAACTATCATAGAGGCCCTTTGAATTGGTGGCATCCGAGTGGCTGGCATACGTCTCAGAAATGCGACCATCCAAATGCGGATACTCGACATTCTTGTTGTTATCATTCTGCCTTGTCTGCCCGATTGAATACGGCGGGTTGCCCATGATGACTCGGATGTCGAGTTTCTTCTGGCGCTTCCGGCGGGCGGAGTTGTGCTCCATGAGGTCGCTCACCAGATCGTCCTTTTCATACATCTGGAAAGTGTCGGTGAGGCAGATGCCTTGGAAGGGGGTGTAGGCGGCGGGCAAAGTGGCTGCGGCTTTAGCCGCATCTGGGGTGGCGGCTTTGGTGGGTCGCCCCTTTGGGGCTGATGATTCGGCTGAAGCCGAAGCCACTTTACCAAGCAGGCTGTGATAGACCGCCTCGATGTTGATGGCGGCGATGTAGTAGGCGAGCAGGACGATCTCATTGGCGTGGATCTCGTGCTTGTATTTATACGGCAGTTCCTCCGGCTTGATGAGGCCGCTCTGGAGCAGGCGGGTGACGAAGGTGCCGGTGCCGGTGAAGGGGTCGATAATATGAACGCCCTTGCTGCCGAGGGTTTGGCCGAACTCGCTCTGGAGAAGGTCATTGATGCTGTGGATGATGAAGTCCACGACCTCGACGGGGGTATAGACGATGCCGAGGCGCACGGTCATCTTCGGGAAGGCGTTGCGGAAGAACTTGTCGTAAAGCTCGACGACGATCTTCTGCTTCCCTTCGGCGTTATCAATGCCTTCGGCCCGGCGGGCGACGCTGGCATAGAACTTCTCCAGCGTGTCGGCCTCCTTTTCAAGGCGGTGCTCCTGCAGCACATCGAGCACGCCCTGCATGGCCTGGGAGACGGGGTTGTGGCTGGCGAAGGAGTAGTCCTTAAACAAGGCGTCAAAGACGGGTTTGGTGATGAGGTGCTGGGCCAGCATCTCAATGACTTCCTGATCGGTGATGCTGTCGTTGAGGTCGTCCCGCAGCTCGTTGGCGAAAGCGTTGAAGGCGGCGACTTCCTTCTTGTTCGATTTGTCGCCGATGATGGCGGTGATGCGGCTGATGTGGGTCTGGGCGATCTTGGCGATGTCATTGGCCCAATCTTCCCAGTGGGTGCGGCTGCCGCATTTTTTGACGAGCTTTGCATTGAGGGCGCGTTCGAGTTCGCCGACTTCAAACTTGAGGGTGCCCTGCACCATGCCATCGCCGCCGCCGGTGACGGGCTGGCCGATGGTGTTGCCGCCTTTGGCTTCCTTGCCGGGTGAGGCGGGCGTCTTCTTGCTCTTCTTGGCGATCTTGTCGGTGATGGCGATGACTTCCATCTTGCGCGGATCGCGCCCGATAAGGTCGAGCTTGTTCACGAAGGCATCAAAGCGGTCATCGTGGGAGCGGAGGGCCTGGAGGACATCCCAGACGACTTTATAGACCTTGTTATCGTTCAGCGCCTCGTGCGGCTCCATGCCGGAAGGGATGACGACAGGGAGGATGACGTAACCGAGCTGCTTCCCCGGTGCGATGCGCATGACGCGGCCCACGGATTGAACCACATCGACCTGCGAATTCCGCGGGGTGAGGAAGAGCACGGCATCCAGCGCGGGCACGTCCACGCCTTCACTGAGGCAGCGGACATTGGAAAGGATGCGGCAGGTGTTCGGCGGTGGCTCGGCACGAAGCCATTCGAGCTTTTCCTCCTTCTCGGTGGCATTCATGGTGCCATCGACATGCGCGGCCTCGCAGAGGAGGTCGTTGTCGCTTTCTTCCTTCTCTTGGTAGGCATCGACGACGGCTTTGAAATGCCGGCGATCTGTTTGGAGGAGACTTTGTGGACCTTGGCCCCGGCGTGGCGCTCGATGACCTGACAGAAGGCGACTGCGCGCTTCATGGGCTGCGGATCGTGCGCGAGGTCGTGGGTGAGGCCTTGTTTGCTGAGGGCTTTCCAGCAGCCGATGATGCGGGCGGCGTCGTCCACTTTGAGCTGGTTGTTGTCGTCCTTGAGCAGGCCCTGGATGCGCTGGCTGACGTGGTCTTCGCTGATGGTGAGGACGAGCACCTTGTAATCGGTGAGGAGCTTTTGCTCGACGGCCTCGGAGAAGGTGATGACGTGGAACTGCTTCCCATACAGCGCCTCGTCATCCATGGAGCAGATGGCGATGTTTTCCTTCTCAGCCTGGGCCTTGGCGCTGTCCGCGTAGATGCGCGGGGTGGCGGTCATGTAGAGGCGTTTGGCGGCCTGGATGAAGGCGTTGTCGTGGACGCGGACGAAGTTGCTCTCCTTGTCGTCGCTGTCGGAGAAGGTGGCTCCGGTGGTGCGGTGGGCCTCGTCGCAGATGATGAGGTCGATCTCCGGCAGGCCGAACTTCTTCTGCGCCCGGCTGATGACATCCAGCGAGTGATAGGTGCTGAAGATGACGCTCATGTGCTGGGCGTCGTGCCGCTTCGTGACCTCGAAGGCGAGCCGCTTCGCATCGGTGGTGGCGGGGTAGCGCAGCTCGTGGGCGAAGGTCTCGACAATGTCTTCGTCGCTCTTGTCCCGCTTTTTGCCGACCTCGGCATCGGAGCAGACGGCGAAGCTGTGCAGCGGCAGGCCGCTTTCCTGCGTCCACTCGGTGAGGGTCTGGGAGAGGAGGTTCAACGAGGGCACGAGGAAGAGGACCACTTTGTTTTTCCCGGCGATCTCCTCGGCGATCTTCAGCGAGGTAAAGGTCTTGCCGGTGCCGCAGGCCATGATGAGCTTGCCACGGTCGGCGTTCTGGAATCCGAGGCCGACTTTGGTCTTGGCGCTGGTTTGATGCGGGCGGAGCTGCTTTTTGGGCTTGAGCGCCGGGGGCTTGCTGGGCTGGTATTTGGCCCAATCAATCTGCGAGTTCTCCAGGTCGTGGAGGTCGATCTTGTGAACCGGTGGATGCTGATCAAACAGCGCGGCCTCGGCATTCAGGCTCCAGTTGTTCGTCGTGGTGACGATGAGCCGCTGCGTGAAGCATTTCTTCCCCGAGGCGGTGAAGAAGCTGTCGATGTCCGCTTTCTTGACGCTGTAGTCGGGGGCGAAGCATTTGCACTGGATGGCGTGGTATTCCTCGGTGCCGCGTGTCCTGGCGACGAGGTCGATGCCGGTGTCCTTCGCGCTGATGCCGAACTCCGGCGTGCCGATTTCCTTGGCCCAATCCGCGAAGAGCCACACGTCGGAATAGAGGTCGGCATAGCTGGCCTCGTAGCGGAAGTAGGTGCGGATGAGTTCCTCGAAGTAGCTGCCTTTTTCCCGCTCGGTCTGGGAGGCGGCACGGTATTGGGCGAGGATCTTCTGGAGAGGCGTGTCGGACATGCGCGCCGATGGAAGCGGCTTCCCCTCGGAATGGCAAGACCGGGGAGTGAACAAAGTTCAGCGGGGGGGCAGGCGGGCAAGGTGCCAAGGAGCGCGGACCTCCGAGTCCGCAGCGGGTCGTCGGCGCGCGTGATGCGGCGCTGCCGAAGCCCTGGCTTGTCTGAGTGCTTGCGGCGCTACGGGGCGGATTGTCCGCCTGGCCTGCTGGCGGAATGCTGCGGGCTCGGAGGCCCGCGCTCCTTCGATCTTCGCGCGGTCGTGACACGCCCCAGGCCCGAAGTGGAGGAGTCAGGCGGCTTGGAGTCGGTCGTCCGAACCGCCTCTCCCCGCCCTTCGCCTTTGCCTCACCCCTCGGGCGGCGGGGTCCAGCCGAGGAAGGTGAGGAGGGCGCGGCCTTCGGCGAGGGTGCTCACGGTGATGACGCTGCCGTCCGCCATCTTGACCGTGAGCTGCTTTACTTCGCGCAACGTGGCAAAGAAGCTGTCGATGCACGGCTGGCCGTAGGGCGACTGGATGGCGTCGCGGATGGTGCGGGCGTCGAGGTCATGCATTTTGCATGTGACGATGAGCACGGGTGGATTGTCATGTGAAATTTCGTTTAATCCGTTGTGCAGATGGTGGGCCTGCCTGGCCCGTGCGCGGCAGGCGTCCTCGCGGTGGCGGGAATCACGGCCTCGCACGGCCGCTGCGGCGGGGGCCGGGATTTTTGGAATATTCGGTGAAAAAGGCTTCCTTTTCGGCGGCGAAACGGGGAGGATTTTTACCCAGAGCTACAATTGTAGCCCAACCTCAACACCACCAACCCTGTATCTGATCATGAAACACGGCTCCGAACG
>NZ_JACSRD010000148.1 GCF_014879935.1 Prosthecobacter sp.
ATGAGGCCATGAAAAAATCGTGCGCAAATCAGCGGGCGTGAAGTTCGAGAGTGATGTGCTGGCGTTCATCGACCGCCTCGCTCGCGAACAGCAGCGCAGCCGCAGTTTCATCATCAATGCCATCCTCAGATGGTATTCCAAATGGCTCTCAGAACAGCAGGCCAAGGTCGAGGCGGAGCAAGATCAGCCGGTGATCCGGTTGTAGGCCGCCATGCTGAGCATTCTGGATCAAAAAGCACCGTTTCAAACATCCCAGGCTCCCGAGCCGGTGATTTCAGCGTTCGAGGGATTCAAAGCACCGACCTCCAACACCACCTACACGCCGAACCAGTTCTTCGATGTCGTGATCCCGCACTTCTCCCGGGGCGTGGTGCGCATCGTGGCCTATCTGCTGCGCAAGACGCTCGGCTGGTGTGATGCGAATGGGAATCCGCAGGAAGAGCAGATCAAGGTGACCTATTCGGAACTGGAACGAAAGGCGGGCGTGAGCCGTGACATGATCCGTGCCTCGCTGGATGATGCCCTGGCGGGTCACTTGCTCGAATGCGTCACGGAAGGCCGAGCGAAGCACGCGCACGATGCCGGGCAATCCGCCCGCTATCAACTTCGATGGTCAGCCATGCCCTACACGACGCGGTTGGAGCACTTCGATGGCTTCTTTGAAGGCGAAGGCAATCGCACCGACATCCCGAATGAGTTCTTTGATGTGCTCATTCCCCGCGAGCCGCTTTCCGTGATCAAAGTCGTCGGAGCGATCATCCGCCACAGCATCGGCTTTCAGGCCAAACATGGCCGCCGTCGCCAGCAGGTGGCGCTGTCCTATCAGCAGATCGAGAACTATGCCCGCTTCGGCAGTCGTTCCGATCTCGCCAAGGCGCTGCGCATTGCGATGGAAAAAAACTACATCGTGCGGCTGGAGAGCGGTGTGTTCAGCCATGAGGCCACCGAGCGTCGGCGTGCAGTGTATGCGCTCCGCTGGTGCGATTTTCCGAACGGTCAGAAAAACGAACCAGCCGTCCATCAGTCAGAAATCCAGACCAGCATCAGTCCGATTTCCGAACCAGCACATCAGTCAGAATTTCGCACCAACATTAAAACGAAACTAGGAAATGAAACTGGAAACCGCCCTGCGGCTGACACGGAGTTGCGAGACAGGCTTCTCGCTTTCGGCTTCAGCGAAAAGACCGTCGCGAAGCTGATGCGGGAGCACAGTCGCGAGGAGATCGAGCAGCAGATCGCCTGGATGCCAGACCGTGCACCGGCACGCAGTCCGGCGGGGCTGCTACGCCGATCCATCGAGCAGCGATGGCCCGCGCCGATAAAACTTCGGTCAGCCGAAGTCACCAGCGTGACGCAGGCCGGATGGGACTTTGCGCGATGCTTCTACGCATCCTATGGCGGCAATCGGGGCGAGCCGGTGAATGATCCATCGCCACGCGAGGCGCAGACCGCGGAGAGCTTTGTGCAGCGATTGATCCGTGCCACGAGGGAGGAGGGCCGCGCTGCCGAGTGGGGCCGTGAGCTGGGCACTCTCGCACGCGAGCAGCGGCACCCGTTTCCATCGCTCACGCTTGCCATCCGCCAGCTTGGAGATGCCTTCCTCGTCCAGCGGGAAAAGCAGCGCCTCCAGGTGCAGCTCGCCAGCATCACGCAGAGCCGTGAGCAGCACGAGCAGCGCTTCCACGAGGACTGGCTCCGCTGGCTCGCGGCGAAGGAGGCCGAGATGCGCGACACGCGTCCCGAGGACTACCAGCGCTTCATCGCGCAGCGGGAGAGCGAGCGGTCAGAACTCGCCGCCGATCCGAAGCCATGGTCGCGTCGCGTGCTGGAGCACTTCGACACGGACAACGCCCGGCTCGGTGCCTTCCGCCAGTGCTTCGGCCTCCCGGACTTCTGGCAGTGGGACGCCGCCTTTAACAGCCAATCATTCAAACCAAACCCATGAACATCATCACCGTCATCAATGCCAAGGGAGGTTGTGGCAAGAGCACCATCGCCATGAACCTCGCCAGCGGCCTCGCACGTCACGGGCATCGCGTCCTGCTCATGGACCTCGATCCGCAGGCGCAGGTCACGCAATGGCTCGCCGCAGGGGATGGACTCACGCCGGAGGGCACGCTCGTCGCCGCGCTCACGCGCCAGCAATCGCTCTCCGAAGTCATCCAGCCCACCGGCTTTGAAAACATGTCCTTCGTCGCCAGCGCCGACGGCCTGGAGGATCTCGGGCGGGAGATCAGCCAGACGGAGGGCTATCCTTCCATGCTCACGCAATTGATTGCCGAGGAGCACATCGCCGACCGCTTTGACTTCCTCGTCATCGACTCGCCGAACCAAATCTCGCCGATTATGGAGAACGCCATCTTTCCAGCGGACGCCTTCATCGTGCCGTTTGAGAGCACCAAGGCCGTGAAGAGCTACGCCAGCATCTACAAGCTGCTCGTGAAGCTCCGCCCGACCGCCGACTTCCGCATGCTGCATGTGCTGAGCAATCTCACACGCCTGCCAGGCCTGCGAAAGCGCGTGCTGGCCCTGCTTGCGGATGACGGCATCCCATCGGCACGCAGCGAGATCCGCTCCTGCGGATGGATGGCGCAGGTGGACGAGAATGGAGGCAGCATCTTCCACTATCGTCCGCTTTCCAAAGGAGCGCAGGACATGGCCGCCCTCGTCGAAGAGGTGCGGGACTTATTCACTAACGGGCCGCAGGCCCACGCGGAGACCGCCGCCGCATCGCCCGACCACGCGATGAGCGCGGAAGTCACCGCCCCAACAGCATGACCAAACTACCCGATGGCAAAAGCCGTCTCGATCTCGTGAAGTCCGGCCTCACCGGCGGACTGCCAAAACGAGGCCGCTTCATTGTCAGCATCGACCGACTCCAAGAAGACCCGGAGAACGAACGAAAAATCTTCCACAACATGGACGACATGATCGAGTCCGTGCGTCGTCACGGCATCATCGAGCCCATCACCGTCACCCAGGAGGGCGACCGCTACCGCATCCTCACCGGCCACCGCCGATTCCGTGCTGCCAAGGCCGTCGGCCTCACTGAGCTGGAGGTGCTCGTGCGCGAGCCGGATGATCAGATCACCCGCCGCTTCAAGAGTCTCATCTCCAACATCCAGCGGGAAAACATCCCCGCCGTCGAGCTGGCGGAGACGCTTCACAGTCTGCTCAGCAGCGGTGCCGCTGCGTCCCAGCGTGAACTCGCCCGGCAGATAGGGAAGAGCGAGCAATGGATGTCCGGCATGCTCCGCGTGCTGGAGCTGCCTGCTCGTTTGCAGGAGGAACTGCGCAGCACACCCGGCATCGGCTACGAGATGGCCCAGCGCATCGCGCAGGTGGGAGACTCGCAGTTCCAAGAGCAGCTCGTCACCGCCGCCGTGGCAGGGGAGAGCGTTGGCCGCATCCGAGAGCGCATCGCCAGCTTCCGCACCACCCAGGGCTCCACGTCGTCATCCCGACCCAAAACACGCACCAGCCAGCTCATCCAGCTCACACATCGAGAGGGGAGTTGTGTTGCCAGCCTCCGTGCTAAACGAGAACCCGGAGCCCAGGAAGCCATGCTGGAAGCCCTCCGCCAACTCGCCGAGCAGGTGAGGGCCGACGACAGCCTACGGTGAGTCCAGGCCTCCATTCCTGCCCCTCGACAAATCCGCCGGGGCTTGATACAATGCACCCACCATGAGTTCCACCGTCGAACACATCCGCCAAGAGATCGACCAGCTCGCCCCTGATGAGGTTCGGGAGCTTTTCACCGATCTCCAGCAGGAGTATCCACTGCGGCTGCTTCAGGTCGAAGAGACTGCGCCAGACCTCTCCGACCTCAGTGAGGCTGATAAGGTGAAGCTCGAAGTCCTCCGCCAGGACATCCAGGCTGCTGCCGACTCCTTGGATCATGGCGAAGGCATCGAAATCGACTGGGACGCCAAGCTCGCACGCCGACACCAGGCATACGCGGCACGTCAGGCCGCTCGATAAAGCCCATGTCAAACGTCACCTACTCAGAGCTGGCTGACCGCGACCTCGACGACATCTGGGATTACATCGCCCAGGACAGTGTTTTTCAGGCTGACAGGCTTTGGCAGCGCATGCGCGACAAGCTCGAATACCTCGCCAAATGGCAGACCATCGGGCGGCCACGCCCGGAACTCTCCAAAGGCTGCCGCAGCTATCCCTTCGGCAAATACTGCTTCTACTTCCGGCCTTCCGACACCGGCATCGAGGTGCTCAGGATTCTGCATTCCGCCCGCGATCTCGATCAGATCACCTTCCCCAAGTAACACCACACCACGCCAAAGGCGTCAAGACCACCGACCTTACCAGGGCTGCTGCGAAGCAGCTCTTTTGCTTTTCAGACACCGCAGCGGCAATTGCCAATCGTCGAGCCAATCATCAAAGACACCGTCCAAAACTACGGCTGACCGAACTTGGGCCTCAAGGACACCGGCTGTCCGAAAAGCCTTGTTTGAAGCCGTGAAAGTGTCCTTGAGTCGGGAAACAAATATTCTGCGACATGCTTTTCCACGGTTATTTCCGCTCTCCCAGCATCCACGAGGCCCTACATCCACCCCTATTTACATGGTATGTAGGGGCGCGCGAAAAAATCGCGGCGAGTGCTACCGCACCGACGACGGTTTCAAGGCTTCACTGAGCCGCGAATCGCCGCCAGGCCTTGTCACAGGTGCCCCCACGTGTTCGGGCTGAACGCCCGACTTCACGCGGTTTCCTACGGCGACAAGGACTTGATCGACCTGCGGATAAAGGTCATGGCCAGCACCGGGCTACCCGCCCTCGGCCAATGACCAACCGCGTGAAGTCGGCCGCTCCGGCCAGCCGGCTGAAAAGCCGGACTGCCCTCACCCTTCACACGTGGGGGGCACGAACGCGGGCTTCGCCCGTAACTGAAGACCACGGCACTTGAAAGCAGGACGAGGGCTTGTCATCCACAATTCAAAAATCTGCCCGCAAAGATATTCAGAAAGCCTTGGATGCTCAATCCTGCCTAGCTAGGCTAAAAATTGATCCCCCCCTGCAAAACGCTTTCAAGTTTCGCAATAACCTGATTTGCCACCCACCAAATAAAGCTTCACCATGAGTCAAGAAGTGACCACTCCGAGCAAGACCTACTGGGTGCGGCTTTACACTGTCGAGCGGGCGGGTTCGCATTACTTCGTGTATGGCTATGCGGTCAGCGCGAAAGGCACACCTAGCGCGTGGAAGATGAGCAACCTGCCGGTGTCTGGAAGCACCTGGAAACTAAAGCAATTTAACTGCTTTGCTGACGACGTGGAGATCCAGAGGCTTCAGCAGGCGGCGGAGAATGGCTCCATTACGATCCCCTTGGGAGGACAGCCGCTAAGTCTAGTGTCCTCACGTCTGGCTCATCGTCCGCGCGTCATTGCCATTCCTCACGAAGCACTTTCAGATGAGAGACCAAAGTCATTCTCAGACGACATGGCTGAAATGGAAAGCCACTGGGAACTCGACAAGCGCATCCTGATAGAGCGTCTCTTTCCCAATCCACCCTTTGATGCCGAAACAGCGCAACGTGTGACTACCGAGCTTCTGGAGCAACTAGAGGCTGAAACTGGAATCAAGTTCGGCAATGATGACTCCGGCAGACTAGGAAACCTCGATGTCTTCCGCCATCTATCCGGAGACTTCCGTGTGCCTGATGGCCTCTGCTGCCGCTCATTGCGAACGAAATCGGGAGATGTAGAACGGCTGTCGCTACTCGTCTGGTTAGAGCCCCCAATCGCAGACCTGCCGAATCTGCTTGTTGGCTGCCGCTTGTTCAACGGAGGCAATGCGTCAGGCAGAACCTGCGTCATGAGCGAAGTCCGCGAATACTCTCGTGGAGAGAAGATCGATTTCATTCCACAGGAGCCATTTTCACAATTCGAAGTGTCCGTTTGGAGCGAGCAAAGACTCGTGGGCTACAGGACATTCAGCATCGTGCGTGGAATGTCATTCAACATGCATGTGGGTGGCGCTAAGAATCGTGTCCGAACCAAATGGTCTGAATCCCTTCCCGCCGAACTGAGAGAGCGAGCGGAGACTGTGTCGTCAGGCATTTCACAGCGTTCGCAGATCGGCTCGGGAGATGCTGATCCATGGCGAGAGACAGAGTTAGCTGCCCGCCAAACGGTCCGCACTGGCTTTTCCGGAAAAACCGCAGCCAGGTATTTTGGAGTTACACCAGAAAACCAGTTGGAATCATTAGAGTTCGTCAGTGGTCTGATCCTTCGCCCAAATGTGAAGCGGGTAACAATTGCAGACCCCTTCTTCGATGACATCGGCGTTGAGTCACTGCTAGTGAAGGTGGCGCAAACACAGGAAGTTCTGGTCCTAGCAAGTCACACTTCCTCGTCCGGAGGAAAAGCCCGTCTCTCATCATCTTGCGAAGCACTACGTGACAAGCTGTCGAGGAATGTGACCATCATCAACATCGAAACACCTGGCGAGGCGACCCAGCAATTTCATGACAGATACGTGCTGATTGAAATGGAGGAAGGATCGCCCACAGAGTCGGAACTTTGGATGTTGAGCAATTCGTTCAGCTCGATGGCGAAGAACTACCCGCTAATCATCACGTTGCTTCCACCAGACGTTGCAGAGGAAGTAGCTGCCTATCTTGGAGAGCTTGAACAAGGCAAGCCACCCGGTAAGACTCACGCAACTCGGACCATTGTTTGGTCCCAGGTATCGTCACCTCCCAGCCCTCGCCCCATAACGCCCCCCGACGAGACGTTTGAAGGTTCCGATTCGATTCTTGCCCTTCTTGTATCTGATCAAGGCTTGCTATCAGACTGGCGCGTTCCAGACCTGGCATTACCAACTGTGGTTGGAGCAGTGAAAAGAGCCCTTGTGGGTGATCCATCGCGTCGCGTGGAGCATTTGATTGCGATTGCGCGGTGGCATTACCACGGAGGACCATCCGCTTCAGAGTATCACTTTGAAGATTCTGAAATGCAGTGGCTCGCGGATGCTTTCAAGCAATTGCTGGCCTCTGATACGCGACAAAGCGTCCAGATCGAAATCGAGGCAATCCAGAACAACACAGAGATGCCTGAATGCCTGAATGACCTTTGGCATTCGGTGAACCAGATGCCCTTTGAATTGCGTCGTGGCACAAATCCGGCCCTTTACTTCTTCGCCGAGGCACTGTGGGGCCGTGCCCCTGAGATTCTTGTAGAGATACTGGATGAGACAAAGAGCACCGCCCTATTTGGCTGGCTTTGCATGGAGGGCAGTGGTGGCACCAAGGTGCAAATTCAGGCTTTGTTGGCCGCCAGGGCGGGCTTCATCAAAGCTGTTGGCGTAATTCTACTTTGGCAGTGGTGCGAAAGGCAGGCGGCAGCCCAAGGACGGAGTGCGATCATCATATTGAAGGATGAACTGATGAGCAGCCGTCTGCCTCCTATTGAAGCATGGCTAGGCTTGGCGTTCGTCGAAGCAAAATCAACCATCCCGGGTGATGCAGACGCCGCGTTGTTCGAGCAAACTGCGGCAACATGGTTCCCGACAGATCTTTCTGAAGAGACTCTGGCGAGGCTGACATTGATGATTAGTAGAGCCGCTCCTAACCGCGGTGTCGTGGTCGTGAATCGTTTGGCTGAAGTCTGCCTACACCGATGCTGGCGGGATGCGTTACATCAATGGTGCACAACCCAGGTGCTCGGCCAACTCCGCCTCAAAAACCCCAGGGCTGCGCAGCCGGGAGTCAGCCTCTGGTGCAACGCTGAAACGGTTTTGGCTGCGGCTCGCTCGGTTTGGAGTGTTCACGGCGATCGCGCACCGAATTGGTTTGAGCAGGATGTTATGAACAATCTGAAGCTCTCAGATGCTCTGGAGCCTCTCCTCCGCACGCGAGATTACACGAGGTGGAGTGATGCATTGGATTCCATCATGCTCGCACTTTGGTTTGGCCGAGCAATAGCTCAAGAAGCTCCGAGCATGGAGCGCAGCGGGGAATTTGCCGTTCACATAGCTCCGAGAATGTCGAAAATACTCATGGCCCTTGGCCCCGAAATTTGGCGATTCTATGTTCACAAAAATGCGCAACTCTCATGCATAGTAGCCTTCATCGGTTGGAGCGCGGAATACTGTGATGAAGCAGGTCTCGCGACCATAGAGCAACTAGTGATCAGCGACCAAGTGCCAAGCGTGTGGAGTCTTTGGCTGGTGGTTCAATCCCCCAAGTTAATCCTGAAACATTCGGCACTGGTTGAAACGTTGGCTCGCCACCTGAGCACTGGAACCAGTTGCCACTCAGATGAGGTCGATGAGTGGTCTGCCCGGATTCACAAAGCGCTCAAACACCTGGACGACCAAACATCCGAGGAACTGATCCGGCGGCCAAGAGACGGTGTTTCAAGCTATCCATTACAGCTGCGGAAACGGTTTGATGGGGCCATCAGAGCAGCCAGGCTTCGTGGATTACTCCACCTGCTCCATTCCAGACTCAGTCAATGGCAGTCCAGTTTTCAGGACACGCGAAAAGCATGATCTCCACCGAACAGTCTGCATATCGCACCGCACAGAGCACCCAAGGTGATCTCTTCGGAGACTTAGACTCCGTGGCCGATGGGATCGGCAAACGCATCGCCGAGGGCATTCTAGGACGCATCCAATCCTTCCCTGAGCGAGAGCATGTGTTCGCCCAAAACAAGCTCGTCGTGTAATGATGTGATATGATTGGGGCAAGCTCAGCCGTCGAGGCCAGTTGCCGTTACCCGCCTGGCTCGATCCAACAGACGTTTGCCGGGTGACTTGCCGGGCGGGCACCCAATTTGACGAGGGGGTGATCTCTGGCCCGGTTTTCATTCATGTTCCTTTCTGGAGCGGCGGCTGGCCTGGGCGGCGTGAACACAGCGATGAACGAACACGATCTTCACATCGGCATGAGGCATGTCTGGGGCGGCGAGCAGCCGTTTGGCTTCGACCTGGCTGATGCACGCTACCACACCTACATCATCGGCAAGACGGGCTCCGGGAAGACCACGCTCCTGCGCAATCTCATCCTCCAGCTCATCCAGCAGGGCCACGGCGTCGGCCTCATCGACCCGCATGGCGATCTCGCGGAGGATTTGCTCCTGCACATCCCGCCGCAGCGGGCCGAGCATACGGTCTATTTTCATCCTGGCGACCTCGATCACCCCATCGGGCTCAATTTGCTCGCCCAGACCGCGCCAGAAGACCGTCACCTCGTCGCCTCCGGCATCGTGAGCGCCTTCAAAAGCCTGTGGCAGGAAAGCTGGGGGCCGCGGCTGGAATACATCCTGCACAACACCATCGCCGCGCTGACGCATTGCCCGAACACCACGCTCCTCGGCCTCAACCGCCTGCTCACCGACGCGGCCTTTCGCCGCTGGGTGGTGAACCAGATCGAGGATCCCTTCCTGCGCGACTTCTGGGAGAACGAATACGAGAGCTGGGAGCCGCGCTTCATGCGCGAGGCCATCGCGCCCATCCAGAACAAGGCCGGTCAGTTGCTTCTCTCCCCGGTCATCCGCAACATCATCGGCCAGGTGCGCAGCAAGGTGAGCATCCCCTTTGTTATGAACGAAGGCCGCATCTTCCTCGCGAACCTCTCCAAGGGCGAGATCGGCCACGACAAGGCCAACCTGCTCGGCTCCCTGCTCATCACGCAGTTCCAACTCGCCGCCATGGCCCGCAATCGACAGCCCGAGCACGAGCGGCGCGACTTTTTCCTCTTCGTCGATGAGTTCCAAAACTTCGCCACCGAGAGCTTCACCTCCATCCTGGCCGAGGCGCGGAAATACCGGCTCAATCTCACCTTGAGCCACCAATACATCGCCCAGCTCTCCCCCACCGTGCGGGAGGCTGTGTTTGGCAACGTCGGCACCCTCGTCGCCTTCCGCGTCGGCTTTGCCGATGCCGAGCACCTGCACGGCGAGTTCGGCGAGGAGTTTCATCAGCGTCAGTTCGTCGATCTACCCCGCTACGAGACCCTCATCCGCAACCAATCGGCCAGCGGCTCCATCCACTTCCAGCGCACCCGCCTCTCCCCGCCCATCGAGACGCACCAAGGCCGCAAAGCCAAGCTCCTCCGCCGCTCCCGCGAACGCTTCGCCACGCCAAGAGCGCAGGTCGAGGAGAAGCTGAAGCGGTGGTTGAGACAGGTGCATTGAGGGGCGCTCCCTTGCGTGGCAGCACGTCTGTCTGGTATCCTTTCCAGCAAAGCGATCCGCGCTGCCACGGGCCTGCGGTTGTCAGCCTGAAGTCTGCCTCACTCCTGAGGTCGGCTTCTCCTGACAACCCCAAACCGAAGCCCACATGAGCCACGCAGAGTCCCGCATTGATCCTTATCAAGCTGTCACCGATCTCATCCTTGAATACTTGGAACGCGGCGTCGTTCCCTGGCGCTGCCCCTGGCAGCGCGAAGTCGGCATCCCGCGCAACTTCCACACCGGCAAGACCTACAACGGCATCAACGTGCTGCTACTGGGCCTGCGGCACATGCCGTCTCCCTACTGGCTGACTTTTCGTCAGGCCCAGGAGCGCGGCGGCCACGTGCGCAAAGGCGAACACGGTGCCCATGTGATCAAAGTCGGCGAATCGAAGTCATCGTCACCCGATGAAGTCGAAGCGACCGATGAACCCAGGCGGAAACGCCCGTTCCTTCGTGAATACACCGTCTTCAATGCGGTGCAGATCGAAGGCATTGACTTCCCGCCAGTGAACCCGATTCCGCAACTCCCCGTGAGCGAACGAATCGAAGCCGCCGAGCAGATTGTCGCCGAGATGCGATGTCCTCATATTATTTGCAAACTCATCCTTGGATGAGTCTGCCATCGAAAGATGCACTTTTTAGGCATCCATTTGCCAAACAGCCTGCCGCCTCTCGACGCTTAGCTTGGACCATAGCACATCACTTGCGTCGCGCAGATGCGGGAGGAGCCTAGAAAGACGCTTCTGACATACCAAATCACTCCAGCCGTCCTGACACGGACCCAGAACGATAACCGTGGGGGACAATATCCCGCCACTGCGATCTCCACCAAGCAGTTCCTCGTTCATTAGCATCCGCACAAATGACGGGAGATGGTAAGAGCGACGCGCATCAGACGCTCCAAGAATTGGCATAGAACTCGGAACCGAAATGGTTCCGTCGCTTGCAATATCATCAACTCCTCCGACTACAATCTGCCCAACGGTGATCTGTGGAAAACAGAATTCGAATGCATCCTGTGGCACAAAAGGATTAACACCGACGTTCGCAAACTGCCAATCGTCTCCCAATAAATGAGCGAGCTTTTCCCAAAGGTGCGCCCCGAACTGGGCTTGAAGGAGTGGCCACCATCGAGGCATTGATCTGGTTGCGCGCGCGCGCTCAAGGATTGACCGCATCAGATGAGCCGCAGCTTCTACGGACACTTCATCATTTAGCACGATTCGAAATAGGATGGTCTCTTCAGGGGCGAGGTTTGGATGAGTTTGGATCAGCTCATCAATGTCTTGGGCTCCGGTCGCCGGATCAATGCCGGTAATAATGATCGGCACCCGCCCGACTCCAACCAAAGGCGCAGTTGCATCATTAACGTATGGCGCTGGAGATTGGTCCTGTTTGTAACCCCAAAACAACTCGTGGCTGTTTGCCCAAGGTGCCTGGATTTCGTCGAGAAGCCGCGAGACTTTCTTGGTGTGCTCCTTTGCCGACGTTTCTCTGGGAAATAGAGCCTGACAATAGCCGATTGCTGTTCCTGGCATTCCCAGGATGGAGTCAGCAGGAGCAGCTTCAAACCCTTTGATACAATGCGCTCGTCTCCCGTGGCACCTCTTTGGGAGATTGAGTTCGGCTTCCAGTCTTTTAAGTGGAGTGTTATTCGCGACGCTACAGGCCATGGCAGTTGTGTGTGTGTGTTGGATGTTTGTTTTCTCGGGTGTGTTACATTTTCACTGCCACCGTTTTGCCCATTTTTCGATTGGGATGGTCAGCATGTGAAAACTGATTGCTAGAGTGGTTATGCCGAGAACCCCCACCCATATTTGATTCACATTGTAGAGCCCCTCAGCTGTGATGATGAAATGACCGAGTCCCGCTTGTGAAGAAATAAATTCACCAATGAAGGCACCTAAAAGGGCCATCCCTAGATTGATGCGCATGCCTGCCAATACCCAAATGGCTGAAGACGGGGCGATAACCTTCGTGAGCAATTGCCATTTCGTCCCGCCGAACGCGGTAGCCAGTCGCAAGAGATTCACATCGGCTTCCTGTGCCCCCGTGTGGGCTTGGGCGAGAGCGACAACAAAGGTCGAAAGAAATCCCAGAACGACTTTGGAAGTCATTCCTGTGCCGAACCAGAATATTAAAACAGGCCCGAGCGCAAACACAGGCACCGACCCCAGCGCCACAATGTATAGGCTGGAGATTCTGTATGCCGTTGGGAAATACCAGAGCAACAGCCCAAGCAAGGTGCCAATCAATGACCCGGCGACAAACCCTAAAAGCGATTCGCTCGCAGTGATGCCCATGTGGTAAAACAGTTCTCCTCCTGCAACTGCGGAAACCAACTCCTGCATGGTGCCTGATGGTGAGCCAACGAAAAAGACGTGATCAGGAAGAAACGAAATCCAAGTCTGCCACACTGCCAGGCCCGCAAGTGCGGGCAGGACGGGTAACAAGATTCTAGCGAAGCGGTTCCTCATAAAGTGCGCCACATTAGTCGGTTCCTGCCTTCAACATCGCGGCTTCTATTCGCTCCACGTAGGGTAACAATTCCTGGCGTGGAAGTTCTAGATCTCTGCCCGTTCCCTTGAGCTCGCTGAGCGAAATCGTCTCCAACACTTCCGCGGGACGCCTGCTCAGCACAATGACTTGATCGGCAACCTTTACGAGTTCTTCCAAATCGTGACCAACTAGCAGTGCCGCACACTGCTTGGCTTTGACATGTTGAAGAAGCCTCTTTTGGAGTTCCTTCCGCACAACTAAATCGGAATTGGCGAATGGCTCGTCCAAGAGCAGCACAGGACAATTCGAAGCAACCATTCGCACGAAGGCCAGTCGTTGCTGCATCCCCCCACTGAGTTCCCTGGGATACCGATGATGATAGTCACCAAGACCGACCGCATCCAAGAGTTCAAGCACCGATGTTTTCTGGACTTCGTTGACCATTCCCGCCAACTCAGCACCAAACATGGCATTCGACATCACCGTTCTCCACGGAATCAAAGTAGGACTCTGGAAAACATATCCGCACCTGAATTTATCGCCTTGTTCCTTGTCCAGAGGAATGTAATCAACCGTGCCACTGTCAGGCTTCAGTATGCGCGCCGCTAAACTCAATAAGGTCGTTTTACCACAGCCGCTTGGCCCTGTGAATGCCGTGACGACTCCGAGCTTTGCCGTGAAACTCACACCACGCAGAATTTCGATTCCTTGTTCGTTGGGCTGCCCGCTTCTTGCCGGGTAAGTAAAGCTCACGTTGTCAAATTTTAGCATCACGGTTGTGAAGGGGCTATTCCTGTTCCCAGTGGTTGGCGTTGAGCTTTTTGTTTAACTCAAAAAGTTCGTCATGTGTTTCCGAAATGAGATGGCCAATCAAAGCATGCATTTTCTTCGAGTGCTTGTCACGACCCGCATCTTTCTGATGCCGGTTCCAGTGCCACCTCAAACGCAGTTGGTCTATGATGCCCAGGCCGCGGGGTGAGAAACCAAGGGCGGTCATTTCAGGCGAGCGCTCTTTTCGCTCCAACACCAATTCGAGATAGTCGAGTGTGCAGAGCTTTTTAATGACTCGGTTGATATTGGCTCTTAAAGCATCGTTCTTCGAGTATAGCTCAGTGTGCGATCTTGTCGCCATTACAGCGACTAGCACACTCATCGATGCCATCACGCTCGCCCAAGCGTCGCTAAGGTTTGCCGCAATCAACACCAATGAGAAAAGATTGAAGCCTCCAACCACGACACACAGAGTCGCTTTTGACTTCCACCACTGGCGTTCGTGGCCCGGTAGCGAATCGAGATGCCTCCATTGATCATACAGGACTCTGCCGGACCAAAGACCGCAGAAAAACACAGCCACTGCTCCCATCAAACGGGCAATGACTTCTGATGGCACCGGCGCAATTCGCCATTTTATGACCAAGACAATACCGGTGATGATGCAAGCGATGGGGATGACAACCGCCCCTACTAAGCGCCAGCGCGGCACGAGTCTGCGACTTATTGAGGCAATAAGCCACCACACAAATGGTGCCAACGACAGGCTTAGAACAGAAGGGGCAAGCTGCGTCGCCCATGCTGTGTTCCGCAATGTCGCAATATCTTGAAACACTCCAATTTTCGGCCAGTCAGCGGGCAGATTTATGAGTAGAGATAGACATGGGAGAACCAGAACTGAAACAACAGTGCAAGCCGCTAGCACGAGAGGGTTTGAGGTTTTTTGGGTGGCGCTTTCACTAATTCGGATATCGGCAGACAGCCACGCTCGTGAGTTTGTCGATGAATGAGGCTGACCATTCCCATTAGCAATGACCTCATTCGGAACAGCTTTCTCCCAGAGTTGCTCTTTTTGTTGATCAAGCAACTTGGCCTTTTCAGCCAGAGGCTTTTGCCCTTCCCCTTGTGAATCTAGCGCAGCTGCTTTTTTCCATGCTTTGGTTCGGATTTGAACAGCCTCCTCGAAATGCGCCTTATTGATTTCGAGACTTTCATGCGGATTGAAAATTGAAATGGAATTGAGGCAGTAACCCCTGATCCAATCTTCAACATCCTGCTTGTCTGCAAAGTGTGCTTGAAACTTGGAGTCGGGAATTCGCTTTGCCATTCGGGCAAGTTCGCTCGCGGCCCATTCTGGGCTGCTTTGCATATAGCTAAGCGCCAAGCTGATACTGGCTAACAACTCATCGATAACCACCCGTTCACCGGCCCAGTTATCCATGGTGGTAATGATTGTTGTGACCAGGAATGCCTTGTCAGCCAACTTGCCAGGATGAGTGCCGCTATCTGAATTTGCTGAGGAACTGATATACCCGACTTTGGTTTCCGAATTACGGCTGGCAACACATTTGGCCAATTCTTCCACCATACCGATCCTTCCACGATCTATGTATGTTGCTTTTGGGAATACCCCGTCTTCGAGGTCACACAACGCCACGGAGAACGCCGTTGTAGTTTCACCTGAGGTGACGATGTGTTCGACGGCTTGTGTGACGTTTTCACTGAACTGCAGCGAGCTTTCGGTGATGCGGTATCGAAATGGCGACTTTGTGACCAAAGACCCACAAAGGCATGGCTGATGACAATCAGCTTTTTTGAACTCTTTGGTATTCGTATCCCAGTAGCTCCAAATCCGCAAAGGATCGGCTGCGATTGCTATGACGTCATTGTATTTTCCACGAGCAAGCAATGGCTCAAGAACGGGATCATCATCACTCCTCTTTCCGTCTGGGACTTCCTTGTGCTCAATCCTGACGTGCTTCCAGATCGGGGCAAAGTTGCATGCTTCCGCAAGATAGATCGGTGCATAGATTCGGCTGACACCAGGGAGAAGAAAGCGTTTCTTCATGGCTAGTTAGCGCTCGTTTGAGGTGAGACCACAGTAGGAGGCACCAACTCAGGGTTGAACAACGGAATCCTCAATCGGGGGCATTTGTTTAATGTCCCCTGCGGCGACACGAACCGCCGCTGCTTTATCCCAAGATTCTTTGCTTATAGTTACGGATTTGGGAATTACCTGATCGGCGGTGATCCGAGCAATTGCCATTTTCAATGCCTCTAGGTCTAGTTGAGGAAAGTATTTGATGGCAGTCTTGAGTGATGCGTTGGCATCGGAATGGATGTCATCAAGCGCACGCTGGTAGCATGCCACGACTCGCTTCACCAAATCAGGAGATGTGGCAATCAGTTCCTCACGGGTCATTAGGGCGGTGAATACTTGATCACCAAACTGTGAGGGGAATGAATGAACCACATGCGCCCCCTGCATCTCTGCCAGGGAGGTGGTTGGCTCTAGCGAAACCAAGATGTCGGCCTGATGGTTCAGCAATGCAGCGAGTTCGGTCCCCGGCTTGCTGGTCAGGAATTTCACATCCACCTCTGGTTGCAAGCCGACATCTTTAACCAGCTTTTCAGCATAGGTGAAAGCAGTCATAGGCCTCGGATGTGTAGAAATGGTGCGGCCTTTCAGGCTTGCAGCGTTCAACTCTTTGATATCCGGCACCAATGTGGTTCCCCAGACAGCAATCCTACCGACAACTTGTGCCACAACTTTCGTCTTTGCACCCTTCTCCCTGGATATTGGCACATACATCGGGTCTGCCTGGGCGAACTCAGCTTCACCGCTTGTCATGGCAGCAAAAGATGCTGTCGCAGTGCCACCTGTGACGATGTTCACCTCAATTCCAGCCTCGTTGAAGAATCCTCGCTCAACCGCATGATAAAGAGGTAAATATAGCAAAGTGCGGGCGGCTTCATTGATGGTGATTTTCGTGAGTGAAGGTGTCGCCTGTGGCTGCCTAGAGGCAGGTGACGACTCGTGTTTGTATGCCCAAAACGCCAACGCCACCGCTGCTGGCACCGCAAGTGTGATAATGGCACGTCTGTTCATGGTAATGAGGGGGATGAAGTTTGACCGGCTGAATCCAGGTGGAAACAGTGCGGATGTGATTAAGCGCAGAGTAGCAGCCCTCCCGCCCAAGCGTCAACAGTGGAGACCGCTAGCGAAGTGACTGAAAACCAGTATCTGTCGCTATACCGTCAACGCTCTCCCCTCCAACCCCAACGCCCTGCCGTCTCCTCCGTTCGGCATTCGTCGTCGGACGAACGGATTCTGATGAAATCCGTTCGACTCGCCGCACAATCCGAACGAATCACACCGAAATCCGTTCGTCTTTTAGCGTATTCCGTTCGGGATTCGGCGTTGGCCGATGGGCTTAGGCAGGGGGCTGTTGAACAGGCAAAAAGACTCGATGGATTTTTGAATGAAGTCGTTCGGTTCGCGTCAGAAGTCGTCAAGGTGCCCGCAACAGCGGCACTGAAACCTGCCTGACCGATTCCTGCCATGCGCTATGATGATCCGTCTGTCTTCTGGGACATGCCCGGGTTTTTCTACGATATGCCGGACGTGGCCGGGCCTAGCAAACCGACTCGTATGGCTAAACCTAAACTCGACCTCAAGGGCAAGACGCCCCTGCAAAAAGTGCAGAAAACCGGGGACCTCGTGACCGCCACCACTGGCAACGCGAACTTCCCCACCCCCACTCCGTCATTGGCAACGATGACGGCCAAAGCCGATGCCCTCGCCGCTGCTTTCAGCGAACGCGAGGCAGCGAAACTAACGCTGGATCAAAAGCAAACCGCACTGGAAACGGCGGAGGCAGACCTGGATGCGACGCTCGTGTCCTTCTCCGCCTACGTCGAAGCGGCCAGCGGAGGTGATGAGGCGAAAATCCTCTCCTCCGGCCTCGCCGTGAAGGGCCAGTCGGCCCCCATCGGCCCGATGCCGCAGGTGGAAGGTCTGGACTCCGCCATCGGCGATGCCGAAGGCCGCATCATCCTGCGCTGGAGCCCGGTGAAGGGCGCGAAGACCTACGAAATCCAAACCTGCCCGGACCCGATCACCGCCGCAGGCTGGAAGGCCGCTGGCTTGTCCACCAAGGCAAGCCTCGTGCTGGACGGTCTGCCCACCGGCGGTCGCTGCTGGTTCCGTGTGCGGGCCATCGGCAGCGCCGGTCCCGGCCCGTGGAGCGATCCATGTGTGAAGACGGTGCCGTGATGGCAATCCAGACAAGGAGAGGGGGAGTCTTGGAGACGCTGAGCAAGCAGCCCGGTCTTCATTTCTCCCTCTCTTCATCACACCAAGTTATCCGAACTCCAACCCTCCACGTCTATGTTTGATCCCAATCTTCCCGCACCGAATGCCAACGCCACCTCCGCCGTGCTGCGGAGCCAATTTCAAGGCTTGAAAGCCTTGATTGATGCCATCGTGGCCGTCACTGCCGCGCAAGTGGACGCCGTGAACACCCTGCCCGCAGGCAGCCCGGCCACGGTGAATGTGAGCGTGAACGGCGGCACGCTGCATTTCAGTTTTGACATCCCACAAGGCAACGACGGCCCACAAGGTCAGCAAGGCAACGACGGGCAGACAGGCCCGCCCTTTGCCAACGCCATCGTGGACAACGTGAACACGCTGCCGCCGGGATCGAGCGCAAATGTGAGCGTGAGCTTTGATGGATCGAACGTGCATTTCACCTTCGACATTCCGCAGGGCAGCGACGGTGCCTCGGGTGCGCAAGGCCCGCCCGGTGAGGTGTCTCAAACGGACCTGAACAATGGCCTGCTGAACAACTTGAGCCAATGCAGCAACAACAGCAACGGCGTGAACACACTCGGCCAAGGTGCCGATGGAAGCTACAACCAAAGCCAGATGCAGGATGTGCTGAACAAACTCGACGAGCTTATCAATGCGCTGCGGAGGTAGCGGCTCACTTTCGACCTCTGCTCTGCTCCTTTCGGAACATCCTGGTTCTTCTCGTATCGTTTCTGCGAGATACCCGCACCGTTCCCCTTCTGGCAGTTCATCGTGCTGCTCTTGCTGCTGAGCGGTTTGATCGTTGGCTATCTGGCTCTCTTTGGCATGGTCTGGGGCGGTATCACCATTGGGATGACCATCTTGGGTTTCGCCCTGCTGCTGCGAAACACGCTGACGCTCGGGCTCGAAGACTTTGACGCATGGTTGCTGACGGTTCCCGTGTTTGGAAGGCTCTATGAAATCCTTTTGCGGAAGGAGACATTTTTCCGGCAGGACACCCGCCTCATGTATGTGGAAATGGTGGAGCGAATCATTAAAGCCAAGATCAACGAAGTCACGGCTTCCGAAGGGATTGAGAAGGTCGAGTTCATCGAGGCGAGGCCCGACATGCATCCCTTGCTCGCCCGAATGGTGCAAGTGCCCACGCGAACGAGTGTATGACGACACCCTACGAACAGCTCTCAGCGCAGTATTTGCAGTGGGAGCTGCGTGGGCGTGGCTGGTTCATACATCCCGAAGCAGTCGGATTGGAACCGCCGTTCGAGAGGTTTACCGGCTATCGGCTGCGTGCGGAAGGCGTGACGGACGATGTTCGCCGTCCATCCCTGATGGAGCGTGCCCTGAGCAAGGCTGGCCGGTGGTTCAACGCAGGGAAAAACCACTTAGATACAACCGAGGATACGGCTTCGGAAGAAGATGTGACCACCTGGAGCCGGGGCTACTGCCATGAAATCGCGCTGACTTTTCCGAGGGCTCCACGCTATCGACGTGAGCAGATGGATTCGTTTTTGAGGCTGTGCCGGGCTTGTCGTGAGCCGGTGGCCTTCGAGATTCTAGCTCACCAGCGAGAGATCGGTTTCCAGTGGGCATGCAGTGAGGAGGATGCATCTCAGCTTCACGCGCAGACCGAGACGCACTTCCCTGGCTGTGTCACCCGCCCAACCGAAAACCTTCTGCATTCAGCCTGGGAGCAAACCGGGCGGTTTTATGCTGCGGCTGAGATTGGTTTAGGACGCGATTTTTTGCTCTCTCTCGAAACTGGGAAGAGTGATCTTCTCCCCGGATTGATCTCAGCCATGTCCGGCTTTGGCGACAAGGAAATGGGATTGTTTCAGGTGATCTTCGAGCCTGTCATGGCGGCATGGGGTGAGAGCATGGTGCGAGTCTCGACTCACGCCGATGGCACGCCTGTTTTCAGGAACCACGCTGAGCTATCGCGTGAGGCATCTCAAAAGGCGCGGAGTCCGCTGTTTGCCGTGGTGTTGCGGCTGGTAACTTGCGCCGAAAACGGGGCACGCGCATGGGCACTTTTGGCTCCGATGATGGCAGCGCTGAATGCGCTCGCCCGACCTGGCGGCAATCATCTCGTCCCGCTGGCAGCAGATGAGTATCCAGCGCAGGCGCAGGAAGAGGACCTGCTCAAGCGACAGACTCACCGTTGGGGGATGCTGCTTTCGCAGGAGGAACTGCTCAATCTCATCCGCCTTCCCGATGAGTCGCTGGTTTCGAAGAAGTTGCGGCAGGACACCGGGCGCAGTCGTGCTTACTCAGGTGAACGCGCCGGAGGCCTGCTCCTGGGCTGGAATGACCACGCCGGCCAGCGCAGCAGCGTTTTCCTGACCACTGATCAGCGGGTGCGGCACATGCACGTCATCGGCGGCACTGGGACAGGTAAAACGACGTTCTTGATGAATTTGATCCGCCAGGATTTGGAGAACGGTGATGGCTTTGCTCTGCTAGACCCGCATGGAGATGTGACTGAGAGGCTGCTGGCACTGGTGCCAGCGCATCGACGCGATGATGTGGTGCTCGTGGATGCCAGTGATGAGGCGTTCAGCGTTGGCTTTAATATTCTCCGGGCGACCACGGACTACGAGAAAACGTTGCTGGCGTCCGACCTCGTCAGCGTATTCCAGCGCCTCAGCACTAGCTGGGGGGATCAAATGACCGTGGTGCTCCGCAACGCCATCCTCGCCTTTTTGGAGCACCCCGAAGGTGGCACTCTGGCGGATGTGCAGCGTTTTCTTCTGGAGCCCGATTATCGCAGCAAGGTGCTCGAAGGAGTGACCGATGCGGATGTGGTCTATTACTGGAAGAAGGGCTTTCCCCAACTTGGCGGCAGCAAGTCCATCGGGCCAGTGCTGACAAGATTGCAGACTTTTCTCTCGCCCAAACCCATTCGCTACATGGTGAGCCAGCGCGATACCAAGCTGAACATCCCGGCGATCATGGACTCGGGCAAAATTCTCCTCGTCAAACTGCCCCAGGGATTGATGGGCGCTGAAAATAGCTACCTGCTCGGATCGCTCATCGTTTCCAAGCTTCAGCAAGCAGCCATGGCTCGGCAGCGCCTGCCTGAGAACCAGCGCAGGCTTTTCACACTGTATGTGGA
The DNA here is from genome assembly GCF_014879935.1 of Prosthecobacter sp. GTDB lineage: Bacteria > Verrucomicrobiota > Verrucomicrobiia > Verrucomicrobiales > Verrucomicrobiaceae > Prosthecobacter. The sequence continues at coordinate 20,893 of NZ_JACSRD010000148.1, forward strand.
TGAGTTTCAGAACTTCATCACACCGTCCATGGCCGAGATTTTGTCGGGAGCGCGGAAGTATCGGCTGTCCTTGGTTTTGGCGCATCAAGAGCTGGCGCAACTCGGCAGAAATGATGCCGTGGCAAGTGCGGTGCTGGCGAATGCCGGGACGCGGGTGGTGTTCAGGGTGGGAGATTCCGACGCCCGCGAGCTGGCGAAGGGATTCGCACACTTTGAGGCCGACGCTCTTCAAAGTCTCGGAATCGGAGAGGCCATCGTGCGCATCGAGCGAAGCGATCAGGATTTCAATGTGAGCGTTCCCTTTGATTCCATCGACATGACGGGAGACGATCAGGTGCGCGAGGATGTGATCGCTAGATCCAGAAGTCGATACGGGACGCCACGAAGCGAGATCGAGGCAGCAGAACGGCAACGGCTTTGTGCGCTGACAGCACCTTTGCCCGCGAAGAGCCAGCAACCGGCAAAAGCCCAAGAGCCACCCACTCCTGTCACAGTCGAGCCCTCAGTGCCCGATCCTGAGCTTGTTCCACCGATTGCCGTAGAAGTCCCACCTCATGCTGAGGCACCCCTTGAACCGCCCCAATACGAAACCACCACCCTCAAAGCTGATCTGGAGGAACTGGGACGCGGTGGGGACATCCACAAGGCCGCACAGGCCGAGTTCAAGCGGCTGGCTGAGGCGCGGGGCTTTCGAGCCACGATTGAACGTCAGCTCCCCGGCTCGCTCGACACGGTGGACATCTACCTGGAACGGGATGGCCTCAGCATTGCCTGCGAGGTTTCCGTGACGAACACACTCGAATACGAGATGAAGAACGTGACCAAGTGCCTCCGCGCAGGCGTGGCGCAGGTGCTCGTTTTGACCGTCGATGAGACCAAACACCAGCGGCTTAGCGCGGCCGTCAGCAGCCTGCTCTCGGCTGAGGATCAAAAGCGGGTGCTGTGCCTGATGCAGGCCGACTTTGTCGCCTTTCTGGATTCCTGCCGAGCTGCGCCCGCCCCCGAGCCTCCTCCACCATCCGCAGCCAGCAGTTCCAAAGTCGTGAAAGGATGGAAAGTGCGAACCAACGCCGTTCCAACTCCAAGCGAGGACGTGAATGCACTGGAAAAGGAACTCGCCGCGACGATGGCGGAGAACCTTCGCCGACGGAAGACCAAGAAGCGCGGTGAGAAGAAGTAGAGGCGCTGACTTGAAAAAGAAGGGGTACGATGTTAAAGGCAATACATGAGTAAAACTTTGCCTATTTGCGAAAGTGGAGCCAAACGGGTTGGGATCTGGATTCGCGTCTCCAGCGAGGAGCAGGCCGAGGGTGACAGCCCGGATCATCACCGCGTCCGGGCGGAAATGTATGCCACCTCGCGGGGATGGAAGGTTCTCGAAATCTATGACCTCGCAGGGGTAAGCGGCAAGAGCGTGGCCGACCACCCGGAGGCCAAACGCATGATGGCTGACGTGAAGCGCGGGCACATCCAGGCGCTCGTCTTTTCCAAACTCGCCCGCCTGACCCGCAATGCGAAGGAGTTGATGGAGTTCAGCGAGTTCTTCCAGACCCACCAGGCCGATCTCGTGTCGCTCAGTGAGAGCATCGACACGAGTTCACCCGCCGGGCGGCTGTTTTTCAATCTGGTCGGCTGCATGGCCCAATGGGAGCGAGAAGAGATCGCCGACCGGATCAAGAGTTCTGTTCTTGTTCGCGCAAAGATGGGCAAACCGCTCAGCGGTAAGGCCCCTTATGGCTACATGTGGAAGGACAAGAAGCTCGCGGTGAACCCGGACGAAGCTCCCGTGCGCAGGCTGATCTATGAGCTTTTTGACGAGCACAAGCGCATCAAAACCGTCGCCCGGATGCTGAATCAGCGTGGCTACCGCACCCGGAACAAAAAGAAGTGGTCGGACACGGCAGTGCGCTTCCAGCTTCGCGATCCCACGCCCAAGGGCATCCATCGCCGCAATTACAGCACCAACATCGGCGGCAAGAAACTCGTCAACAAACCCGAGAGCGAGCACATTTTCAATGAGGTCGAGGCCATCGTCTCTGCCGAGCTGTGGGAACGGTGCAACGCCTGTCTGGACGCCCGCTACATGAAACGCGAGCGCCGTCCCAGCAAGATGCCCGCTCATATCTTCAGCGGCTTCGTCTCCTGCCACTGCGGGGCCAGGATGTATGTGCCCATGCGCACGCCGAAATACACCTGCCAGAAGTGCCGCAACAGCATCTCATGCCAGGACTTGGACGAGATTTTCATGGAGGAGGTCAAGGGCTACCTCGTGAAACCGGACAACATCCAGGCCTACCTCAAAAAGGCCGGAACCGCCCTCTCTGAAAAGCAGTCTCTGCACGAACAGCGGCGGAAGGAGTCCGAAAAGCTCACGCAGGACACCGAGCGCATGCTCCGGCTCTATCTCGATGGCAACATCGGCGCGGAGGACTTCAAAAAGTTCAACCAGCCGCTCAGCGACCAGCGATCGCAGCTCGACGAAGAACTGGCGCGCCTCCAAGCCGAGATTGACGTTCTCAAAATCGACAACCTCTCAAGTGAACAGATGGTCTCCGAGGCCATCGACCTGCATGCCCGCTGGCCTGAGATGAGCCTCGAAGAAAAACGCCGCGTCGCCGAACTGATGGTGCGCAGCATCGTCGTGGGCGACGGCGAGATCGAATTCAACCTTGTTCAGCTTCCCAGCTATCAAGAATTCACAAATTGGCAAAATACGTATCCTCATGCGAATACGGCGGCGCGCAGCAGCATAGGAAGCGCAAGGTCTGTGATGCGGTGATTTGATGCCAGGCACCGGGTGGGATGAGAATCGCATCGCCAGGGGTGACTTCGCGAGTTTCGCCGTCGATCTCCATGGTCCCCTGCCCTTCGAGGATGAAGTAGAATTCCTCGCTGAGCTTGTGGTAGTGGCGTTCGGTGGGGCGGCCGACAGGGACGGTGGCTTCGGCGAGGGATTGGTTCTGCACGGGGGCATTCGTGCGATCGAGGATGCTGCGGATGGTGCTGCCGTCCTTGGTGGTGAAAGGCGGCTGTGTGGAAAGCTGGTTGATGGTCATGCGCGGACTGTGTTACTGCTGTGCCTGCTTATGGCGAACGGATTTCCTCTCGAAAACTGCCACGCGGTGATCACCGGGGCCTCATCAGGCCTCGGGGCTGAGTTTGCACGCCAATTGGCGCCGAAGGCCGGCACACTCGTGCTGGTGGCACGACGTGCCGATGCGTTGGAGTCGGTGAAGCGGGAATTGTCGTCCTCCAAGGCGGTGGTTTTCTGCTGTGTCGCTGATCTGGCAACGGATGCGGGCCGCACGAGGCTGTCGGAGTTTCTCGATGCGAATGGATTGATGCCAAACTTGCTGATCAATAACGCTGGCCTGGGGGACTACGGCAGTTTTGGGAGCTCCACTGCGGAGAAGACGCGCATGCAGATCGATCTGAACATCACCGCCGTGACGATGCTGACGCACGCCCTGCTGCCGAAGATGTCCAGGCCTGGGGGCATCGTGAATGTGAGTTCGCTGGCGAGCACGCTGCCGATGCCTGCTTTGGCGGTGTATGCGGCGTCAAAGGCGTATGTGACGAGCTTTTCGGAGGCGCTGGCCGTGGAACTGGCCCCCGTAGGGATCACGGTGACATGTGTATGCCCGGGGCCAACGCCGACGAACTTCAGCCAGACGGCCCGGCGGCCCGATGGCGGTGACACGAATCGTGAGGGCCAGGGGCTTCTGCGAATCTCGAACGCGCAGGTGGTGGGTGAGGCATTGGCGGGTTTGAAAAGCGCCAGGCCGTGCGTGTTTCCGGGTGTGGGGGTGTCGATAGCAGCGCATCTGTTTCGTCTGATGCCGCGGGCTCTGATGCGACTGCTGCTCCGGAGGCGCCACGCGAAGGAATGATCGTTGCACGCATGGCTGCGGAGGATTTAAATCAAGCTGTGCGTTGTCCTGCCTGCCGAGCCCCTGCAAGTGAACATGAAACTGCCTGCCGGCAGTGCGGTTTTTCGCTGGAAGTGGCCGACCGCAGCTTCGGGATCGCCCCGGCGCTGCACAAACCGATCTCGGATGTCGCAGGGGTGCTGGGCGGCTTTGGCAAGCGGCGGGCGGCAGGGGTGGTCGAGCAGGTGGAGAGAGCTTTCCCCCAGTTGTCTCTGGCGGTGGTGCTGATGGACGTGCCACAGCAAGCGCCGCTGGTGCCGTATGCGTTTTGGATCTTCAATCGCGGCCAGCTTTCCAGCGCGGTGGAGAAGGGTGGAGAAAACCGGCTGGTGATGCTGCTGATCGACACAAGCTCATATCGCGCGATCGCGATGGTGGGGTATGGACTGGAGCCGTTCATCCAGGATATCCATCTACAGTCCTGCCTGCAGGCGGCGCTGCAGCCGCTGCAACGCGGCCGCCATGCACAGGCAATCGAATCATTCGCTCGTGAACTGGAGCGCCAACTGCGTGACCTGTGTGTGCTGGTGAAACAGCAGTTTGGATTGGAAGAACCGGCCCGCTGGCTGGATGCGAGCATGGCTGGCGAGGAGCCCGTGGGACTGGCTGAAAGCATGTATTGAGGAGCAACCGTGATGAATCGCAGACATTTTCTTCAACTAGCCCTGATCGGCGGAGGCTCAAACGTGCTCTCAGCGGCCGAGTTCCTGCCGCAAAGCCGCGCGTTCATCGGAACGGCGAAGTTTCAGCAGATCGTGGCGCAGGCGATGGCGCAAAACTGGGCTGCCCTGCCAATCGGGGCACGTGTGGCACAGTTCGGCCAGGCTTTGCGAGGCACCAAGTATGTCGGCTGGACGCTGGAAATCGACGACCGCGTCGAGTCACCCTCCGTGAACTTCAACGGCCTGGATTGCTGGACGTTTTTCGAGGTTTCACTGGGTTTGGCGCGAATGATCGCGAAACGACAGCGGACGTACACGCCCTCCGATCTCCTGCGAGAGATCGAGTGGACGCGTTACCGGGGCGGCACCTGCCGCGGGCATTATCTGGACCGTATTCATTACCTGGACGAGTGGTTCACGGACAACGCGGCCCGCGGGAACATTCGCAACGTCACGCGTGATGTGGGACCGGTGGTGCGGCTGAGCGGTCGCAGCAACGATGAGATGTCGCTCAATCCGAAGCTGTATCGATACCTCCGGGCGAATCCGGGCCTGGTGCCTGCTCTGGCACGAATCGAAAAGCGGTTGGAAAGCAATCCCTTCGATTTCATCCCGAAACAGCAGGTCGCGGCATGCGAATCCCGGATTCAGAGCGGCGACATCATCGGCATCGTGACAAACCGGCAGCATGTCTTCTGCTCTCATGTGGGCCTGGCGCTGCGCATGGGTGACGGTGCATGCCACTTCATGCATGCCTCGGCCACTTACAAGCGGGTGGTCGTGGACAAGACGATCCACGAATACCTGAACGCCTTCAAGAGCCACGCAGGCATCATCGTTGCAAGACCCCGCTGAGAAGGCAGATTCAGCCGTGTCATGGACTCGTGCAGTCCCATCCGGGACGAATCCGCTACTTGTCGAAGAAGGAGTCTTCCTCGCGGTCGCTGACCTTCAAATAGCGGTAGTAGATCTCAAGCTGGAGGGTGCAGAGGCACTGGCGGTAAATCTCGTCTGCCGCATCGCCAGCGGGCCAGTTCGGACGGCCGCGCTTGAACGAACCATCCGGCTGCTGGGCGCTGAGGATCTGCGGCAGGAACTGCTGGTTGTAGAACTTCCA
>NZ_JACSRD010000174.1 GCF_014879935.1 Prosthecobacter sp.
ACGGTGGTGTCGCAGGAGTGGCTGGCGGAGAAGCTGGAAATGAAGTCGGCGGCGAATGTGAGCCAGCAGTTGCGGCGGCTTGACGGGAAGACGGCGATCAAGAAAGTGCCCGAGGAGATGAAGCGCTTTCTGGAGGAAGCCGATGCCAAGAGCCCGTGAACGCTGCCGTGTTGTCAAGCAGTTGCACACTGCCCCGGTTCGGACCCCGTTTCCCGAGGCATACGCGGAGGTTTGATCTTCGCTCAACTTTTCCAGCACGAATACGGCGGGAACGCCGCGCCAAGCCAGATCATGAATCCGCAACGCTGGGTCGATGGACCATGCGTGCGAAGCCTTTATCCGGGGCATTCCTGCCCCGCCTTGCCACCTGGGGCCAGGAATGGCCCCATTACTTCAGCTTCTCGATCGGGATCACCGCCATCTCGGCGCTGTTGTGATTGCCGCCTCGGCCGCCGTTATTGGAGAAGCCGATGTAGAGCCTGCCCTCATGCTCGGTGGCGCAGGGATAGCTCAGGGAGGCCTTCGGGTTCGACTCGCCGGGGCCGCTGTGCTCGGCGTGGCGGATGACGAAGACTTTGCTGAAGACCTCTTTGCCCGGCTCGCTGAGGGCGATGGTGAGCGGGAAGCGTTTGCCGCCATTGTTGGCAGCGTTTGTGCAGACGAGGTAGCGGCGGCCCTTGCTCAGCAATCCGGCGGCGGGTTTGCTGGTGGTCATGTGGAGGTTGCTTTCGGCCATCGTGGTCCAGGTGCGGCCATAGTCGGTGCTCTTCGAGATCAAGGCCAGCGCCTTGCCGCCGTAGCGGGCGATGTTGAGCACGTTCGCCCCATCGACGATGATGCTCGACTCGCCCCACAGGCGGATGCCTTCATGCACGGGGATGCTGACGAAGTCCCACTCCGTGAAATCATCACCGTGACTGATCGCCACTGCGGCAGGGAAGACGCCGGTGTTCGAGTAAGGCCCCGCGCTGATGCCGGGCATGATCCAGTTGCCATCGCGCATCTTCACCGGCTGGTTCAGCGCCCAGAAGCCGTTTTCGAGGACGACGCCATGTTTGACCCACTGCCCGCTGGCCTCGTCAAACGAGTAGGCGCGGGTGTGGATGCGCTCCATGTGGTTGTAATACGCGCCGTGGAAGGCCCACAGCTTCCCGCCGTGCGAGAGGAACACGCCGTGACTCACCGCGAGGTTTTCCTCCTCGCCGGCATCGATCACACGCAGCTCGCTCCAGGTTTTGCCGCCGTCGTCGCTCACGCGATACTGGGCTTCCTCGCTGACCGTGTTTTCCGCGCCCTTGTTGTGGCCGATCGACGCATAGAGCCTCCCTTTGTGCCAGCAGAGCCCGACACCATGCAGGAAGGTGTAGCCATCGGCCTCCTTGTCCCATTTTTTGATGACATGAAACTCCACGCCCTCCAGCACCGGCAGGTCTTTGGCCTCTGCGAGCTTCTGCGAGGCATCCCACAGCGGAAAATCGGCCGTCTTCGGCTTCGGCAGCTCATGCGTGGCCGTGACGGGCTGAAACGCAAAGTCGCGCAGCGCTTGCGACTCGATCCGCACCTCATCAAGTGCGCCGAGAAAGGTCTGGCGTGTCCGGCCATCGTCAAAAATGCCGCCGAGCGTGATCGGAGCCTCCGTCGTCGGAATCGGCTGTTTCAGCTTCACCTCGCCCACAGGCTTTCCATTGAGAAATAGCGCTGCTTTACCCGAATCGACCACCAAAGCCGCAAAGTGCCACGAGCCGGCCTTCAGCGGCTCCGCGCACGCAATCGTGCTCCAGCCGTTTTGTTGCAGATATGCCTTCAACTTGCCATCCGGCTCGATCGTGATGCCCCACTGCCGTTCGCCACGCGAGTAGCGGTTTTTGCCGATGAGCATCTGCTGCCCGCCCTCCAGCGCATACGGATTGAACCACAGCGACACGGTGAAAGCGCCGCTGGCGAGCTTCGCGCTGTCTTTGAGCTCGATGAGAGAAGCTCCATCCAACGCCAAACTCGATCCCACGGCTCCCGCGGCCGCTTTGACCACACCACGAGGCATCATCGTGCCGTCCAAAGCATCAAGAGGCCACGTTTCGGCATGGAGGGAAGCGGTGAGAAAAAGAAAGGCGAGGCAACGCATGCTCACAGAACGCGCGGCGGGCCTGTCTCTACGGTTTTTGCGCTGATATGATAACAGCGCTCAAACCCGCTGGCCGATCTCCTTCAGCTTCGCCACGCCCTCGGTCCACGCGACCTCATGCGGCATGCGTTTCGACAGTGCGGCGAGCGCGGCGGTGACACCGGCGGCCTCACCCATCGCGACGGCGTTTCCGGTGACGCGATAGCTCGAGTGCGAGATGAAATCACCGCTGATGCAGCGGCCGGCCATCATGAGGCCATCGACATCCTTGGCGATCAAGGCACGCAGGGGGATGTCGTAAGGCGTGGATTTGATGCCCTTCGTGTGGATCGCGCCCTTCGCCTTGTTGTGCTCGGCGGTGGTGGCGTGGACATCGACTCCGAAGGTGACACGCGCGACGCCATCGTCATAACGCGCCCCTTTGACCAGATCCTCCGTCTTCACCATGTAACGGCCGGCGATGCGGCGGCCGTCGCGCACGCCGATCTGCTCGGCGGTGGCCACGATCTGGATGCCCTCCCATGGCCCGCCGAGGCTGCGCAGGCCGGCGACCATCCTGTGCATGTCCGCACGGGCGCGCACGGTGGCGGCGGTGATCTCCGCCGCGTCCCAGGGCTTCACGCCATATTCATGATTGAACATGGCAAAGCAGAGATTGCCCCGCACATGCCAGAGCGTGGAGCTGGCGTAGGAGGGGATCTGGCCCGTGCCTTTCACGATCTCGTCGCGGATGCGTTTCTTCTTCTCACCGTCGGTGTTTTCACCCGGCTGCGGCGAGCCGAAGCGGATGAACTCGCGCAGCGCCTCGGCATCCTTCACGACGAGCAGAGCGTTCAGCGACAGCGGCTGGCAGGGGCAGGTGTCCACCGCTTCGATGTCCTCCGCGTCGCCGACTTTGAATCCGCAGCCCGCGAGCGCACCGAGATCGCCATCGCCGGTCGTGTCGATGAAAACGGGCGCCTTCCATGCCTGCCGCCCTGATTTCGACTCGGTGATGATCGTGGTGAGCCTGCTGCCTTCCCTGAACGCGGCACAAACCTTCGTGTGAAACTGGAACTTCACGCCTGCTTCCACGCAAAGTTCCTCCAGCAGCAGTTTGAGCGCCTCCGGATCGTAGCAGAAGCGGCTGGAGCTCTTCGAATTCGCCCGCGCATCACGTGCATCGAGTTTCTCGCGCAGTTCTTTGGCGAAGCCGGGCTTGTCGAAGTCGAGGAAGTAGCCGAGCAGCCCCGCCGTCCAGATGCCGCCAAGGCAGCCGCGCCATTCAAACAGGCGCACCTTCGCCCCGGCACGCGCGGCGGTGATCGCAGCGGCGACCCCGGCCGGACCTGCGCCGCAAACGATCACATCGGCGTCATCTGCCAGCGGGATGTCCCGAGCGGGCTCGTGGAAGCCGCTCGCAGCCTCCGCGGCGAGTAGCTGAGCAGGACTGGCGGCACCACCAGCGAGCGCGGCGGTGAGAAAATGGCGGCGGGAGACAGGGGCGCGTTTCATGATCGCAACATCACGACGCGACCGGCCGCTGGCTATCACAAATCGAGCGGCGGCAGGACGGTGATGTCCCTCTCAGGGCTGCATGTGTTGCGTCACCCTGGCCCCGTTGTAGCGTATCATCGGTTTTATCCGTACACCCTCGCCCATGAGACCCTTGTTTTGCACCTTGATCGCCTTCGGAATCGCCTCTCTCGCCGGGGCCGTGCCCGCCGCGCCCACGGCTCCTGAAACCAGCGAGCCGCCACCGCTGCCGAAGGCACCAGAACCCATCGAGCCTGTGCTGCGGCTGCAGATCTTCCTGGACTCGAAACTGTTTGGCCCCGGGAAAGTGGACGGCCGCCCGGGCGAATTCACCACCAAGGCGCTGCAACGCTACCAGGCTGCGAACGGCCTGCCCGCAACCGAGCTGGAAACGCACACCCTGGATCTCTCCACCATCACGGAGCTCTACACGAACTACACGATCCGGGAGGAAGACCTCAAGTTTGTGGGCGATCTGCCGTCCAAACCCTCGCAGCAGAGCAAAAAGAAGTACCTGCCCTACGACTCGCTGCTGGAGTTCCTGACCGAGCGCTTCCACACCTCCCCGGAACTCATCGAGTGGCTGAACCAGCCCGCGAAGATGAGCGCCCTGAAGCCCGGCGATGTCGTGAAGGTGCCTAATGTCGCCGAGCCCTTTCAGATCGAGCTGCTGGAGCCGATTCCCGCGTTGCCTGAGGTGCCGGAATTCAAAGCCACCCGCATGATCAAGATCGACACGAAGGAAAAGCTGCTCGGCGTGCACGAGGGCGACCGGATGCTCGCCAGCGTGCCGATCACGCCCGGCAGCGGTTATCTTGCCACACCTCCCGGCACGTGGAAGATCGTCGGCATCACGCAGATGCCGACCTTCCGCTGGGACGAGGGCGTTTTGAACTACGGCGTGCGCACCAGCACGGCCTACAATCTGCCCATCGGACCGAACAATCCCGTGGGCGTGATGTGGATCGGCCTGAACAAGCCCGGCATCGGTGTCCACGGCACGAACTCACCGCAGACGATCGGCCGCAGTTCCAGCCACGGCTGCATGCGCACGGCGAACTGGGACGTGGTGCGGCTGGTCAAACTGATCACCAAAGGCATGACCGTGATCATCGAGGGGCCGGAGGCCATCCCGCGGCCCGTGGTGAAAAAAACCGAGCCTCCGCCACCGCAGCCTCCTCCTCCTCAGAAGAAGCGCTGGTTCGAGTTCTGGAAGCGCTGAGCCTACGTCTCAGCGCAGCTTTTCTGCCAGCCAGTTCGCAAAGAGATGCGCGTCCCAGATCATCGTGGGCCAGCCGTGCTTCTCGCCCGGCCGCACGGTCAGCAGGACCTCGCGGCCCAGTTTTGCCGCGGCTTCCTTGAATCGCGTCGATTGCTCCAGCGGCACCAGCGTGTCCGCGTCGCCATGCGCGATGAAGACCGGCGGCAGCGACTTCGTGACATGGAAGATCGGCGAAACCTGCCGGCCGATGGTTTTCCACGCCTCCACATCTCCCGCTGTCGGGCCGAACGATTTGCGGAAGCTCTTCGGCGGGCCGCCATCGTGCAGATTTTCCGTCGAGGGGCCGAGATTGATGAGATCGGTCACGGGATAAAACACCGTCGCGGCCTGCACCGCACTGCTCTCGCGGTCCACCGGATCAGCGGCGTTCGGATCGCCCGGGCCGCCACGTGTGGCCAGCATCAGGCTCAAATGTCCGCCAGAACTGCCGCCGAAGACGCCGAGACGGGCCGGATCGATGTCGTAGTCCTTCGCATGATGCCGCACAAACCGCGCCGCGCGGTGCACATCCTCCACGATCTCCTGCACGCTGGCCTCCGGCTGGGACAAATGCGACACCGCGAACAGCGTGTGCCCTTGACGCAAAAACGAAGCCGCCATCCACGCCTGAAACTTCTTCGGGTCCGACTTCCACCGTCCGCTGACCATCACCAGGATGCCGCTCCCGCTCGGATTCGCCGGTTTCACGACGTCCAGGGTCAGCTCATGCCCGTTTCGCGTCGTATAAACGACTCCAGGGGTCACCGTGAATGCCGGATGGAACCACCACCAACCCGCGCCCAGCAGCAGCATCGCCAGCACGATCAGGGCGAGCAGCAGTCGAAGAAACCAGCGAATGAAGCGGCGCATGGATTACGGGCGGGAGATTTTCGACACGATCACTTCCTTCGTCTTTCGATCGATGGAGTAGAGGAGGGATGGAGCACTGCGATCCCACGCGAAGGCCTGACCGTGCGCGGAGATTGGAATCGCCGTCTTCCACGTCCACGCATCGCCTTCCACAGGCAGATCGAGCACATACAGCTCCTGCGCATCATGCCCGGTGATGAAGAGATGCCGGTCAGGGCCGAAGCAGCCACCGGAGCTGCTGTTCTTGCCAAACTTCGCCACCATCTCCGCCGGGAAGCGAATCTCCGCTGAAGGCTTCCAGTTCAAATCAAAGCGCACGACGCGTGTGCGGGCTGGATCGCCCGTTTTCGCGTATTGGGCAAAGCAGGCATACCACCAGCCATCGCGACGATCCACCCAGGTCAGCGAGCCACCCACACTCGTCAGATCGATGCTTTCGAGGTGCTGCATCGTCTGCGCGTCGAAGACCTCCACCGAGCTTTTCATCGGCATTTCCGGGTAATTCGAGTGCGCACACCACAGTTTGCCATCCAGCACGATTCCGGCGTTCAGATGCTTGATGCGGCCCTGCGTCTCCTTCCAGCCACCAACGCGTTCTCCGCTGTCTTTGCGGTATTTGCCGATGGCAGCGTTCGTGATCGCATAAAAGTGCTCCGCATCCACCGCGACACCTTGATGAGCCTCCTCCGCTTTGAAGCGTTTCAGCTCCTCATGCCGCCATTCGCCCTTTTGCCCCGCGAGCATCTTGTTGATGCGCTCCTGCTCCTTTCTCAATGCGCCATCGGGAATCGGCATCGGCGTCAAATTCTCGCTCACGAGCTTCTCCGAGGCCGGAATCGCCCTCCATCGCAGATTTCTGAACCCCACATCGGCTCCATGGTCCTGCAGCGAGAGATTCGCGCCGCGTTTCGCCAAATCACCGCCGCGAATGCGCAGCACTTCCAGCTCGTGAAACCAACGCGGGTCACTGTAGTCGAAGTCGATGACCTTTTCGCCGTTCAGCCAGTGCTGGATGACCGTCCCCTGACAAACGATGCGCCCTTCGTTCCACTCGCCATGCGGCTTCACGACGTCCTTCGTCGGCGCCATGCCAAAGAAGAGCGACGCAGCCGCCTGACGCGGATTTTCGCCGTAAGGGCTGTTGGCGTTGTCGAGCAACTGATACTCATACTGCCCCGGCCGGTAATACACGCCGCTGTTGCAGCCCTGGGCGACCTTCCACTCAAAACGCAGCTCAAAATCAGCCGGCACCTTCGCCTTCTCATACACCAGCGAGCCACCCTTCTTCACCCGGGCGATCTCACTGTTCACGACAGCCCAATTGCCATCGTGCTTCCAGCCATCGAGCGATTTGCCATCAAACAGCGACTCAAAGCCGGGCTCCAGACCTTCAGCGGAGCCGGTGAGAAGCAGCAGACAGGCGGGCAAGCCACGGAAGGTGGCGGAGAAATGGCGGATCATGCGTTTCAAACACGATCCACATCGCGATTCCTTGCGCTCAATCAACGGTCATGAGGTCATGGAAATCAGGTTGCGGGCGGCGGTCACCTCACGCTGATTTTCTTCCGGCCTCGGACACATGCGTGCCTCGCCCCGCCAAGCAAGCAAGCGAGCACGCCCTGCGGCCAGGACGGCACACGGCACTCACGGTCATGAAATCATCCTCACCTCCCGGACACTATCGCTACGGCACGCCACGAAGTCCCGGCGAAGGCTGGCGTGTCGGCGTCACACGCCACCCTCCACGCGGCATCCGGAAGGCCGAGTGGCGTCAACGTGGATACTTCGACCTCTGGCTGCCTCAGCTGGCACCGTCCGCCGCACTGTTGAAAGCCTATTTGGATGAAAAGCTCACCTGGGCAGTCTTTGCGCGGCGCTACCGGGCCGAGATGAGGCAGCCGGACTGCCAGCGCCTGATTGACCTGCTCGGAGCCCTCTCCCACACGTCAATGTTCAGCATCGGCTGCTTCTGCCAGGACGAGTCCCGCTGCCATCGTTCCCTGCTGCTGCCGCTGATCCTGCACAGCCGGGCATCCTTTCCGGCCGCCGAAGCACCACGCTCCTTCGCAAGTCCGCCATGCTACCTGGCTGAGACCGGCCTGCCCGATTGACCGCTTATGCAGCGGGTATCACAGCGCGGCGCGCATCATCTTCAGGGCCGTGGCCTCGGCGGCACCTTGAGCAGGCCGTCAATCACAGACTCCACGTGGCGGTCGTTGCCGGGCTTTTTGAGAAGATGGTGCTGGGTGCCATCGATGTTGGGCCGCCATTTGAAGGCGCAGTCAGGAGCGATGTCCATCGTTCCGGCCGCGGAGAGGTTCCAGCAGTCGCGCAAGCCGCGCACGGCGTAGAGCACGGTGACGAGATCGGCCACATGCCGGGTGCGGCCGGGACCGCCGAGATAGACCTCGTAGGCGCGGCGCACGGGATTTTCCTCCGGCGTGTCGATCAACACGGCGCCGGCTTTCAATCCGCTGGGGATGGAGCACACCTCGCGGCCGGCGAAGTCGATGCGCGTGGGCCAGTGGCGGATGACCTCCACGGCGGCGGCGGCATCGCGGCGGAAGTTCACGTTGTCGAGCTTCAGATCATCCACTGGCGGTCTGCCCATGAAGTTCCCGCCCATGCAGACGCAGCGCTTCACCTTCGCGCGGATGAGGTCCAGGCCGCTGACGTGGCCGTCGCTCGCAGGCAGTCGCATGAGATTCCGCAGATTCGTGAGGTAGCCGACCGTGACGAGCGTCACGGAGCCATCGGGCTGCTTTTCCAAAACATCGCGATAAACTGTCAGCGCATCGGGCGGCTGGCTGCCGTCTTTGAAGCGATGCACGAACTCCGCCGCGAGACTTTGCGTGAAGCGTGATTTTTCGTTCACACCCGTGCCGCGAACGGTTCCCACGGGCAGATCAGGCCGCTGGTAGTAGCGGTTGATGGCATCGATGGCCGCGCAGGCCGTGGGATTGAGGGAACTGGACACGGTGGCGAGGATTTCGCACTCGCCCTGGTCTGCCAGCACATGCAGCACCGCCAGCGCACCCGCGTCATCGCAATCCGTGGCCATGTCTGTGTCGAAAAAGATCCGCACCGGCTCGCTGCGGGCTTCGATGCTGACGAGGATGAGGCATAGGAGGAGGTGGAGTTTCATTTTCCGAGTTCGGCAGCGAGATTGGCAAGCACGGACTCCATCACGGATCGGTAATCAGTGTCCGTAACAGGACGGTGGAAGACTTGCACGGGCGAATCCGGCGCCGCGCTCTTCACATCGATCTCCAGTGACTTCAGCGGCTCTTTGGTCTTCACACTTGCCGGGACAAATGTGAAGAGGTCAATCTTTGCCCCGGCGAGGCCCAGACGTTCCGCCTCAGCAGGCTGCAGCGCATGAAAATCCGCGATGCCCTTCCGGTAGATGCTTCTCCCCGCCGCGTGCACAAACGGCGCGGTGCACCAGATGAAGCGCCCGCCATCACCCGCGATCCCGCGCGGCGTGGGAATCTTCTGCTGCTCCTTGGCCAGAAACGGAAGGTGCGGCTCCTTGGAGCCGGTGAGGCAGTAGATGAAGTAGTTCTGCACCGGCAGGCTGCCTGCGCGGATGATGCGCTGCTCGTGGATCCAGAAGTTCGTCGAATACGGGCCGCCGGGCGCGCGCTCGGACATCTTCGGCCGTGTGCTGCACCAGTAGAGCGGCACGCCGGTCTCAAACAGCCTGAAGAACGCGACGGGATCGAGCTCCACATTGTAGTCGATCTGCGAGGCCACGCCTTTTTCGACAACGATGCCCGCGTTGCAGTAGATCGCCTTCACCTTCTGCCGAAACAGCTCCGGATCGCGGTTGAACGCGGCGGCAAAATCGCGGCAACTGCCGTTGAGGAACAGCGTGACCTTTTCCTCCGACGCACGCAGTTCACCGAGCATCATATCGATGCTGGCCTGATTCTCCGCCGGCTGCTGCAAACCTTTGTCCGTGGCGCTGGTGAGCTTCGTCGGCAGACCGGGGCCGTATTTCACCTGCCGCCCCGTGATGTGCATGAGCTGCTCCAGCGGCGGCCTGCCGATGCGGTGCCGGAACTCGGCTTTCACCTCCGGCTCCACCTGCCGGCCCAGCCCGTTGTCCAGCACCACGCAGCGGACGTCAAACTCCCTCATCGCAAACAGCACCGCCGTGTCGAAGTGATCATCGGGATCGCTCGGCGGATGGTAAAGATCGGTGGAGTAGATGATGGGCACACGCTTTTCATCGGCATGCATCTCCACCGGCAGCAGGACCGGCAGCAGAAGTGCCGAAGCGCGAAAAAGAAGTCTCAGCATCATGGGAACCCATCCACAAACGCCGCCTGGACGGCCGTGTATCCGCACCCTGTGAGCGACTTTCCAGCACCCTGTTTGGCGGACGCATACCGGAGCCGCGCTTGTGCCCTGATGCGTGGCGCCCATACTCCCGTCATCATGCCCGACCAGCCACGCCACTATTTCAAAGAGCTGCGTTTGCAGCAGTTTCGCAGCATCGTGGCGCTCGCGCGGCGTGGCACGTTCAGCGGTGCCGCCGCGGCGCTGAAGCTCACGCGCGCCTCCGTCTGGCAGCAGGTTCGCGGCCTGGAGCAGGAGATGGCCTGCACGCTGGTGCGCACCGTCGGCCAGCGCGTGGAGCTCACCGCCGCCGGGAAAAAGCTGGTGTAACTGGCCTCGCCTCTCGTCGCGGGGTTCGATTCGGTGAAGGACGCGGTGCTGGCCAGCCTGCGCGATGACCTGCCGCAGAGCCTCGTCATCGCCACGGCGCCGAGTTTTCTCGTGCATGAGCTGCGCCGTCCGATCGCCAGCATCCATGCGCGGCATCCGCGGCTCTATCTCCGGTTTTTGGAGCGGAACTCCCCGGCGGCCGTCGAGCTGGTGGAGCAGGGCGGCGCGGATCTCGCCATCGCCGCGCGGCTGCCCGGCACACCCGTGCGCAAGGCGCTCGAATACACGCCCTTCACCCGTTACCCCTTCACCTTCATCTGCCCGGAGCGCCATCCTCTCGCCACGGTGAAAAAACTCACGCTCAAGCACTTCACCCGGCATCCTCTCATCCTGCCTGGCACCGGAGCCTACTGCCGGCAGCATTTTGACGCGGTGATGTCGCAGGCCGGTCTGCTGGAGAAGACAGGCATCGTCATCGAATCGAACTTCCCGTTTCTGCTGTTTGAATACGTCCGCATGGGCATGGGCCTCGCCCTCACCCCACTGCCGGCCAGCCCCGATCCCACCCCGCACCACGCCGGCGTCGTCTTGCGGAATGTCAGCCACCTCTTCGGCGATGAGGAAATCTGCCACGTCCGCCGCAAAGGTGAGTTCGAACTGCCCTGCGCGGCCGAGTTTCGAGCGATGGTGACCGCTCCAAGGCGCTAAGCCCTCCGCAACGCACGCTCCACCTGCCTGCGGAAGCCTTGCAGCCGCAAGGAGCCGTCGGGCATGACATCGAGCACGGCGTAACCGTTGTTTCCAGCACCGCTGCCTTCGACCATCGCGACCAAAGTCGTGTAATGGATGCCCGCGATCTGCTGATAGTCGTTTTTGTGCGAGTGACCTTGGAAGACGGCGAGCACCTTGCCGGACTTTTCGAGCAGCGAGCGCACTTCAGCGGCGTTTTGCACGGCGTGGGCTTTGTCGGCATCCAGGCGCTGATGCGCGAGCACGATGACGGGACCGCTGGCCTTGCTGAGCTGGCTTTCGAGCCAAGAGAGTTCGTCCTTCGGCACGTTCGCGTCCTTCCAGTCGAAGTTTTTGCGTGAATACGGCGTGCCATCCCTGCGGAAGCAGGAGTCGAGGATGACAAAGGTCACACCACCGGCCTCGAAGCTCTCAAAGCTGCCGCTGGCCTTCGTATTGGCGGCAAACTCCTCCTTCGTCAGCGTGCCGACACAGTGATTCCCCAAAACGTAGTGCCTGGGCATCGAAAGGCGTGCGAAGTGCGATTCCATCGTCCGCAGCCACTCGATCTCTCGGTCAATAGAGTCAGCTTGGTCAATGAAGTCACCCAGTTCGACCACCAAAGCCGGTTTTTCACGATTCATGACCTCCACGGCCTCATCCAGCTTCGCCAGCGCCTCGCGGTAAAAGCGCGTTTTGGTCGGCGGTTTGTCCGCGTAGTGCAGATCAGTCATCAAACCCACGCGCAGCAGCGGTTTGGCCTCCGCATCGGCTGCTTTGAGCCCGCTGAAGCCAGCGAGGCAAAGGGTGCTGTTTTGGAGAAAGGCGCGGCGGGAGGTCATCACGGATACAAATCGGGCGTCTGCTTGGTTTCTTCCGAGAGTTTCCACCTGAGGTGTGATCCTATGACCCAGACGCGGCGAAGCGTGTCCCTGCCCCGGCTCGCCGCTGGGGAGGCAAGCCAGTCTCACAGCCGCACGGTACTTTGAGCGCACAAGGTGATACTTTGCTCCCCGATCATGCCCCGGCATGACGAAAGCCAGCGGCGATGGCGTAGTGGTCTCCAACGCGCATGAACAAACTCGAAGTGATCGAAATGACCGCGCTGCGCATTGCCTGCGACGGCGGACTCCCGAACGGAACCTCGGACCATTTGAACCATATCATCAAGGAACTGGTTGCTGTGCTGCGCACGCACCAGGAGGAGCTCGACACCCTGCACAAGCGCATCGACCGCGAGTGCCAGGACGGCGCGGGTGCTTGAACCGATCCAAAGCGCCGCAGGCGGATGTTGGGAAGGTGTGGACGCTGTCTGCCGCCGCACGGGCAGGGCTTGACAAAAATGTGAAACGGCGACGCCATGGCGGCGCATGCTGACCGTGACCTACCGAATTCTCGCCTGGCTGTGCGCCGTAGTGGCGTTGGCTGACACGTTGCTCGTTGCCTGGGATGGCTGGCACAGGCCGCTGGGACCGTGGACGCGACTCCTCACCTTCATTGTGGCGTCTTTTTTTGGCTGGATCGCGCTGATGTCTGTCGGCATC
The DNA here is from genome assembly GCF_014879935.1 of Prosthecobacter sp. Lineage (GTDB taxonomy): Bacteria > Verrucomicrobiota > Verrucomicrobiia > Verrucomicrobiales > Verrucomicrobiaceae > Prosthecobacter. Next base: position 12,716 of record NZ_JACSRD010000174.1, read on the forward strand.
GAACGCAACCTGGGCAAGCTCCGCCCTTTCCTGGTCACGGACCCGGAGAAAACGCCGGAGTGGCGGCGCCCCTGGAACCGGCTCCATCTGTTTCTGATCGGAGGAATGCTGTTTGTGCTGATGGTGATGCTGGCCGGTCTGTCCGCGATTCTGTCGCGGGCGCAGGAGGGGCTGCCGCTGTTCGGCTGAGGCCAGTCAGGATGCGGTCTGACTTTCTGGCCCGGTGTGGAAGGCTTTCTTGATCCGGCTGCCGCAGGCGTTAAACTCGGCGCATTCCGTTTTCTGCTCTTTGAGATCTTCAGGCCGCCTCAGGGCGGCAACCCTTTCCTGCGGTGCTCGTTATCGTGCCTTGTGGCCCGGCCCGTTTCTATATATGCGGGGGCTGCGCGCTGGAGTGACATGTCATGCCTTCACTGGAAGACAGTGCTCCTTCAACGCGGGTTCCCACCTGGTCTCATGGGATTCGTGAGCCTTTGGTTGCGGACGGCACAGGCGGGTTTGAAAGCGTCCCGGCTCCGCCCGGGGCGCTTTCTCTTTTTCAGGGGGCGGCGATGGATTCATCGCCGCTCATTCCCCCTCTCAAGCCTTGGGCTTGACGCCCTGCGTCATGGGAAGCGGCTTGGGATCCCGGTCATTTACCGGTTCGGCAGGGCGGATGATGACGCCGACGGGCATGGAGGCCTTCTCCATGTTCAGAAGCTGGCTGACGGTGACGAATTGATACCCTTTGGCCAGGAGCTGGTCGAACATCGCGGGCATCGCCTGGATGGTGGGCGGATGGATGTCATGCGCCAGCATGATGGCTCCCGGATGAGCGCCATTGACGAGCCGGCTGGTCACTGCGGCGACGCCCGGACGACGCCAGTCCTGCGGATCGACCGACCACATGATGGTGGAGTAGCCGAACTCACTGAACATCAGGTCCTTGATGCGAGAATTGATCGCTCCATAAGGCGGGCGGACGAGGTGCGGCCGCACACCGGCCACCTCATGCACGGCGTCCTCGGACTTTTTCAGCTCGCTGCGGATCTGGGCGTCGGAACGGCTGGTGAGGCTGCAATGCGTCCAGGTGTGGTTTCCGATTTCATGCCCCTCGGCGATGATGCGGCGCACGATGTCGGGATACATCTTCACCTGCTGGCCGATGAGGAAGAAGGTGCACTTGATGTTCCGCTCCTTCAGCAGATCGAGCAGCTTCGGCGTCAGGGAGGGATGCGGACCGTCGTCGAAGGTCATCGCCACGGTTTTCTGGGAGATCTTGGCTGAGGAATACGAGGTGCGTGCGCCGGCTGGCGGCACGGTGGGCATGGAGGAGGGGTTGTTCAGCCGCTTCACCAGCGGATTCTCCTGCTCGTTGGCCGGCAACGCCTTGCGGGCCTGTTCGACACTGGCGAGCTTGTCGGCTTCCGGAGCTTTCTGCGTCGTGCAACCGGAGTTCGTTGCCAACATGATGCCAAACCAAATGCTGAAGTACATGCGGGGGGAATTCACAGGGCTGCGAGAGTAACGGGTGAAATTCATTCGCGAAAGCCGGAATTTCTGAAATTCAAACAACCATCAGAGGGCGAGAATCGCCCACGCCGCCGCCGCATCGAGCCCGCGCCACCCCCCCGCCTTCAGATCAGCCGGCAAGGCCAGGGAACCGATGCTTTCGCGGTGCAGACGCGTGACGCGGTTGTTCACGCGATGGAACATGCGCTTCACCTGATGATAGCGCCCTTCATGCAAGGTCAGGCGCGCCTGACGCTCTCCCAAAATGACCAGTTCAGCGGGCAGGGTGGTGATGTCCTCCGTGTGGAAGTAGAACCCGCGGGCAAAGGCCGCCACCGCGTCCAGAGCGATCGGCTCCAGCGTCTCCACGAGGTAAACCTTCGGCACCTTGTGCTCCGCAGCCATGAGGCGCTTTGACCAGCGGCCGTCATTCGTGAGCAGCACCAGCCCGGAGGTGCTCCGGTCGAGACGTCCGGCGATGTGCAGGGTGTGTTTGTCCTGGTCGTCGATCAAATCGATGACGGTGGGGTGAGTGGCATCCTTGGTGGCGCTGAGGATGCCTTCCGGCTTGTGCATCATCAGATACAAGGCGCGTTCCGGCTGTTGGATCACCGCGCCATCCAATGCCACGCAGGTGAACCGGTCGATGGGATGATGGCTGTCGGTCACCACGGTGCCTTCCACACGCACACGACCGGAGGCGATGGCGAGATGCGCCGATTGACGGCCCATGGCCTCGTGCCGGGCGATGAGGCGGTCGAGTTTCATGCCTCCGGCGGCAGATCAAATCTCGCCAAAATGCTTTTCCCGCACCTGCACAATGGCGTCGAGCATCGTCTCGGCCTCATGACGGAGCTTGGCGTCGAGGCTGGAGGCAGTGCGGTTGTAGCGGCGGAACAGCAGCTTCAACTGCGCCCGGATCTCTTCCTTCGGCATCTTTCCGGTGATGCCACAAAGCTCCTCCGGCGTCTTGGGCGAGGGAGGGGGCTTGGCAGCGGCCACGGGCGCGCCCTTGTTCACCTTGTCGAGCAGGCTTCCCGGCTTTGCGGCGGGCGCAGGCGCGGCGGCGGGCTTGCTGCCACCGAGGGATTTGGAGAGTGTTTTGAGAATCTTGAACATGACGCGGCTCCTTCGATTGGGTGACGGTTTTACTCGATGCGCATGGCGCGAAGATGCTGGCTGCGGCGCTTCAATTCCTCATCCGAAAGCACGCCGGCCCCCTTGTAGGTCACGGCGACTTCCTTGCTGCGGCCGGACTGCTTGTCCACGACGAGGGCACGCACACGCTGGTTCTCGTCGTAACTGAAGGTCACCGCCACCTCGCAGCCCTTCGGCCGGTTCGGCGGCACATCCAGCGTGATGCGGCCGATGACATCGACGAACTTCGCGTCCTCGTCCTCGCCCTGCGTGATGTCCACCTCGATGACACGCTCGTTGTCCTCGGAGGTCTGGTACACCTGCGTTTTCGAGCACGGAATGACCGAGTTCTTCGGGATGACGATGGAGTTCATCAGCTTCTCCTCCTTGGTCTTCGCGTTGTAAACCATCGCCAGCGTGCCGTAGCTGGCATTGCACACTTCCTGGATGCGGGCCGACTTCTTGGCAAACAAGGCCGCGCCCAGCGCCACGCACTCGTCCACGTTGCCGCAGGACTTCGGCGTCTTGCCGAACATCTTCTCCAGGATGCTCTTCACTTTCGGGATGCGGGTGGAACCACCCACCAGCACGACGTGATCGATGTCGGAGGGCTTCAGCTTGGCGGAATCCAGCGCCTGCTCCACGAGGAAGACGGTGCGGGTCAGCATGTTGCGGACAAGCTTTTCAAAACCATCGCGCGTGAGGTCGATGCGGGCGATGCCGCTGTTCTGATCGTTGGCGACGGTGTCGTTCACACGCTGGAGCTTCGACAGCATCTTCTTCGCGTCTTCGGTGGCCTGCAGCACGCGGCGGCGGTGCCGTTCGTCACTGTAAAGCACCGCCCCGGTCTGCTTGCGGTATTGGTCGGCATAAGCTTCCAGGAGCAGGTCGTCGAAGTTGCTGCCGCCGAGGTGGCGGGCACCTTCGGAGGTGAGGATACGGATGCTTTCACCTTCCACATCGAGAATCGTCGTGTCGAGGGTGCCGCCGCCGAGGTCATAGACGAGGATGCGTCCCTTCACGCCCTGGGAGTGCGCGTAGTAAACCGCGGCAGCCGTCGGCTCGTTCACCAGTCGCTTGACCTTCATGCCGGCCATTTCAGCGGCGGCGATGGTGCTTTTGCGGGCCAGTTCGTTGAAATTGGCCGGCACGGTGATGACCACCTCGGTGATGTCACCGCAGATCTTCGAGCAGTCGCGCTTCAGCTTCGACAGGATCAGCGCGGAGATTTCCGCCGGGGTCCACTTCTTGCCGTCGATCTCGATCAGATGCTCCGGATCATCCATGTGACGCTTGATCTGGAAGATCGTGCGGTCCGGCTCGCCACCGTCACGCGCGGCGCTGCCCACCAGCTTCACATCCTCATGCGAATCGAAGAACACGACGGACGGTGTGAGCCGCTCACCGTCGGCATTCGGCACGATTTCAGGATTGCCATCAGGTTTGAGGTAAGCCAGCCCGGAGAGGGTGGTTCCGAGGTCGATTCCAACGTATTCAGCCATAAACAAAGGTGATTGGGATATAAAAGATCAGTTCTCCGGGGGGGCTATTGGCTGGAGGTGCGCACCTCCACCTTGCGCAGGATAATCTCGTGCCCTTCCCCACGCGAGAAGATAAAACCGGAACGGCAGCTTTCCGTGACGCGCGGCTTCAGCTTGCCCGGCAGCGAGTCCACCACGGCGATGCGTTTCCGCAGTTCGAGGTCCACCTCGGTTCCCGCCGGCACGCTGAACTCCTGCACGCCATGTTGATGCAGGATGTCCTCAAACGAGGCCCGCAGCGTCTGCAGCTGCTGCGGCACGTCGCTGCCGTTCGCTCCGGCATAGCGCGCCGCCAGCGCGTCGATGAGGTCGATGCGTTTGATGATGTCGTTGGCGAACATGACGACCGTGCTCTCCTCCGTCGGCAGCCCGCGGCGCATGATCTCGTGCTTCTCCTCCAGCTCCTGAAGCTGGCCACGCAGGCGTTTTTCGATCTCCTGCCAGTGCTTGAGCTGGGCCTCCGCCTGCGCGAATTCCTGCTTCCGCGCCTCCAGCCGCGCCAGTTCCTCCTTCGTTTCGTCGATCTGGCCGAGCGCCCGCTGCTGCACGGCCCCGAGGTCGGTGATGCGTTTCTCCAGCTCCGCGATGCGCTTCTTCTGCTCCACCTCGTAGTTCTGCAGAGTGGCGGCCTGCTTCTGAATTTCCGCGCTGAACTTCTGGAACTCCGCGTCCGCCGCCTCGCGATCCTTCCGGATCTGTTCCGCCCGTGCCGATTCGCGGTTCAGGGCCTCCTGCGCGGCATTGAGCTTCACTTGAACGGCCAGTTCCTCCTCCGAGGTCCGGCGCAGGGATTTGTTGATCTCCGCCTGGCGGGCCTCCAGCCCGGCCACCGCCTGGCCGAGGCCGAGGATCTGCCCCCCGACCTTGAGGTAATCCCCCAGCTCGGTCTTCCGTGCGTCGATCTTCGTGTGCAGTTCCTTGAGGGACATGTCAGCGCCCTGCAGGTCTCCTTGCAGCGCCTCGATCGCCTTGCCGAGCCGCTCCTCCTCGGACTTCAGGTGCTGGACGCGGTCAAGACGCTGCCGCAGGTCGTCCTCGATGGTGGCGTTCTCCTTTTTCGCCGCCTCGGTCTTGGTTCTGGCCTCCTTGACCTGCTTGTCCAGCTCGGCGAGCTGGGCTTCGGCGGCACGGGACTGTTCTTGAGCCGCTTTGAGACGTGCGGCTTCCTTGTCCACGTCCGCCTGCGCCTTCATCACACGTTCCTCGCGCACTTTGTGAGCCTCTTCGAGCTGGGTGATCTGCTGCTGCAGTTCCGTCAGCTTCTTGTTCTGCGCGTCGGTGGTGACATTCAGCCGAGTCACAAACTGGGACGCCTCCTCGCGTTCCTTCGTCACACTGACCAGCATCGCCTGGATGCCCGCCAGTTCGGTGGTGAGGGCTGGAATCTGCTTCCTCAGCGTCTTTTCCTCCGTGCGCACCTTCTCGGCGATGGCGTCGGCCTCGATGCGCTTCTTTTCCGCATCCTGGAGCGCAGCCACGGCCTTGTCGGTCCGTTTTTCGGCGTCACCGGCCCTGGCCTCGGCGGCTTTGACAGCTTTGTTCAGGTCCGCCAGCTGGGCGTTCTCGGCCTTGATGGACGTTTCCAGGGCGGCGAGTTCCTTTTTGAGCTTGTCCTGGCTGCGAGCGAGCTCTGCCAGCGCCTTGTCCTCCGCCTGCCGCTGTGCCTCGGCCTCCTTGAACGCCTTGGTGGTCGCGGCCAGCCTTGCATCCACATCAGCCAGTTCCTCGAGGCGTTTTTCAGCGGTGGCAATGCGGTCCTGGATGCCTTTGAGGCGTGTTTCGGCGGCATTCGCCTCGGCGAGCTTCGTTTTGGTCTCAGCTTCGAGGTTATTGCGCTTGTCGCTGAGGATCTTGTCGAGATTGACCGACTCGATGCGCAACGCCTCAACCTCCGACTTCGTCTTCTGATGCGCCGCACGGGACTCCTTCAGTTCCGCAGCCGCAGCATCGCGATCCCGGGTCAGAGCGGCCAGTTCAGCCTTCAAATTGTCCGCCTCGGCGCGGGTTTGGGTCACGCTGGCCCGCAAATCGGGCAGCACCGCCTCGAGTTCGCCACGTTCCTTCGTCAGACGCTGATTTTCGGCGGCCAGCTTGTCGCGTTCCTGGGTGGCCGTGGCCACCGCGCTGGTGACTTCCGCGTGCTGCTTGTTGGCTGCGGCCAGTTCCTTGACCCGGTCTTCCAAACCGGCGGTCTGCTGCGTCAATTCCGCCACACGTGCCTCGGCGGCGGCGGCTTCCTTCTGCCGTTCGGCGATGCGATCCTGCAGATTCTGATGATCGGACTCGGCGGCGGAAAGATTCTGCTGCGTGGTGGCATGCGTCGCCGTCAGGGTGGCGATCACAGCCTCCAGGCCGCTGATCTTCTCCGCCAGCGTGAGTTGCTGCTGCGAGCTCTTCTCCGCGGCGGCGGCAGCGGCGGCAGCTTCCTTTTTCCGCTCGGTCGCGGCAGTGGTGGACTGGTCGAGATCGGTCTTCGCGGCGGCGAGCTGCTCGCTGAGCTTCTTGTGGTCCGCCTGCAAAGTTTTGAACTGCTGGTCGGCGGCAGCGGCGAGTTCTTCGAGGTTCTTGGTGCGCTGTTCGGCGGCGGCGATCTTCGATTCGCGGTCTTTGAGCTCCTGCTCGGCCTGACGGAGCTGCTCACGCGCCGCTCCCATTGCCCGGGAAAGCTCTGCCTGCTGCTCCTCGATGGTTTTGACCTCCAACTCCGCCGCTTCACGGCGCTGGTTGAGCGTCTGCGTGAGCAGGGTCTGCGCCCGGCCATGTTCGGTCGCTGCCAGCAGCTCGCGGGTGCGCTCGTCACGCTCCTTCACCAAAGTGGCGACTGCGGCGACGACCTCCGCCTTGTGCGATTCGACGGCCTTGAGCGCCTCCGTTGAGTCGTGGAGACGGGAATCGGTGGAGGCGAGGTCTTCGAGCTTGTTGTTGAGATCGGCGACCCTGCCGTCGAGTTCCTTCACCTGCGCCTCGACCTCGGCGGCACGCGTCTCGCGTTGCGAGATCTGCGCATGAAGGTCGGCGAGGCGTTTTTCCGCCACCTGACGGTCCTCCTCGTCATGACGTCGGGCATCACGGGCCTGTTTGTCGATCTCGGCCAGCTTTGCCTGCGCTTGTTTCTGCTGTTCGGCCGCCGTGGCCTCGGCCTCGGCTTTGCGGGCGTTGATCTCGGCGGTTTCCTGCTCCGCAGCCAGTTTTTGCTGCTCCAGAGCCGCAAGCTGGCCGCGAATCGCGGTCATGCGCTCCTCCGCAGCGGCGGCTTCCGCCTCATGCGACTGCTGGCGGCCCATGAGCGCGGCAATGGCGGCATCCAGCATGCCGCGCTGGTTTTCCATCTGCCCGAGCGTCTGGGTGACGGCCTTGAGGCGGTCCTCATTGCCACGCAATTCGGTGACACGGGCGGCGACGGCTTTTTCCTCGCCACCGAGCTGTGCGATCTGCGATTGGGCGTCCCGCACCTGCTCCTGGGCCTTGGCGAGGGTGGCGTTGACGGCCTCGATCTCGTTCTCTTTCCCGGCTTTGTCCGCGTCGAGCTTCGTCAGATCGGCACGACGGGCATCAAGCAGTTTGTCGAGGTCTTGCAGCTCGGTGCTGCGCTTCGAACGCAGTTCGGTCTCCGACTTCTGCGCATCAGCCTGGGCGGCGGCGAGACGTGCGATCTCCGATTCCGCATCCGCGATCTGTTTTTGCAGCGCGGCCAGTTTCTGGCTGGTCGTCTTTTCGTCGTCGGTGAGCTTGGCGACGGCGGCCTCGCGCGATTTGAACTGCTCGGAGCTCTTGGCGAGCGAATCCTGCTGCGCGGCCAGTTCTCCCTGCGTTTTGAGCAGCTCCGCCTGCGTCTTTGAGAGGTCGCTGCGGCGGGCGTCGAGCTGTTTGTCGAGGTCCTGCAGCTCGGCGCTGCGTTTGGAAAGCTGCTCCGCCTCCGACTTCTGCGCGTCCGCCTGGCTTTGACTGAGTTCCTTGAGCTTCGCCTCGCCTGCGGAGATCTGACTGTGCAGAGCGGCCAGCTTTTCAGCCGCGGCGGTGACTTCGGCGGCGGACTTGGCGGCAGCAGCTTCCTTGGACTTCGCCTCCTCGCTCGTTTTGGCCAGCGATGCGGTGATCTCATCAAGCGCGGCCCGTTTTGCCGCCACATCGGCCTCCAGCTTCTGCAATTCGGCGCTGCGCTGGGATTTCAGCTCGGACTCGGACTGCTGTGCGGAGGCGAGGAGCTGGTTGATCGCGGCCAGTTTGCCTTGGGCGGCGGTTTCATCCGCGAGGAGCTTGGAAATCGAGGTCTCGCGGGCTTTGCGCTGCTGCTCAGCCTCAGCGTGCAGGGTTTGCAGGCCTTTTTGGGCGGTGGCGAGGTCGGCCTCCGCCTTGGCGACCTGCGCCAGGGTGGATTCGAGCTTATTTTCAGCGTTGCTGACATCGCGCCGCTTGGCATCCAGCTTGCCGGCCTCCGTTTTGGCGTTGGCCAGCTCAGCCCGGGCGTTTTGCACCTGGCTGCGGAGCTGTTCGAGTTCCGTTTTGAAGGTGGTGAGCTCGGTTTGCGCCTGCGTCAGCTCCTTGCGGCGGGCCTCCAGGGTGGTTTCGAGCGATTGCAGCTCATTCCGCTGCTTGTGACCGCCATCGGCCGCTACCACGGCGGTCGGTGCCGGGACAGACGACGGCGGAGGCGGCGCTTTGCGGATGAGAGACACGGGCGGCGTGACGGCGGGGGCCTTCGCGGTGTCGGCCGGTGCCCGTTGCACGACCGGCTTGGTGGTCTCGATCTTGCCGGTCTCGGGTGTGGCCTTCGGGAGGTCCTTGTCGCGTGTCGGGATGCTTTCTGTGTCGCCTTTTTTGCCGTCTTCGCGGGTGGGCAGGCCTTTCGGCGTGGATACCGCCTTTGAGCCGCCGTCCGCAGCCAGGCCCTTCGGTGCACGCTCCCGGAACCGGCTTTCCAACTGGCCGAACATGATGCGGTCGCCGCCCTTCACACGCGCACGCTCGACGCGCCGGCCGTTGACGAAGGTGCCGTTCGAGGACTTCAGATCGACGATCTCGTAGCCGCCGTCGGCCTGGCGCAGGAACTCGGCGTGGTGGCCGGAGATGAAGGTGTTGTCGATGACGATGTCGTTCCCGGCGTCCCGTCCGATGGACAGACGCTCTTCGAGGATGTCGAAGACGAACTCATTTCCGTCATTGAGATTGAAGGCCAGATACGGCATGCCGAACGCGCAAAAGTGGCTGGAGAGCCGGAAGAATAAGGGTGGAAAATCAGTGAAGCAAACTTAATGAAATTTGGGCAGGGCGGAATAACCCCGCACCCTTATTGTTTCAAAAACCAGTTCGATTGCATAGCATCATTTAGTATTTCCAAAATATGAGCGCTGAATCCTTCCTCAAGTCATTGAGCCTTCTGGCCTTGGTTTTGACAAGTTTGGGCGGGTGCACGGCCGCACCAGCGGCGGGCAACGCCTCAGCCAGCCGGCTTTCCGCAAACCAGATCGACCGCGTCGGCCGCCGGATCTGGCAGAATGAGTGCGGCGGGACGGTGGCGGGCCTGACGAGCTGGAATGCCGGCGAGGACTTTGCCTCCTTGGGCATCGGGCATTTCATCTGGTATCCGCAGGGCCGGAAAGGGCCGTTTGAGGAGAGCTTTCCGCCGCTGATGGCCTATTTGGGCGCAGGCGGCATCGCGACACCGGCCTGGACGAAGGGCCCATGCCCCTGGCCATCGAAAGCCGCCTTCGACGCGGACAAAAACGGTGCCCGACAGCAGGAACTGCGGGAATTGCTGAGCCGCACGGTGCGGCAGCAGACGGAATTCATCATGGTTAGAATGGAACGGGCGCTGCCGAAGATGCTGGCGCAGTCGAAGAATCCTGAAGGTGTACGGCGGGCCTTCGATGGACTGAAGCAGACACCGGAGGGCACCTTCTGCCTGATCGATTACGTGAACTTCAAAGGTGAGGGCACCAGCGCCAAGGAACGCTACCACGGCCAGGGCTGGGGTTTGCTCCAGGTCCTGGAAGGAATGCCCCAAGCAAAGACCGTGTGGCAACAGCCCATTCAGTTCGCCGAGTCCGCCAAGAACGTCCTGAGCCGCCGGGTGGCGAACTCACCGCCGGAACGTGGCGAGAAGCGTTGGCTGACCGGGTGGCACAGCCGTTGCGAAGGATATAAACGGCCGCTCTGAGAGAGCAGGGAGGCGAACTACTCCTCCTTGCGCTCGATTTTGATCTTTGGCATGCCGCCGGTCATCTTGTCGATGGTGTCGGTGAGAATGTTTCCATTCATCTCCTTCGAGTGGCGGAGCGCCAGACCGACGGCGAACGCGATGACGAACAGACCGATGACGACAATGGATGTCATGCAGCCGCTTTCGGTGGTGTCGGGATAGCCGCTGGCGGTTTTCCCATACGCCCGGCGCACCGGACTGAGCGCCCGGCCGGAAGGAGCGGGCTTCTTCGCGACCGGAGCAGGCGGCTCCTTGTCCACCACAGAGTCCGGAGTCGGAAGATTTTTCGAGAATCGCGGCGTGGGCACCGGCTTTTCTTCGAGAACCTTGGGAGGATCGCCGGCGTAAAACACCGCCTGCACGTCCCCGAATCCGACGCGATCACCGTCCTTGAGCAGCGCTTCCTCGATTTCGGCGCCATTGACGCGGGTGCCGTTGCTGGAATCAAGATCCTGGACGTAGCAGCCGCCTTCTTGCTGTTTGATGACGGCATGGCGGCCGGAGGAGGAAGGACAGGTCAGGACGACATGGCTGTCAGGATGCCGCCCGATGGTCGTGACTTCATTTTCCAAAGTGTGGACGAGCGTGGTGCCGTCCTCCATGTAAAAGACTACTGAGGCCATGAATCAATGATGGAAAAGGGAGGTGAAATCCGTGTGGCAAACCGGGAGCAGCACGAACAGAGCCACAGAAACTTGGGATTTTCCTGATGCAACGCCTATGTTCACGTGTGAGAGTGTTTTCACACGCCTCCACTGTGCCATGCGTTTCCCAGTCACATTCACCGCTCTCCTCGTCGCCGCGCTTCAACTGATCCTGCTGCAGGCGACGTCGCTACGAGCGGCCGACCGCGAAGACGCCGAGGCTGCCGCCCAGGCGCTGGCCTACGATCAGGAAAACGAAGGCTTCAACATCCGTGCGGAGTCGTGGAGCCGCGACCTGCAGCCGAAGCTCGGCAAGGCGACACGCATGCAGCTCTACAAAGGGAATGAGTACTGCTTCTGCGTCGCCGTGCCGAAAAAATCCGGCGTTCACATCACCGGTGCTGTCCTGGACCTGGAAGGCAAGCCTTCAGGTGAAATCCTGCCGGTACTCGACGGCTGGGGCTTCGTGCTGTTCTACAAGCCGAAGAAAACCGGCATGTACATGATTGCCATCCACCAGACGGAAAAAGGCAAACGCAAGGAAGTGCCCGTGGTGATGGTTTCCGGCTACCGCTGAATTCGGGGCAGACAGCTTCGAGCCATCGTGGGTCCCAGGCTTCGACCAACCAGTTCCACCCTGCGCCTTCGTCGTCGTTCCTCGCCATCACAATGCCTGCGGACGGTGACAGCGTGTGGTCTGCTCCCCAATGGTTGAGCCAAGTACCACTGATACCCTCTCCCACCCGTGTGACGAACTCATGCGGAGAGTGATGCTCGATGCGGCCTTTGCCGAGGTCGCTGCCTGCGCCGCGATATCACCGCTTCACGTTTGGCAATATTTTGCCTGACCCCGGTGTTAGCCCAAGTTTCTCACACCCCGGTGCGCTTGAGCGGGTGCGGAGGGGCTGCTAAGCTTTGATTACGAAGGCAAAACGCAGCATCACCGACCTCCATGCACCCAACCCAAGCGACGACAGAGTGTTATCAGCAGACTTTCCCATTTCAAGGGCTTGGAAGCCGCCGGGTGGAGGCTGATTTTTCCGGCGGACACCTCTCCAGCGACGGTGGCTGCCTGCTGCTGCGCGAGATGGACCGCGCCGAGCGCCTCTGCGAACAGCTCGCCGCCTGCTTCACCGACAAACTAAATGCCTAAACTAAATGCCTGGCATCTTTTTTGGTTTTGGCGTTCACGCCGACGAGCTGCTCTTCGAGCGGAAGCGCTTCAGAATCAGGGGATTGGACGGACTTCATGGCGGCGGAAAGTGTGGAAAATACAGCGGCATCAACAACTAAATGCCTGGCATCTTTTTTGGCTGGACATCAGCAACAAGGATACCAGGAACATTGGGTGGGGGCTCCGTTTGGACGGATCATGATCAGGGTGATCCAAGATATAAGCCACGAGTCAGCATCGGCGGCAATTTACCGCAGATTTATGAGTTTGAAGTCGAAGAGGAGTTTTGCGCGAAGTGTGAATTACCTTAGCCGAATGAAAAACAAGTTTTTCTATTTAATGCTCCATGTGAGCTGCCTGCTATTGCTTTCAGCTTGCGAGCCTTCTGCAAGACCAGAATTAACTCAACTTGAGGGGCCGCATAAGCGCGGGCTCGCCGAAAATCCGAAACGTGTTTTGCTTGGAATGCGTCCCATTGGCGAAAAGTGGATCTGCTTTAGAAGCACTGACATTGCTGGCGATGAATGGATCATTGATCCTGTCAAAGACATCTCCGCCGTGAAACGTGTAAGACGTGATTCTGAAGGCGCTGCCATTTCAGAAACTGACGTGTATCACAGTGGACGCCGGTATTTGAATGAAGAAGGAGATGAGTCGGATGAAGTGCTCCGTGTGGAGTGTGATTGGAGAACAGGGGAGATATCCATGGCCTACTTGGGTGATGACCGGGCGCTGGAAAAAGCCATAGAAAGATTGCCGCCGTTTTCCGCTCAAACGCGGACTGCATATCTTGATCTTGCTTCAAGTGTTGCCAAAAAATGGGAAGCAATCAAAGCCACGAAGAACGAACAACCAGAGGAAAGCATGAAGGGGTCAGGGGGCCATTCTAAGAAAAGAGAAAAGAAGAGAAAAGATGCCAGGCATTTAGTTGTTGCAGTTGTCGCCTTGCCGCCCACTTTCCGCTGCCATGAAAGCCGCTCCATCCCTTGATCCTCAACCGCTCCCGCTCGAAGAGCAGCTCGTCGGCGTGAATGCCAAAACCGGCCTCTATCCCGGCGCGCGTTCGTGGTCCGGCGGCTGGCGGCGCATCCTCGGCAGGGGACCGCTGGAGTCCTACTGCTACCACGTCATGTCCCGCACCTGCGGCGGTGATGTGTTCTTTGATGACGTGGAGAAAGACGCGCTGCGTCGTGTCATCTGGCGCATGGCGGAGTTCTGCGGCCTCAAGGTCGTGACCTACTGCCTCATGGGCAATCACTTTCACCTGCTGGCCGAGGTGCCGCATCGCGACACCTGGCTGCAACGCTTCGAGGGGCCGCACGGCGAGGCGAAGTTGCTGGAGCACCTGCGCATCCTCTACAGCAAGACCTACGTGGGCCTGTTGAGCGATGAGCTCAGCGACCTGCGCCAGCGTGGTCTGGAATCCCTGGCGCAGCAGAAGCTGGAGGCGATCAAGAAGCGTTTCTGCGACCTGTCGTTGTTCGTGAAGGAGGTGAAGGAGCGCTTCAGCCGGTGGTTCAACAAACGGCGCGGACGCAAAGGCACGCTGTGGATGGATCGCTTCAAAAGCGTGCTGGTCGAGGGCAAAGGCGAGGCGTTGCGCACGATGGCGGCCTACATCGACCTCAATCCGGTGCGCGCCGGGCTGGTAAAAGATCCGAAGGA
>NZ_JACSRD010000087.1 GCF_014879935.1 Prosthecobacter sp.
CTACCAGGGCTGCATCACGGAGGAGGTGGATGGTGTGGAGCGCTACCGCGAGCTGAACCGCGCCCGCACGGACTTCTTCGCCGGTATTCCTTTCGACAACCGCCCGGTGCCCACGCTGCATCGCGGGCAGGCGGTTTATCCGGCTAGCACGGGCATCGGCACGCTCTGCCATGGGCTCATCACGGCCTGCATGGCGCTGCACACAAAGCGCGATGACGTTTTCCTTCTGCCGTTGGAGAATCCGCTGCAAACCTCCGCCTTCGATTATCCGAAAGAGTATTCGGTGAAGAGTCCGAAGTTTGCTCGTGCCATGGCGGTGCGCACAGGGGAGGACGTGACGATCTGGATTTCCGGCACGGCGAGCATTGTGAACTCGGAGACGGTGTACAAAGGCGATGCCGTCGGCCAGACCGAGCAGACGCTCACGAACATCGAGAAGCTCATCGCACCGGAAAACTTCGCACGGCTGGGCTGGGCTGACGCCGGAGCCACGCTGGCAGATCTGGCGAAAGTCCATGTCTATGTGAAACACGCCACGGACTATGAAAAGGTGCGTGCCGTGTGCGAGCGGCGTCTGGGCCGCCTGCCCGCGATCTACGCGGTGGCGGATGTGTGCCGCCCGGACCTACTCGTGGAGATCGAGGGCGTGGCCTTCTCCCGTGTGCGCAAGCCAAACTCTGAAGCCTGATGCCCCGCCATGAAAATCATCGCCCTCTTTCTGGTCTTCGCGGCAGCAGCACTCGCGACTGAAGCCATCGTCTATGAAGCTGGACCACTTGTGATGCGGTCCGGCGAAAGTCTGAAGCCGCATGAACAGGTGGACGCACTCGTCCTAGGCCGACTGACGGAACTGGGAATCAAACCGTCGAATCTATGCTCGGACACGGCATTTCTGCGCCGCGCTTTCCTTGCAGTGATCGGCACTTTGCCCACAGAGGCGGAGGCGCGCGGCTTCATCGCCGCGAAGCAGCCGGACAAGCGGGCGCAGCTCATCGAGGTGCTGCTGCAGCGGCCTGAGTTCACGGATTTCTGGGCGATGAAGCTCGGCGAGCTGCTGCGCGTGAAGGCGGAGTTTCCCATCAAGCTGTGGCCAAACGCGGTGCAGGCCTACCACCGCTTCATCCACACCAGCGTGCGGGAAAACAAGCCGCTGCACATCTTCGCGCGGCAATTATTGCTCGCGAACGGCAGCAACTTCCGCGAGGGCGAGGTGAACTTTTACCGTGCGATGCAGGATCGCAGCCCGCGTGGCATCGCTGCCACTGTGGCGCTCACCTTCATGGGCGAGCGGGCGGACAAGTGGCCGGAAAAGAAGCTCGATGCGCTGGCGGGCTTCTTTACGCAGGTGGCGTTCAAATCGACCGCCGAGTGGAAGGAGGAGATTGTGTATTTCGATCCCACAGCGGACAAAGATGGCCTCACCAAGAAGGCGATTTTCCCGGACGGAAGCCCTGCGGCGATCCAATCGGGCCTGGAGGACCCGCGCATCGTTTTCACCGACTGGCTGCTGCGGCCAGAGAATCCCTCGTTTTGCCGAAGCTGGTCCAATCGCATCTGGAGCTGGCTCATGGGCCGCGGCATCGTGCATGAGCCGGATGACTTCCGCGTGGACAATTTGCCGTCGAATCCTGCGTTGCTGGCCTATCTCGAAAAAGAGTTTGCCTCATCGAAGTGTGACATGCGGCATCTCTTCCGCGTCATTCTGAACTCACAGGTCTTCCAGCTCTCCAGCATCCCAGCGCAGGACACGCCGGAGGCAGCGGCAAACTTCGCGCACTACCCACTGCGCCGACTGGAGGCAGAAGTGCTCATTGATGCGCTAAACCAGATCACCGGCACGCGCGAGGATTACAGCAGCCCCATTCCTGAGCCCTTCACCTTTATCCCGGAGAATGTGCGCGGCATCGCCCTGGCAGATGGCAGCATCACCAGCTCGTTTTTGGAGCTTTTTGGCCGTCCGCCGCGTGACAGCGGCCATGAGACGGAGCGCAGCCGTGACACCAGCCCTTCCCAGCGTCTGCACATGCTGAACTCCAGCCATGTGATGAAAAAAATCCAGCAATGTCCTCTCGTCACCGCTGCCACGAACAGCGACGGCACTGAAGCGCTGGCGGACAGAATCTACCACACCGTGCTCTCTCGTCCGCCCTCCGCGAAGGAGCTGGAGACGCTGAAAGCCCATGTCACCGCCACCTACGGCGGCGGCAGTTCGCTCGCTGCGGACATGGTGTGGGCGCTGGTGAATCAGCCAGAGTTTTTGTTCAACCATTAACCCCATCCTGCCATGAACACGACTTCTCTCCCCTCACGCAGCACCGCACGCGATGTCGCCCGCGTCGCTCATACACTCGGCGGTGCGCCGTTTTCACGCCGCGAGGCCCTGCGCCGCGCGGTCTATGGCTCCGCCGGGCTTTTGCTCATGGAGCCCTTTGGCATTCACGCCGCTCCACGTGCCGCCGCCATCGCCAAGGAAGGCAAGGCGAAGTCCGTCATTCAAATCTGGCTCTGGGGCGGCCCCTGCCACATCGACACCTTTGATCCGAAGCCCGAGGCGGGCCGCGAGTACTCCGGTGCTCTCGATGCGCCTATTGAGACAAACATCAGCGGCATCCGTATCGGCCAGCTTTTGCCCGAACTGGCGAAAAACGCGGATAAATACTCGCTCATCCGCAGCATGACGCATGGCAACAACGGCCACGAGACCGCCTCCTACCTCGTGCAGACCGGCCGTTCCTCCGAGCGCGATGTGTTTCCCGGTCTCGGTGCGGTGGTGTCGTATTTCAAAGGCTACGACGCTGGCTACAAGGGCCTCATTCCGCCCTACGTCGTGCTCACAGAGCCTCAGGGCCGTTTCAGTGAGGCCGGCTTTCTCGGGCCACGCTACAAACCCTTCGCCACTGGCGGTGATCCTTCACGCACGCCCTTCGCAGTCGAAGGCATCGTCACGCCGGACATCACGGAGGAGCATCAAAAAGAGCGCAGGAAGCTCATGAGAAGCCTCAACACGCTCGGTGGTTCGCTGCCGGGGAATGCCACGCTGAAAACGATGGTCGAGTCCGAGCAGCAAGCCTACGAGCTCATTCTCGGCGACTCCGGCAAGCTCTTCGACCTCGCGCAGGAGAAGGATGAAATGCGTGACCGCTATGGTCGCAACACTTTCGGCCAGAGCTGCCTCATGGCACGCCGCCTCGTCGAAAAAGGCGTGCCTTACATCACCATCAACTACAAGGGCTGGGACACGCACAAGCAGCACTTTCAGATCATGAACCGCAAGCTGCCGGAGCTCGACCAGGGAATGGCCGCACTGCTCACCGATCTTTACGACAAAGGGCTACTGGAGAGCACCATCGTGTTCTGCACCGGAGAATTCGGCCGCACGCCAAAAGTGGCGAGCGAATCACCCTGGAACGGCGGCCGCCATCACTTCGGCGCGTGCTTCTCCAGTCTGCTCGCGGGCGGTGGCTTCAAAGGTGGCCAGGTGCTCGGCAAATCGAACGCCACCGGCGAGGAGGTGGCCGAACGTCCTGTGTATCCCGCCGATCTCATCGGCAGCATCTACGGCCAGCTCGGTATTCCCGCCGATGCCCCCCTGCCGCATCCGCAAGGCACGCCAACGACAGTCGTGCCCGGTCAGGAAGAGCAGGTGAAAATGGCCGGGCTGCTCAAAGAACTCGTGTGATTCATTTTATGAAAACCCGCTTCATTCTTCACGGCCTTGGCGGGATTGCTCTCGCCACCAGCGGATTGCAGGCGCAGCCCGCTCCCCGCATCGGCTTTGTCTATCCCGCTGGCGGGCAGATCAGCACGACCATCGAGGTCATCGTTGGCGGTCAGTATCTCGATGAGAACACCGAGGTCATCGTCTCCGGCGAGGGCGTGACGGGAAAATGCCTCGTTCATGACAAAATCCCCTCCGCCCAGGTCGTGGACGACTACCGCGACCGCCTGCGCGAGGTGCAGCAAAAGCTGCGTGATGGCCGTCGCGCCGGCGAGGTGCCCGCGGACCAAAAACTCGCCTACATCCGCAAGCTGCTCAGCGAAGCCGACCTCTCCGAGAAAAAACTTCGCCTTATGGTCGAGTACGACCGCCGCCGCAATGATCCCAAACAGCAGCTCAACAACCAGATCGGCGAAACCGCGCGCCTGCGCCTCACCATCGCCGAAACGGCGGAGCCCGGCACACGCCATCTGCGTCTGCGCACACCTTCCGGCCTCAGCAATCCGATGCGCTTCGTCATCGGCCAGCTCCCCGAGGTGCGCGAGGCGGAACCGCAACGTGAATTTGATCTCGAACGGTATCGCGGCGGCATGGACTCGATGAAGCAGGAAAGGGTGCCCACGCCCGCCACACGGCTGCCCGTCACGCTCAATGGCCGCATCATGCCTGGGGAGGTGGATGAGTTCAGCTTCGAGGCCAGGAAAGACGAGCGTGTCGTCATCGCCATGCACGCGCGCAGCTTGATCCCCTATCTCGCCGATGCCGTGCCGGGCTGGTTTCAGAGCGTGGTGAGCCTGCACAATGCCGATGGCTACGAGGTCGGGTATGCCGATGGCTACCGCTTTGACCCTGACCCCGTGCTTTTCTACAAAATCCCCGCCGACGGCCTCTACCGCATCCGCGTGCATGACTCGATCTACCGCGGTCGTGACGATTTTGTGTACCGCATCCATGTGGGTCAGATTCCCTTCCTCACGGGCATTTCGCCGCTCGGAGCAACGGCGGGCGAAAAAGTCGAGATCACCTTCCAGGGCGGAAATCTCGGCTCCGACTTTAAACAGAGCTACGAAGCCCCGAAAGAGCCAGGAATCGTGCTTTTGCATGCCAAAGCCGGCGGACAGCGCTCCAACGCGATTCCCTTCCAGATCGACAACGTGCCGCAGGAGCGCGAACGCGAGCCGAACAACACGCTCGGCACCGCGCAGATGCTGGAACCACCAATGATCGTCAATGGTGTCATCGAAAGCACCGGCGAGGCCGATTTCTACCGCGTGAAGGCCAATGGTGGGCGCGAGATGATCTTTGAGATCTTCGCGCGGCGGCTTGGCTCGCCCGTGGATGCCTCCCTCACTGTCTTTGACCAGAATGGGAAACAGGTGGCCTTCAATGACGACCATGAGGACCTCGGTAGCGGCCTCACCACGCATCATGCCGACTCCCGCATCAGCATGAAGATGCCTCCCGGCGGCAGCGCCTTCATCCGAGTCACCGACACGCAGGGTCAGAGCGGCCCGACCAATGCCTACCGGCTCAAAGTGCGTGCCGCAGACCCCGCGTTCGCGCTGCGTGTGACGCCCTCCTCCCTGAACGCCAAGCCCGGCGGTGCCGCCCGCCTCACCGTGCATGCACTGCGGGATGGCGGCTTCACCGGACCGATCATACTCACACTCAAAGATGCGCCATCAGGCTTTGCCATGCATAATGCCACCATCCCCGAAGGCCAGGACAAGGCGGATGTCTCCATTGCCGTGCCATCCGGCACCGATCTCGAAAGACCCATCGTTCTCACTGTCGTCGGAAGCGGTGGCGAGTCACCCAACACCTTTGTAGCCACCGCCGTGCCCGCCGAGGACATGATGCAGGCCTTCATCTACCGCCATCTCGTGCCGGTGGACGCGCTGCTCGTCGATGTCCGCACCCCACCGCCACCACCGGAGAAGCCCACACCTTGATTTGAATCCCATCAACAACCCCGACACGATCATGAAGCGCTGCATCACCCTCCTGAAGTTCACCGAGAAAGGTTCCGCCCACATCAAAGAATCCACCTCACGCGCCCACGCCTTTGACGCGCTCGCCGAAAAGTCCGGCGTGAAGGTCGAAGGCCAGTTCTGGATCATCGGCCACTACGACGGTGCGCTCGTCCTCGCCGCTGACAGCGAAGCCAAAATCCTCCACCTCCTGGCCTCCCTCGCCGCCCTCGGCAACGTGCGGACAGAAACGCTGCAAGCCTTCACCGACAAGGAGTTCGACGCCATCCTGAAGGCGTGATGCTTCATCAAGGCTGCCAACGCAGCTTCAGACGCCTCCATCGCCCATCGCCAGGGAGTCCTCTGGTGTGATGGTTCTCGCACCGCTGGCGTCCTTGAGCTTGCGGCTGTGGATGTTGATCGTGATTTTGAGGAGCAGGGTGTAGATCATGAAGCCCAGCGCCCAGATGCCGGCGGTGATTTTCCATTCGGTGAGGCTGGGGCGGTATTCGACGATCTCGTGCAGGGTGCTGGGGATGAAGGCGGGAATGATCATGCCCATGCCTTTTTCGATCCACAGACCCACGAAGGCGAGCAGGCAGGCTGTGTTCAGGAGCAAGGGACGGCGATTGATCCTTGGCTGCATGAAGAGGATCACTGCGACGACGGTGAACACGATCGAGGTCCAGATCCACGGCACCAGCTCATGATAGCCGTGCAGGCCAAAGTAGAGATACTTCGCGGCGCCGGTGTGGCTGCCGCCGGTGTAGAACTCGACGAAGATCTCGGAAACGACCATGAGCAGGCTGATGAGGATGGTGATGCGGACGATGCTCACGAGCGTGCGGATGGCTCCCTCACCAAACATGCGCCCGGTTTGCCAGCGGATGATCTGGATGGCGACGATGATGAAGGCGGGGCCGCTGACGAAGGCGCTGGCTAGGAAGCGCGGGGCGAGCAGCGCGGTGTTCCAGAAGGGCCGACCACCCAGTCCGCAGTAGAGGAAGGCGGTGACGGTGTGGATGCTGATGGCCCAAACGATGCTGAGGAACACAGCGGGCAAATACATCTTTGCCACGGGCGGCTGAGCGCGGAAGCGCTTATAGAGCAGGTAGCCGCAGATATAGACGTTGATGGCGAAATAGCCGTTCAGCACGATGACATCCCAGGTGAGCATGGAGACGGGAAAGTTGAACTTCCCGAGGCCGGGCATCATGTGCCAGAAGCGGTAGGGCCGACCGAGATCGCACACGACGAACATGATGCTCATGATGATGGCGGCGATGGCGAGCAACTCGCCGATGATGACGATGTCGTGCATCTTTTCGTCATGATAAAGGTAGGCCGGGATGACCATCATGACGCCACCAGCGGCCAGGCCGACGAGGAAGGTGAAGTTTGCGATGTAGAGGCCCCAGGAGACGTGGTCGCTCATGGCAGTGAGGGCCATGCCATCGCGCACCTGGACGGCCCAGGCGTTCGCGCCGACGAGGAAGACGGCGGTGAGCAGCGTCATCCACACATAAAACTTCCAGCCACCCTCGACGGACTGGCTGAAGGCGTTCCAGGCAAAGCGGAGATACTGCCGCCATTCGGGCACGGGCGTGGCGGGCACAGGGATGACGGCGGGATCACTCATCGAAGAAGTAGAAGAATTGAGGTTTGAGGCCGAGTTCCTCCTTGAGGACGAAGACGCGCTTGTTTTCGAGCACGTAGCGGACCTCGGAGGCGGGATCATTGAGATCACCAAAAACGCGGGCACCGGTGGGACATGCCTCCAAACAGGCTGGCAGGCGGCCATTCCGCGTGCGGTGCAGGCAGAAGGTGCATTTCTCCATCACGCCCTGCGGACGGATGCGGTTGCTGAGGTAGCTTTGATCCGGATTGATCTCAGGGGCGGGGATTTGCGGCTTCTGCCAGTTGAAGCGGCGGGCGTGATACGGACACGCGGCCTCGCAGTAGCGGCAGCCGATGCACCAGTTGTAATCGACGACAACGATGCCGTCTTTTTCCTTCCAAGTAGCCTCGACCGGGCAGACATCGACGCAGGGCGGATGCTCGCACTGCTGGCACTGCACGGGCATGTAGTATTTGTCCGGCTGCGGCACGGGATGGTCGTAGTGGACGTTGCCTTTTTCGAAGTCCATCGAGCCTTTCGTCATCTCAAAGACGCGGATGTAGCTCTGGTGGGAGGGGCGGTCATGATTGTTCTCCAAATGGCATGCCTCGGCGCATTTGCGGCAGCCGTTGCAGATGGAAAGATTGAGCGCGTAACCAAATTTCACGCCTTCCTGCGGCTTAGGGTCGCTGATGGTCACATCGGCTCCGTATTGCTCTTTGGCCTCTTGGGTGAGGCGGGTGATGACGGTGGCGATTTCGTCTTTGCTGAGCTCCTTATAGTGCTTTTGCAGGAACTCATCCATCGAGGTTTCTTTGGTCAGCTCGGTGAGCGGCGCGAGCGCTTTGGCATACGCGGCGACGCCGAGTGTGGCTCCGAGACCCTTCAGCACGGCGCGGCGGGTGGAGCCGTCATCGCCGGGAGGCGGCGATGCGTTGGTAGAACCTCCGGAGCAGGAGCAATTGCCGCCGCAGGGTGTTTTGGGTGATGCAGGTGCGGGATCGTTCATGGCTCAATGCTCTGCGGGGACGTTGGGAACGGAAATGCGGTCGCGTGGCGGCAGCACGGGTCTCACAAGGGGAAATTCAGGATGATGCGGGTCGTGGCAGTTGACGCAGTTGTTGCGCACGCGTGGACCTTTGCTGAGATCCCAGTGGCCGTTCATGCCGCCGTGGCTGCCGTGGAGGTAATCACGCATCGCCGTGCCGTGGCACTGGGCGCAGAGCGTCATCACATCGGGGAAGGCTACGCTGCGTCCATCGGCGAGATGGAGCGCGTCGTAGTCTTTCGCGTTGTGGCAGCTCAGGCAGGTTAGATTGCCGTGGGCGTAGCTGAGGCCGCGATGGGCCTGGAAAAGATCGTGCGCGGTGTTGCGCATGGTGTTCGGTGTGGTGGTGCTGTGGCAGGTGCTGCATGCGGCGGTGATGGCGCGGCCTTGCGCATCCTTCAGGCCGGTGTCGAGCCTCGGCGTGGGCGGGCCGGGTTTGATGGCCACGAGATGCTTCTCCGCTTTTGGCCGGCTCTTCATTACCGGAGCGGATTCAGCGGCGCCGAGATTTTTTTGCGCCCACACGACCGCGAGGCTGCAAAGCGTGGCGAAGCCCACGAGGGCAATCCACGCGAGGCTGGGGTGTTGTTTCAAAAGTCGGCTCATGAGGCGGAATCGAAGTGGTGCTGGATGCGCACGAGGCGGAACTGGCCGCCGGGCAGCGCCATGACGGTGTCCCACCAGTCGGCGTCCTGAAAACGATAGCGAAACTGCACGGCGCGTGCTCCGCCATCGAGCAGGAGACGGCGTCCGTCATCGAGCGTGACGGCTGCGTTTTCCGGCACATGGCCGGTGGCGGCATATTTCGGGATGATCTCAGTGATCTGGGCGCAGGCACCGATGTCGCGCAGCAGCCTCTCCAGCTCGGCGGCGTCGAATTGAGCCTGCTGCAGCTCGGGCAGCGGCGTTGTGGCGGTGGGGTCGCTCATGCGGGCTGCGGGGTGAGGGTTGTTGGACGGCGCGGGAGCATGAGCACGGCATTGCGCGGCGCTGGACAGACGTCGTGACAGACACCGCAGCCGGTGCAGACATCCGCCACGACCATCGGCATACCGCGATCTTTTGTCATCGCACCCGACACGGGGCAGCGCTCCACGCACACGGAGCAAAACGAGGTAAGTGCGATGCAAAACCGCCCCTGGATGATGGCAGTGCGCGGCGTCGCAGGTGTGGCCGATGCGGTGACTTCCACAGCACGCACCGGAACCGCCTTCTTTTGAAAAGGCCGGCTGAGGGCGGTGAAGAAGCCCCGTCTGGACACAGATGCGCTCATGGTTTCGGCGGCGGGTTTGCGGGTGGTGTCGGCACTGCGGCTGGTGCGGCGGCGGTGTCTGTTTTCTTCACCGCATCCAGCGGCGGTGCAGGCAAAAACTGGCGCTGGTCATTCGTGGCGGCGGGCACATGGCACTGCGTGCAGCTCTGCCGCTCAGGATGCGGTGTGCGCAGGGCAAAGAGGCCCTTCGGACCATGACAGCTCATGCAATCACTGCGCATCAGTGTGCGATGCGGCACGGTGGGCGGCGCTCCGGGCCAGGCACGCGGGCCATTCGGCGGCGCTTCGGCTCCCTGGAAGGAGTTCTCCGTGAGCGCGACGGCAAAAGCAGCGGCATCCGCTGAGCTGAAAGCTCCACGCGAGGACACATGGCACTGCGTGCAACTGCCGCCGAAGGTCGGATGGCTGATCTTCGAGGCGAAACGGTCCTTCACCTGCAAACCCTGCGCATGACAGGCCAGGCAGGCCGCCGAGGAGTCCTGCATGATGGGATGCGGCACGGTGGGCGGTGCTCCATCATAGGCGCGGCGGCTGGCGCGTGCCTGGAGCGCGGCCAGCTTCACCTCCATCGGCACGGGGGCGGCACCAGCAGGCGCTGCTGCCGCGGGCTGCTGGAAATCCACGAGTGAGTTCCGCCACTGCGCGTTCGGGCCGTCCCTCGACCAGTCCTGATCAATGTAGCGCACGGCCACGGGCACGTTCGTGGCCCCGGTGAGATCGCGATGCGTGTCATGCTTCACCACGGCGACGGCGCGGGTCATGGCGATGGCGCTGTTCGTCTGCCGCAGGCCGACGAAGTAGCCGCTCACGGCGACAAGCGCGATGATGCCGCCGACGATGAGGCCGGACTCGATGCGCTTCGATTTCGGTTCGTCAGGCATGATCAAAGAGCGGCGGTGGCGCGGGCCACGGTGGCGGCGCACTTTTTATAATCGGGCTCTTTGGAGATGGGATCGACATCGCCCAGCGTGATGTCATTGCACATCAGCCGCTCGTCGAAGAACGGAATGAAGAGCGAGCCACGCGGCGGATGACCACGCCCGTCAATCCACACGGGCAGCTTGAGTTCGCCACGGCGCGTCTTCACCACGATGCTTTCGCCATTGGCAAAACCATGCTCGCGGGCGTCCTCGGGGTGCATCTCGACATAAGAATGCGGCATGGCGGCATGGAGCTGCGGAATACGCCGCGTCATGCTGCCGGTGTGCCAGTGCTCCAGCACGCGGCCCGTGCAGAGCCAGAAAGGAAACTCCGCATCCGGCTCCTCGGCGGCTTTTTCAGCAGGCGCGAACCAGATGAGCGCTTTGTCATCCTTCGTGACGGAGTGGTAAAACTGAATCTCCGCGCCCTTCTTCACATAAGGATCGTCGAACTCGCTGAAGCGGAACTTCGTCTCCCGCCAGGTGCCATCCTGCTGCTGCACCACCGGCCAGCGCAGACCGCGGGCCTTCACATACTCTTCGTAGGGAGCGAGGTCCTTGTGCTTGTAGCGGCTGAACAGGCGGTATTCCTCGAACAGCACCTTGTCCACATTCAGGTCGTAGTAGCGCGGCCATTCCCACACGGGCACTTCTTCACCTTGGTCGTTCTTGAAGGTGAAAAGGAAGCGCCCGTTCTTGTCCTTCATACCGGGGTGTCCCAGATCGTGCAAACGACGCGCCACCGCAATCATCTGCCACGCGTCATCGCGTGCCTCGCCTGGCGGCTTCACCATGCGAAACCACTGCTGCGTGCGGCGTTCGCTGTTGCCATACATGCCGTTTTTCTCCACCCACATCGCCGAGGGCAGCACGAGATCCGCCAGCTCCGTGGTGGCGGTGCGATACACGTCGGAGACGATGAGGAACTTGTCCGGCTGGCCCGCCTTAGCTTTGAAAAGCTTGTGCAGATTCGGCAGCGACTGGCCGGGATTCGTCACCTGCACCCACAGCGTCTGGATATCGCCGCCTTTGTCCGCAGGCGTGCAGAACTTCTCCCACATCAGCACCGTGTGGTGGCCGATTTTCGGACTGATTCGGCCTTCGGGCACATTCCACAGCTTCTCGGTTTCCTTGCGATGCTCTGGATTGAGAATGAGACGGCCTCCAGGCAGGAAATGGCACATCGTGCCGACTTCACGCGCAGTGCCGCAGGCGCTCGGCTGGCCGGTGAGGGAGGTCGGCGCATCGCCCGGCCTCCCAAAGTGGCCGCTGAGAAGGTGGATGCCGTGGCAGAGGCGGTTCGCGTTGGTGCCGCGTGAGTGCTGGTTGAAGCCCATGCACCAGGTCGAGGTGATGCGGAGGTCTTTGTTCGCAAACAAGTCCGCCAGCACGCGAATCTTCTCCGCAGGCACGCCGCTGAGTTTTTCCACATGCTCCGGCGTGTAGGGCTCCAGCGCGGCTTTGTAGTCGTCAAAGCTCATCGCATCCCCCAGCAGCGGCGCGGTGGGCGTGGCGTTCGGGTCCTTGGGCGCCTGCCGGAAGTTGCAGAACTTCTCCACGAACTTCGGATCGAAGGCGTTCTTCTTGATCAGCAGGTGCGCGATGCCGTTCATGATAGCCAGATCGCTGTGCGGGCGGAACTCCAGGTAGTGATCACTGAAATCCGTGGTGCGTGTGCGGCGCGTACCGATGTCAATGAGCGTCACCTTTTCCCCGCGTGTGCGGCGGTCAATCACGCGGCTGAAGAGCACCGGATGCATCTCCGCCATGTTGTTGCCCCACATGATGAGCACATCGCACTTGTCGAGGTCGTCGTAGCAGCCTGCGGGCTCGTCCACGCCATACACGCTGAGAAAGCCCGTGACCGCGCTGGCCATGCAAAGGCGGGCGTTGGGGTCGATGTGATTGCTCCCGAGGCCGCCTTTGATGAATTTGTTCGCCGCGTAGCCCTCGGGGATCGTCCACTGGCCGCTGCCATAAATCGCAAACTGATCCGGCGTGGCCAGGATCTTCTGCGAGATCGTTTCGATCGCCTCTTCCCACGAAATCGGCTCCAGCACGCCATTCCGCCGCAGCAGCGGCTGCGTGAGGCGATCTTTGCCATACAGCGCCAGGCCGACATGATAGCCCTTCACGCAAAGAAGCCCTTTATTGACCTCCGCGAGTTGATCTCCCTCAATGGCGACCACACGGCCATTTTTCACACCCACACGCACATGACAACCCGTGCCGCAAAATCGACACGGAGCCTTATCCCAGGCGATTCCGTCATTGGAGGCCGCAGCAGCAGACGGCGCATTCTGAGCCCGCGCCTGTGCGGCGGCGGAAGCAGCCGCCAGAGCGGCCATTCGGTTGAAATCACGGCGTTGGATCATGGAGAGTATGTTGGAGAGGCTGTCGTCGGATCATCAAAGTTCACATGCACCACATCAACAAAAGCGACACCCGGCAGCGCCGCGATCCAGTCGTGCAGCTCGCGTAATCGAGCATCATCCTCGGCCTCGATGGCGGCTGGCAGCCAGCGCCCTTCTGGGAGACCTGCGGTCACCCCCTCTTTTTCGTCGAGTGCCTGACGCAATCCAAAGGCTCGCTCATCATGGGCGAGGCTGATGAGAAGTCCGGACGTGAGAGGCATGATTGAGGAGGAATTTTGCTATGAAATTTTAATGGGCCGCGCAGTTCGCGGCAAGACACGAATTCTGTCATTCTTGTCCCCGTTTCTTGTTTTGACCCGCATCTGCGCAACCGGGTTCACAAGGAGAACAATAACGGCATGAACGTCCCCGGCCTCCGCGCGTTTTTATCTCCAACAACCCTATGCGCCATGTCCGCCACGCCCACCTCCACCGACTGGCTCTCCCATCGTCCTGAAATCCGCGTGCTCGACTGCACGATCCGCGATGGCGGGTTGATGAACAACCACCACTTCGACGACCACGTCGTCAAAGCCGTGTATGAAGCCTGCATCGCCTCAGGCATTGATTACATGGAAATCGGCTACCGCGCATCGAGCAAGGACATCAAACTCGGCGAGCATGGCTGCTGGAAATACTGCCGCGAGGAGGACATCCGCCGCATCGTCGGCGACAACGCCACGAGTGTGAAACTCTCCATCATGGCTGACGCGGGCAAATGCGACTACCAAGAGGACATCCCCGCGAAAAAGAACAGCCTCATCGACCTCGTGCGCGTCGCCTGCTACGTTCATCAAGTGCCGCTGGCGCTCGACATGCTCAAAGACGCCCGCGATAAGGGCTACGAGACCACCGTAAACCTCATGGCCGTCACCACCGTGGGAGATAGCGAGCTGGAGGCCGCGCTGGCACTTCTCGCGCCCTCCGAGGCGCAGGCGATTTATGTCGTGGACAGCTTTGGCGCACTTTACCCGCTGCAAACTCGCCGCCTCGTCGAAAAATACCTTCATCACGCCAAAAGCGGCGGCAAAGAGGTTGGCATCCACGCGCATAACAACCTCCAGCTCGCTTACGCGAACACGATTGAGGCCATTTCCCTCGGCGCGAACTACATTGATGCCACCATGGCCGGCCTGGGCCGCGGCGCGGGCAATTGCCCCATGGAGCTGCTCTTTGGCCTGCTGCGTGACCCCGCCCACCGGCTGCGTCCCATCCTGAAATGCGTCGCCGACACCATCGAGCCGCTGCGCAAAGACCTCGGCTGGGGCTTTGACCTCCCCTACATGCTCACCGGCCTCCACAACCAGCATCCCCGCTCCGCCATCGCCTACAACGCCGCAACAGAGCCGCAGGACATCGGCACGTTTTACGACACGTTTTGATCCCGGCAAGCCCTGCTGGATTCGCCTTGGACGATGCCTCATCACTGCCATGAAATGCCTCGCCATCCAGCTTCTGGTGCTTCTTCTCGCGCCGGTGGTCTCCGCGCAGAAGCCGCCTGCCGTGCTTGCGCGTGATGATGGCTACCGGGGCATCTGGTATGCGAATCAACCCTCGAAGGATGAATACCGCTACAAATACAGCGGCGGCTTCGCGACTTATCCGCAACAGCAACTCCCACAGGCCATTTATGCGAAGGAGGTGAACAAGACCTTCTTCTGCTACGGCGGTCGCACGCGGGAGAAAAACGAGCTGCTTCACATGGTCAGCTATCTCGATCACACCACCGGCACCGTGCCGCGCCCGGCGATCTTGCTGAACAAGAAGACCGATGATGCGCACGACAACCCCACCCTCATGCTCGACGATGCCGGGCATGTGTGGGTTTTTTCCGCTGCCCACGGTACGGCGCGGCCTTCCTGGATTCACAGGAGCACGAAGCCGTGGTCGGTGGACGAGTTTGAGGAGATTCTGGAGACCAACTTCTCCTACACGCACCCGTGGTGGATGCCGGGAAAGGGGTTTCTCTTTCTGCACACACGCTACAGTGCCGGGCGAGGCTTGTTTTCGATGACGAGCGCGGATGGACGCGCTTGGAGCCAGCCGCGCAGTCTGGCCCACATCGGAATGGGCGACTACCAGCTCACCTGGCGGCTTGGGCAGCGCCTCGCGAGTGTGTTTGACTACCACCCGAAGCCGGTCGGCCTCAATGAACGGTCCAACATCTATTACATGGAGACGGACGACTTTGGCGGCACCTGGCGCACAGTCGGCGGCGCGGTGCTTGAGATTCCGCTCACCGAGTCGGCGAATCCGGCACTTGTGCTCGATTCGCGTGCTGAAAAGCAGCTCGTTTACCTGAAAGACCTGAACTTTGACAATACAGGCAAGCCCGTGGTTCTGTTTCTGACCGCCACGGGCTACGAGTCGGGTCCGAAACACGGTCCGCGCACCTGGTTCACCATGCGCTGGACCGGCACGGAGTGGGTGCGCCGGCCCTTCACGACCTCGGATCACAACTACGACCACGGCTCCCTCCACATTGAGCCGGACGGTCTCTGGCGGATCGTCGCGCCGACCGATCCCGGCCCGCAGCCGTGGACCGCCGGTGGCGAGATGGTGATGTGGACCAGCCGCGATGAGGGTGCGACATGGAGCAAGGCGAAAATGCTCACCCACGACAGCCTCCGCAACCACACCTACGCACGTCGTCCCGTGAACGCCCACCCCGGCTTTTACACCTTCTGGGCGGACGGTCACACGCTCGAACCCGCCGAGTCGCGCCTCTATTTCACCGACCGCGAAGGCAGCCAAGTGTGGCGATTGCCTGAATCGATGAGCGGAAACTCCGCACCACCGGAACCAGCCTGGTGAGACCCCAAAACTCGAAACCACCCGCCACCACGACGCCCTATGAAACCACAGCCCACGATGAGGACGAGACACTTTTTTCTGGGATGGGCCTTGCTGCTCTTGCTCGTCATGCATGTCTCTTTTTCTCGTGCGGAAGGCACGCTGCCTGCGGACATCCTCGCGCGATTAAAGCCTGCGCATCCACGCCTGCTGGCCTCGGCGGCAGATTTCGAGCAGCTCAAAAAACAGACTTCGGAAGGAAAGGCGGCCCAGTGGTTGGGTCATCTCAAAAAAGAAGCCGGTGAGCTGCTAAAAGCCGAGCCATCACGTTACGAGATTCCAGATGGCAAGCGGCTCCTGGCCACCAGCCGTCGCGTGCTCGATCGTGTGCTCACCCTGGGGCTTGTCTTTCGCCTCGCGGGCGACACTCGCCACTCGGAGCGGCTCTGGCTTGAGCTGGAGGCCGCTGCACGGTTCAAAGACTGGAACCCGAGCCATTTCCTCGACACGGCGGAAATGACCGCCGCTTTTGCCATCGGCTACGACTGGCTCTTTGACACGTGGACACCGGAGCGTCGCGCGGTGCTGCGCACGGCCATCGTGGAGCTGGGGCTGAAGCAGGCGCTGCCTTTGTATCGCAAACAAAAAGGGTGGACGGCGGCTGATCACAATTGGAGCCAGGTCTGCAACGGCGGCATGACTCTCGGTGCGCTGGCTCTCGCTGATGAGGAGCAGGCGCTCGCCGCCGAGATCCTTCCTGCCGCCATCGCCAGCGTGCGGCGGCCGATGCACGAGTTCGCGCCGGACGGTGCCTGGGGAGAGGGACCCAGTTACTGGGATTACGCGGTGATGTACAATGTGCTCATGATCGCTGCTCTCGATTCCGCTCTGGGCACGGATTTCGGTCTGTCGGAGATGGAGGGCTTCTCGAAAGCGGCGGATTTCCCCATCTACGTCACTGGCCCTACCGGACGAACCTTCAACTATGCCGATGCCGGAGACGGCGGCTGCGGCGGGCAGCACATGCTCTGGCTCGCCTCCCGCTTCGAGCGCCCTGACTTCGCCGCCTTTCGCATCGCCCGCGCTGGGGAGCGACCGACCGCGCTGGACCTGCTTTATGGCCGCCGCTGGCTGATGCAGCCGCCGGGGAACCGGCAGCAACCGCCCGCCAAACATTTCCGCAGCTCCGAGGTGGTCACGCTGCGCAGCGCCTGGGATGATCCGCAGGCCACTTTTGTGGCCTTCAAGGGTGGAAACAACGCGGTGAACCACAGCAACCTCGATCTCGGCACCTTTGTGCTCGAAGCCGCAGGCGAACGATGGGCTTTCGACCTCGGCGCGGATGATTACAACCTGCCCGGCTACTTCGGATCGAAAAGGTGGGACTACTACCGCATGCGTGCTGAAGGTCACAACACGCTGGTGATCGCGCCCGATGCGCGCCCCGATCAAGCCACCAAGGCCAAAGCCTCCATCGAGCGCTTTCATGAATCACCGGGCCGGGCGTTTGCCATCGTGAATCTAAGCGCCGCCTACGCCTGCCGTGCCTCCGCCGTCAGGCGCGGCATCATGCTCTCCGGTCACGATGTGATCGTGCAAGACGAGATCGAAACAGACGCGCCCGTCGAGGCCTGGTGGTTCATGCACACCGGAGCCGAGGTGAAATGCGACGGCACCACCGCCACCTTGACGCAAAACGGCCGCCAGTTGACCGCGACGCTGCTTTCGCCTGCGGGCGCTGTCTTCGAGGTGATGCCCGCCGAACCTCTCGCCACGTCGCCGCATCCCGAGCGCCAGCAGGTGAAGCACACGTCAGTGCGCCTTCCGCGCAAGCTGGCCGTGCATCTGCGCTCCACCAAATCGCCCCGCATCGTGATCAATCTCACGACCAGCGAAAAACCCGCCGCGCCATCTGGCATCACCCCGCTCGCAAACTGGAAATAGCGCCCCGATGAAGATTCTTGCCGCCATCTTCTTCATTCTCTCACTGAACGCCCTCGCCGACCCAGTGATGGAGGAGCCATTCGCCACGCCTGACGCGGCGCAGCACTGGGAAGGCCTGAAAGCTCCCCATTGCCGCATGGAGTCCGCACGCGGCGGGTTCGCGCTGCGCATCGAGGCTCCGTCCGGCGTCACGAGCCATGCCAGCACGCGCCGAGCGCTGCCGCTGGAGATGCTGCGCGGCACGCGCGTGCGCATCGAGGCACTGGTGAAAGCGGAAGGCGTCACCACGCCGCCGATGCCCTACAATGGCATCAAGGTGATGCTCAACACGCATTCTCCCAGCGGCCAGACATGGGAGCAGCAGAACAGCGTGCATGGCAGCTTTGACTGGAAGCGCGTGGGCTTCACCGCCCGGGTGCCGGAGGACGCCACTGCCGCGTGGCTCGTGCTGGGCCTGGAGGCGGTGAACGGCATCGCGTGGTTCGATGAGGTGAAGGTGACTGTGGTGGGACGATCACGCACACGACCTGCGCAACCTGCGAGCGGCGTGGCATTCAAGGGCCACAATGAGTCGCGGCTGCGCGGCGCGATGATCAGTCCGAATGTGACGGCAGAGGATTTGCAGGTGCTCGGCGGCCAGTGGGGGGCCAATCATGTGCGCTGGCAGCTTCTCTGGGGTGGCTTCCCGCACAGCCCGGCGGACAAGGGCGATCTCGCCGCCTACGACGCGTGGCTCGAAGGCGCGTTGAAGCATCTCGACGAGTTGCTGCCGGTCTGCGAGCGCCTCGGCATCAAGGTGGTCATTGACCTGCACACGCCTCCTGGCGGCCGCAACGAGGCCAAGGAGTGCCGCTTGTTTCACGAGAAGCGTTTTCAGGACAGCTTCATCGCCTGGTGGGAAAAAATCGCCCGCCGGTATCGCGGTCGAAAGACCGTCTGGGGCTACGATCTCGTCAACGAACCCGTCGAAGGCATCGTCGGCGAGGGCTTGATGGACTGGCGTGCGCTCGCAGATGCCACCGCGCGGCGTGTGCGTGCCCTCGACAGCGATCACGCGATCATCATCGAACCCGCGCCCTGGGGCAGCCCGGCGGGTTTGGATGATTTCGAGCCTCTGGAGGTGCCGGGCATCGTCTATAGCGTCCACATGTATGAGCCGGGGCAGTTCACGCACCAGGGCGTGCATGGTCAGGACACCGGCGTGAGCTACCCCGGCATCATCGCCGGGACAAAGTGGGACAAGGAACGCCTGCGCCGCTCCCTGCGCCCCGCCGCCGACTATCAGCGCGACTACGGTGCGCACATCTACATCGGCGAGTTCAGCGCCATCCGCTGGGCGCCGGACGGCAGCGCCGAGAGATGGCTGCGCGATGTGATCGAGATCATGGAGGAGCAAGGCTGGGACTGGGCCTACCACGCCTTCCGCGAGTGGAACGGCTGGAGCGTCGAGCACGGCCCCGACAATAACGACAACACCCGCAGCCCCACACCAACTCCGCGCGAGCAACTGCTGCGGGAGTGGTTCGCGAAGAACGGCAAACCGACATCGAAATGAGAATCACGCTGCTGCTTCTACTCATTCCCGTCATCGCCCGGGCCGCCCCGCTCGTGCTGGAGACGCCGCATTTCACGCTCACGGCGGACGCGGCGACGGGACGCGTTGAATTGCATGACCGGGCCGGCGGCATCACATGGAAGCCGGCGAACGGTCAGACGCACCATCTGGCATCACGCCGCTCGCAAACTGGAAATAGCGCCCCGATGAAGATTCTTGCCGCCATCTGCTTCATTCTCACGACCATCCACCGCTTTCGCGGATAGGTCGGGTGCATGTCCGCTCTGGCTAAACTGTCTGTCTTGTTCGCATCGTTGCTCATCGCCTCGTTGGCGTTGGGCAAGTATCTGGTGACACATGCCCAGAAGATCGCGGCGCTGATTGATCCGGCTAAACTTTCGACGCTTGCTCCCCGTGGTGCGAATCCCCGCGTTCAGAAGTATGTGGCGCAACTGTTTGAAGCTAAGCAAGCGGGACTGGACCCTGTGAGGTGTGCAGCCGAAGCCGCGGCCGAACTGCTCGCCGTCGGCGCGGCACCGCCGGAGCCGAAGCTCGACGCCATCGCGCACGCGGCTCTCAGCGCGGTGTGCCTCGGCATCCTGAATCTCGACGAAGCCCTCACCCGCGAATGAACACCGCCATGTTCGATTGGCCCGCGAAGATGAAAACGCGCAGCGTCTTGGTGTCGGTATCGGCGCTGTGAGCTATGGCAGCGAGGAAGATTGTGGCAAGGAGAGGTTTCACGCCCCGGAGCTTGGCACAGAATGCCTCACTGTCTTGAGCCAGATGGATGCTGGCAGAGTCAAAAGCAGCACAATGAATCAGCGCCCCGAAAAAATGTCCCGCTGGTTGCAGTGAATCCACGCTTGGCAAACCGGTTCCGCATCATGGGGCGATGCGCTGCGGACGTGCAAGACGCAATGGCCATGCTGCTCCAACGGAGCGCCTTGGAATAACATCCCACCTTGACCATCCAACAATGTCGGCGAGTCTTGCCGCCCCTGTCCCAATGAAACGCTTCTGGCAACTCCTCGCACTTCTGATGCTGGCCTTGATGGTCCCGGCTTCAATGTGCTGCTACGGGGCGGATGGATGCAAGGCGGACGTTTGCTGCTCCGAGGAAAGCCACGAGCATGAGCCACATGAGGGTGACGAGCATCACGCTCCCGTCTCCTGCCCGAGCGATACGATTGCTCACAGCCAAGTTCCCGCGCCGGTCATCCTTCCTGCAATGCAGATGGTAGAGCTGGCGGAGTTGATTCAGGCGATGATCCGTCTTCAAGACGATCTCGCCACGGCCACGGATTCTTCCGGGCTGCCGATGACCACCGCGCCGCCGGAACTGCGAGCGACGTGGCATTTCACGCAACGCACGGCACTGCCTGTGCGTGCGCCTTCGATCCAGGCTTAAAGCTCCGTGCGCTGATCCGCCCATGATGGCGGTGACATCTACGCAGGAGCTACCCACCACGACCGCTCGCTTAGCGGCATTGCGGCTTTGCCGTGCCTCCGTCGAAATCTTCATCCCCATCTCATCATGCGCTCATTCATCCTTTCATCTCTCTTGCTGGCCGCTGTGCCGCAGCTTCTCGCGGCGGATTCCAAACCGGAGCCGTCCGCCATTTCCAGTCTCGTGGGCCGCACGCTCGCGGGGAATCCTGAAATCCGCTTCTATGAGGCGGAGATCGCTGCGGCGAAGGCCACACGAAGCACGGCGGGCAGGCAGTCGAATCCTGAGTTGAGCCTGCAAGTCGGCAACAACAGCATCCGCAACGCCGACAGCCACTCCAACGGCCTCGCCTTCTCTGCCGAGCTGGCGCAGCCCATCGAGTGGCCGGGACGCTTGGGTTTGCGCAAGGCCATCGCGAACCGCGACATCGCCATGGCGGAGCTGGGGCTGGAGAGGTTTCGGTTTCACCTTGCGGCCCGCGTCCGTGTGCTGGCCTTCACGCTGTCCGCGCAGCAAGACCTTGCCAATGCCGCAAATGAAGTCGCCTCACGTTATGCCTCGCTGCGCGAGGTGATGGTGCAGCGCGAGCCAGCGGGCATCGCGCCGCAGCTTGAGATCGCCACCATTGAAGCAGCGGCACTCGTGGCCGAGTCGCGGGCGGCAAAGGCCGGTGTCGTGGTGCAAAAGGCGCTGCTGGAGCTGAACCAGCTCATGGGCCGCCGTGCCGATGCGCCGCTCATCGTGAAGCGCGGCCCGCTGGATGCCAAGCCCGCGCCTGCGCTGCTCTCCCTGCTCGGCTCCGCGATGAAGAATCACTACGAGCTGCGCCTGCGCCGTGCCGAGTTGGAGCAGCAGGGCTTCAAGGTCGAGCTGGCGAAGAACGAGCGCTACCCCGCCTTCACCATCGGCCCCTTTGTTGAGGTGCAAAACACCCGCACGCTTGATGACCAGACCGTGGCAGGCATCGGCATCTCTTTCCCGCTGCCGTTTTGGAAGAATGGCAAAGCGGAAGTCACCAATGCCGAGGCACGTCAGGTGCAGGCACAGGCCACGCTCGCCGCCGCGCAGCGCGAGGTGGAGCGGCAGGTCACTGAGAGCATGCTCATCTACCAGACGCAGCAGGCACGCCTTGCCGTGTGGAAGGGCGATGCCGTGACGAAGTTCAGCGATGCCGCCGCGCTCGCGGACAGGCATTTCAGACTCGGTGCCGTGCCCATGAGCACCTTTGTCGAGCTTCAGGATAAGTATCTCGAAGCCGTCGAAGCCATCCACAGCACGCAAACCGAGGCGCTGGAGGCCGCTCTCACACTCGAAGAACTCACCGGCGCACCCGGCAGCCTCATCACCGCCAAAAACTAACTTCACCTCTTTATGAAACTCTTGCTCATCCTGTCTCTCATCGTTACCGCCGCCACGCTCACCAGTTGCAGCGAATCCTCCGCCAGCCCTTCCACTGAGCACACCACCGCACCGGAAAACGGCGCACAGTTCAGGGAAGGCAAAGGCGTGGCCCTCACCGCGCTCATGGCGCAGTCCATCCATCTGCAAACCGCCGAAGTGGAGGAGGAAAAGATCGCCCCCGCCTTCACCATCACCGTGCAGGCCATGCAGCGCGGCAACGAGGCCAGCGGATGGCTCACTGCCGATCAAGCCGCGCGTGTGCAGCCCGGCATGGAGGTCGAGCTTGGCACCGCGAAAGGCAGCGTGCTCCGCGTTGAAAAGGCACCGTATGTCACGCTTGGTGATTTTGAAGTCACCGTGCAAACCACCGCGCCCATCGAGGCAGGCAGTGCCATCACCGCCACCTTCCGCTTTCCCGCCGGCGATGCTGTGACCGCGATACCACAGGCCGCGCTGCTCACCACCGCCGAGGGCACCTTTGTGTATGCAAAGAACGACGAGTTCTACCTGCGCACCCCCGTCAAGGTCGGCGCACGCAGCGGCGATCACGTCGAGATCACCGATGGCCTCTACACCGGCGATGAGATCGTCACCACGCCCGTCATGTCCCTCTGGCTCGCCGAACTGCAAGTCCTGCGCGGCGGCAAAGCCTGCACCTGCGGCCATTGAGAAACATTCGATCCCATTCCCTACTCCATGTCGTCTTGTAACTGTGAATTTGAGGCACGCGATGCACAGCAGACGCGCGTGCTCCGCATCCTCCTGATCATCAACGCTGCAATGTTTGTCGCGGAGATGATCGTCGGCATCCTGGCTGACTCCACGGGCGTGCTCGCGGACTCGCTCGACATGCTCGCGGATGCCCTGGTATATAGCGTCGGCCTTTATGCCGTTGGTAAAGCGGACGCTGCAAAAGTTATGGCCGCCCGACTCAGTGGCTTTCTCCAGATCACCATCGCTCTCGCCATGCTGACGGACATTCTGCGGCGTGTTTTCACCGGCAGCGAGCCAGTGTCATGGCTCATGGTTGCCGTCTCCATGGCCGCGCTCGTCGCGAATATGACCTGCCTTCGCCTCATCAGCAGGCATCGCGATGGCGGCGTTCACATGCGGGCGAGCTGGCTTTTCTCCCACAACGACGTGCTGGCAAATCTGGGAGTCATCAGCGCGGCGGTTCTCGTGACACTCACCGGCTCGCGCTGGCCAGACCTCGCCATCGGCTTGCTCATCACCATCATCGTCCTGCGCGGCGGGTTTAGCATTTTGAAGGATGCCAAAGCCGAATCAGCGAAGACCTCCCACTAAACCATGCTTTCCCATCTCATCACCTTCGCTATGCGGCAGCGTGCCGCTGTGCTGCTCGCCACGTTCATTCTCATTGGCATCGGCTCATGGTCGGCCATTCATCTGCCGATTGATGCCGTTCCCGACATCACGAACCCGCAGGTGCAGATCAACACCGCTGTCAATGCGCTCGCACCCGAGGAGATCGAAAAGCTCGTCTCCTTCCCGATTGAAAGCGAGATGGCGGGCCTGCCGCAGATGGTGGAGCTGCGCTCTTTGTCCAAGTTTGGCCTCTCACAGGTCACCATGGTTTTCCATGACGACGTGGACCTTTACCGCACGCGCCAGCTCGTGACCGAGCGCCTGCAAACCGTGCTCGATGAACTCCCGCCCGGCCTCACGCCAAAGCTCGCGCCTGTCGCCACCGGCCTCGGCGAAATCTTTTATTACAGCCTCGATTACAGCGCCGACGCGAAGACCAAGCCCGCCACACGCGAGGCTCAGCTTATGGCCCTCGCGCAAATCCAGGAGTATCAGGTCAAGCCCCTGCTGCGTGGCACGCCCGGCGTCGCGGAGGTGAACACCAGCGGTGGCTATCAAAGGCAGATCGTCATCCAGCCTGACCCCGCACGCCTCGCCGCACGCGGCATGTCGCTCGACATGCTCGCCGAGATCATCGAGCAAAACACCCGCAACGCAGGCGGCGGCTACGTCGAGATCGGTGGCGAGCAGCTCATCGTCCGCGCCGCCAGCCGCGTGAATGACATCGAGCAAATCCTCGCCATCCCGCTCAAGTTCGCAGGCGGCGTGAAGCCCATCCTGCTCAGCGAAGTCGCCACCGTCAGCATCGGCAGCGCCTTCCGCACCGGAGCCTCCACTGATGATGGGCGGGAAGCCCTCATCGGAGCCACCATCATGCTCGCGGGCGAAAACTCCCGCCTCGTCGCCCAGGCCGTGCGAGCCAAGCTCACCGAGATCCAGCCCAAGCTCCCGCAAGGCGTCGTCATCCGCGCTTTGTATGATCGAAGTGATCTCGTCAGCCGCACCATCGCCACGGTGGAGAAGAACTTGGCCGAGGGCGCATTGCTCGTCGTCGTCGTGCTCTTTGCGCTGCTGGGAAACTTCCGCGCCGCCTTCATCGTCGCTCTCGTCATCCCGTTTTCCATGCTCTTTGCCATGACCGGCATGGTGCGCTATCACATCAGCGGAAACTTGATGAGCCTCGGTGCCATCGACTTCGGCCTTATCATTGATGGCGCAGTCGTCATGGTGGAAAACATCGTGCGTCATCTCGGCGAGCGACAGCACGCACTTGGTCGCAACCTTACCGTCCGCGAGCGCACGGATGAAGTGCTCAAGTCTGCCAAAGAAGTCGCCAATCCCATGTTCTTCGGCGTGCTCATCATCACCGTCGTCTATGTGCCCATCCTCGCGCTGCAAGGCATCGAGGGGAAGATGTTCAAGCCCATGGCGCTCGTCGTCATGCTCGCGCTCGGTGGTTCGCTGGTGCTCGCCGTCACCTTGATGCCCGTGCTGTGCTCGTATCTGCTCGGTGGGAAGATTCAGGAAAAGGACAACTGGCTCGTCACGCTAACAAAACGTCTCTACACGCCGCTCTTGCAGTTCGGCTTGCGTTTCAAGCCGCTCATCGTCCTGCCCATGCTCGTGATGTTTGGCTCCTCGCTGTGGGTCTTCACGCGGCTCGGCTCGGAGTTCATCCCGCAGCTCGACGAGGGTGACTTCGCCTTCCAGCTCATCCGCAGCAGCAGCGCCGGTTTGTCCTCCTCGCTTGAGTTGCAAAAGCAAAGCGAGGCCGTCATCCGTCGTGACTTCCCCGAAGTAAAAGAGATGTTCTCCCGCATCGGCACCGCCGAGATCGCCACCGATCCCATGAATCCCAACGTGGCCGACACCTACCTCATGCTCACACCGCGTGACCAGTGGCGGCAGGAGAATGGCAAGCCCATCAGCAAAGAGCACCTCGGCGAACTCATGCGGAAAGCGCTGCTCGATCAAGTCCCCGGCCAGAACATCCTCGTCACCCAGCCCATCCAGATGCGTTTCAACGAGATCATGGCCGGAGCACGCGCCGACCTGGTGTGCAAAATCTTTGGCGACAGCTACGACGAACTCGAACGCCTCGCTGGAGAAGCCCGCACCGTCATCAGCGGCATCCGTGGCGGCAGCGAGACCGAGTTCGACAACATCGGCAAGAACCCCATGATCGAAATCCAGCCCGACCGCGAGGCCATGCGCAAGTTCAACGTCCACGCCGACGAGTTGAACCGCCTCATCGAGACCGCGCTCGCTGGAACCGAGGTCGGCCTTGTCATCGAAGGCAACAGACGCAGCCCCATCGTCGTCCGCCTCGGTGAAGACCGCCGCAGCGACCTCGAAGGTATCAAGCGCCTTGCCCTGCGCACCGAAGACGGCGGAATGCTCGCCCTCGGCCAAGTCGCCAAGATCGTCCTTGTCCCCCAGCCCGTGCAGATCGCGCGTGAAGATGCGCAGCGCCGCGTCAGCATCCTTATCAACGTGCGAGGCCGCGACACCGAAGGCTTCGTGCAGGAGGCGACTCAGGCCATCCATAACAAAGTGAAGTTTCCCGACGGCTACTACTTCGAGTTCGGCGGCCAGTTCAAGAACCTGCAAGAAGCCAAAGCCCGCCTCATGATCGTCGTGCCGCTCGCGCTCGCGTTGATCTTCGTGCTCATCTTCCTCAGCTTCGGCTCATTCCGGCAGGCCACGCTCATCTTCATGTGTGTGCCGCTCGCCGTCACTGGCGGCATCTTTGCCCTGCATCTGCGCGGGATGCCCTTCACCATCAGCGCCGCTGTCGGCTTCATCGCCTTGAGCGGCATCGCCGTCTTGAACGGCATCATGCTCATCAGCTACATCAACCAACTCCGCACCGAAGGCCGCGAAGTGCGCGAAGCCGTCGTCGAAGGCACCCTCACCCGCCTGCGGCCCAAGCTCATGACCGCTCTCGTAGCCAGTCTCGGCTTCGTGCCCATGGCCATCGCCACCGGAGCCGGGGCCGAAGTCCAGCGCCCCATCGCCACCGTCGTCATCGGCGGC
>NZ_JACSRD010000284.1 GCF_014879935.1 Prosthecobacter sp.
ACTGCTCGCTTTCGCCGCTGTCATCGATTGGATGCAGCCGCTCAAGAGGTTTTAAAACACTGCCTAGCAAAAAGATGGCGAAACGCCAAGCTGGAAGGCCGGTGGCCAGCCTCGTGGATAATTCGCCCCCTGCGTCTTCAGCCATTTGGAAGATGACTTTTCACGTCTTCCACCGCCTGGGCCAGGGTGACGGTGCGCCCCAGGTTGAAAAGGCTGTGCACGTGGTCCGCCACTGACTGGGTGAGCACCGCCGGCGAGTTCCGATTCGCCAGAACGGTCGCCATGCAGGCGTGCAGATCAGGACGCGCCTCCGCCGTGAGATACGGAAATCGTTCCTTCGTGGAGAAGATCAGATGGATGTGGAGGTTGGCGAGGGATTGGGGCATGGCTTCGGGAGCTTCAGGAGTTAGGCCGCCCTTTCAAGGCTCCGAGCTTTTTCACGCTGTTCAAGGTCAACCCGCAGCAAGCTTCTTGAGCACCGGCAGGCTGAACGCCCATACGATGCCGTTATCTCCCGACACCTCAACGCACGGGCCTCCCACATCCAGCGCTGTCCTCGTCAACCCCAGATGTGCGCCCCCTGCATCTTTCAGCAGGCGACCAGCCACGACAACGAGTCAGAGGCGCGACTTGCGTGCGCTATGTCACGCGCTTCCTGGCCTCGAATCACGCAGAGCGCAAGCAGCCGGGTTTACAGCTTGGTAGTCGCATAGAACAATCCACAGCGGGCATTGAGCCAATGCCAACCGAACAAAAAATAAAAGCACCGTAACAAGCTCCTTGGAGCAGAGGCCCAGTGAGCATGCGTCCTTACCCTCCGAACGTGTCAGCACAAGGTCCTTCCACCATCCCGTGCTCGTTCCCAGCAACCGCTCAGGGAGGCTTGAAGGATTTTTCACCAACCTCCGGCACACGAACTGGGTTAGGCACGCGACTTGTCCGGCTAGGTCGCGTGTTCCATGATCTCCAGTCGCGCAGAGCGCAAGCTGTGAGGAAAGCATCAAATTCCCTCGGATTCGCCAAGGAGCGCTGAAAAGCTTGCCATTCCCGATGGGCTGCGAAAGACTCGCGCCCGCATGAGCCAGCCAGCCTCTCCCGAAATCAAGCACCTGCGCGATCTCTCGCCGCACCAATGGAAATCCGGCATCGCCGCGTGGCTGGGCTGGTTGTTCGACGGGCTGGACATGCACCTCTACACGCTGGTGTGGACGGTGTTCGTGGCGCAGCTCATGGATCTGCCGCAAGACGCTCCTGACGTGGGTGTGAAGGGCTCGATCATTCAGGCGGCCTTCCTGGTCGGCTGGGCGGTGGGTGGCGGCTTTTTCGGCCGCATTGGCGATCTCCTGGGCCGCAGCAAGGCGCTGATGCTCACCATCCTCACCTACGCGCTCTTCACCGGCCTGTCCTTCTTCGCCACGGAGTGGTGGCACCTGATGCTGTGCCGTTTCCTATCCGCCCTCGGCATTGGCGGCGAGTGGGCCGTGGGGGCGTCGCTGCTGTCTGAAACGTGGCCGAAAAAGTGGCGTCCGTGGATCGCGGCGGTGCTGCAAAGCGCCGTGAACTTCGGCGTACTGCTCGCGGTGCTAGCGCACTGGATTCTGTCCGGCCAGGAGCCGCGATATCTCTTCCTCGTCGGCATTCTACCCGCATTGATCACGGTATGGATCCGCAAGGCGGTGCCGGAAACCGACACCTGGGAGGAAGCGCGTGGCAAGCAGGCCGCGCCACGTGTCAGCGAGCTGTTCGGCCCGGCTGTGCGCAGCACGACCTGGCGTGTGCTGATCATCTGCGGCGTGTCTTTGACCGCGCACTGGGCCTTCCTCTTCTGGCAGGCGAAGGTGGTGAGACAACTGCCTGAGGTGATGGCGATGACGAAACAGGGCCAGGCCGAGGCCTCCGGCGCGGCGCTGATGTGGATCATGTTCGGCTCCATCATCGGGAACTTCATCGCCGGCGGTCTGGCGAAGCTCATGGGCTATCGCAATACCATCTTCTGGATGCTGCTGGCTTACTTCGCCATCATGTTCGCCACCTTCTACTGGACGTGGAGCTGGAATGCCACGCTGTGGCTGTTCGCTCTCATCGGTGCCTGCCAGGGTGTGTTCGGCCTGTTCACCATGTGCCTGCCGCCGCTGTTTCCCACGCTGCTGCGCACCACCGGCGCTGGATTCTGCTACAATTTCGGCCGCATCATCGCCGCCGCCGGCACGGTGTTCTTCGGCGTCTATCAGACCATCCCGGACGTGCGTGAAGCGATGCTCGCAGCCAGCTGCCTGTTTGTTCCGGCCGCCTTCATCTCCCTCATGCTGCCCTCCGAGCCGGAGCAGGCGGATGGTGAGGCCAGTCCGGTGGATTGAGCCGAGAAACGCGGTCGCCTGGGGGCGCTGATCAGCCCCCGGTTGCGTAGAACTTGTGGCTGCCGGAAAAGCCCTCCACGCCGCACTCACCGACGAAGTGAACTTCGTTCTCGGCCTTCATGCGGGTCACCGCCGCTTCGCTGAAGAGGACGTTTTGTTTGAGCGTGGCGGCCACTTTCTCGATGCGGAAGACGAAATTCACCTCCGGACCGTGCAGGTTCAGCTCGTTCATCGTCGGGACCGTGCCCAACGCGGCCGCGCCGAAATGCAGCACCAGCCGGAACGGCGGATTCGTCTTCAACTGCGCCTCGTACAGCCTCGCCACGGCCTGGCGCACCTGGATGGCGCTGTCCGGCGTGTGCTCCCAGTAGCAGAAGAAACCGTCACCCAGATATTTCGACATGTGGCCGCCGCAGTCGTCGATGATCTGCCGGCAGTTTTTGAACCAACTGCCCGTCATGCGCGGAAACTCCGCCGTCGGCAGCGTCTGCGCCAGTTTCGTGGACCCGATGATGTCGGCCACCATCAGCCAGCACTGCGCCTGATGAATCTGGATCATCGTCGAGGCCATGGCCTGCCGGCCCGCTGGGTGCATGGCGCTGAGGATTTCCGTGGCGAATTCGAGCTCATGCATCGCGATGCGGATCATGTCGCCATTGTGAAGGCGCACGGACTGCGAGATGCGGCGGCCGTTCACATAGGTGCCGTTCGCGCTGCCGAGATCCACCAGCCAGAACTCACGCTCTCCCTGGGCCTGGATGATGGCGTGTCGGCGGGAGACCTCGTGCCCGGCCAGGGGCAGGTTGTTGTCCGGTGAGCGTCCGATGCTGCACGTCCCGTTCAGGTCATGACGCTCCCCGTTGGGAAGGCGCAGCCAGGACTGGAGGAGGGCGTTGCTCATGTGCGTTCGGTCAGGAGGGGCAGTTTGGAGAGAGATGCACTCTGCGCCAACAGACGTTGTGAAGAAATCGCGTCTTGCCAGGTCCTCCCACGCTTTGGCAGCATGGGCACATGCCAGCACCAGATCCGCCGTCTTTTCACACCCTCTTCAATCAAGCGGAGGCAGGCCTGTGGTTCGTCATCGCAGCAGTTCTGGCCATGCGCCCTCCCATGCCGGCGCCGTGGCGCTGGCTGCTGCCGCTGGCGTTTGCCGTGTTCGGCGTTTCCGACCTCATCGAGTCCCGGACGGGTGCCTGGTGGGAGCCATGGTGGCTGTTTGTGATGAAAGCCGCCTGCGCGCTGGTGTTTCTGCTGGCATGGCAATCGCATCGACGGCAGAAGAGGCCGCATGGCTGAGTCCCCCTACAAATTCTGCACGAATTGCGGCTCCAACGAATGGATCAACCGGAGCGACCGCGAGTTTGTGTGCGCTTCCTGCGGCCACCGCCATTTCATCACGCCGATTCCGGCTGCCTGCGCTCTCGTTCTCGACTCCCAGGACCGCCTGCTCGTCATCCGCCGGGCTCATCAGCCAGGCTACGGCCAACTCGGCCTGCCCGGCGGCGTGATCGAACCTGATGAGACGGGCGAAATGGCCGCCTCACGTGAAACCCTCGAAGAAACCGGCCTCGACGTGCCGGCAGACTCCTTCACAGCCCTCGGCACCCTGACAAATCGATACCCTTTCCAAGGCTTCCCCTGGCCCACGATCGATCTGTTCTACCTGGCCCGCGTTCACGACTTCGGCAGCCTCAACCCCGATCCTGGCGAAGTGATGGAAACCTTGATCTGCCCGCTCGCTGAAGTCCCGCTGGACGATTTCGCCTTCGAATCGAACGCCGAGGCCGTCAGACGGCTGCAGGCGCGTCAAACCAGCGCCCGTGTTCTTTGATGAGAACTATCGTTTGCCCTTACTCGTCCGGACTGTTGCAGCACTGAGGCAACTATCGTCGGAGTCGCCGTGGATTATGGCCTATCTCGCTCAATCCTGCGGCGATCAAACTCCAAGTTCATTCGCTTTCTGACGGCACGAGACCAGACAGGACGGTGTGACGTCGGAGGGCCGGCGTGGAAATGAACGGTCAAGTCTCCACACGTGAAGCACATCAGATAGTCGGTGGTGAGCCCATCTCGAACCAGGCGCACACCATGTCGTGGCATGAAGTCACACATCTTCTGAGGTCGATCCACAAACGAGGTGCTCAATAACGAGGCCCAACTCGAAACCTCGTCAGGGTCGGAGACTCGGAAAGATCCCAGGACAGGGAAGTCGTGAAAGGTGGGCAAG
This sequence comes from Prosthecobacter sp., assembly GCF_014879935.1. Taxonomy (GTDB): domain Bacteria; phylum Verrucomicrobiota; class Verrucomicrobiia; order Verrucomicrobiales; family Verrucomicrobiaceae; genus Prosthecobacter. The sequence continues at coordinate 4,585 of NZ_JACSRD010000284.1, forward strand.
CCAAGAAGATGAGCCGATCGGGACGGATAGTTCATGGCTACGTTTCGTGTCTCAACAGGCACCAGGGAATAGATCGTGATCTCGTCTGCGCCTTTGAACTCCCGGGCAGCGGGCGAGCTGCTCCCAACGATGACCTCCGGAAAAACAGCGGCACAGCCGATGAGCAGGCAGGCGGCGAGCGATGAGGCCAGTGTGCGCATGTGGGTTGGGCGGACGCTGGTTGGTTGACTCCCTGGGATCACGCCGCCACGGGCGCGTCAAACCAGCGGCCGTGTTCTTTGATGAGGTCGATCAGGCGCTCGACGGCTTCTTCTTCGGGAATGTTGAACTTCACCGCGGTCTTGCCGACGTAGAGATTGATCTTGTCCGGAGCGCCGCCGACGTAACCGAAGTCGGCATCGGCCATTTCGCCGGGGCCGTTGACGATGCAGCCCATGACGGCGATGCGCACGCCCTTGAGATGGCCGGTGGCGGCACGAATTTTCTGCGTGGTGGTTTGCAGGTTGAACAACGTGCGGCCGCAGCTCGGGCAGGCGACGTAGTCGGTCTTGAAAATGCGCACGCCAGCGGCCTGCAGGATGTTGTAGCTGATGCGCAGCGACTGCCCGGGTGCTTCCTCACCGTTCACGATGACGGCGTCGCCGATGCCATCGCACAGGAGTGAGCCAATGTTCGTCGCGGCGACGAGCAGGTTCTCCGTGAAGTCGTCGCTGCCGGCGGCTTGCAGCGTGTCCTTGAGCAAAATCGGGTGACGCGGCTGCAACTTGGCAGCGAGGAGGCGATACGCAGCGATGACGGGCAGTTTGAGGCCGTCTTTGATCGTGACGAGCTTCGCATCGGTGCCAGCATTGATGCTGTTGATCGCGTCGCCGTCACGCGGGTCGATTTCGGTCACGCCGCTGTCCTCGATGACGATCTCCGGCTTGTAGTCGCCAAGCTTGTCCATTTTGTGGGCCACCGCGTCCCACTTCTTGCGTGAGGTGAAGACGGGCACGGTTTCGTGGCCGCCGACTTTGACGCCGTTGACCGCCAGCACCTGAGATTCGCGACGCACAAAGTCGAAGGGATCGTAGCTGACCGGCGGCGCGTTTTCGATGCGCTCGAACTGCGCCGGCACGCCCTCGTTGTAGGGCTTCACCAATTGCTGGGCGACGGGGATCTCGAAGATCGCGTCTTCGGTCAATGAAACGCGCACCGTGTCGCCGATGCCGTCGGCGAGCAGTGATCCGATGCCGATGGCGCTCTTGATGCGGCCGTCTTCACCGTCGCCGGCTTCGGTGACGCCGAGGTGGATGGGATAATTCCAAAGCAATGACGAATGACGAATGACGAATGACGAAGGCAGCCCGAAGCGCGGATCACATTCGTCATTCGTCATTCGGATTTCGTCATTTCCTTCCCGTTTCCATTGCGCCAGCAGTTCCGCCTTGGAGCACGCGTCCAAATGCGCCACCAGAAGTCGATAGGCCTCGATCATGACCTTCGGATTGCTGGCCTTCATCGAGAAGAGGAAGTTGTGATAGCCCTGTGCACGGGCGATGCGGGCGAATTCGAGGGCGCTCTCCACCATGCCGAGCGGGGTGTCACCCCAGCGGTTCATGATGCGGTCGCTGAGGGAGCCATGGTTGGTGCCGATGCGCATCGCCCGATTCAGGCGGATGCATTCCTTCACCAGCGGGACAAACTGCTCCTCCATGTAGGCCACCTCGGCGGCGTACTCCTCGTCGGTGTATTCTTTGACGGCGAACTTCTTCTTGTCGGCGTAGTTGCCGGGGTTCACACGCACTTTTTCCACCCACTTCACCGCTTCCATGGCCGCGTCCGGCTTGAAATGGATGTCAGCGACGAGCGGCACGTCACAACCAGCGTTGCGCAGGCCGTCGCGGATGTGCTGGAGGTTTTCGGCGATGATCCGCGTCTGCGCCGTGACGCGCACGATCTGGCAGCCCGCCTCGGCGAGGCCGAGCGCCTCTTTCACACACGCGTCCGCGTCACGCGTGTCGCTGGTCAGCATGCTCTGCACGACCACGGGCGCTCCGCCGCCGATCTGCACCTTTCCCACCATCACCGGGCGCGTTTCACGGCACTGGTAGTTGTAGAGATCGTGGCAGTAGCGGAGTTGGGAGATCATGGCGGGCCGTTAGAATGCCAAACCCGGCCAGATTGGCAATCAAAGCCCGCTTTTTCGGCATGATTCACCCTCATGCCCGAAATCGGACACGCGGAGTGGAACCGAAGGTCACGAGCGTTTCGCCACCGAATGACGTGAGTTCGGCTTCCGAGCCAGCGCAGGGGCCAGAACGGCGGAGAAATGGGCGGCCACGGCATCCCAGCGGAACTGCTGCGACCTTACGAGTTTCAGTCCGTCGTCTGCGATGCGGTGGCGCAGGGCACGGTCGCTGTAGAGGGGCTGCAAGGCGGCCACGAAGGGCTCGTGATCGACCAGGGCGGCAGTGGTGTTGATCTCTGGGTTCATCAGAGAACGAGAACACGGCACTTTGACCGCCGCCGTGGCCCATTCGGCCAGCGCTGAGGAGTCCGGGACGATCTGCGGAATGCCGCAGGCCATGCCTTCCATGGTGGTGAGGCCCCAGCCTTCGCCGAGCGTGGTGGAAACCTGCACGTCGAGGCTGTTGTAAATGAGATTGAGGTGATGCGTGCCCTGAAGCTCGCGGATGTCATCGCTGCCGGTGAGCAAGAGGCGGTCCGCAATGCCATGGAAGGCGGCGACGCGGCGCAGGTTCCAGCCGGTGTCTTTTTGGGCACAGTGCAGCAGCAGGAATGCGTTGCTGACGCGGTTGCGCCCCACCCAGTCGGCAAAGATCTCAATCGTGAGGTCGAGGCGCTTGCGGGGCTGGTTGCGGTTCAAATTGCCGACGATGAAGGCGTTTTTCGGCACATTGAGATCCAAAGCACGCCGTGCCTCATCGCGGTTCATCGGCTGGAACAGCCCGGTGTCGATGCCATGCGGAATGACGTGTTTCGCGCCTTTGAAACCGGCTTTCACCGCCTCACGATGACCGTAATCCGTGTACCACACGGCGGCGTGCATGCGGTTCAGCGCCTGCATGTCGGCCGGATCGAGGTTTCCGCCATCGACCGGCATGTAGCCTATCACGGGCACGCCTTTGGGCGCGATGCGTGCGAACTGCGCCACGTTCCACCAGTCGTTGTTGATGATGACGGCGGCAGGATCGAACTCGGCACAAAGGTGTGCGAAGCGGTTCATGCCCCACATGTCTCCGCCCTGCCAGGCAGGCATGACCTCATACGGCAACTTGTGCGCGGTGCCGTCGTAGTTGATGCCGGAGACGACGACATCCCAGTCATGCCGCAAATGATCGAGTACCGCATGCGTGACGGTGGCGAAGCCGGTGGGAACCAGCGCGTCGCCGATCCATAGCAAGCGTGGCTTCCTGCTGATGCGCTGTGACGGGGCAGCCATGAAACGGTGTCTGGCGAGTCCCTGGATGCGGTTGGTCGCCAGGTTCAAGATGGGGCCGCCGGGACCGCTGGCCACCACGGGCAGCCCGAGCGCGGCCGACTTCAACATGACAGCGCCTTTCCTGACGGCGGCTGGCCGCTTTGCCGCCTTGATCGACTTCTTGGTGACCGCCGCCTTCCGGGCTGCGGGCGCGGTCTTCCTGGCAGGTTTGCGCAAGGCTTTGACGGGCTTTTTCGCGGCGGCCTTTTTCATCGGAGGTTTCTTGGCCCTCACGATTCTGTTGATGGCCCTGCCCGGCGATTTCGCCCTTTTCGCCGGACGGGCCGCTTTCACGGATGTCTTTTTCGCCGCCACTTTTTTCTTCGCGCTGACGGCCTTCGTTTTGGCCGCCTTCTTCGCGACGGATTTTTTGGCCTTCGCGGGCTTGTGACGGGAGTTCACCGGACGACTGGATGCTTGGCGCTTTGGATTCCGTGTTTTCATGATGGTGTGGGTTGAAAGAAAGGCTCCGTCAGTCCTCGCGGATGTTGCAGTCTGGAAGGAGGAAGCGCAGTTCATCGACCACGGCGGGGTCCACCACCGTGCCTGGGCCGCCAATGCGCAGCAGCTTGAGCTGTTTGCAGGTGCCAAGCTGCGGGATGGCCTCGCGGGTGACGACGGGGCTTGCCGTCAGATCGATGTTGGTCAGCGAACTCATGGTCGAAAGGACGCTCAAAGCCTCCACGGGGACCTTCAACCCGCGCAGATTGAGATTGCCCACCGTCCCGACCTCTTTGAGCAAAGTCATGAGCTCGCGGAAGGCGGCCTCGTCTGTGATGGGCTGCCGGGCGGAGGCAAAGGACACGCGCCAGATGGTGAACCGCTCGGCCGGCAGGTGGTCCATGTCCCAGATGTCTGCGTTGCCGCCCATTTCGCGCTCGGCCTTGCTTTCCGTGACCACATTCAGGAAACCGCCATTCTCAAACACCCAGCGGGCGAGTTTCACCTGTTCCGCTGGCTCACCGGCCGGAAGGGGCGCTGGCGCACGCGGCGGGGAAGCATTCGCGGCACCGGAGGCGCGGGCATTGATCCATCCAGACTGCCACGCAACCACCAGCACCACGGCCAGCACAGCCACGACGCCAGCCAGCAACATGCCGCGGCGGCGACCCACATTCACCGCACCGGTGACGCAGATCGTGTCAGCATCGGTCGGAATGCGCTCCAAAGGCGTCCCTGGAGGAACGTCATCCGCCTTCCGCGGGCGGCGGAAGTTCTTCCAATCATCGCTGTTCTTCAGCAGCTTCTCCAGCACCTGCGTCATGTCGCTGACATGCTGGTAGCGCTTCTCCGGGTCATTCTGCATGGCGGTGCTGACGACCACATCGATGCGTTTGTCGGCCCCGGAGCGGATGGATGGCGGCTCCCACACGCCTTTGGGCACATGGCCGGTGAAAAGCTCGTAAATCATCACGCCCAGCGAGTAGATGTCGGCGCGATGGTCGATCTTTCCGTTCTGGTCGAGCGCCTCGGGCGCGATGTAGTCGGGAGTGCCCAGGGTGGTGCCGGTGGCGGTGTAATCGACCGACTGCGGGCCGACGACCTTGGCGAGGCCGAAGTCGGCCACCTTCACATTCCCGCGGTCGTCGATGAGAATGTTGGCCGGTTTGATGTCGCGGTGCACAATGCCGCGCTCGTGGGCGAACTGCAGTGCCTCGCAGACTTGCTTGATGATTTTGAGGAGCTGCCGCGCGTCCGGCGACTGCCGCTTGAGCAGCTGCTGGAGGTCCATGCCTGAGACGAACTCCATGGCATAGTACATCTGGCCGTCAGCCGTTTCGCCAAAGTCATGCACGGCGACGATGTTGGGATGATTCAGGGCGGCGAGGGCGTGAGCCTCCCGCTTGAAGCGCTCGGCGAAGCTCTCCTTGTTGCGGTTCACGTGCGGCAGCAGCTTCACGGCGACCACGCGGTTCAGGCTCTTCTGCACCGCCTTGTAAACGGCACCCATGCCGCCGCGGTCGATGAACTCGACGAATTTGAACCCTGGGATCAATGCGTCCAGCTCCTCCATTGAAGGAGGCATGAACGGCTCAAAGTGCACGGCGTCGCCGTCATTGTTTTGGACCGGTTGCATGGGGCGATTTAAGAGCGCCCAGCTGTGATTGGCAAGCAACCTCGGGCCTCAGGCGCAAAAAAACCTCTACAACAGCCTCTGAAAGAGCAACTACGGTGCCTCCGCAGCCTGATAAGCGGCGATCAACTGAGCGACACTGCGCTCCCAGTTCAGTTCCCGCGTCAATCGTTCGTGACCTGCGCGTCCCAGCTTTTCAAGACGGGCTTCGTCATCCAGGAGGCCGAGAATTGCATCCCCGAGCTTCGCCGGACTGTTCTCCATGACGTAAACCGCTCCCTCGCCAGCGGAGAACCGACCTTCCACCGTGCCGAACATGACGATCGGCCGCGCAAAGGCCATGTACTCCAGCACCTTGTTCATGGTGCAGTGATCGTTGTAGGCGTTGATGGGATCGCAGGCGACGCCGAGGTCGATGCTGCGCAGAGCGCGGCACAAAAACTCGTCGCTGACACGTCCGGGCATGCTGATGTGATCTTGAAGGCCGAGTTCATCCCGCAGCGCAAGCAACTCCGCATGCTCCGGGCCGGAGCCCATGAGCAGGAACTGCACGTCGTCGCGCTTTCGTGTTTTGACGATGTGATCGGCGGCGCGAACGAGGTAATCGACGCCGTCGGCATTTCCCATGACGCCGATGTAGCCGACGAGATGCCCTCTGCCGCGGCGGAGTGGTTCATCGGGCTCCACAGCGGTGTTCATGCGGCTGGGGGCGGTGCGCACCACGAACGCGCGGTCGTCCCGCAGCTTTCCGCGCTCCTTCACCGCGCGCAGCACGCTTTGATTGGTGGCGATGACCACATCCGCCAAAGCGAGCGTGCAGCGCTCGGCAAGGCGCACGGCCCAATACATGAGGCCGCGTTTGCCAAATTTCGCCTCGAACATCTCCGGCCAGAGGTCATGCACGTCGAAGATGACCTTCACGCCCGCAAAGAGCTTGAAGGGCAGCGCGACGAGAAAGAGCAGGTCCGGCGGGTTGCACAGATGAATCACGTCGAAGCCGCCACGCTTCCAGGCTTTGACCGCACACCAGAACTCGCCCCACAACGCGGACGCATACTCGGCCAGGAAGCCGAAGACGGACTTGGCCTCGCTGCTGATCCAGTGGCGGTAAATCTGAATGCCTTCGAGGACTTCCTCCGCCTGGGTGTAGCCGCGCATCTGTGGGCAGATGACCGTCACGTCATGCCCCGCATCACGCAAGGCGCAGGCTTCCTGCCAGACGCGTCTGTCGAAGGGAACGGGAAGATTCTCGACGAGGATGAGGACGCGCATGACGGATGAAGATCACGCGCCGGGAGCCGCCTTGGCTGCCCGTTGATCTTTGGGAAGCCACTTGATGTTCAGGCTCTTGCCGTCCTTCGCCGGAGCGCCGAAAAAGTCGCCTGTGTCCTTGAGCGTGACGAAAATGAGAAAGCCGAACAACGCGAGCGCACAAGCGGTCTGCACGTATTCGAGCAGGCGGCCTTGCGGCGGCTTGCGACGGATCGCCTCCGCGATGGCCATCGTGATGTGGCCGCCATCGAGCACCGGGAACGGCATCATGTTGAGGATGGCTAGGTTGATGTTGAAGACGACGCTGAACCACAGCACGAGACGCCAGCCGTCCGGATGCTGGAACAGCTTGTAGTAAAGGCGGCCCACACCGACGGGGCCGCTCATGTGCGCGGGACTGAGGTCGGACTTCGGGGACAGCAGCTTTGAAACGAGGTTCCCCATGTGGCGCACCGCGTCGCTGATCTGCTCCCAGGGTGTGACGACAATCGGTGTGCGCTTGCCTTCCACATCCCAGGCGATGCCGACCATGGGATACGCCTTTTTGTCTTCCGTGAATTCAGCCAGGTTGTTCTCGTCAGGAACTCGCGGTGTGACGGACAACTGGATCATTTTGCCTCCGCGCTCCACATCCAGCATGATCGCTTTGCCAAGGCTGGCCCTCACGTAGTCACCCAGGTCGCCTGTGCTGCGGAGCAGCTTGCCATCGGCGCGGATGATGAGGTCATTCGGCTTGATCCCGGCATCGTCAGCGGGGCTGTTTTTGTGCACCTCACCCACCATCGGCGTCATCTGGCCTTGCAGGCCGACATCGCGAAGCTCGGGGCGCTTGAAGATCGACTGCCACCAGGAGGCCTCCACCGGCTTGTCATCGGATTTGGGCCAGGCTTTCGGATCGACGTCGAATTTGAGGGTGCCCTGGCCAGGCCGCTCCACTTCAAAAGGGATGGTGTCACCTTCACTGGCCACCATGTTCCAGCGCACGCTGTCCACGAGGCCCTCGAAACGCTTCACAGGGTGCCCGTCCACGGCTTTCACGATGTCCCCTGGCTGGATGCCGGCCTTCGCCGCAGGACTGTCCTCCGCGACATAACCGACCGTGGTGGTCGTGTGCGCCTCGCTCTGCGGCTTCCCGACCTGCCAGACAGCCACGGCAAACACACACGCGAGCAGAAAGCTGAACAACGGCCCGGCGAAGGCGACGATGGCTTTGTCCAAGGGTGTGATCGGCGGCAGGGGCTCCTGATTCGTCTCGCCTTCCAGGCCGCCCATCGGTGCCATCTGCGGAAGGGCCACGAAACCGCCCGCCGGAATGCTGCCGAGGCCGTATTCCACGCCGTTGATGGTCTTTTTCCAGAGGGGCTTCCCGAACCAGATGTAGAACTTGTCGATCTTCAGCCCGCGCCAGCGTGCGGCGAGGAAATGGCCCCACTCATGGACGACAATCATGAGGTTGAACACGAGGATCACCTCCAGAATGAGGATGATGAAACGGAGCGCCTCACCAAAGGCGCCGAGAGATGAAAGCCATGCCATAAGAGGAGAAAAACGTCCCTGAAAGCGAGGCGGAATGCCCCGAAACGGGAACGGAAGGCCGGAAAGCTAACACCCCGGCATGACCGGTCAAATGATGCGGGCAAGTTTGTGCCGGAATGAAGCGCGCAGCGCCACAGAGGACAGATGTGAAATATTTGCCAACTCCCACCCTCGCACGTATCCAAACCGCCCGACCCATGACACTGACACGAGCTGCCGTCCTTTTGTTCCTACCCTGGATGATGATCTCCTGCCGCACCGCCAAGAGCGTGGTAGCTGCCGTGGAGGTGAAACCCACCTCGTTCCTGCCCCATGGCTCCGAATTGAAAGAGGACAGGAAACGCTCTCCCTTTCTCGGGAACTGGTGGAACCCGGACCAGCGCGTGCAAAAGGCCGCCGCCGAGGTGAAGCGCATCCACATCGCCCCCGTGGTCACCGAGCACCTGCGTCCGATGAAGCAGAAACTGACCAAGCTGGAGTTCAGCGAGGAACGGCGTGACAAGAAAATGGCCTTGCTTGCCGAGTATGCGCGGGAGAAGTTTATCAGCGCGTTCAAGCATGACAAGAAGTCGCGTTTCAGCGTGGCGGAGGAGCCGGGAAAGGATGCGATGACGCTGAAGCTCTCCATCTTCGAGTGGGAGCCCAACACCATGACCGGCCTCCTCGCACGTGAGGCGGTGGACCTTGTGACCCTGCCGATGGTGGGTGATTTGATCGCCAAACCGGCCCGCGGCGTCATCGCCATCGAAGGCATGCTTGTCGAGCCGAAGACAGGCAAGTCGTTCTTCGAATTCGCTGACAAGGAAGAGGCCAAGACCCTTTTCATCTTTTTTCCGCAGGAGGTGTTTCCCACAGGCCAGGCGAAATACGCCATCCGCGAATGGGCACGCCAGTTCGAAAAGCTGATGAGCACGCCTCCCGAAAAGAAAATCAGGGACAGCATGCCTTTCCAGATCATCGCGTTCTGAGCCCCTGAATGCGGCGTGATTCATAATAATCACAGCCACTCCATGCACGGGGAATTATTCCTGGGGTGAATGAATCTTTCGGCATTGCCAAAGTCGAACAATTGATGAGCTACTTCTGCTCGTCCTTCATTCACCCATCATGAAAACGAAATCTCTTCGACTTGCCGTGCTGGCGCTGGTCGGCGTGTCACTCACCCTGAGTTCATGCGCCTACCCGTACTACAACGGCTACTACGGTGCTGGCCCGAACCAACGTGCCGGCACAGTCTATGGTGCTGCTGGTGGTGCGCTCCTCGGCAGCCTGGTCAATCGACGTCATCCCGTGCAGGGGGCCGTCGTCGGCGGTGTGCTAGGTGGCCTCGTCGGCAGCGCCATTGGTGCTGATGGCGACCGCTATTATTACACGAACCGAGGCCCTTATTACGGACGCTCGTATTACTCGAACACGGGCTATCGTGCGCCGTATTCCCGCTCCTACTACAGCCATCCGTACTTCTCGAACCGCTACTACAGCAGCCCGTTCTATGGCCGCACGCCGTACTACAGCCGCTACAGCTACCGTCCTTGGGGCGGATCGTATGGCTTCGGCCAGCCTTACGGCTGGGGAACCGGCTTTGGCATCGGTTCGATGTGGTATTGACCCGACACTGTCACCAGACCTCGACACAAACCTGCGCTGGCAACGGCGCAGGTTTTTTTAATGCAGTTCGAAGATGCCTTCGATCTCAACGGCGATGTTCCCCGGCAGCGATCCCATGCCCACCGCACTCCGTGCGCCGATGCCGTTCTCCTCGCCCCAAACCTGCGCAAACAACTCGCTGCATCCATTGATGACCTTGGGGTGGTCGGGGAAATCCGGCGTGCTGTTCACCATGCCGAGCAATTTTACGACGCGTTTCACGCGGTCGAGGCTGCCGAGTTCGCTCTTCAGCGTCGCCAGCAGGGCCAGTCCGGTCTGTTTAGCGGCCGCTTTGCCCGCTTCGAGGTCCAAAGCATCGCCAACCCGCCCCAACAGATACTCACCGTCCCCCAAGTAGGGCCCGTGGCCGGAGACATACGCGATGTTGCCGACGATGACGACCGGCTTGTAAACACCGCCGCGTGGGGGTGCGGGCGGCAGTGTGAGTCCGAGGGCGGCGATTTGTTGTTCAGCAGTCATGGCGTTGAAGCGAAGATCAGGCGTCGTTGAAGAGCTGGCGGTTTTTCCAGAAATAGCTGAAGCCGGAAACCAGGGTCAGCAGCGTGGTGAAATAAATGATGACGTCCGCCACCCAGCCGGGCGCTGTGGCATAAAACGGCTTCGCGAAGCTGAACAAGGGTTCCACGCTGGCCTCTTTCACCAGGAACCAGCTCACGGTGAGAATCTGCCAGAACATCTTGTGCTTGCCCAGCCTCTCCGCCACCAGGATGGCCCCCTGCCCCGCCGCGATCAGACGGATGCCAGTCACGAAAAACTCACGCGCCAGCATCACCACCACGACCCAGGCCGGCAGGTCCCCCCGCTCCACCAGCAGGATGAAGGCGGCTGCGATCAGGATCTTGTCTGCCAGCGGGTCGAACAGCTTGCCAAAATTCGTCACGATGCCGCGTGCCCGGGCGATGCGGCCGTCGAAATAGTCCGTGATCGATGCCACACCGAACACCAGCGCCGCGATCGTGAGGTGATGCGCAACCGGCAGGTAAAAACACACGACAAACACCGCCGTCAGCACAAGACGGGCGACAGTGAGTTGGTTCGGCAGGTTCATGCGGGAGGAAAAAGTGTGCTCTGTCTAGCGATGGAATCCCCTCCCTGTCAATGCCCGTCCTGCGACGAATCCAGTCAACGCCTCGGCTGAAGCGGCGCCGCGTCGCCTCTCCGCACCGGAACCGCCGGATCAGCCTTCCTCGCTGGATGTTCGCGGCGCAGGCGTTCCATCCAGGCATCCGCAGCCTTTGGATCGCTCTCGCGCCACACCGAATGCACCCGATGCACCAGGCTGTTCATGTCATCATGCTCGCCCAGCTTCTCAGGACGGGCTTCGAGCCATTTCACCGCATCTTCCGGCGAAATGGAGGTCAGACGCCCGAGAACGGGACGAACCTCATAGTCAAAGGCCCACGCAACGTCCGGGTGACGTTGTCTCTCCGCGTTCTCTTGGCGTTCCAAATGATCGAGCACAGTACTGCCGCATTCGACTGTGGTGAAGTTTTCCCCCAGCACCTCAAGCGGGCCGCCTTGCCAGCCGACAGGCAGCGTCTGGATCGTGGTGAAGGCCTGCATGTCTCCCTGACGCAGCAGTCCGCGTGCGAGACTGTGCGTGATCATGTCCCCGTAGTAGATGGTCTTCCAGGAAACCCGCGAAAAGCTCGCGCTGCGATCCAGCGCGGCTTGGACGAGCACCTTGCTTTGAAGAAGTTCGCGCAGACGTGCAAGCACCGCGTCAGGATGAAGTTCCGCGGCTTCGCAAAAAATATGGATGAGCATGCCGTCGCGTTTCTCGACCGAAAACGGCGCGTTCATCGCGAAAGCCTCACAGGCGCGCCAGTCCTGCAGCACCCAGGCGCTGAGCAGATCCTCGGAAAACCAGTCCATCTCGTGATTTTGCAGGCGGGCGAGCAAAACAGGCCGAATTTCATCCGGTGAGGCCGATTTCATCCATTTCAACGCCTCCAGCCCTTCTCTCCGTTTCGATGGATCGACGGCTGTTCGCGCCAGTTCATGCAGACGGGCCAGTTCTCGGCTGTGATTGGCCTCCTCAACACTCACAACAATCGTTTTATTGCGAACAGGCGGCAGATCGAACGCGCGCAGCATGAATGAATTCCCCGCGTAATCACTCGGAGACCCGGTGATTTTTTCCAATCGTCCTCCCATCTCGCGCTGCTTCGCCACATTCGGGAAGACGGTGGGCAGGAAGTCGTCTTTCGACTGAAGGCGGATGTACTCCTTGGCCGCCGCCAGCACCACGGCCTCGCGCTCGGCCATCGGGCGTTTCGCCAGCCAGGCCGCAATCGTCTGTCGTGACTGCCGCAGGACGACATGGTCACCGAAATCATCATCCAGGAAGTTCACGAGCGCTGAAACACGATCCTGCGGCCGAGCCTGTTTTTCCATCCAGGCGAGCGCGGCGGGCAGTTCTTCGAGATCTTCGCCCGCCAGCGCCAGAGCGCAGAGATACATGGCATGAGCAGAGTCGGAACCCTCATCACGATGTTGCTGGGTGATGAACCAATCCGCCGCCTCAAGTGCGTCCTGCTCCTTCCAGACACGAAACAAGGCGCGCCGGGCATGCTCAATGTGCCAGTCACGCTCGCGGTTGCTCGGTCGCTTCGTTCCTGGCGGAAAGCGCTTCTCGATCCATGCACGCGTGCCCGGCAGATCGGCCAGCGCGGCGGATTCAACGAGTTCTTCGCAGAAGTCGGGAGATTTGATGTGGTTTTCCTCAATGACCGGCTTTTCATCGCCGCAGAACCGGTCCAGCAGCGCGATCTTCTGCTCCGCCGTCTTTGCCTCGCTCACACAGCCGTGAAAAACTGCCGTGGCCATGAGGTCGGGATGAGAAAGCGTGGGCAGCCGTTTCAAAGTCGCCAATCCGGTCGCGCGGAACCACGTCCCGCCGACCGCCTGCATGATATGCTGCACCAGCCATTTTCGCTCATGCTGATCCTCGCGCTTGGGCGCAAAGCTCTGCGCGGCGATGTAGGCGCGCGCGGGATCAGTGCGTGCGATCTCCGCCCACACCTCACGCGCACCTTCATTGAAAGCCTCCTCGTTGCCGGCGTTTTCCAGCAGTTTCAAGGCGCGGATGGTGTCGATCTGCGCCAGACAAGTCCAGGCCATCCTCGCGAAGACATTCCGCTGATAGAACTCATCACTCTGGTTCCAGAGCACCAGCACGGCCTCCAACGCGGCGGCGTCTGACTCCAAGATGGCGTCGAGCGCGGCTTCATGTGTGCGCAACCGGTCCTCAAAGCGAATCGCGGCCCGTGCCTCCTCCAGCTTGGTTAAAAACTCACGCGCAGGTAGCGCCCTCCCCTGCGCTCTGATGTCTGGAGCGCACATGCTGGCGACAAACAGGACTGCAAACCATCTCATGCCCGGAAGCATGACAGGCGGGCGGCGGGAAGTCGAGAACGATGCCGACCTCCTCCTTCGGGATTGGCCGTGACACCTGCCTGTGCTATGAGCATGCGATGGCATCGTTCCATTCGACTCCCGACGACCCCGCCCTCCTCCAGCTCTTCGGCGGCACCCTCGCGCTGCTCGTCATTGCATCCGTCATTGGATTTTTGCTGGCAAAACGGGCGACGGGCGACGCGGCAAAGATCACCATCGCCAACCTGAACGCGCGCATCAACGCCTGGTGGTTGATGGTGCTCGTGTTTGCGGGAGCGCTGGCGGCAGGACACCTGGGCACCACGATCCTGTTCGGTTTCATCTCGTTCATGGCGTTGCGTGAGTTCATCACGCTGACGCCGACCAAAACGGGGGACCACCGCACGCTGTTCTGGGTCTTCTTCATCATCACGCCGCTGCACTACTATTATCTGGCCACGCACTGGTATGGCATGTTCCTGATCCTCATCCCGGTCTATGCCTTCCTGTTTGTTCCGCTGCGGACGGTCTTGTCCGGAGATTGCGATCGCTTCCTGGAGCGCACAGCGAAGATCCAGTGGGGGCTCATGATCTGCGTGTATTGCATCAGCCATGCACCAGCGATCCTGTGGCTCGACCTGCCGGCGCTGCATGGGCAAAACGCCAAGCTGCTCTTCTGGTTCGTCGCCATCGTCGAACTCAGCGACGTCATGCAATACGTCTGGGGCAAGACCTGCGGCAGACGCAAGATCGCCCCGACCGTGAGTCCGGGCAAAACATGGGAGGGCTTCATCGGCGGCGGCCTCACCACGGTGGCTCTGGGAGCCGGATTGTGGTGGGCCACGCCTTTCTCACCGCTGGAGGCCGCCGCGATGGCCGCGCTCGTGGTGGCGATGGGCTTCGCCGGTGGCCTGGTGATGTCTGCCATCAAACGTGACCGTGGCGTGAAGGACTGGGGCGGCGCCATCGCCGGCCACGGCGGCTTCATGGACCGCATGGACTCCCTCAGCTTCGCCGCGCCGGTGTTTTTCCATGTCACTGGCTATTGCTTCCATTGATCACCGGCAAGCCACCGATGAAACAAACAGCCATCTTCCTCCTCTTGATCGGCGTGGTCTTGCGCCTGCGAGGCTGTGTGGTTCTCGGCGGCAGTGTCAGTGCGGCACGCCTGTCAGGGGAGAACACGCAGGATGTGACGATGCAGAAGCTCGGTCTCGTCGCGCAAGGCATGAGCGACGCCACGAGCTCTTTGACCCTGGGCTGGTGGTTCCTTGGGGCCGGAGTTGTGCTGCTTTTTGGATCAATGCTGTGGCCCAAGCTCGGTGGATCAAGAGGTGCCCTGAAAGCGCTGGAGTCCCGCCATGTCAGAACCTCCAGGCGACGGTGAACGGAAAGCCACGCTGTCTTCGGGACGTTTTCCGTGTCCCCCATGAACTGCCGCCTTTCACTCGCCTTGGCCGTCCTACCGCTCACTGCCTCCGCCGCGGGCAAGCTCGACTTCAATCGCGACATCCGGCCGATCCTCAGTGACAACTGCTTCGCCTGTCATGGCTTCGATGCGAAGAAGCGGAAGGCCGATCTGCGCCTCGATGTGCCGGAGGGCGCGTTCACGGCCATCGACGGCCAGTTTCCCGTGAAACCGGGCAGTCCGGAGCTCAGCACGATCATCCAACGCATCGTTTCGACCGATGAGGACGAGGTGATGCCGCCGCCGGACACGCACAAGAAGGTCAAACCGGAGCAGATCGAGATCCTGAAGCGCTGGATCAAGGAAGGCGCGGAATACAAGAAGCACTGGAGCTTTGAAACGCCGGTGAAGCCTGCAGTGCCAAAGACGACCGCGTCACAGCCGATCCGCAATCCGATTGATGCCTTCATCCAAGCTCGTCTGGCCGAGGAAGGGCTTTCGCCGGCCCCCGAAGCGTCCAAGGAGACGCTGATCCGCCGTGTGACGCTCGATCTGACCGGCCTGCCGCCGACTTTGGCCGAGATCGACACCTTCCTCGCCGACACGAGCCCGGACGCTTATGAAAAAGTCGTCGCCCGCCTGTTGAAGTCCGAGCGCTATGGCGAGCACATGGGCCGCCAGTGGCTGGATGCGGCCCGCTACGCCGACACCCATGGTCTCCACCTCGACAACGAGCGCAGCATGTGGCCGTATCGCGACTGGGTGGTGCGTGCGTTCAATCAGAACCTCTCCTTCGATCAGTTCACGCTCTGGCAGCTCGCGGGCGATCTCCTGCCGAATGCCACGGTGGACCAGCAAATCGCCTCCGGCTTCAATCGCTGCAACGTCACCACCAGCGAAGGCGGATCAATCAATGAGGAATTCATCTTCCGCTACGCCGTAGACCGCACAGAAACGACGATGGCGGTGTGGTTGGGCCTCACGGCGGGCTGCGCCGTGTGCCACGACCACAAGTTCGACCCGATCTCGCAGAAGGAGTTTTATTCGATGTATGCCTTCTTCAACAGCGCCGCCGACCCGGCGATGGACGGCAACATCCTGCTGACCCCACCGACGCTGCGACTCAGCACCGACGAGCAGAAGAAACAACTCACCGATTTCGAGCAGAAGATCGCCGCGACGCAGACGAAGATCCGTGAGTCGATCAAATCCCTGAACTACGTCGATCCTTCGACCGTGAATCCGCCGCCACCGGTTCAAACCAGCGAAGTGGTCTGGTTTGAAGATGCTTTCCCGCCAAAGGCGAACGTCGAATCGAGCGGCGGCCACCCGACGCAGATTGTGACCAAGGACAAAGGGCCCGTCTTCAGCGGCAACGCGGCTCTGACCCGAACCGCGACCGGCGTGTCGCAGGATTTCTTCTCCGCAGGCGGCAGCTTCACGATTCCACCGAACGGAAAGTTCAGTGTGCAGTGCTTCATCGACGCCAAGAACCCGCCGAAGGCCGTCATGCTGCAATTCCATACCGCAGGCTGGAACCACCGGGCCGTGTGGGGTGAAGAGGGTGCCATCCCCTTTGGCAAAGTGCGCACGCCGGAGCGTGTGCGCGTTGGGAATCTGCCGGAGGCCGGAAAATGGGTGAAACTCGAAGTCACGGCGGACAAACTCGGCCTCAAGCCCGGCGCGAAGGTCACCGGCTATGCCTTCACCCAGTTTGGCGGCACAGTGAGCTGGGACCACCTCGCCATGAGCTCACGCGTCGATCCAGCGAAGGATCCGCAGTGGTCGTGGGCGGTGTGGACGGAGAAAAGCCAGGGCCGGCGCATCGAAGGACTGCCGAACGACCTGCAGACGCTCGTCCGTGGGAAGAAAGCCGTCGAATGGCCGGAGAAGGAAGTCGCACGCCTGAAGGAGTGGTGGTTTGAAAATGAATACCAAGGCGCCCGCGAGGTAGTGGAAGGCGCCAGGGCAGAGAAACTGGCGCTCGAAGCCAAGAAGAAGGCGCTGGAGGATGTGATCCCCGCCACCTTCATCATGGCCGACCTTCCGCAGCCCCGGGACAGCTTCGTCATGGAGCGCGGCCAATACGACAAGCCGAAAGACAAGGTCACCCATGGCACGCCCGCCGTTTTCCCCGCCCTGCCGAAGCAGGACAAATACACGCGCATCGACCTCGCCAAGTGGCTTGTCAGCCCGCAGCACCCACTGACGGCCCGCGTGGAGGTCAACCGCCTCTGGCAGCAGTTCTTCGGCATCGGACTGGTGAAAACCAGCAACGACTTTGGCTCCCAGGGCGAGCCGCCGAGCCATCCGGCACTGCTCGACTGGCTCGCCGTGACCTTCCGCGAAGGCGGCTGGGACATGAAGTCCTTCGTCAAGATGCTCGTGACGTCGCATGCCTACCGGCAGAGTGCGCAGTTCTCATCCGCCGGTTCGCAGGACCCGGAAAACCGTCTCCTGGCCCACGGGCCGCGTTTCCGCCTCGATGCTGAGGTGGTTCGCGACCAGGCACTGTTCGTGAGCGGATTGCTCAGCCCAAAAATCGGTGGCAAAGGCGTGAAGCCCTACCAGCCGGAGAACATCTGGGAACCGGTCGCTTTCGGGGGCAGCAACACGAAGAACTACATCCAGGATCACGGCGAATCGCTCTACCGCCGCAGCCTTTACACCTTCTGGAAGCGCACCGCCCCGCCGCCGAACATGACTTCGTTCGATGCGCCGAATCGTGAGAGCTACTGCCTGCGCCGTGAGCGTAGCAACACGCCGCTGCAAGCGCTCACGCTGATGAACGACGTGCAGTTCTTCGAAGCCGCGCGGAATTTCGCCCAGCGCGTGATGCAAACCAACACCGGCACCGACGCACGCATCACCGCGCTGTTCCGCAGCTCCACCGGCCGTTTCCCCTCAGCGCAGGAAGCCGAGATCATCCGCCAGTCCTTCGAAAAACACCTCGCTGCCTACACCGCGAAGCCTGAAGAGGCCAAAAAAGCCATCACCTACGGCGAATCGAAGCCTGACGACAAACTCAACCCCGCCGAACTCGCCGCGTGGACGATGGTGGCGAACCTCGTGATGAATCTGGATGAGGTGGTGACGAAGGGATAAGCTGATTATGAACACGGAGTCCCACCCTTCTTTTTGGAGGTGCTCCATATCGATTTGGACGCCGACAATACTGGCTCAGGGAACTTGGCCCCTTGGAGCATTTCTTTACCGGTCTGGTCACATCGAACTACGCACTCTTGGAGCAAAGATCGCATTCACACCGGATCAGGTCGTTGAAATGCGTTTCTGCCGGCGGCCTTTTCCCGTCATCAAAGCTTTGATCACGCATGCTGGAGGCCATGCTCTGGTTACGATTTGTGTTTTCCGGGGCGAGCGACTTCAAAAGGTAATTTCAGAGTGCGGTTTCAAAATCACCACGCGCAGTCTTTGGAATCTTGGAGGCGAAGACGCCAAAATCGTAAAAGCCTACGGTTTGCACACACCCGCGGCCTGAAACGAGGCCGCAAACTCCGTCTCCCGGTCCGCCGACGAAAAGCAGATCACCATCTCCGCGTCCACGCCGTCCAATGCACGCGCATTGTGCCACTGACCAGCCGGGATCGAGATCGTGTCGCCAGGCTGGAGCAGGAATTTTTCGTCACCGATGCTGTGTTCGAGCCGTCCAGACAGCAGGTGCAGGATTTCATCGCAGTTCGGATGACGATGACGCGGATTTGTCTGATCTGCGGGGATGGTCACGCGGCCGAAAGTCATCGTCGTGGAGTTTCCCAAGTCACGCGAGGCCAGCCATGTGAGTTTTCCCCACGGCTGGTCGATCAAAACGCCTTCGGCAAACGTGCGGACGGGTGATGGAGTCATGACATCGAGCAAGAACGGCCGAACCGTGCTGGTTTCGCTCCGCCTCACACGAATGTGTCGAACTTCCGCCAAGCAGGCCGTTTCAGATCTCTGCGCCTACTCCTTCGGCTGATACTTCGGATACCGCTTCTGAAGCTGCTGGAGCATTTTTTCCGCAGACGGCTGATCCCCAGCCTTCTGCAAGGCCTTGGCGGCCTTGTAGAGCGCATCGGGTGTCACGTCGGGGTCTTCGTAGAACTGGCTTGGCACGGCATATTTGGCCGCTGAGGCCTTCCATTTCTCCACGGCAGCCTCTTTCTGACCGTCGGCGGCGAGCTTGTCGCCTTGCGCGGAGAAGATGTCGCCTTCGAGGATGAGCAGCTCGGCCTGCAACTTGCCGTCTTTCACCACCTGCAGCGCCTGCTGCGCGACTTGGTCGGCCTGATCGAACTCCCCTTTGCCGAGCAGAGCTTTGCCCTTCGTGAGCTGGGCCCGGGCGCTGGACGCGGCGTCGGGGTTGGACTTGAGATAATTTTCGGTGGCCTGGATGCTGGCATCGAACTGGCGGTTCTCCAGCTGGGCCATGCCTAGGTAGTTCCACACCACCGGCTCGGTGTTTTCAGGATTCTGCGGCGTCACTGCCAGTTCGAGGAAGCGTGCGGCGCGTTTGAAGTCGCTGTTGCTGTAAAGCTTGAGGCCGAGCCACTTCAGGATGTTGGGCGGCACCTGGCCATCGGGCTTTGCAGCCAGATAGCTGTCGATGGTCTTGGACAGATTGTCGGCATTCTGCTGCGCGTAGTCGCAGAGGATGATGATCTGGCTGGATTTCTCGAGGTAAGTCTTGTTGTCCAGCTCGATGGAGCGGCGCAGCGCGGGGACGGCCTTGTCGTAAATTTTCTGGTCGAAGTAGCCCCGGCCGATGCCGTAGTAGGCCTGCGCCGCGGCCGTGGTCGTGGGAAACTTTTTCAGCAGCGTCTCAAAGGCATTCACCGTCGCCTTCGGGTCCTTCTGTTCCATGGCGATGAAGCCCAGATGCAGCCAGGACATCTCGCACGCGTCGGACTTCGGAAACTCCTTGGTCACGAACTCGAAGTCGGCCTTCGCCTTCGGGAGATCGCGGGCGTCCCGGTTCGCGAGGCCGCGGCGGGCGTAGGCCTTCGGCAGGTATTCGTGCTGCGGATACTCATTGATGAAGCGGGTGAAGGTGCCCACCGCCTCCTGATGCCGGCCGGCCTCGGCCTGCGCCCAGCCCATGTTGAAGAGCGTGCCTGGACGCAGTTTCTCCGGCAGTTTTTCAATGACGACTTCGTTGTAGCTGAGCGCTGCCTGCTGAAACTCGCTCCTGTTGAAGTAAAAGTCGGCGCGGATCAGGCGGGCAAGCGACAGAAACTCGTGAGTGGCGTGGTTCTGCGCGTGACGGTTGATGAACGCGGTGGCGAAATCACCCAGATCGCGGTCGTTGAGCAGGTAGAAACAGTACAGCTTCCAGTAGCCCGCCTCGAAGGCCTCCTCGGTGTCGGCGTGATACTGCTCGATCAGCAAATACACCTCCACGGCGCGGGCGTAGCTCTTGCGCATGCGATACGCATGACCGACGAGCAGCAGCATCTTCGCGCGTGAGGCGCCCGGAGGCAGGACCTCGGAGTTCTTGTTGTAGTAATCGATGACGCCGTCGTAGTCGCCCTTGGCGTAGGTGCCCTGAATGATGCCGACGAGGGCGATGCCGCGGTTCTGCTCACTGGTCTCCGGCATGCGCAGCGCCTTCTCAAACATCGCGATCGACTCTTCCGGTTTCTTCAGCTCAGCGAAGAGCACCGCGGCACGGATGGACGCCTCGGCCACGATGGCGCGGTCGGCGCTGGTTTTGACCAGTTCGTCAAAGATGGGCAGCGCCTCCGCCTTGTTGTCCTGGCCGAGATAGAGGCTGCCGAGCGTGAGCAGGGCGGTCTCGCGGTAGGGATTGTCGGTTTTGACGGCGATCACGCTGTTCAGCGCGGCGATCTGCTTGTCCTTCTCCCCCGCCATCTCATAGGCGCGGCTCTTGTTGTAAGCGGAGGCCAGTTTGACCTGCGAACTCTTGTGTTTCGTCTCGCTGAAGGCGAAATGCTTCGCTGCTTCGGCGAACTTCGACTCATTGAAACGCATCGCACCGAGACGGTAGGCCGCGGAGGGAGCGCCTTCACTGGCCGGATAGCGGTTCACGACTTCCTCGTAGTAGCCAGCGGCCTGCTTGAGCTGGTTCTGCTTCATGTAGCACTCGCCGATGCGGAAGAGTGCGTCCGGCACCTGCCTGCCTGCCGGGTATTGTTGCAGATACTTGGCGTAGCTCTGCGCCGCCATGCCCCACTCCTGACGGTCGTAGGCCAGGGTGGCGAAGTCAAACATGTCATCGTCCGGGCCCTTCGTGCGGGGCGGTGCCGGCCGGTCCTTCGGATCATCGAGCACGGGCATGGCCTTCGGCGGCTGGGAAGGATTCACCGGAATCGCCTTCGGCACGGGCGCGTCGTCCTCGACACGCAGGGCGCGTTTGGGAGCCTCCTGGGCCACGACAGGGAACGTGGCGAGAAAACAAAGGGAAGAAACAAATCGGCGCATGCGGGGTCGTGAGACGGTTGGAGGCTCGGAGAAAATCATCTCACTTCGGTGCGACCGGCTGGTCGGCATCCGGTTTGCGTGTGGCGAAGGCAATGTTCCAGATCCCGGCCTTCTGGCAGGTGTCGAGAACCTTGATCACGTGCGCGTAATCCGTGATCTCATCGCCACGCAGGATCACGGCCTGGTCCTTGTAGAGGGCGACGATGTTCTTCAGCTTCACCAGCAACTCGTCAGTGGTGAACTTCTGCCCGTTCACGATCACCTCGCCGTCTTTTTTGATGTTGATGATGATCTCGCCGACGTTGCGGGACTCCTTCTCCTTCCCCTCCTCGGCGGCGGGAACGCTGACATCCATCACCTGTTCCTCCTTCGCATACTGGAAGGTCACGGCGAAGAAAATGACGAGCAGGAACAGCACATCGACCAGCGGCGCAAGCTGCATGGGCGTGGGCTCGATGGAGTGCTGTTTGCGGAAGTTCATCGCGGCGTCGGGTTGGGAGTTCCGGTCAGTTTCCGGCCACAGCGCGTGCGGCGCGTTTGTATTGCACCGCCAGCAGGGCCATGAGATGAGTCGTCGCGGCTTCCATCTCGGAGATGAGGCGGTTCACCTTGCCGCGGAAGATCGCGTAGAAGATGAGCGCCGGAATGCCGATCACGAGGCCGGAAGCTGTGCACAGCAGCGCTTCGGACACGCCTTGGGCCAGACCGAGCTGGTTCGAGCCCCCGACCCCCTTGCCGGAAATCTCATGGAAGGTCGTGATCATGCCCAGCGTCGTGCCGAGCAGGCCGAGCATGGGAGCCACCGCACCGACGTCGCCGAGATAGGCGATCCGTGCCAGCAGCAAACTCGACTGACGGTTGCCTTCCGCCTCGGTCACTTCCTTCACCTCCTCGAAGCTCGCGGTCGGATTGCGCGTGGCGAAGTCCAGCGTCTTGGCCGTGATGCGGGCGATGCATTCGTTGCGGCGGTTGCACACGGCCAACAGGCCGAGGTAATCCTGCTTGCGGATCAAGGCATCGGCCGAGTTCATGAACGCATCGCTCACCACCGTGCCCTGGCGGACCGTGAAGGTGAACAGCACGATCATGAAGAACGCCACCATCGACAGGCCGATCAACGGATAAGCCATCACGCCCGTGCGACGCACGAAACCATCGAAAGTCAGCGCATCGGCATACGGATTTTCCTCCAGGGCTGCCGCAGTGGTGACAGTCGGCGCGGGCGCGGGCTGCTGGGCGTGGGCGGTGACATTCATCGTCACAAAGACAGCCGCCAGCACGGCCAGGGCGAGGAGGATTTTTCGATGCATGAGGGCGCGACTTTAAACGTGAGGGCCAGCCTTGCAAGCGGGCAAGGGCCGGCTTTCCGACGTCATCAAGCCAGCAATTCCCGCACCACGCCGCACTCGTTCACGCCGGTCAGGCGGAAATCGAGGCCCGCGTAACGATAAGTGAACTTTTCGTGATCGAATCCCAGCAGTTGCAGGATCGTGGCGTGCAAATCATGGACGTGGACCGGCTTTTCCGTGGCCTGGAAGCCGAATTCGTCCGTCGCGCCGTGCGTGTATCCGCCACGCACACCACCGCCGGCCATCCACATCGTGAAACCGTAGTGATTGTGGTCGCGACCGTGCTGTTTGCCCGCGTTTGAGCCGGGTGTCGGCAGTTCCACGGCAGGTGTGCGGCCGAATTCGCCGCCCCAGATCATGAGGGTCTCGTCCCACAGGCCACGCTGCTTCAAATCGCTCATGAACGCGGCCATGGCCCCGTCAGTCTGCTGGCCGAGCTTCCGGTGCTCGAGAATTTCGTCGTGATTGTCCCACGGCTGGCCTGCGCCGGTCCAGAGCTGGATGAAACGCACGCCACGCTCCAGCAGACGCCGGGCGATGAGGCACTGGCGGCCGAAGGCGTGATCGCCATACATCTTCCGCACGGATTCAGGCTCCTTCATGATGTCAAAGGCGTCCGTGGCCTCCATCTGCATGCGGTAGGCCAGTTCGTAGCTTTGCACACGGGCCTCAAGCTGCTGGTCGCGATCCTGCTGCACCAGATGACGCTGGTTCAGCTCCTGGAGCAGGTCGAGCTGGCGGCGCTGCTGTTTCAAATCAAGCGAGCCGTTCTGGATGAACTCCACCAGCTTCTCGACGCGGGTGTCCTCGGTGTTGATGTAGGCGCCCTGATAGGCGCTGGGCAGGAAGGAGGACTGCCAGTTCTTCGTGCGCCGCGTGGGCATGCCGCCCGGACACATCGCGATGTAACCCGGCAGGTTCTGATTTTCGCTGCCCAGGCCGTAGGTGACCCATGAACCGAGTGTCGGCCGGTTCAGACGGCCTTCACCGCTGTTCATCAAACCGAGCGAGGGCTCATGATTCGGCACGTCTGCGTGCATGGAGCGGATCACGCAAAGGTCGTCGGCGAATTCGCCGACCTTATCGAAGATCTCGCTCACCTCGAGGCCGCACTGGCCCCGTTTGCGGAACTGGAAGGGCGATTTGAAGCCCGCGCCGGTCGGCCGCTCGGTTTTGAGCACGTTCGGCAGCGGTTTGCCGTCGTATTTGTCCAGCATCGGCTTCGGGTCGAAGGTGTCCACCTGCGACGGGCCGCCGTTCATGAAGAAATGCACCACGCGCTTCGCTTTCGGCTCATGGTGCGGCTTTTTCAGCGCCATCGGGTCCATCGTCGCCGCGCCAGCCTGCCCGTTCATGAGCGAGCCGAGCGCCATCGAGCCAAAACCCATGCCGACGCGTTGCAGCATCTGGCGACGCGTGAGGAACGCATGCTCCAGATCCGGAGCATGATGTGAATGGAAAGAGTTCATTGGGGGGTGATAAAACTACGGTTCTCCGGCCATTTTGCTTTCGCACGAATACCTGCGCAGGAAAGCGCAAAATCGGAACGGAAGCCGCTGATGGAATAAACGGCGGGAAGGCGTATCAAAGCCGCCCCCCAATCCCCCAAACATGCCCCTGAACACTCGCCACCTCGCCTTGGCTGGATTTGTCGTTGCCGCGTCCAGCCTCTCCGCCGCACCTGATTGGAAACAGGTGGAGTCCATGCTCGCCGCCAAATGCTACGAGTGCCACAACGCGGACAAAATGAAGGGCGACATCGATTTGAAGCAGTTCGCCGCGAATCCGGATGTGCCGGTGAATTTCAAGCTGTGGTCCGATGTGAAGGACACCATCGACAATGGCGACATGCCGCCGCGAAAGGCCAAGCAGCTCACCTCCGAGGAAAAAGCCGGCATCACCGGCTGGGTGCAGCACAACCTCGACGTGCTCGCGGAGGCTAAATCCGGCGACCCGGGCCCGGTGACGATGCGCCGCCTCACGAACGCGGAGTATGACAACACCCTCCGCGACCTCACCGGCCGCGACTACGCGCTGGCGAAAGAATTCCAAACCGACGGCGGCGGTGGCGAAGGCTTCACCAACACGGGCGACGTGCTCTTCATGAGCCCGGCGGCCATCGACAAGTATTTCGGTGCCGCGCGGAAACTCGCCGACCACGCCACGATCATGCCGGGCACGGGCATCGTGTTTCATCCGCAGCGCATCGGCCTGCGTGGACCAGAGCAGGTGAAGGCACAGGCGCAGCAGGGTCTCTACGTGTGGTATCAGCAGAAGGCCGCGCTACACCTGCCAAAGGACTTCGATCCGATGCGCGAGGGTGATTACATGCTCGCCTGCTGGAAGCACAAGAATGCCAAAACACCGCTCGACCAGCTCGCGAAGGACATGAAGCTCAGCATTCACTTCCTGAGCAACTGGTGGAACCTCGTGAACTCCACCGAGCCGAAAAGCCGCTACCTCGACCTCGTGCGCGTGCCTTGGCGTGAGCTGCCCGCCGATGAAAAAACCGCGCACGAGCGCATCAAGGCCATCGAGGCCGATCTGCTGAGCTGGAACAACCCGAAGAAGCCCGGCAGCGGCGTGCAGCGCCAGCAGCAGGACAGTGACGGCATTCGTCCCTATGTGATGCAGGGCCCGGTGAATGGCAAAACGCAGGTCCACCTGTGCTTTGGCGACACGGGCGACGGCAACAAAGGCGACATCGCCCTCGTGACTCAAATCGACTACCACATCGGCAAGCAGAAGCTCAATTACCTGACCTGGCTCGACAAGGCGCTCGCAGAAAAGCGTCAGCAAGTCGCTGCGAACCCGCCACCACCAAATCTCGACGCCATCAAGGCCCGCCTCGCCGAATTGGAAAAGACGCGGGCGCTTTACGGCAAGCATCCGCAGCCCGGTCGCAGCATCGAGCCAAACGTCCTCGCCTTTGCCGCGCCGCAGGTCGTGACGCTGCCTTTGCCGGAAGGCGCGAACTGGCTCCTGGCTCACGCACGCCTCGACATGCAAAATCCCGAGGTCGATGAGGCCACCATCCAATGGACCATGACCACGGGAACGCCGCGCGACGTGACGAAGATCATCCCCGGCGTGCTCACCATCTGGAAACGCAGCACGAAAAAGTCCGGCGAGACGATGAACGACTTCAACAAGATGAAAACCGCCTTCCCGGACATGTTCGAGCGCCGGCTGGAGGAGGTCGCGAACAATCTCTACCGCGGCGGCAAGCCGAACATCACCGTGTATTACTTCAGCGATGATCAGCTCGGCCAGCTCCTCGGCCAGCAGGACAAGGACACGCTGGCCGCCATGAAGAAGGACTGGGGCTACAACGCCACTCCGAACCTCAACAAGCAGCAGCAGCAGGAATACGACGGCGCGTTGCTCTGGCACCTGCATGAGTTCGCGAAGAAGGCCTGGCGTCGGCCCCTCGCCGAGGACGAGACAAAAAAACTCGATGCGCTCTACTTCGCCAGCCGCGCGAAGGAGCTCGACCGCGAGTCCGCCGCGCGTGAGGTGCTCGTGCGCGTGCTCGTCTCGCCAAATTTCCTCTTCAAGGCCGAGACGCTGCCACCCATCGCCGACGCGAAGACCACCGAAGTTCCGCTCAATGCTCACGAGCTCGCCTCACGCCTCAGTTACTTCCTCTGGGCCTCGTTGCCGGACTGGCAGCTCCGCAAAGCCGCCGATGATGGCAGCTTGCTGAAGCCCGAAGTGCTCGCCGAGCACACAAAGCGCATGTTGCGCGATCCAAAGGCCACCGCGCTCGCGAAGGAATACGCGGGGCAATGGTTGAAGTTCAACGGCTTCGACGAGAAGAGCACTGTCGATGAGAAGAAGTTCCCGCAGTTCACGCCCGAACTGCGTGCCGACATGCAACGCGAGGCCGTGGAGTTCTTCGCGCATCTCGTGCGGGATGATCGCAGCGTCTCCGACATCATCAGCGGCGACTACACCTTCCTCAACGAACGCCTCGCGAAGCACTATGGCATCCCCGACGTCACCGGCGGCGACTTTCGCGAGGTCAAAGGCATCGCGCAGCATCATCGCGGCGGATTGCTCGGCATGGCCGCCATTTTGACCAAGACCTCCCGCCCGAACCGCACCAGCCCCGTCGTGCGCGGTGACTATCTTTATCAAGTCGTGCTCGGCATCGCCTCACCACCACCACCGCCGAACGTGCCGGAGCTCAAAGAAACCAGCAAGCCCTCCAGCCTGCGCGAGGCCCTCATGCAGCACCGCACGGACTCTGCCTGCGCCGTCTGCCATGAGCGCATCGACCCGCTCGGCTTCGCGTTGGAGAGCTTTGACCCCATCGGCCGCTTCCGCGCCACCGACGACACCGGCGGCAAGATCGACGACACCGGCGAAATGACCGACGGCAGCAAGTTCACCGGCTTCACCGGCCTGCGCGATTACCTGAAGAAGAACGAAAGCCAGTTCCTCACCCAGCTCACCCGCAAGCTCCTCGGCTACGCCCTCGGCCGCCAGACCCTGCCCAGCGATAAAAAACTCCTCCAGCAGATGCAGGCCTCGCTCAAAGCCCAAAACGGCCACTTCTCCGCCGCCGTGCTCGAAATCGTGAAGAGCCGCCAGTTCCTGAATCGACGCGCGGAGCCGCAGGTGGCGGGGAATCCGTGACGGTTGGGTTGGGTGTTAGTAGTCACTCGATTGCGATCACCTGAACCGGCGGATCATGTTCATTTGGGAACAAGATGCGCGAAGGGTCACTTCCCGATCTTGTACAGCGCCTTGTCCGTGCGGATGAACAGGGCGCTGCCGTCGGCGATGGGGCTGGCCATGATCGGGCCGTCGAGGGTGTTCTGGGCGAGGATTTTGAATTCTTTCGCGGCAGGAACGATCGTCACCACGCCTTCACGGCTGCAGAAGTAAAGTTTGCCATCTGCCAGGATCGGTGAGGCGCTGAATTTGCCGCCCAGTCGTTCGCGGTAGAGCGCCTCGCCCGTTTTCGTGTCCACGCAGCTCACGATGCCGCCGTCATCAATGTAGAACAGCAGGCCGTCGTGCAGCACGGGCGAGCACATCTTCGGGGCGTTCTTGTTGTTTCTCCACGTGACCTCAGGCGTCTTCACACCGGCATGTTTGAGTGCGATGACGGCTGATTTGCCGAAAGCGGTGCTGAAATAGATCTGTTGGTCGTCGGCGACGGGTACGGTGGACATGGAGAAGCCGAGCTCGCCATAATGGATCTTCCACAGCTCCTGGCCGGTCTGCGGATGGTAGCCGTAGATGTTGTTGGCGGCGGAGCTGACGACCTGTGGCTGGCCGTTGATGGTGACGATGAGCGGCGTGCCATACGCCTTCCTTTGCTGTGGACGCGGGTCCATTTCGCCGCTGCGTGGTGTTTTCCACGCGAGCTTGCCGGTGTTCTTGTCGAAGGCGGCGATGAATTGCTGATCGCTGCCGTCGAAGTGGGCGATCAAACGGTCGCCGGACAGCACGGCGGTGGAACCAGGGCCGTTTTCGTGCATGACTTGCAGTTCCGCGTTCTTCCAGAGCAGCTTCAGCGTCTTGGTGTCGAGCGCCACGGTGCCAAACGAGCCGAAATGGGCATAGAGACGGCCTTCCTCGATCAGGGGCGTCGGGGAGGCATAGCTGTTGAGCTGGTGCGCCCACTGCGGGTCTTTGACGTTCAGCATTTCGATGTCGTGCAGCAGCTTCCCACTGTTTCCATCCACACAGAGAGCATGCAGGCTCACCGAGGAGAGAACGACGAGCGGCTGGTCGCCAGTGTTCGATTCAAGGCGGCGCTGGGTCTCCTCCGGTGTCGCCGCCTTTTCGATGGCCGTGGTCATCCAGATCTGGCCGCCCCACATCACCGGTGTGGAGTGGCCGCGGCCGGGGAGCGGCGTCTTCCACGCCACATTGCTCGTCTCGCTCCACGTGTCCGGCAGTCCGGAAGCGCTCGCATGGCCTTGCGCCGATGGCCCGCGCCATTCGGGCCAGTTGGCAGCACAGCAGATGGAGACGGAAAACAGCAGCGGGAGGGCGGAACGATGGATCATGGGCGGGAAAAAAACGTGGCAGGGCGTCCCGAACTCTCTTTCACTTGCCGCCGCCATGCGCATTCCGTTTTTCCTGCTTCTTCTCACCACGGCGCTTGTCGCACAGACACCGGCTCGGGAGGAATTCATCGAGGTGCGTCCCGGCACGCTGCCCGTCATCCTCACCGTCCCGCATGGCGGCATGCTGAAGCCTGACAACGTGCTGGCCCGGCGTTACGGCGTCACCGGCATGGACGCCAACACGATTCCGCTCTCTGAAATGATCATGGAGGAGATGGAGGCCCGCTTCGGCGGCAGACCTCACGCCATCATCTCCCGGCTGCATCGGACGAAGCTGGACCCCAACCGCGAGATCAAGGAGGCGGCCCAGGGCGATCCCACGGCGGAGGCGGCGTGGCACCGGTTTCATGACGGCGCACGAAAAGCCTGCGAAGCCGTGATGAAAAGGCACGGCATGGGCCTGCTCCTCGACATTCACGGCCATCGCCACATCGATCAGCGCGTGGAGCTGGGCTATCTTGTCAAAGCCGAGCAATTGAAGGCCAGCGACGCCGAATTGAACGCCGACGCGGCGCTGATCGCCTCCACCAGCATCCGCGATCTGGACAAACGTTCGCCGCAAACCTTCGCCCAATTGCTGCGGGGGCCACAGAGCCTGGGCGGGCTGCTGGAGCGTCACGGCGCCCGCTGCCTGCCGAGTCCGTCCAAGGCTTATCCTGGCCTCATGGCCGGCTACTTCAGCGGCGTCTATGATGTGGCCGCGCACGGCTCGCGCAACGGCGGCACGGTGAGCGCGATCCAGATCGAATGCCCCTGGAACAACGTGCGTGACCGCCCGGACAACCAGCGTCTCTTCGCCAGGGCGCTGGTGGAATCACTCGGTGTTTACTTCGAGGTCCACTTCGGCAAACGACTCCGCTGATGACGGCCCCGCCGCCGCTGCGTCTCAGACCCGCCCGAGGGCCTCGCGAACTTGTGCCGGGGTGGTGACGGCCAGTCCGGTTGGGACGCGTTCATCCCGCGTTCCACGGCGATGCAGCCAGCCGAAGAATGCGGTGCTGCCCAGCAGCCCGGCATTGAAAGGCAGGCTGAGCGGCAGCAGGCCCACGCGCAGCAGCGCCTCCGTCAAAGGCGTGTGCAGCGCCGCCAGCACAAAGGTGACCAGCACGGTCCAGGCGAGCGTTCTCATGTTCAGCCGCAGATAGTGACCACCGAGCGCCAGGAACAGCACGATCACGTTCATGGAAAACGCCGGATCGCCAAACACCGGGAGCCAGGATGATCCGGCCATGCACATCCCGACGGCCGCCAGGGCGATCAAGGCGCTCGTCCGCGAATGCCAGAGCACGCCGATGAAGAACCACAGCCAGCACAGCAACATGCGCGATGAGGTGAACTGCGCCGCCTGGCTCAGATGCTCATTCAGAAAGCCGCTCCAGGCCGTGGCCACCCGCTTCGCCTGCCCTTCCGGCAGAGTTCCAGCCAGGCCGGTGAAGGCGTCGGAAAAAAACGGGGCGCACAGCACCGCGGCGGTGAAGTGCCGCCGGGCTTCCCCAGGCTTGTTCTCGTTCATCGCACACCAGCCGAGGCCGTCCCACGAGTCGGCAAAGAAGGAGTCCAGTCCGACCGCCCGCTGAAAAGCGAGTCGCGCGTCTTCATAGCGTCCCTGGCGGAAGCGGCTCCAGCCCAGGCCGTCATAGGCGTCCGCCACGCCCCGCTTGAGGGAGAGAACTCGCGAAAAAGCCGTCTGCGCGCCCATTTGATCCCCCCGGCGGTACAAACTCCAGCCCAGGCCGGCGCAGCGATACGCCTCCGCCATGTCGGTGCTCAGTTCGGTGTTGAGGAAGTGCTTCTCCGCCTTTTCGAAGCGGTTCGTCACCAGCGCACGCCAGCCGCGTGTCAGCTCCGCGTCATGCACGCCGAAAAAGATCAATGCGAGCAACGCGGCCCACGTGGCGGCGATGTAGGGCAGGCTGAACAGCACATACGGCGATCTCTTCTCATGCATGCGCTCCACCACCGGCACGAAGAAGAACGCCATCGCCAGACAGCCGAGCGCCGTGGCGGCCACCTGCGCCCAGAACGGCACCTGCGGGAAAAAATGCCACAGTCCGCCGAGCAGCACTCCATTCACACTCACCAGGCCGCTTTTCAGCACGGTTTCGTCCCGTGCACGCCAGCGGGCAGCGGCCGACATCAGCAACGCCCCGCCCAGGCTCATCAGCGCCGACTCGACCGACAGGCAGAACAGTCCGATCAGCACGCACACACCCGTCACGCGGCTGCTGGCCGCCACGATCTGGCCGAAGCCACGCAGAGACTGGTCAAACACCGCCGCTGCCGCATGACGAATCACGAACGACAGGCCGCGGCCTTCATCATTCGTCGTGCTGCTTTCGTCGGGGTTCGCCATCATGGTGCCGGAGGAGTTTACGGCCCCGCCTGTGGCACTCTATGACGGGCGATGCCGCGCGGCAATGGCAGGAACACGGCATCGGTCACCGTGGCGGCGGACCGTGCGAGATGGCAAAGCCGTCTCTCACCAGATAGCCGTCCGGATTGATCTGCATCAGCCTTTCAAACAGCGGCGCGGCCAGCCTCACCTGCCCCTGGGCGATGCGTGCCCAGCCCAGCCAGCTCATGGCGGTGGGGTCTTCCGGGTGCAGATGATGCGCACGGTCGAAGTAAGTCTCGGCTTTGCGGTGGTCGCCCTGATTGAAAAGCAGCTCCCCGGCGATCATCAGCAGTTTGAAATGGTATTGGTCGATGTTCAGGCCGTTGCGTGCCGCCGCCAGCGCCTCCTTCGGCTTTTGCATCTCGAGGGCGGTGTAAACGAGGCCGAGATGCGGCGTGACAGCACGCGGCTCCTGTTTCGCGGCGGTGACGTAGAACTGCACGGCCTTCTCGAAATCCTTCGCCAGGTAGGACAGCCATCCGCCGCGGACCGCCGCCAGATAGGTCTCTCCTCCCGCGCTTTTGAATTCGAGCGTCTTCTTCAAAGCGGCGGCATAGTCCTGGTTTGACTCGTCAGCGAGCGACTGCTGCCAGAGCTCGGCGGCTTTTTGTGGATCGGCGCCACGGACAAAGGCCGCGGCGAACAAGAGGAGGGCAATGGTCGTTTTCATGGAGGGCGAGAGGTGAAAAGGGAAGACGTTCAGGCTCGTTCGCCGCCGGGCAGCGTGGCCTCGAATTCCGTCTGGGTGAAGGTGAGCGTGCGGGTTTCGAAGCGCGCGACGAGGTGGGTGAGGCCGCGAATCGGCTCCAGCGTCAGTTCGATCTCACGGGGGAGATGCGCGGGCGCTCCTGGCAGCGAAGCCGTCAGTTGCAGGCGGTGATGCGTCGGATGCAGCGCATGACGCACGACGACCCGCTGCATCTTGTGCCCCAGATAGGGTCGCAGGGCGTCCGCCCATGCCCGGCCGTGCTGCTTTGCGGGCAAAGCGACACAATCCTCCCAAATCATGCCGCTTTGATAAGCGAAGGGCACGGTGGGCATGGCGAACGAAAGGAGCCGCAGCAGCTCGGAAGCGCCTTCAAGGCGGCTTTCAGTGATCTGCAAGGCGTGGAGGCCGAGAACGCCGGTGAACCGGCCTCCGCCTGAGGACCACAGGTATTGACCGGTCTCGCTCAACCTCGTGGTCAGGCGTTCCTGCGTTGTCTGACCTTCGGAACAGCTCACCCGGAAACTCGCGATCCCCGGCGCAAAATGAGCCAGCGTGCCCAGCACGGTGGTGGAGATCGTCGCCGAGGCGATGCGGGCTCCAACTTTGGGCACGCTGGCAAAGTGCCAGCGCAGTGTGTCGTCGTTGCGGCTGAAGATGTTCGTGAGGCAGAAGGGCGTCGTCGGAGCGCCGGTGTCGGTGGTGGTCTGCGTGTGCAGGTGGATGTGCGGCACAGGCGAGCGCCCGGTGTTGCCGCAGTAACCGAGGAGATCGCTGGCGATGACGTGCTGGCCGGGTTTCACATGGATGCCGTTCTTGGTGAAGTGCGCGAGCTTCACGATGCCGCCGTGATCGAGGCGGAGGATGAGGTGGTTGCCCCAGTTCTGCGCGAAGTTGCAGCCGCCGGGCGCGTTGTCGGGCACGTTGTCGATGACGCGGAGGACTTCGCCGCTGCCAGGAGCGCGCACTTCGAGACCTTGCGTGTAGTAGCGGCTCAAATCGTCGTCGCAGCCGGGCGGGCAGGCGTTTCCAGCGGCGTCGAGCACTTCAAAGTCGAGCGCGTGTTTCCAATCGCCGCGATGCGAGAGCTTGTCGTCGAAGCCTTGCGTGACGGTGACCTCGCGCGAGGTGGGCAGCAGCACATGCGTGTCGTGGCGATGCGGGAAGCGGGCATTCGCGAGCGCGATGCTGGCCGCGGCGGCCTCGGGGTTTTCAAAAGTGCCGACGGTGGGCAGCAGCGAGCCCGATTTCTCGCGCAGGCGCATGGCGCAGAGGAAACTCCAGATCGTGAGCAGATACGGCAGCGGCAGGTATTCCCAGCCGGAGCCACGCAGGAAGTGCTGCACCGCGGCGACGTTCAACGCGGCCACCGCACCGCCACCGAAGGCCAGCGCGAGGCTGCTCCATGATGGCACGAAGTAAACAGCCCCGAGCGCCATGCCGGCGAGCAGGTAGTTGTGACCCGCGAACCAGCCGAACCACTGCAAGCCACAGGCTTCGAGCATTTTCACGACAAGAATGCCACCCGCGTAACCCGCGATGGCATTGACGATGGCCACGCGTGACCACACGAGCAATGCGACGAGCACCGCGACACCGGCCCAGACATTCGGCATGAACAAAATGGTGCCAAGGCTGCGCAGGAAGGCATTCACGACGAAAGGCAGCGCGGGATCGGCCGGCAGCGCATACGGCAGCGCGGCGGAAGCGGCTGCGGCGAGCGGGAAGAAGGTCAGCAACGTGCCGAACACGACGACGAAGGCGACGCTGAGCGGCGGCAGGCCTGCTTTGAGCGGAAACCAGTGCCACAACGCGGCGGAGAGCAGCAGCGAATACACCGTGGCGATGCCGAGCATGCCGTAGATGGCCGCAGGCGGCAGCGTGGTGTTCCGCGTGATCCACGCGACGGCGAGAGCGCTGAGGAGCACATTGTAGAGCAGCGTGCCGTCTTTGCGCATCGCGGTGGGTAGATGCATGATTTTCGCGAGGAAACCGCCGAGCAGCGTGGCGGACATCGCGAAGAGAAAGTAGCGCGGCACGAGCAGCAGTGAGGCACAGAGCAGTGCGCCGGTTTTCCAGCTTCCGCAGAGGAAGATGGAACTGGCGGCGCGTGAGGTGTCGAGCAGCGGTGAGAGAAAGTGGGACAGGTTTTTAACCTGTCTTTTCACGAACGTCGTGAAGGCTTCGAAGGCGCTGGGACGCACAGGTTGGAAACCTGTGCCACTTTCTGGCGTGGCTTCGAGAAGGTCCATCATGGGGAGGGAGGATGATGGTGGGTTCATGGTGGTGTTTTAGAGGTTCACTTGGGTCGCTTCGGTCCTTTTTGTCTCTTGGAATGGCGCGGAAGGATCGAGGACGAGTTCGAGTAGGAGGACGAGGACGATTCAATTCCGCGGCGAAGCCAGCAGATGATCCGGAATGCGTTCCAGCCGCTGCACGTAATCGAGGTCCTCGCGTTCGCGGATGACATCGACACGGCCGTCGAGGCCGATCATGACCACAGCGGGACGGTAGGTGATGAACTGCATGCTCTGCGTGATGTTGTAGGCACCGACGGGATGCATGACGAGATGATCGCCAGTGGTCATGGCGGGCAGGGAGACTTGCTCGCGGATGACGTCGATGTTCATGCAGAGGCAGCCGTAGAGCTTCACGGGTTGCGCGGCGGCCTCGCGGAGGGCTTTGGCGGGCTTCACGTTGAAGCGATACCAGTTGCCGCTGTAGAGCAGGTTGATGCCGGCATCGACGACATACGCGGTGCCAGGTGTTTCGTGGACGTAGGCGGGGCCTTTGTTGGCTTTGCCCGCGAGCGTGATAGGGCCGCTGGCGGAGGTTTGCTTCACGGCGACGACGCTGGTGATGAGATAACCGGCTTCATCGACAAGAGCGCGACCGCTTTCGAGGTAGAGACGCGGACGGCGGTCGCGCGGGAGCGAGTTCAGCACGCCGGTGATGGCCTCGGCATACCTCTCGATGGGCTGCACGAACTGCTCGGCGCTTTGATACGAGTAATGCAGCGTGCTGAGCGAGGGGAAGCCGCCGCCGAGGTTCAGGTAGCGCAACTGCCAGCCATACGTCTCGCGGCAGCGCTCCATGAGCGTGACGAGTTTTTCAGCGGCGACCTTGTAGGCGTTCGGTTCGAGAATGTAGGTGCCGATGTGCGTGTGCAGGCCTTGCAGGCGGAGGCGGCCCTTGCTTTCGGCGATGCGGCGGATGACCCGCCAGGCCTCGCCGTTTTCGACGCCGAAGCCGAACTTGCTCCACACGGGCTGGATGCCGGCATCGAGCCAGCAACGGATGGCGAGGTCGATGCTGCGATTCTGCTCTTTCGCGATGCTGTCGAGCAGCAGCAACTCGTCCCAGTTATCGACTTGGATCATCGCGCCTTCAGCGACGGCGAGTTCGAGGCCTTCGCGGCTTTTGTGCGGTCCGTTGAAGATGATGTCGCGTCCGGCGATGCCGTTGCGGCGTGCCTTTTCATACTCGAACTCGCTCACGACCTCCGCGATGCTGCCCTCGCTGTGAAACACACGGCAGATGGCGTTGAGGTAGTTCGTTTTGTAGCTCCACGCGAAGCGCGTGTTCGGATACCGGCTCTCGAAGGCCTCGCGAGCACGGCGGATTTTCTCCCGCAGCGTGCGTTCGGAGAAAACAAACAGCGGCGAGCCAAAACGAGCCGCGAGATCTGCGACGGCGACGCCATCAATGCGCTCGCAGACGTTGTGATTGAGGCCGTGCGCGTTGCGATTGCGATTCACCGCGCTGTTCGCGCCGTGGAGGTGGCGGGTGATTGTTGGCGGAGTGTATGGGAGGAGAGCGTTCATGGGAAGCGAAGGGCTAAGGGCGTAGAGCGAAGAGTCAGAAATCAGGCGACGTGCGAAGCGGAAGAGCGGGTTTGGGGCTCTCTGCCCTTCGCTCTTGGCTCTTCGCTTTGTCGGATGAGCTGCCCGGTGGTGGTCAAAGCCGCCAAGTCTCGGATATCACCCGTCATGTCGATGGCGTGGCGGATGAAGAACTTGCCGGGCGTGGCGTGGCGCAGCGGTTCGCGGGGTTGCCAGCCAAGGGCGAGCTCGACGGCGGCGGCGGGGAGATTGCAATTCAGCGTCGAGGGGAAGTCGCACCAGGCGGGGAAGCGTGGATTGATCTCGATGAGGCAGTATTCGGCCTTCGGGCCGTCGGGTTTGACGAATTCGAGTTCAAACGGGCCGTTCCAGCGCAGCTCGGCGATGAGCGATTGCGCGACGGCGTCGAGCTGCGGATCACGCACGACCATGCCGCCGAAGCCTTTGCCATTTGAGGTGCGCAGCATCTTGCGGATGGCGCAGGAGCCGAGGATGTGCCCGCGGCCGTCACCGATGCCGATGACGTTGTATTCCTCGCCCTCGATGCGCTCTTGAACGAGCACCGGAGCGCCCCAGGTCTCCAGCATGTGCCAGTAGGCCGATTCACGCGCTGCCGGCGTGCTGGTGAGCTGCGCCTCGTAGTAGCGGCCTTTGACGAACACACTGCCGCCAAAGCCCGCCGCAGCCTGATGCAGGCTGCTCACATCATTCACCGCGACGGTTTGCGGCGTGCGGCAATGCGTGCGCTCGCAGAGGTCCGGCAGCTTCGATTTGTCGCGAGCTTCAAAAGCCTTCCACGACGGCAAACAGGCCGAAATCCCACGCTCGCGCAGTTTTTCGGGCGATTCGACCAGCGGGGCCATTTCGGCGTCGAGGCAAGGAATGAGCACATCGAAGCGCTCAACCTCGCGAATGGCATCGAGGCGATCCCAGAAGGCTTCGAGGCCCGCCGAAGGATACGGCAGCGTGAACGCGGCATCCGGCGCGTCTTCCTCGCTGTAGAGCCCGCTTTCCAGGGTGTCGTAGCAAAGGCCGATGATGCGCAGCTCGGGATACACGCGGCGCAGGCTGCGGATGACCGCGGAACCGGGCTGGGGATTTTCACCGCGATGAAGACCGGTGACGGCGATGGTGGGGGAGGAGTTCATGTTCCAAGTTTCAGGTTTCAAGTTCTCAGTCTTGGAGGCCGAGGGTGGTGAGTTCGGCGAGGAAGGACTCCAGATCGCGCTCGGCGGTGCGGCGTGGCACGTCGAAAGTGCTCGTGAGGCGGTCGAGGATCTGCACGGTGCTCATTTTGGCCGCGAGGCATTGCATCACGACGAGAGCTGTCGGGCTGGCGGTGAAGAACTCGCCGCTGGTGGCATCGAAGCCGAAGCCGTCCGCCTGCCAGGTCGTGGTGCGGAATGAAAAAGAAGTGTCTTCGGCAGAAACGGCAGCGCTTTGGGGCTGACCGCTTTGCTGGCGTTGCAGGATGGGTGGAGAGGCGAGGTTCATGGCGGTGGTTGATTGGATCACACCGACATAGAAGCCCGGCCGGTTAACAGCACCGTGGGGGCGAGGATGAATTCCCGTTTATTTTCACCGGTTCACCTTCCTGCGACGCAGAGTGCCTCCCGCGGTGCAGATCACAACGGGGAACGGCAGGATGTCGCCCATGCACGCTTGCATCTCCGCCATCGCGGGCGGAGATGCTCAAACCGCTTCTTCCTGCGCACGGAACGTCCTACTTTTTCAATGGCGGAAGGTCGTGGCGGATCAGCAGCTCGCTGGCGCGTTGCCGTTGCTCATGCCAGACGTTGCTGGGATCGGCGGGATTCTTCCACGGGTCCGGCAGTGGTGCCGGTTCCCGGAGGAACTCGATGGAGGCTGCGGCGGGATTGAAGCGCCTGGAGGGAGGCACCGGTTGCGCGGGTTCGGAGTTCGATTCCGCAACGGGCTTGTCAGGGATCTTCTGGCCGGTCTGTGTCCGCTGACCGACCCTCCACGCCTGGGAAAGTGCCAGCAGGATGGCCGCGATCACCACCCCCCTGGTCAAGTGTGAGGATGTCGTTTTCATGCAGGAAGTGAATTCCTATTTCTGGCAGCCGCAAGCACCTCTTTTCGGCCTGCGACGGCGGAGGAAGGCAGAGTTGACGTGCCGACTCCCCCCGCTTAGCCATCGCGCCCATGAGCACCGAAGCGAAGCACGGGATTTCATTGGTGACCGCCACGGCGGTCGTGGTGGCCAACATGATCGGCACGGGTGTCTTCACCTCGCTGGGCTTTCAGGTGGGAGATCTGCCCTCGGGCTTCACCATTTTGATGCTCTGGCTCGTGGGCGGTGTGTGCGCCTTCTGTGGCGCGATGTGTTATGGCGAACTGGCGGCCGCGTTGCCCCGCTCGGGCGGCGAGTATCACTTTCTCTCGAAGATTTTTCATCCGGCGCTCGGCTTTCTCTCCGGCTGGCTCTCAGTGACGGTCGGCTTCGCCGCGCCCATCGCGCTCGCGGCCATGGCCTTCGGCAAATACTTCTCCACGATCTTTCCGCATGCTCCGGCGACGACGTGGTCGCTGGTGATGGTGTGGATCATCACGCTGGTGCATGTCGGAGGGGTGAAGACAGCCGCCCGGTTCCAAAACCTGGCCACCTGGCTGAAGGTCACGCTCATCTGCGTGTTCATCGGCTCCGCATGGATCATGGCGCAGGGTGTGCCGGTGCGTTTCACTCCGGATGCGACGGACTTCGGCTTGATCACGAGCAAACCCTTCGCCGTGAGTCTGGTCTATGTGATGTACTCGTATGCCGGCTGGAATGCGGCGGCCTACATCGTCGGCGACATCCGCGAGCCGCAGAAGAATGTGCCGAAGGCCATCGCCATGGGCACAGTGCTCGTCACGGGCCTTTACCTGGCGCTTAACGCCTCCTTCCTGCATGCGGCACCGGCTGACGCTCTGGCGGGAAAGCTGGATGTGGGCCACGTGGCGGCGGAGCACATCTTCGGTGTCACAGGAGGAAAGATCATGTCCGGCCTGATCTGCCTGGGCCTCGCCTCGAGCATCAGCGCGATGACATGGCTGGGGCCGCGCGTGCTGCACACGATGGGCGAGGACATGCGCATCCTGAAGCCGCTCTCCGCCTGCGATGAGCATGGCGTGCCCGTGACCGGGCTGTTCGTGCAGCTTTCCATCGTGATCACGCTGCTGCTCACGGCCAGCTTCAACACGGTGCTCACGGCCGTGCAGTTCAGCATCCAGCTGGCCTCGTTTGCCACGGTGGTGGGTCTGATCGTGCTGCGCCGGAAGCAACCGGAGCTGCCCCGGCCCTACCGCTGCTGGGGTTATCCGGTCACACCGCTGTTGTTCCTGGCCATCAGCCTGTGGATGATGGTGTTTCTCATGCTCGACCCCGTTTCGCGAGAAGCGTCTCTCTACGGCCTCGGCCTGATCGCCCTGGGTTTGATCGTGTTCTTCATTTCACCGCGTACAGATCGCACCGCATGAACAAAGCCGCCGTTTTCCTGCTCGCCTTCGCCTCATCGGCGCTCGCCCTCGATCCCACGCCGAACGATCAGGCGCGATTCCTCGCCGGTTTGCCGCAGGAGGGCTCGCCGCTGGCCGCGCTGGCATCGAGTGGCGACTTTCGCTCGCATGCAAAGGAACTGGACGCCGCGTGGGCGGACGCGGAGCAGCGGCAGTTTCGTTCCATTCGTGAATGGGCACCGCTGGGGCTGCCCGAAGCCATGAACAGCACGCAGCCGCTGCTCTACGTCTTCAGCGGCCCCGACATCCTGCACGCCTACACATTCTTTCCGAACGCCTCCACCTACGTGCTGGCCGCAGTCGAGCCGGTGGGCCTTCCGCCGGATGTGACGAAGCTCAGCGAAGGCGAGCTTGGCGCCTCGCTGCGCAATTTGCGCACGACACTCAATGCCTCGCTGAGCTTCAGCTTCTTCATCACCGCGGACATGAAGAAGGACCTCAAGGCGACGAAACTCACCGGCACGCTGCCCGTGCTCTACGTCTTCCTGGCTCGTTGCGGCTGCTTCATTCAAAGCGTGGAGAACGTGTGGCTCGATGCCGAGGGGAAGGTCATCACCGACCAGGAGACCAAAACGCCGGGTGCTCGCATCACCTTCACTGGCACGAGAGGCCAGACGCAGACGCTCTACTACTTCGCCGCGAACATCGCGAGCTGGGCGCTTAAGCAGGACCCGTCCTTCCTGCGCTTTTGCGACACGCTGGGCCAGGTGAACGGCTTCACGAAGTCCGCCTCCTATCTCATGCACCTGCCGGAGTTCAGCACGATCCGCGATTACCTGCTGACCCATTGCTACACCATCACGCAGGACGATTCCGGCATTCCCTGGCGTGATTTTCCTCGCGACATGTGG
The DNA here is from genome assembly GCF_014879935.1 of Prosthecobacter sp. Lineage (GTDB taxonomy): Bacteria > Verrucomicrobiota > Verrucomicrobiia > Verrucomicrobiales > Verrucomicrobiaceae > Prosthecobacter. The sequence goes on from NZ_JACSRD010000284.1 coordinate 44,591, forward strand.
GACGTGAAGGCCTTCGGCTGGTATCCCGGCCCCATTCCGCTCTTCAAGCAGCACTATCAGCCCGACCTCGCCGACTACTACCAGAGCAACGAGGTGCCCATGATCCCCTTCGGCATCGGCTACCAATGGCGGCCGAAGCAGAGCACGCTGATCTACGGCGTGTCGAAGATGGTCGTGCGGAAGGCGCTGCCGGTGGTGGAGTGAAAGGACGTTGTGGATTTCCACCTGATTCGCCCGATGAGCACGGCCGCCCTGACTCAAGCATTGCTTGGACTGCCCACGGCAGTGCGAGTTGCGCTGGTGGACAAACTATACGCCAGCGTTCCTGAAGATTGGCAGCGGGAGGTGGATGAAGCCTGGCTGAAGGAAGCTGAGCGCCGCTCAGCAGAGATGGATGCCGATCCCTCCATAGTCCTGTCGTATGAGGAACTCATGACAAGGCTGGAGATCAACCGCCGCAAGGCATGAGAAAACTGCGCTTCCAAAGCGGGAGATGATCTCTTCGTCAAGTTCACCGGCTCCGTGACACAAATTGCGGTTCATCTGGAATGTTGACGCGGAAAGGAGCGGCCTGAAAGGCCGGAGGATTCAGCCCGGCGGCGCCAGCCCTGGGACTGCGTGATGCAATCAACAAACGGGCAGGGGTGCGCTCTGAAAGAGCGCAGGAGATGATCCGCAGCCGCTCCTGCGCTCCTTCAGAGCGCAAGCTTCTTGATGAGGGCATTGGCCAACTGTCCCAGGGCTGTGCTCGCCGAGACTCGCCAGCCCTGGGCTTGGTTCCTTCGCGCCGTCGGCGCGTTGGACGCAGCATGCTGCCAGGAGAAACGGCAGCCGAATTTTGGGCTGGGACGGTAATCTCAAGCTCCGACAACTCAGGGCTTTGCAAACAACAGCCGCAGCATCTGCGCATCGTCCGGCTTCTTGTCCTGGGCCAGGCGCACGATGACGAGCTTCATCGATGGCACGATGTAGAGCCGCTGGCCGTAGGAGCCGATGCAGGCGATGAGATCGGCGGGCGCGGAACGGCACAGGCAGGCGTTGCGCCAGGATTGCTGATGCCATTTCTTGTCGAGCATGTCCTCCACATCGACTTCACGGGCGGATTTGCCTTCAGCGGCGTGGTTGTTCCAAAAACCGAAGCCGTAGGCATGGTTCGCGTCGCTCGTCTTGAGCGAGGCGATGATGTCCTCGTGTTTGAGCAGCCAGGAGCCGAGTTCCGACCACTGGCGGGCCGTCTGCATGAATCCGGCGGCGAGAAGCGGCACGCCTTTCGAATCCGGCAGGTAACGTTGGGAGCCGAGGCCGAGCGGCGAGAGCACCTTGCGCTCCAGGTAGCTGGTGGGCGTTTGTTTCTTCTCGCGCAGCTTCCGGGCGAGCACCTCATGATACACCTGCATGGCTGCCGGTCCGTAGATGAAGGATTTTCCGGTCGTGCCGACGAGCGAGGCCTTCAGCGCCGAAGCGGTGCGGTCTTTGTACTCGTTCTCATGCAGGCCAAAGAGCGGTTCCATGCCGCTGCTGAAGTCGAGAAGCTGCCGCAGCGTGATCTTGCGGCGGCGTTTGTCGTCCTGCCACTCCGTGATCATGTCGCTGACCGGTTCATCGAGTTTCAAAAGGCCGTCTTTCTCCGCCGCGAAGGCCGTGAGGCACCAGAAGGCCTTCGTGCCGCTGTAAATCCGGTGCGGCTCCCGTTTGGCGTGCCCGTTGGTGTAGGACTCGTGGAGGATCCTGCCGTTCTGCTTGATCAGGAGCGCGTGGCCGCCATGCGCCGCGGAAAAAGCCGCCGCTGCCTGGATGCGTTCCGCAGGCAGCGTGCCGGCGTCCGGCGAAGCCTTGAAAAACAACAGAAGAGCCAGAAACGGAGTCATGCTGGAGCATAACGCATACGGACGCCCGGGCATCTTCGGTCTTGTCGTCTTTGGCTTGCCCGCCATCATCCGCCGCATGCGTATCCTCCTCGTCGAAGACCAGGCCAAACTGCTCTCCTTTGCCAAAAAAGGCCTCGAAGAGCAGGGCATCCAGGTGGACGCCGTCAGCGATGGTGACGAGGCCTGGGAAATGGCCACCACCGTGCCGTATGACGCGCTCGTGCTCGACATCATGGTGCCGGGGCGCGACGGCCTGAGCATCCTGCGGGGACTGCGTGAAAAGCGGAACAGCGTTCCCGTCATCCTCCTCACCGCTCGCTCGACCCTGCCGGAGAAGATCGAGGGGCTGAACCTCGGCGCGGATGACTACATGACGAAGCCGTTCTTTGTCGAGGAACTGGCGGCACGTCTGCGCACGGTCGTCCGCCGCAAGGCTGGCGACTCAAGCCACCTGCTGAAGGTGGAGGACCTGTGCATGAACCTCCTTGAACGCAAAGTCAGCCGGGGCGGCAGCGAGATTGAGCTGAGCTCACGCGAATTCGAGCTGCTGGAGCATCTGATGCGCAGCCCGGGCCGTGTTTTCGGCCGCATGCAGATTTACGAGCACGTCTGGGGCTACAACATGGACCCGGAGACGAACTTGGTGGAGGTGTACATCCAACGCCTGCGCTCGAAGATCGACAAGGATCACGACAAGAAGCTCATCCGCACCGTGCGCGGCGTGGGCTATGCGCTCGGCGGCGGCTGAGATCAGCGCATCGGCATGAAGAGCGGCCCCATCGGAGCGGCGGCGGGGCGCTGATCGCGCAGATTGTCCGGGGTCTCGCCGGAGTTCGCCTCGGCCTGCGTTTCCTGCGGTGTCTTCGGCGGTCCGCCCTGGCAGCCTGCCAGCAGGGCGATGATGACGATGGAGGAGCCGGTGAGCAGTGTTTTCATGGTGGAGCGTGGTTCTTGGTTTGGCGTGGGCACAGAGTCACTTCGGCAGCCGGGCGTTCAAATCATCGACGTATTTGCGGTCTTCCTCGCTGAGCTGGTCGAGCGGCACTTCAAAGGGTTTCTGGTTCACGAGCAGGCGCACCTTGCCGTCACGGATGAGCGTGGGTTTCGCGGGCAGCTTCGCCGGAGGGGCCTTTTCCACTGCTTCGCGTGCGGCGGCAGGATTGGCGGCATCGATTTCGACCACGGAATCCTCGAAGGTGATGATGGAGCCCACCACCGACCGGCCATCCTTGTTCTTCCACTGCCGGGCGTCACCCAGGATGAAGTGGGACGTGAGCTTCGCCTTCGTGGTCGCGGGCGGTTGCGGCACGTTGTTGATGCTCACGCCCGTGTTGCCGCCGGTGCCGTTGATCGTGCGTGTCTCAAACTTCTTCCCCGTCGTCGGACTGACGACCTGCGCCGCCAGCGGCAGGGCCAGGGCGAAGACGAGCAGGATCGTTTTCATGCCGTGAGGCTACCACATCCCCTTCCCCGCCTGCAATGACTCATTACACCCCCAGGGCGGCGTAGTCGATGGTCGTGAGGCGTCGTTCCTTGGAATCCATGCGCGGAATGCAGGCCAGCAGGGCCTTGGTGTAGGCGTGCTGCGGATTGCGCAGGATCTCATCCACCGGCCCGGTTTCGACGATCTCGCCCCGGAACATGACCGCCACGCGGTCCGCCACGCTGCGGATGATGCCGAGATTGTGCGTGATGAGGATGATGCTCATGTCGAGATCGCGCCGGAGTTGCGCCAGCAGGTCCATGATCTGCTTCTGGATCGTCACATCGAGCGCCGTGGTCGGCTCGTCGGCGATCAGCAGCTTCGGCTGGCAGCACAGCGCCATGGCGATCATCACCCGCTGCTGCATGCCGCCGCTGAGCTCATGGGGATAGGCACGCAGCCGCTTGCGCGAATCGACGATGCCCACCTTGTCGAGCCACTTCACGATTTCGTCATCGCGGTCCGCTTTGGCGACATCCGGACGATGCAAAGCGAGCGCTTCCGCGATCTGCGTGCGAATGGTGAGCACGGGATTGAGCGAAGTCGTCGGCTCCTGGAAGATGTAGGCGATCTCCTTCCCCCGGATGCGGCGCAACTGGCTCTCGCTCATCTTCAGAATGTCGTGCCCGTTCAGGCTCATCTCCGTCGCGGCGATACTGGCGGGCGGTTCCGGAAGCAGCCGGGCGAAAGACAAGGCGGTGGCGCTCTTGCCACTGCCGCTTTCACCCACCAGCGCGATGGATTCGCCCGGTTTCAGCTCCAGATCGATGCCCCTCACCGCTTTCGTGGCCGCAGCACCGTGGCGACCGAACTCGATCTGAAGATCGCGGATGCGCAGCAGCGGAACATCTGGAGTGGGAGGGGTGGCGTCGGACATGCGGCTCAAAGAGGACGTGGTTGGAGGATGCGGCTGATTTGCAGCAAACACAAGGCGGCAAGCGCCGTGCTGCCGCCGGCCTCCAGGATCGCGGACGGATCAGCCAGCGTGCGCGCGGCGTCCTCCATGCTGTCCACGACCTGGGGACGGCACCACCCGGCCAGCGCATCACCCAGCCCGTGCAGCAAAGCAGGCCGCAAGGCGCAGGCCAGCACCATCCAGAACAGTGCCTGGGCCGCGACCGCACAAATCCATGCCGCCAGCATGCGCATCTGCACCGGAGCGACGTGTTGCCGCCAGACACTGCGTTCGGAAGCACCCAGCACCCGGGACGCCTCGACGGGCAATCGTGCCGCGATGTCATTCCACGCCCGCAACCACGCTGCGGCACCCGCGATCAACACAGCCAGCCACAAGGCAATCCAGGACAGGCCCGACATGACCGGCAGCGTCATCACTCCGAAGGCCCACAGGAACCACGGCTGCCACGAAAGCGCCGCAACGTAACCGCTTTTGCCAGTCAGCCCGCCTGGGATCGCGGAAATCGCCAGGCAGAGCAGCGCCATCATCGCCCCACCGCTGGCAATCCCGAGCGCGAGGCCTTCCACCCCGCCGGAGCGGATGTTTTCCGCCATCCAGCCGCCCCAGCCCATGAAGCGCAGCACATCTTCCACCACGATGAGATAAACCGGTGCCACCAGGCACAGCCACTGCACGCGCACGCGCATCACCGGCAGGAGCTGCCTCAAATGATGACGCCAGAGCCGCGAATCCGCCGGGACACCACGCGCACGCAGGGAGAAATCGAGATCGGTCGTCAATGATGCGTCCGTGACCACGGCGTGAATCATTTCGCCGGTCAGCGGGACGGCCAGGACGAGCACCGGCGCCAGAAACTCCCACAACGCACGGGCCAGCGCCGTGTGCCATTGCATCGCCCCCTCAGGCAGTTGCGCCGGCAGCAGCGTCTCCACCGGCCAGCCCGCGCTCCCCGTCCACCATCCGACAAAACCCCAGGCCACCACCACCACGGGCAGGCAGGACAGAGCCAGACCCAAAATCGCGACCACAGGCCCGGCCAGCCGATGCATGCGGCGGGCCAGAAGGCCGAGCGTGAGTCCGAGCGTCAAGGCCAGCGTCAAAGCGGCCGCCAGGACCGCGAGGCTCGAAGCGCAACGCACCCACAGTCCGGGCGGGGCCACCTCCGGCCATGCTTCCGGCATTGTCCCGTGAACGAGCAGCAACACGCAGGCCGCGATGACGCCGCCGAGCAGCAAACGCAGAGGAAGCCAGCGTGGGGATGAAATGAAAGGCCGCGTGTTCATCGCTCTTCAGTGTCACGCAGCCGGAATTCGATCCCGGGCAGGTTGGGGCGGGGCTTGGGCAGCGTCAGCGCCCGCAGCGTCCACGATGACTCCGCCTCCGCCGCGGCATGATCGGGCAGGGATCCGGCCGTGGCAGCCTCATCGTGCGTGGTGACGAGGGTGAGTCGTGGATGCATCGGCAGCAGGCGGTCCTCCAGCTCGCGTACACGCTCTGGCACCCGTGCGAGGTCGAATTCGCCCGCCAGTGCCTCCAGTTGCAGATCGATCCGCGGGTCCGAGATGCCGCAGAAGTTGGTCCCGCCGGGTTTCGCCTGAGACGAATGCCACCAGGGCAGTTGATCCCACGAGACCTCGAAGCGCTGATCCAGCAGCACCGCGTCGAATCGATGCTCACCCAGCCGTTGGGCCAGTTGCCGGGGATCGGGAGCCGTCTCGATGCTCACCTGCGCCCCGAGCTGCCGCCATTGCGCCACCAGACGCTCCGCAGTCAGCTTGTGCAGTTCATCCACCGAGGGCACCAGCAGGGTGAAACGAAACTCCTCATCCGCCCGGCGGGCGATCCCGCTCACATCCCGCGGCCAGCCTTCATCCGCCAGGATCTGGCGGGCCTGCTCCAGATCGAATCGCGGCCTGGGCGCGTTCGTGCTGAACCACAGGCCGGGGGCGAACAGGCTCGCGTCCGCAGCCCCCAGCCGTCCGGGCGCATGGCGGATCAAATCGGCCACATCAGTGGCAAGACCGAGCGCCTCGCGGAAACGCACGTTCTTGAGCAACGCATGCCGGGTGTTCCACAGCACCACCAACTGCTGGCGCGGCGGCGTGACGCGCACTTGGTTGAAATGCCCGCGATCCGCCGCCGAAGCAGGCCACACGAGGTCCACCGTCTTCGTCCGGATGCCGATCTGCGTCATCAGCGGCGAAGCGGCGAAGTTGAACAGGAAACGCGGCGCTGAGGCGTCACTGCGCACCGGCACCAGAATGAGCGAACGCGCGTCCCGCCCCACCACGCGATGACTTCCCGCGCCCGGAGGCGGATCGCGGGTGAAATCGGCCTCTCCCGCCTCCGGATGATCCCTCCACCACGCGGCAGGCAGCACCGGCAGCCCCGCCAGCGCTCCGAGTGCCGGGCCGTAGCGCTTCCGGAAGCTCACATGCAGCCGCGTGCCGTTGTTTTGGGATTCGAGGGATTGCAGGTGACGCAGCGCCTCACGCACCGGCAGCGGCCAGTCATTCCGCCGCAAAAATTCGAGAGTGGCCCGCGCATCATCGGCCGTCACCGCCTTCCCATCGTGCCAGGTGCGCCCGGAGCGGATGTCCAGGTCCAGCACCGGCTCCACCAGCGCCCGCACCTCCCCCAGCAGGTGCAGCGTGCAGGACGCGCCGCCTTCCGCTTCCAGATCGCGCTTCAGATCATCGAGCAGCCGTTGGGATGCGCCGGGGATCACGACTTCGCAGGCATGCTCGCCATCGAACCACACACGTCCCACCTGCCCCGCCAGCGGCGAGGACGCGGTGAAGCGATCCCATCCCGCACGCAGTGGCGCCGGGGATTCCACACGCCAGATCGCCGCAGGCTGCGGCCGGGCGTCTGCGATGACCTCCATCGCCTCCTGGATGCCCGTCGTCGCCGTGTCGTGAAAACTCAGGAGCAGGACACGTCCGGCGACGCGGGCGGAGTCCAGCTTCCATTCCGCCCAGCGGTTGTTCCCGCCGATCTGCGCCTGGAGCTTCGCCAGGGCCAGTTTCGCGCCGTTTTCATCGGCAAACCAGCAGGTCACATCCTGCGACCAGCGCCAGAACTCAGCCAGCGCCGGCTGCAGGCTGCCTTCACGATCCACACGGACGAGCGGCTCATGCACCAGCTCGATGATTTCCCGCTCCACCTCCGAGGCGGGCAGGTAGGGATGCAATGCCGGCGCGTTCTGCGGCAGCATGACGACAATGCCGCCGGTTTTTCGCCCGCGGCTGCGTTTCGACTCCACCGCCGACCACCACGCCAGCGCCCCGACGAGCAGCGGGAAGCCAAAGATGAGCGTGCGGGCCAAAATCATGCGCCCGTGATGCTAGAGCGTGCCCGGGACGCGGGCAAGACATCGCTAAATGCCGCTCATCATGCCGTCGTCGGTCACCTCGATGCGTTCGGCGGCCGGAACCTTCGGCAGCGCGGGCATGCGCATCATGGTGCCGGTCAGCGCCACGAGGAATCCCGCGCCGTTGGCGATCTCGAAGTCGCGCACGGTGATTTCAAAGCCGCTCGGACGGCCGCGTTTCTTCGCATCGTCTGAAAGCGAGTCCTGCGTCTTCGCCATGCAGAGCGGCAGTTTATCGAACCCACTGCGGGCAAACAACGCCAGCCGGGCCTGCGCTTCGCCGGTGAGCTGCACCCCGTCCGCGCCATAGATGCCGGTGGCCACCGCCGTGAGCTTCGCTTCGACGCTTTCGTCGGTTTGATACAGGAACGGCAGCGGTTTCGACTCCTGCGGCAACGCCGCGAGCACTTTCTCCGCCAGTTGCACGGCTCCATCGCCACCGTGGGCGAAGACATCCGCCGTGGCGCTCGGAACGCCGCGTGCGGCGCAGAACGCATGCACCAGGGCGATCTCCGCTTCGTCATCGGTGTGAAACTTGTTCAGGGCCACGATCACCGGCCGGTCGAATTTCGCCGCGCTGTCGAGATGCGCCGCCAGATTCTCCAGACCGCGGCTCAGCGCGGCCGGATCAGGCTGCGTCAGCGTGTCCAGCGCCGCGCCGCCGTGCATTTTCAGCGCACGCACGGTCGCCACGATCACGATGGCCGCCGGTGCCAGGCCGCTCTGACGGCACTTGATGTGCATGAACTTCTCCCCGCCGAGATCGAAGGCGAATCCGGCCTCCGTGACGGCGAAATCGGCATGCGCCAAAGCCATCCGCGTGGCCAGCACGGAGTTACAACCGTGCGCGATGTTGGCAAACGGACCGCCATGCAGGAAGGCGGGCACGCCTTCGACGCTTTGCACCAGATTCGGCATCAAGGCCTCCCGCAGCAGCGCCAGCATCGCGCCGGTCACATTGAACCGCTTCGCGAACACCGGCTCGCCCTCCGGCGTGAAGCCGACCACGATGCGCTCCAGTCGTTTGCGCAGGTCCGGCAGCGATTCGGAGAGGCACAGGATCGCCATGATCTCGGACGCGGCGGTGATGTCGAATCCGGAGGCGCGTTCCGTCGGTTTTCCTACGCTGGTGCGGATGCTGCGCAGCGCACGGTCGTTCATGTCCATCACACGCTTCCACAGCACACGTTCCGGAGGCAGTGGCGCCGAGCCGAGGTGGAGCTGGTTGTCGATCACTGCGGAGAGCAGGTTGTGCGCGCAGGTGATGGCGTGGAAGTCGCCGGTAAAGTGCAGATTGATCGCATGCGCGGGACGCACGCTGCTTTTGCCACCGCCGGTCGCGCCGCCTTTGCGGCCAAACACAGGTCCCATCGACGGCTGACGCAGCGCCAGGGCCACATTCTGCCCCACCTTCTTCAATCCCTGTGCCAGACCGATGGAGACGGTCGTTTTGCCCTCGCCCGCCGGTGTCGGCGTGATGGCGGAGACAAGGATCAGCTTCCCACGCTGTGGCTTCGATTGCAGCGCCTTCAGGCTGACCTTTGCCATTTCACGGCCGTGGAAGAACAAATGATCCGGCTGGATGCCGAGGCTGTCGGCAATGGGAGAAATATCTGCATGCATGGGGAGAGAAGCGCGCACGATGGCAAGCCATGGCATGAAGCAAGGTCTTTTCCAAAACTCCGACGAAGCTTGCCTGCGAAGGCGGCGTTCCTGTAAGCTCCAACGATCATGTCCAGCCGCCGCTCCTTCCTCAAACACGCCAGCTTCGCCCCCTTCAGCCTGTGGATTCCGCAGGCATTCGCCGGAACTGCCGCGAGTACCAGTCTCCCACGGAGCACACCCATGGCGCAGGGTGTTTCACCGGAAGGCATCCTCGATTTCCTCGACGCGGTGGAGCAGCAGAAGTTCGAACTTCACAGCCTCATGATGCTGCGGCATGGCAAAGTCATCGCCGAGGGCTGGTGGGAGCCGTACGGGCCGGAGTTCGTGCACACGATGTACTCGATGAGCAAGAGCTTCACCTCGACCGCGGTCGGATTCGCCGTCGCCGAAGGGAAGATGAGCGTCGAGGACAAGGTCATCTCGTTTTTCCCGGACGACCTTCCTGCAACCGTGAGCGACAACCTCGCCGCGATGCGTGTGCAGGACCTGCTCACGATGTCCACCGGCAATGAGAAGGAGCCGACGCAGACCTGCGTGAAGGAGGAGAACTGGGTGCGCACCTTTCTGGCGCAAAACATCACGCACAAGCCCGGCACACAATTCATGTACAACAGCGTGGCCACCTACATGTGCTCCGCCATCGTGCAGAAGGTCACTGGAAAGACGGTGCTGGAGTATCTCACGCCGCGTTTGTTTGAGCCGCTCGCCATTTCTGGCATGAAGTGGGAAACCTGCCCGCGTGGCATCAACACCGGCGGCTGGGGCCTGAGCATCCAGACGGAAGGGCTCGCGAAGTTCGGCCAGCTCCTGCTGCAAAAAGGAAAGTGGAACGGCAAGCAACTGCTGCCCGCGAAGTGGATCGAGGAGGCGACGCGCTTCCACATCCAGCAGCCGGGTGGCGACAAACCAGATCGTCCCAAGGCGAACAACGACTGGCTGCAAGGCTACGGCTACCAGTTCTGGCGCTGCCAGGGCACTGCCTTCCGTGGCGATGGCGCCTTCGGCCAGTTCACCATTGTTTTGCCGGATCAGGACGCGGTGATCGTGATGACGAGCGAGAACAAAAACATGCAGGGCCAGCTCGACCTCGTGTGGAAGCACCTGCTGCCTGCCTTTGGCGAGACGCCGCCGGCACCCAAGTTCGGTGGCACCGACTTCACCCCAGCCAACCCCGGTGATGCGATCCTGGAGCTCCAGCAACGCCTGAAAGGCCTGAAGTTGCCTCTGCCTGCCGGATCCAAGACCTCCCCGCTGGCAAAAAACCGCCGCTACAAGCTGGCTGCGAACGATCTGGGCCTCGCCGAGGCCGGTTTCGAATTCGCGGGTGACACCTGCACGTTCATCGCTGAAGACCGTCGCATCGTTTGCGCCCTGTCCGGCTGGAACCGCACTCAAACGGCCTTTCCCGGCACACCTCCGCGTCTGATCTCTGGAGGCAAGCCCAAGGAGCCCTTCACCTCGAAGATCGCCGCCCACGCCACCTGGAAGGACGATCAAACCCTGCTGCTCACCTGGCGTCACTACGAGACACCGCACAGCGACACACTGACCTGCAAATTCGAGGGCGACAACGTCACGATCACCTTCCTCAACAGCATCACCGCGATGAACCCGAAAGCCAAGGACCCCCGTGCCCCGCTGAAAGGGCAGGTCAGTTGAGTTTCACACTCATCACCCACGCGGGTCCCTTGCCGCAGTCGTAGGTTTTGAGCGGCGTCAGCGCCCCTGTTTCAGCATCACGCCGGAAGACGATGAGCCTGTGCGATCCTTCACCGGCGGACACGACGAAGCCATCGCCGGGAACGAGGCAGAAGGAGCGTGGTGTCTTCTCCGTCGATGTCTGGCCGTGGGCGGTGAGCGTGCCGTTTTCCGCGTTCACGGAGAAAACGGCGAGGCTGTCGTGGCCGCGGTTTGAGGCATAGACGAAGCGCCCATCGGCACTGACGTGGATATCGGCGCAGGAGCCTTTGTCACGCCAGTCCTCCGGCACAGTAGGCACGCTCTGACGGGCTTGCAGCGTTCCCTTCCCCGCATCGTAATCGCACAACGTCACGCTCTTGCCCTGCTCGTTGACGAAGTAGGCCCACTTGCCGTTTGGATGAAACTGCATGTGCCGCGGGCCCTCGCCCGCGCCGCCGGGCAGATGCGGTGGCGTGTTGCGCGTGAGCGTGCCGGCCTGCGCATCAAAGCGGAGCTGCTCCACCTTGTTCAGCTCGCCCACATGCGGAACGAAGGCGAAGCGGTTCGCCGGATCGGTCTGGATGCAATGCGCCTTCTTGCCGGTTTCGAGCGTCACGACCGGCAGACCGGTCACGCGGCCGTTTTGGATCGCGGACAATCCGACGACACCTTCGCTGTATGACGCGGCGAGCAACCAGCGGCCCGTTTTATCAGCGAAAACGTAGGCCGCATTGAAACCGGCATCCGCGAAGGTCGCGTTCGACAGCGCTCCGGTCTTCGCATCGATATCGAGCGTGGCAAATTGCTTCGCTGATCGCACCGAGGCATACAAATGCCGTTGATCTGGGCTCAGCGTGAGGCTGCCCGGTGCTCCCGGGAGAGCGATTTCGCCCTGGCGGGTCAGTTCCCCCGTCGATTCATCGAGCGACCACACTGCGATGCGTTTTTCAATGCTTTCGGAGACGTAAACAACGGCCTGTCCGGCGAATGCCGAAGTGGTGAGACAGAGAAGTGCGAGGAGGCTTTTCATGGAGGTTCTTCTATTCGCCGAGCACACCAATCTCCGCCGCGCTGGCGAGTTCGCCTTCGGGGCGGTGCTCGGAGAGGATGCGGAGGAGGACGTAGCGGCCGGTGGTGGGGGCGCAGTCGAGGGTTTGCGGTGTTTTGATCTTTTTGAGCGTCGATTTGACGGCGGGGGAACCGAAGGCGTCGGCGCTGTTGCTGATGGCGAATTCCACATCCTTCGCCGCGCCGTTCCAGCCGCCGTCCTGGCGTCCGAGATAGACGAATCCGCGAATGCGATGCGGTGAGCCGAGATCAATTACAAGCTCGTGCGGGGGTGGCGCGGTGCCGCCGCTGAACTTCGAGTGCCAGAGCGTGTCGGGATCGCCGTCGATGGCGTTGGCGGCGTATTTGCCATTGCCGGTGTTCTCGCTGCTGGCGCGGACGATTTTCCAATCCTTGTTCGGCAGCAGGCCATCGACGGGCATCGCCCCGGCTTTCTTGGCGCCTTTTTTCTTCACGCCGCCGGGTGAGGCTTCGAGCGTGGTGTCGTCTTGCTTGCCAAACTTCGCGCGGCGATCTCGCTCGTGGCGGTCAGTGCGGGTGAAGGTGCCTTCGCGGATGGGTTCGTGGGCTTTTTCGGCGAGTGCGATGAGTTTGGCGAGCACGTCGGGCTTCGCGGCGGCGAGGTCTTTGGACTCGGCGGGATCCGCGGCGAGGTCGTAGAGTTCCCACTTGGCGTTTTGCTTTGTGCGAACGGCACGCCAGGTGCCCTGGCGGATGGCGGTCCAGCCATTGATCTCCCAATAGAGATACGCGTGCTGCTTTTGCTCCGCGTTTTTGCCGAGCAGCGTGGGCAGGATGGAAATGCCGTCGATGTCCACCGGCGCGGTGGCTCCGGTGGCTTCAGCGACGGTTGGCATCACGTCCGGGAAGTAGCCGAGATGCTCACTGACGCTGCCGGGGGCGATCTTGCCGGGCCAGCGGGCGATGAAGGGGATGCGCACGCCGCCTTCGTAGAGCGTGCCTTTGTTGCCGCGATACTCGATGCCGGTGTCCGGGTGTTTGTTTCCGCTGTGAACGCCACGCGGATGGTCTTGCGATTTGAAGTAGTCGTTCGCTCCGTTGTCGCCGCTGAAGAAGACGAGCGTGTTGCCGTCGATGCCGAGCCCTTGGAGCAGCGCGAGCATTTCACCGACCTGGCGGTCGATCATGGTGACCATGGCGGCGTAGCGTCGTGCGTCCTCCGGCCACGGCTGGTCTTTGTAGAGAGCCCACGCGGGATCGCTGTCCGGGATGTCGAAGTTCCCGTGCGGCGGCGTGTAGGGCAGGTAGGCGAAGAAGGGCTGCCGCGCATGATCGCGGATGAACTTCATCGCGGCGTCATGGATGACGTAGTGCGAATAGGTCTCGCCCTGGCTGCCGCCGTTGTTGCCTTTGAGCGGCACTTCCTCGCTGTTTTGAATGAGATACGGCGGGTAGTAGGTGTGTGCGTGGACCTGGTCGTAGTAGCCGAGGAAGGTGTCGAAGCCGTGCTTCTCCGGCACGCCGGTGGAGTCGCGTCCGCCGTTGCCCCATTTGCCAAAACCGCCCGTGGCATAGCCTAGCGGCTTCAAGATGGACGCGATGGTGGCCTCGTCCGCCCGCAACGGCGTGCCACCGCCATTCGCCCGCACACTGGTGTGGCCGCTGTGCTTGCCGGTGAGGAAGCAACAACGCGTCGGGGCGCACACGGACGATCCTGCGAACATGTTTTTGAAGACGATGCCCTCCGCCGCCATGCGGTCGATATTCGGCGTGCGGATGTTTTTTCCTCCCATGAACGCCGGCTCGTGGTAGCCGAGCTCGTCGGCCATGAGGTAGATGACGTTCGGCGGAGCCGAAAATGACGAAGGCAGAATGAGGAATGACGAAAGGACGAGAGCGAGGAATTTCATGTGATGGTGAACGTGCGGACCTGGATGCCGTTTTTGCCGCTCTTCTGAATGCTGCGCGGCTCGGGCTGGGCGAAGCCGTTCAGGTCGATGGTTCGGGCGCGGACTTCGTATTTGCCGGGCTTCAGATCGCGCAGGGCGGTGCTGAATCCAACCATGCTGTGGCGCAAGGGCCATGAGAGGGGTTTTCCGGTCGTTTTGTCGAAGCCAAGGATGTCCTGCGGCTTCACACCAGCGGGGAGCACGTTTTTCCAATCGGGCGGGGCATCGAGCGGCGCGGGCTTCCACTCGGCTTGTTGCCATTCGGGCGAGTTTTCGGCCAAAACGGATCCCGCAGGCCGCAGCCACGTCTCGACATGCGAGAGGCCGGAAAGGCCGCTGATGGCCCAACCTCCGACATGGGCCGTTTTTCCGCTCACGACGACGTCATCGAGATACGCGGCGGTTTTGAGGTGCGACTCGGGGTCGTTGTTTTTCTCCGCGTAGGTGTCGTTGGCCCGATGATCGTTCGTGAGGCGTATGTGCTGGAGCCATTTGATGGATTTGAAGCCGTGCGCCCATGGCACGACCATGCGCACGGGGCCGCCGCGCTCGAGGTTGATGGGCTGGCCGTTGAGCTTGTAGGCGAGAAACACGGGCAGATCGCCCGGCGCGGTCTCCATGACCTGCGTGTAGCTGAGCGAGGACTGGAAGCGCTGCTTCGGGTCGTCGTTGTGAAAGCCCCAGAAATAAATGCGGCGCACGTTCGACATCACGCCGCAGAGCCGCAGCACATCACGCAGCGGCACGCCCTCCCACAGGCCCTGGCCGAGCGGTGTGGCGATGTTCAGGCACTGCATGGCCTTCAAAAACAGGACTCGATGCTTTTTGCCCAGCTCGAGGAGCTGCGCGTAGTCGAGCGTGACGGCTTTTGCGATCTGCGCCTTCTGCGTGACGAGTGCATCGGTGAATTCATCCGCACTGATTTCGAGCCGCCACGTCTCCGGCGTGAGCTTCGCCCTCAGCAAAGCCTCGCCAGTGAGCGAATGCGGCTTTGGCGTGCCGCGGGAGACATCTTCAAAGTCGTCCGCGGCGGTGAGAAACGGGCGCGGTTTGATCGCCGCAGGTTCCTCGGCGTGGATGGAGGTCTGCATCGCGGCGAGCGATCCGATGCCGAGTTTCACGGCCTGGCGGCGGGAGATGGGGCTCATCGTGGGAAAAAGTGCGCTCTCGAGAACGGTCGCGCCCTCGCCGACTTGCGAGGGAGTTGTCGGCTTCTGGCCCGTCATCTGCTGCAACAAATCGCGCTTTTCGCTCGTTCAACTGCCACCCCCAAACCCCTCATGAATCGTCGTCATTTCCTTCTCAGTTCGATTGGCACCACGCTGGCGTTGCCGAGCATGTCTTCTCTCATCGCCAAAGATGCGGTGAAGGCCGCAAAAGGCGCGGGCATGGGCGCTCGGCGCTTTGTGGCGATCGGAAATCTGCTCGGCTACCAGACGAAGAGCCTGTTTCCGACGACACAGGGCCGAAATTACGAGAAGACGACGCTGCTGGAGCCGCTGTGGGATATTCGCGACAAGATGACCGTCTTCCGCGGCCTCGATCACGGTGTGAAGGGCGGGCATTTCGCGGTGCATTCGTTCCTTTCTGGCGTGCTGCACTCGGAGGCGCAAAATCGCCCGGATGGCAATGTGACCATCGACCAGTTCCTCGCGGACGAGGTGGGCTTTGAGACGCGGTTTCCATCGCTCACGGTTGGTTCGGAGGGAGGCATCCATGGCGGCTGCCAGATCGCGTGGACGAAGTCGGGCGTGCGTGTGCCGCCAGTGACGAATCCGGCCGAGTTGTTCGAAAAACTCTTCATCAGCGACTCGCCGGAGCGTCAGGCACGTCGCGCACAGGAGAACAAGGTGCAAGCGTCCATCCTCGACTCCGTTTTGGACGAGGCGAACCGCCTTTCCAAGAAGGTGAACCAGGAGGACAAGGCCAAGCTCGACGAATACCTGACCTCCGTGCGCGATGTGGAAAAGCGCCTCGAACTGCGCCAGCGCTGGACGAACCAGCCGAAGCCGAAAGCGCCCTTCGACAAGCCCGCGAACCGCAACGCCGTGGAAGACATCCCGCTGATGTATGATCTCATCGCGCTCGCTTTGCAGACGGACAGCACGCGCATCGCCACCTTCGAGATCGGCGGCGATTTCTCTCCGCAGCATCTCGGCATCAAAAAAGACTGGCACGGCCTCTCGCATCACGGCAACGACCCCGAGGCCATCGCCGACCTCATCACGCTGGAGAAGTATCAGATCGAGCATTTCGGCAAGTTCGTGACCCGCCTCGCGAAGATGAACGACGGCGAGCGCACCTTGCTCGACTCGACCACCGTGCTTTTCGGCAGCGGCATGGGCGATGGCAACTCGCACAAGAACACCGACCTGCCCATCCTCCTCGCCGGCGGCGGCTACAAGCACGGCGAATTCCGCGAAGTCCCCCGCGAAGGCATCAACAAGGTGCCCCTGTGCAATCTCTTCGTCGATATCGCCCAGAAGATGGGCGTCGAAACCGATTCGTTTGGCAGCAGCACGGGACGTTTCGCGTGATGTCGAGCGGCTTCGATTGCTCGGTCACGCCGACACCATGACCCAGGTCGCTGCTTGCGAAACTTCATGAACAGCCCGCCCGCCATTCCTTTCGGTGACTATCTTGTCTTTGTGGATGAGAGCGGTGATCACAGTCTCACGAGCATCAATCCGCAGCATCCAGTGTTCGTGCTGGCTTTCGTCATCATCAAAAAGGCGGACTATGTGCGGCAGGTCTGCCCGGCCCTTCAAGAATTCAAAATGCGCTACTGGGGCCATGATGAGGTGGTGCTGCATGAACATGAGATCAGGAAGCCACACGACGCTTTCTCCTTCCTCCAGATCAAGCCGCTGCGGGAAAAGTTCATGGGAGAACTCACTGTCATCATGGAAGAGCTTCCCGCGACCGTCGTGGCTGTGGTGATTGATAAGAATGCCTTCCTCTCCGCCAGCACCTCTGCCGAGGGTGTCTATGACTACGCCATGGAGATCGGTATCAATGCGGTCTTCTCCTTTCTGCAACGGCACGACAACACTGACCTGAAAACACCCGTGGTGGTGGAGTGTCGTGGACGGAAGGAGGACAAAGAGCTTGAACTCGCTTTCCGACGGTTTTGCGATGTTGGGAAAAGTTATGAGCGCCCGTTGCCCTTTGAGCTGGTCATGATCCCAAAAACTTCCAATTCGGCCGGGCTGCAACTGACCGATCTGGTAGCCAGGCCCATCGGGATTAAACACATCCGCCCCCTGCAACCCAACCGGGCTTATGACATCATCCATGCCAAATTGGATCGTGTTGGAAACAATGAGCCAGAGGGCTGTGGCTTGATCACCATCCCCTGAAATGCGAAAGGCCCTCGGATATTTCCAAGAGCCTAGCGCCGGGCGGATATTTCCACCCCAACTTGTGACTATCGTAACTCTTTAATACCTGGCGTCAAAAATTAATTCAGAAAGCCTCTCAAACCTCCTCTTCGATGACGAAATCCCTTCTCAACGCCCCACGCTCCTCTCGCGGAGCGAGAGGGCTACTTTGCTTCGCTTTTGCGGCCACGTTCACGCATGCGGCCGATGCACCACCGAAAGTCGTGCAGCAATTCCTCAGCAAATACTGCCTCGAATGCCATGACGCGGATGTGCAGAAGGGGGATCGCTCGTTTGAGAAGTTCGAGCTGCCGCTGAAAGGCACCGCTGACCTCATCGAGGCGCGGGACATCATCGACCAGCTCACGCTGAAAGAGATGCCGCCGAAGAAGGCGGACCAACCGAGCGATGAGGAGCGCCTCGCGATGATCCGGGCGCTGCGTGACGGCACCGTGGTGGCGTATGGCAAACTCCAGAGCACCGGCAGCCGCACGGTGATGCGCCGACTTTCGAGCCGTGAGTATGAAAACACGCTCGCGGTGCTGTTTGGTCGTCGCGTGGACACGCTGGGGCTCACGGCCGGTTTTCCGAAGGAGAAAACCACCGAGCACATGGACACGATCGGCAAGTCGCTCGTGACCTCCGGCTTCCTCGTCGATCAGTATTTTCAATCTGCGAACCGCCTCGTCGAGACGCGGCTTGGCAAGCCGGCCACGCCGCCGAAGGATTGGAAGTTCAACGGCCACTTTGTGCAATACGAAGAGCTGCAAGGCTCGCACAAAAGCGCCTTCAACTACCGCTACCTGAACATCTACGAGCAGCCGAACAGCGACACACGCCAGGGCGGCTACGGCCACATCGAGGATTTCCTCAAAGGCGTGCCCGTCTCCGGCCTCTACGACCTCGAAGTCGAGGCCACGGCGATGCATCGCGACACGCATTACGATCCCGCCATCTTCGGCATCGACTTCTCGGAGCCCTTCATCCTCGGCGTCGTGCCGGGCGACGTCACCGCGGGCCACATTCATTATCCGCAGCCCATCGAGCCCGTGCTCGCCACCGCCGTGGTGCCGGACAATGAGCCGAAGCGGCTGAAATTCCGCGTGTGGCTCGAAGCAGGCCAAACACCACGCTTCATCTTCCCCAACGGCCCGTATGAATCCCGCGCCGCCGTCGTCACGATCAACAAAAAGTACAAAGACGAGTTCAAAGGCGATGTCGGCTCATCCGGAGTCGGTCGTGCGCACATTTTGAAGGAAGGCAAGCTGCCGCACATCCGCATCAGCGAGATCGCCATTCATGGTCCTGTGCCTGAAGCGCCTGGAGCCGAGGAAGTAGCCGTTTTTGGCAAAGAAGGCTTCCAAGAAGCCAAAGCGCTCGATCAATTGAATGCCTTCGCCGAGAAAGCGTATCGCCGTCCGATCACCGACGAGGACAAAAAGCCGATTCGTGTGCTTTACGAGAAGCGAATCGCCGAAAAAGCCGCGCCACGTCAGGCCGCGCTCGATGCGCTCAAATTGATCCTTTGCTCGCCGAGCTTCCTTTACCTCAGCGAGATCACCGACGAGTCGGAAAAGCGTCTCAAGCCCTACGACCTCGCCACGCGCCTCTCGTATGCGCTTTGGTCTGCACCGCCCGATGACCAGCTTTTGGCCGCTGCGAAGTCCGGCAAGCTCACCGACGACGCCGAGCTCAAAAAGCAGATCCAGCGCATGCTAGCCGATGAACGCATCGAAGGCTTCGTGAACGGCTTCATCGATAGCTGGCTCAATCTCCGCGATCTCGGCTCGCAGCCGCCACCGCGTGAAAATTTCCGCGCCTACTACGCCGAAGACTTACCCAGCTCGATGAAGAACGAGGCGCGGCTGTTTTTCCGCGATCTGCTCAAAAACAACGGCTCCGTGGCGCAGTTCATCGACTGCGAGCACACCTTCGTGGACAAGAAACTCGCGAAACTCTACGAATTGCCGGAGAAGGACAAACTGCGCCTCGCCGACGGCTTCCAAAAAGTCAGCCTCAAGGGCAATAACCATCGCGGTGGCCTGCTTGGCATGGCCGCGGTGCTCACCGTGAGTGCGAACGGCGTCGAGACCTCACCCGTCACACGCGGCGTGTGGGTCACGGAGAATTTCCTCGGTGTCCCGCCGCCACCGCCGCCGGATGTCGTGCCCGCGATTGATCCTGATGTCAGCGGCGCCACCACCATCCGCGACCGACTCGCCAAACACCGCGCCGATGCCGCCTGCGCCGAGTGCCATCGCAAGATCGACCCGCTTGGCTTCAGCCTCGAAGCGTATGATCCCGTCGGCCGCTGGCGCAAAAAATATCCCGCCGCCAACAAGAGGGCCAAACCCGCCGACATCGACACCACCGGCGAATTCCCCTCCGGCGAAACGTATGCCGACTTCACCGGCTTCAAACGCGTCATCCGCGACACCCGCGCCGACCTCTTCAGCCGCCACCTCGTCCGCCAGCTCCTCACCTACACCACCGGCCGCACCATGGAACTCGCCGACGACCTCCCGCTCGATCAACTCCACGACAAAGTGAAGAAACAAGGCCTCGGCCTCAACACCATCATGATCGAGTGTTTGATGAGCGAGATCTTCCGGTCGAGGTGATGACGCCGACTTGCTGACGAAGTGACATTCACTCCGCATCTGGTTTGCTGCGGGAATGAAATCAGCGATCATCCACGACGACCATCATGCCGAACGACTTTGGAGTGTTTTCGCCGATCCTTGATTCTCCTCACGGTTATCTCGTCTTATTGAACCTGGCTACCGAGGATTCCGTCGCGTCCGTCAATGCGATCAAGGCTTGCTGCATGAAGCCTTCCTCCTTGTCAGACGCCAGCCTTTTGCTGGAAGAGTCGAACTGGCGCCCCACCCTCGTGGCGTGCGTCGCCTCGCTGTTTATGGGCCACACGCCAGAAATCACGAAGCGACTGTGGCACCGTTTGGACCGGGGTAGCTGGGTAACGCCTCAGCTCGCTGTCGTGTTATCGATGACGGATCCAGAGTTTGAGCACCAAGCCAGGCGGCGCTTGGAGAATCACTGTCCGCTTGATGCCACGGACCTTTTGGCGATGACAATGCCCGAAAGACATTCTGCTGAAGGTCCGGCGGGTGGGACTGCGAGATCCGCGAAAGCGGCCGCTTCTCTCGGCTGGCTCTCATCTCTCAAGTTTCCTGACGCCGATTGGTTGAAGACGCTACAAGCATCCGCCGAACACCAAGCACTCAAGTCTGAGGACATCGACTCGTCTGGGGCAATTGCCGAAAAATGGCATCACAGGATTGCTGAAGTGCTTAAGCGCGTGTCCAGCGGCTAAAGCTGCATGGCCAAGGTTAACACGGATTCATTGGTAGCTCTGCTCGTCGTCGTGGTCTTGGACGTTCGTGGTCACCACGCTGGGTTTCGACTCAGTCGTTTGTAGCATGGTCTGCCGGTTGATAACCAAAACGCGCCCGGTCTTTCGGCCGGACGCGCTTTGGGGTTTTGGGGGGTGGTGATTTGGAAGTGAGGCAGACACTCTTGTCTGCCCGGTGCGGGCAGGAGTGCCCGCTTCACGATTAATAACGGTAGTGATCCGTCTTGTAGGGGCCTTCGACGGGGACGCCGATGTAGTCGGCTTGGTCTTTGGTGAGGACAGTGAGCTTCACGCCGATCTTCGCGAGGTGCAGACGGGCGACTTCTTCGTCGAGCTTCTTCGGCAGGACGGTCACGCCGACTTCGCGGGTGTCTTTGGTGGCCCAGAGTTCCATCTGCGCGAGGCACTGGTTGGTGAAGCTGTTGCTCATCACGAAACTCGGGTGGCCGGTGGCGCAGCCGAGGTTCACAAGGCGGCCTTCGGCGAGCATGAAGATGCTGTTGCCGGCCGGGAAGGTGTACTTGTCCACCTGCGGCTTGATGTTGAGGCGCTTCACGTCCGTGCGGGCGTTGAGCTTGTCCACCTGGATCTCGTTGTCGAAGTGGCCGATATTGCAGACGATGGCCTGGTCCTTCATCTTCTCCATGTGCTCAAGGCGGATGATGTCCTTGTTGCCAGTGGTGGTGACGTAGATGTCGCCCCAGCCGAGGGTGTCCTCGATGGGCATGACGCGGAAGCCTTCCATGGCGGCCTGGAGGGCGCACACGGGGTCGATTTCGGTGACGACGACCTGGGCACCCATGCCTCGGAGGGCGAAGGCGCAGCCTTTACCCACATCGCCGTAGCCGCAGACGACGCCGACTTTGCCGGCGATCATGACGTCGGTGGCACGCTTGATGCCGTCGAGGAGGGATTCGCGGCAGCCGTAGAGGTTGTCGAACTTGGACTTCGTGACGCTGTCGTTCACGTTGATGGCGGGGAAGAGCAGCTTGCCGGCCTTGGCCATTTCATAGAGGCGATGCACGCCGGTGGTGGTCTCTTCGGAGACGCCCTTCAGGTCCTTCACGATCTCGTGGAAGATGCCGGGCTGCTTCTTGGCGATGTCCTTGAGGAGGTCCTTGATGACCTTCACTTCGTGGTTGTCGGAGGGGGTCTCGACCCACTTGTCGCCGTTTTCCATTTCGTAGCCCTTGTGGATGAGGAGGGTCACGTCGCCGCCGTCATCGACGATGAGCTGCGGGCCTTTGTTGCCGGGGAACATGATGGCCTGCCAGGTGCACCACCAGTATTCTTCGAGCGTTTCGCCCTTCCAGGCAAAGACGGGCGTGCCGGTGGCGGCGATGCCTGCGGCGGCGTGGTCCTGGGTGGAGAAAATGTTGCAGGAGGCCCAGCGGACATCAGCGCCGAGTTCCTTCAGCGTCTCGATGAGCACGCCGGTCTGGATGGTCATGTGCAGGGAGCCGGTGATGCGGACGCCAGCGAGGGGCTTTTTCGGGCCGTACTTCTCGCGGGTGGCCATGAGGCCGGGCATTTCGCTCTCAGCGATGGTGAGTTCCTTACGGCCGAAGTCGGCGAGGGCGATGTCTTTGACTTTGTAGTCGCTCATAGTGGGCGTGGGTGGGTTCAGGTTCAGGGTCTGAAACGGTTCAAATCAACGTATCAGGATGCGATGATATGTTCCAAAGACATGCCGGGGTGTCAATCGGGGATTTATCCCGTCTTCGAAGGGCGTTTGAAGGTCTGCCATGAAGTTCTCTCTCCTCGCCGCCCTGTTTGCCATCGCCCTTTCCCTTCACGCCGAAGACCTCCATCCCGCCGCTGACGCCACCGGTTTTGTTCCGCTCTTCAACGGCAAGGACCTCACTGGCTGGAAAACGACTGGAAACTGGCTCGTCGAGCCCGATGGCAGCCTCTCGCTCCATCCGCGTGAGGGCGAGAAGGGCTGGCAGCGCTACGACGCCTACATCGCCACCGAGAAGCTGTATGGCGACTTCGTGCTCGACCTGGAATTCAAGATCAACGCCAAGGGCAACAGCGGCGTCTTCATGCGCGTGGCGGATATGAAGGAACCGGTGAAAACCGGCTTCGAGGTGCAGATCCTCGACACCTACGGCCTCGCCAAACCCGGCCACCACGACTGCGGCGGCATCGTCCACGGCACCGGCCCGTCCAAAAACATGGTCAAACCGGCCGGCGAGTGGAATCGCTACACCATCACCGTCCAAGGCCGCAGCGTGAAGGTCGTCTTCAATGGCGAGCAAGTCATCGACACCACGCTGGAGGCCATGAAAATGGCTGATCGCCCTGCCCTCGGCCATATCGCTTTCCAGGACGAGGCCCTGCGTGTGTGGTATCGCAACGTGCGGATCAAGGAGCTGAAGTAGCGTTTGGATCAACTCCCCGGAAACGCGTTCGCCTCCAGGCGGAGACGCGCTTCCATTTCCAAAGCGGCATCTTCGTCGCTCTCCGGCACGCGGAGCACGGCCACCAGCATGCCCGCACCGCACAGCAGCACCAGCACGGTGAGCCAGCGGGCACAACACATGCCGTGTGAGTCACGCCTCGGGCTCAAAAGCCGTGAGATTCGTTCGCGAAGGCCGGCGCGACGCGCAAACGCGAGCACCAAACCACGCGCGGGTGTCGCGGTGGCGTGAGCGAGGAGCATCTCGCCGTAATCACGGCGGCTGACGTCGCTTTCCGTGGCCGCGAGATCGCAGCACACTTCGGATTCAGCCTCGTAGATGCCGCACAGCGCATGCAGCGCGGGATTCCACCAAAACACCGCGCGCAGCACTGCGGCGCACAGACGATGCAGGCCATCATGCTGGCGTGCATGCTGCGTTTCATGCCTCAGTGCGGCTTGAAGCTCTGCAGCGGGCCAATGCGCGGCTGCATGCGGCAGCAGCACGCATGGAGACCAAAATCCGGCGAGACATGGGCCGTCCACTTCGCGTGAAAAACGCACTTCGAGGCCTTTGCGGGCGATTTGAGGAGCCGATTCGGCTTCGCGGACCCATTGGGCGAGTTTTCGCGCTTCGAGCGCGATTTTGATCAGCACGACCAAACTGCCCAAAAGCCAAAAAGCGGCCGCAAAGCTCATCCAGACCGTTTTTTCGCTGGCGACGATCTCGGCGAGTTTTTCGATTTTCGCGCTCGATTCGCCCAACGGCATCGCAGGCAGCCACGGAACGATCCACAGGCCCCAAATGCCCGCCAAAGCGACTGCACGCCGAGCACGCGCCTGTTGCGAAGGCACGAGCAGCGCTGCCGCGAATACGAGCAGACACCAGAGAAGGGATTGGAGGGCGAGGGCAGTCATTTTCCAGCATCATCCAGAAGCTTGCGGATGGCTTTGAGTTCGTCCGCAGGCAGTTGGCGTTCGTTTTTATCCAGCAGCGTGGCAACCAATTTTCCCGGCGAGCCATCGAAGAAGGTGCGCAGGAGCTTTTGCAGCGCGGAGTCGCGAGCCTTCTCGGGCGCGACGGCCGGCTCATACACGTAGCGGCGGGAGTCCTTGGTGAATTTCAGCAACTTCTTCTCCACGAGCACGCCAAGCAGCGCACGCACAGCCGAGTAAGACGGATCATCCGGCATCTTGGCCTGAATCTCCTCCGCCGTGGCCTTCCCGAGCTGATAGACGATGTCCATCGCCTGCTGCTCGCGTTTGGAAAGGTGTTCGGGTTTGGGCATGCACGGAAAATGCGCGAGTCATGAAAGTGCGCAAGCCTCATGTGCAGATTTTTCTGCATTTGAATTTGCCAACCCACGAAATGCAGATATTTCTGCACTCGCCATGAGCACTCACACCTCACTTCGCCTTCTTCTCTCCGTCGTTCTGATCGCATGCAGCGTCTGGCTGTCCTCCTGCACTTCCAGCATTTCGCCTCCCGCTCCGCCACCGCCGCCGGTCATGTCGTCTGAGGGGGGACTCTCGAATCGCTATGCCAGCAAAATGGCCCCGGCGACTCCAGCAGCACCACTCGCCGAGCGTCCAGGCTTGGGCACCCAAGCAGGACGCGAAACGTATTCGCAACTGGTCACCAGCCGTCTCATCCGCAAGTCCACCGTGCCGGACGCGGTCGATTCATTTCACTACAACGACGAAAAAGGAGCGAAGGCGATGGTGAACATCCTCGGCGGCAGCACCACTCAGCACAGCGGCAGCCTGAATGCCGCTGGAGATCGACTCAAAGTCTCGCTTCAGCATTACGGACGCACGTATCCGCACTACGAGGCATCTGGCCGTCGCATTGTGATCGGCGAAGCAGGCCAGTCCTACGGCATTCGCCTGGAGAACCGCACCAAGAAGCGCCTGGAGGTGGTGCTGAGCGTCGATGGCATCAACACGATGAGCGGCAAAACCGCGAGCCCGAGCCAGCGCGGCTATGTGCTCGAACCCAAAGAAACCTACGAGGTGGAAGGCTATCAGAAGAACCAGAACACGGTGCGCGTGTTCCAATTCGGACGCGTGGCGGACTCGGTGGCGGCGACCAAAGGCGGCGCGAACAACGTGGGCGTGATCGGCCTAGCCGTGTTTGAGGAAGACGAAGCCCGCGCGAAGGCGGAGCTGCAGCAGGAGCAATTCCTGCGCAATGGCGCGAGCGCCTTTCCCGTGAGCCGATGAAATAGCCGGAGCAGGGCGGCGTTCGAGCGCCCATGATCATGCCTGAGGCCGCGCGGATTTTGTCGTGGCGGAAAAGCGGAGCACGGAAGACTCCCACGTCCTGCCTCGTTCATGCTAGCGATGAAAAACCTCGCTCTCCTTTGCCTCCTGCTTCTCTCCACCTCCGCTCTCGCTCAGCACCCCGCAGCTGACGACGCGGGCTTTGTGCCGCTGTTCAATGGCAAGGACCTCACCGGCTGGAAAACGACCGGAAACTGGCTCGTCGAGCCCGATGGCAGCGTCTCGCTGCATCCGCGTGAAGGCGAAACAGGCTGGAAACGCTTCGACGCCTACATCGCCACCGAAAAGCTGTATGGCGACTTCGTGCTCGATCTGGAATTCAAGATCAACGCGAAGGGTAACAGCGGCGTCTTCATGCGCGTGGCGGACATGAAGGAGCCGGTGAAAACTGGCTTCGAGGTGCAGATCCTCGACACCTACGGCCTCGCCAAACCAGGCCATCACGACTGCGGTGGCATCGTCCATGGCACCGGCCCATCGAAGAACATGGTCAAACCCGCCGGCGAGTGGAACCGCTACACCATCACCGTCCAGGGCCGCAGCGTGAAGGTCGTCTTCAACGGCGAGCAAGTCATCGACACCACCCTCGAAGCCATGAACATGGCCGACCGCCCGAATCTCGGTCACATCGCCTTTCAAGACGAGGCCCTGCGTGTGTGGTATCGCAACGTGCGGATCAAGGAGCTGAAATAGGAGCCGCCCCACCGCGTTCCAGCGCCCATGAATCGCCTCCTGCTCTGCTTTTCCTCATTCGTCCTTCTGGTTTCGTCATTGGCCGCGGAGCGGCCCAACATCCTCTTCATCGCCAGCGATGACATGCGGCCGCAGCTCGGCTGCTATGGCGACACGACGGTGAAATCGCCGAACCTTGATGCGCTGGCGAAGCGTGGGATGGTTTTCAAAAACAGCTACGTGCAGCAGGCGCTGTGCTCGCCCTCGCGCATCTCGATGCTCAGCGGGCGTTATCCGGCCACGACGGAGATCTTCGAGATCGGCCGCACGCTACGCACCACCATGCCGGACATCACCACGATGCCGCAGCACTTCAAAAACAACGGCTACCAAACGCGCAGCCTCGGCAAGATCTACCACGTGGGCATTGATGACGACGCCTCGTGGACCGTGCCCGCCTGGCACAGCAAGATGCCGCGCACCAGCGCCGCCACGCAGGAAGGCGTGAAGAAATTCATCGAGGACGCGAAGGCGAAAGGCATCACGCTGCCGCAGAAGGGCAAAGGCAGCCGCAACTCTGCGATTCCCGCCTTTGAGTCCGTCGATTGTGGTGACGATGACCTGCTCGATGGCGACACGGCCGCGAACGCCATCGCGCAGCTCAAAGAGCATGCGAAGAACCCCGCGCAGCCCTTCTTCCTCGCCGTCGGCTTTGCCAATCCGCATGTGCCGTGGATCTCGCCAAAGAAATACTGGGATCTCTACGACCCCGCGAAGTTCACACTCGCCAGCAACGAGTATCTGCCGAAGGACGCGCCCGATTTTGCCGCCACCAGCGGCGCGGACTTCTTCTGGTATCGCGACGTGCCGCAGGTCACCGGCGACAAACTGCCGGAGACCTTCAAGCGCCAGTGCCTGCACGGCTACTACGCCGCCATCAGCTACGTCGATGCGCAGGTCGGCCGCCTGCTCGCCACGCTCGACGAGACCGGCCTCGCCAAGAACACCATCATCGTCTTCTGGAGCGATCACGGCTACTACATGGGCGAGCACACCTGGTGGGGCGCGAAGCACAACAACTACGAAGGCGCCACGAACAACTGCCTCATCATCGCCACGCCTGACCAGAAAACCGCCGGACAAAGCACCACCGCCCTCGCGCAGAGCGTCGATCTCGCGCCCACGCTCACCGAGTTGTGCGGCCTACCCACGCACACCGGCTTCCAAGGCCGCAGTTTGAAGCCCGTGCTCGACGATCCGAACGCGAAGGTGAATGACGCCGCGTTCAGTTGGTATCCGAAAGGTGCCGGCCACCTGGGCGTCGCCATGCGCACCGACAAATGGCGCTACGTCGAATGGACCAAACCCGGTGCCGAAACGGTGCGTGAGCTCTACAACATGGTCCAGGACCCGCAGAACAATCAAAACGTCGCCGCGAAGCCCGAGCACGAAAAAGTGATCCAGGCCCTCGGTAAACGCCTGCGCGAGAAATTCCCCGTGCAGAAGTTCAAAGCGCCGCCGGAGGCGGTGAGGGGGAAGAAGCGGAAGAAATAAGAGGTTGGAGTCCAGGCTTTAGCCCAATGCCATCAAGGCTATGAGGCAAAGAGTGGCGATAGGAAGCTTGTTGTTGCGATGATTAAGGCACG
>NZ_JACSRD010000116.1 GCF_014879935.1 Prosthecobacter sp.
GTTTTAAGGTTCGCTCTACTTGAATAACCATAACTTTGGCACGGCATTCCTCTTCCGAAGTCAAGGTCTCCCTGGTCTCGGGAAAACCGCCGTTTCAGCGCTTCTCTGCGTCCCACTGAGCCCGCCAGTGGTCCAGGCGCTCTTTGATGCGGGCTTCGAGCCCGTTCGACGTGGGATCGTAATATTGACGGCCGCCTTCCAGGCAACGCTGGGGCACAAAACCGCCCTCAAAGTCGTGGGGGTAGAGATAACCTTCCCCGTGGCCGAATTGCTTCGCGCCTTTGTAGTGGGCATCGCGGAGGTGTTTCGGCACTGGCAGCGTGCGCCCCTGGCGGATGTCCTCCAACGCGGCATCAATGGCGACATAGGCGCGATTGCTCTTGGGAGCTGTGGCATTGTAGATCACCGCGTGGGCGAGGATGATGCGTGCCTCCGGCATGCCGATGGATTCCACCGCCTGCTGGGCAGCGACGGCGACACGAAGCGCGTTGCTGTCGGCCATGCCGACGTCCTCACTGGCGGCGATGACGATGCGCCGGGCGATGAAGCGGATGTCCTCGCCAGCGTGGAGCATCTTCGCCAGCCAGTAGATCGCCGCATCGGGGTCGGAAGCGCGCATGCTTTTGATGAAGGCGCTCGCGGTGTCGTAGTGCGCGTCGCCATCGCCATCATAGACGACGGTTTTCTGCTGCACCGACTCCTCCGCAGCAGCGAGAGTGATGACGATCTCGCCCGCGCCGCTCTTTGGCGTGGTGAGAACGGCCAGCTCAAGCGCATTGAGGCAACGCCGTGCGTCGCCATCGGCGATGGTGGCGAGGTGTCGCCTCGCATCCGGTTCCAGACGGGCGTTCATGCCTCCGAGGCCACGTTCGGCGTCGCTCAAAGCGCGATCCATGAGCGCTTCGAGGTCATCAATGCCCAGTGGCTCCAACGTGAAGACCTGCGAACGGCTCACCAGCGGGCTGTTCACATAGAAGAACGGATTGTGTGTCGTCGCACCGATGAAACGCAGCGTGCCACGCTCCAGATGCGGCAGCAGCACATCCTGCTGCGCCTTGTTGAAGCGGTGGATCTCGTCCACGAACAGGATCGTGGTCTTGTTGTAGAGACGCAGATGATGGCCCGCATTCTCCGCTTCCTTGCGAATGTCGGCCACGCTGCTTTCCACGCCGCTGAGCGTGACGAAACGCGACTTCGTCTCCTGGGAAATGATGTGCGCGAGCGTGGTTTTTCCCACACCGGGCGGTCCGTAGAGGATGAGCGACGAAAAACGGTCCGCCTGCACCGCACGGCGCAGTAATTTCCCCTCCGCCAGGATGTGCTGCTGGCCGGCATACTCGTCCAAAGTGCGCGGACGCATGCGGGAGGCGAGCGGCGCACCCGCATGATGCACCGCAGCGGCCGCACGCGGCGGCTCGGGCGGTGTCGGGGCAAAAAAGTCGTCGCTCATGCGGAGGAAGGCGATGAATGACGCGGATTCATCCCCACGGCAAATCGCAGTTTGCGCGTGCGCCGGATTGGTGTTCCGATAGCGGCCCATGAAGCTCTCCAAGAAAGCCGAATACGCCCTCCGCGCCCTGGTGGCGATGGGGCGCGAGCCGGAGGGCGCGAACTTCTCCATCCAGGACTTGTCCCGCAGCGAGCACATCCCGCTGAAGTTCCTGGAGCAGATCCTCCTGGCTCTGAAAAATGGCGGCCTGCTGCGCAGCAAACGCGGCGTGGGCGGCGGCTACCAGCTCGTCACCCGGCCCCATCGCATCACGCTGGGCGAGGTCGTCGCCTTGTTTGACGGTCCTTTTGATCCGCTGCCGGGAGCCGAGCATGCGGCGCTGGGTGACATCTTCGGCGAACTGCGTCAGCAGGTGAACCAGTGGTTTGAAAAGCACACCATCGCCCAGGTCATTGAGCGTGAGCAATCGCGGGAGTCGGTGTCATTCGACATCTGATCACTTGCCGAACAGCCACAGGGCCAAAACCAACGTCCACGCGATGTTGAAGACCTGACCGCCCAGGAACGCGAGCGCCGGGCGGCCTCCGCCAAGGGAGAACAATTCGCCCAAACGCGTCTCCAGGCCGATGCACACGAAGGCAGCGGCAAACCAGGCCTCCCGCACGGCCTTCAGGGGCTTGCTGGCGGCCGCGGCCACTTCGATTGGCACCAGATAGGAAAAAATCACCGAGGCGAGCACAAAGCCGAGAACGAATTTCGGGAAGCGCTCCCAGATGACCTTCACAGAAACCTTGCGACGCTCACCATTCGCCCCACCACGCATGCTCCACCACACGGAAAGGATGAACGCAGCGACGCCAATCAGCACGTTCTGGCTGAGTTTCACGATCACACCAACTTTCGTCGCATCTTTGCCGACCTGTTCCGTGGCTGCGGCGACGGAGCCGCTCGTATCAAGCGTGCCGCCAAGCCACGCACCGCCCACCGCCTCGCTGAGTCCCATGGACTTGATCGCCACAGGCATCACGATCATCATCGGCACCGCGCAAAGCAGAACGATGGAGGTCACATAGCTGAGCTTCTTGCGATCCCCTTGAATCGCACCACATGCGGCGATGGCCGCCGAAACGCCGCAGATCGAGACTGCCGTGGAAAGCATGACGCCGAACTCCTCATCCACCTTCAGCTTCTTCGCAATGAAGTAGCAGGCATACCACACCACCGGAATCACCAGCGCGGCCTGGATCAGGCCCGGCATGCCCGCCTTGAGCATCTCCTGCAGAAAGATCGTCGCCCCCAACAACACGATTCCCACTTTGATGAAGAACTCCGTCCGCACCGCCTCGCGCAGCCACTCCGGGACTGGCAGTGTGTGACTCCAGACAAGGCCGATGCCGAGAGCGAAGATCACATATTCGAGTCCGTAGGCTTTCACAGCCGGTTGTGCAGCGATCCATTGAGAAGCCCAGCCGAGCACATAAATGACAACCGCGCCAAAAACGAACGGCACGATGCGTTTGCCCAGTGAGGCGAGCAACGCGAGCCCGGAGATGACTAGAAACCAGACTGGAAGCATCAATTCCGACGGAAAAATGCCTTTGGTCGCCAGGATCAGCACCGGCAGCGCGGCCAGCACGGCCATCCAATCCTCATTTCTCCACCACGGAGCGGCATTCGGGGTCGGTGATGGGTAGGCAGAATCGGAGGCGTGAGTGTTGGCAGACATGATCGGGAAAAAGAAATCGCGGCGGAGTCCGCCGCGATTCAAACGCCCGTCATTCGTGGCATTTTACTACCAGTTGCCAAACGCGTATGGATTGTAGCTCGATGGGTGGCCGTAGCCGTAGCTTGGCTGCACAAAATCTCCGCTATAGGACTGGTTGCATCCCCCGCCGTAGGGCTGGCAGTTGTCGTAGCCCCGGTTGAAGTTCGGCTGGCTGTAGCAACGCTGCTGGCGGCTGTTTTGAATCGCGCTGCCGGCCAGAGCACCCAGAACACCGCCGATGGCCGCGCCTTCGAGGCCACGACGGCTTTGATTGCCAATGATACCACCCGCCGCCGCACCGAGCAGGGCCCCGGTCACAGCTCCCTGGGCAGGCGGGCGACCATAACCGCCTCCGTAACCCGAGCCGTAGCCGCCACCGTAATAGGGATCGACGCAGGACGACAACGTGAGGGAGAGAAACACGGAACCGAGGGTGAGCGAACGCATGAGTGTGGTCTTCATAACGAGGATGATCTTATCAGCGCTCTCTGACGCGGGAGCCCGGAAGCTATTCGATCTTTTTCACCACGGCCTCTAAAGCGCTCTAAAGCATCGCCACGGGTTGCAAACCGCACGAGCCTGCGCTGGGATGCGCGACCATGAAATTGCTCCCTGCCGCCCTCTTCTCGCTGCTTTTGGCCTCCCCTGCCCTTTCGGCACCCGATGTCGTCATTTATGGCGGCACCTCCGGTGGTGTCACCGCAGCGATTCAAACGGCGCGGATGGGGAAAACAGCGGTTTTGATCGAACCGACGAAATTCCTCGGCGGACTGACCACGGGCGGCCTCGGCGCGACGGACATCGGCAACAAAAAGGCCATCGGCGGCATCTCGCGTGAGTTTTACGCGAACATCTTCACCTACTACGCCGATCCGGCGAAGTGGAAGCAGCAAACCCGCGAGCAATACTTCGCCAAACGCCCGCACGGCAACTCCAGCACCGAAACGACGATGTGGACCTTCGAGCCGCATGCCGCGACGGAGATCTACGACGCCATGCTCGCGAAGGTGAAGGACAAGGTGACCGTCGTGTTCGGTGAGCGGCTCGATTTGAAGAGCGGCGTCGTCAAGAATGGGTCAAGGATCGTCAAGATTGTGATGGAGAGTGGTAAGGAGTTCGAAGGAGCGATGTTCATCGATGCCACTTATGAAGGCGATCTCATGGCGAAGGCCGGCGTAAGCTACCATGTCGGTCGCGAGGCGAATTCACTCTACGGCGAGACGATCAATGGCCTCCAGTTGGCGGGCGCGAAGCATCATCAGTTCATCAAAAACGTCGATCCCTATGTGAAGCCGGGCGATCCGAGCAGCGGGCTCGTTTGGGGCGTCACGCCGATGCCGGAGGGCAAGGACGGCGACGGCGATCACCGCATCCAGGCCTACAACTTCCGCATGTGCAACACGGACGACGATTCCAACCGCGTGCCGTTCCCGAAGCCGGAAGGCTACGACGAAAAGCAGTTCGAGCTGCTCCTCCGCAACTGCGAGGCCGGTGATCCGCGTCATCCCTGGGCACCCACGCCGATGCCGAATCGCAAGACGGACACGAACAACAACTTCGCCTTCAGCACCGACATGATCGGCATGAATTACGACTACCCGGACGCCGATTACGCCACACGGACGAAGATCTGGAAGGCACATGAAGATTATCAAAAGGGCCTCATGTGGACACTCGCCAATCATCCGCGGGTGCCGGAGAAAATCCGCAGCTACTACTCGCAGTGGGGCCTGGCGAAGGATGAGTTCACCGAAAACGGCAACTGGCCGCGCCAGATGTATGTGCGTGAGGCCCGCCGCATGATTGGCGGCTACGTCATGAGCGAGCAGAACTGCAAACGCCGCGTCATCGTCGAGGACAGCGTCGGCATGGGTGCCTACAACATGGACAGCCACCACACGCAGCGCTACGTGACGAAGGAAGGCTTTGCCCGCAACGAGGGCGACATCCAGATCGGCGTCCGTCCGTATCCGATCAGCTACCGCAGCATCACGCCGAAGGCGGAGCAATGCACGAACCTGCTCGTGCCCGTGTGCCTCAGCGCCAGCCACATTTCGTATGGCAGCATCCGCATGGAGCCCGTCTTCATGGTCATGGGCCAAAGCGCCGCCACCGCCGCCGTGCTCGCCATCGAAGCCAAAGTCGATCTGCAAAAGCTCGACTACGCCAAGCTCAAAGCGAAGCTCCTCGCCGATGGTCAGGTGCTCGATTTCGAATCCCCTCCTATGCCGGAGCATGTCGCCTTCACCAAAGAGCAACTCGGCGGCATCGTCGTCGATGACAGCGAGGCCGATTTGACCGGCTTCAGCTCCGAAGGCCACACCACCCCCGGTTTTGTTGGCCAAGGCTACCGCCACGACAGCGACAGTCTCAAAGGCGAGCAAAAAGCCCGCTTCACACCCAATCTCCCCGCTGTAGGCCAGTATCGCGTTTCCATCGCCTACACCGCGCTCGGCAATCGCGCTGACAAAGTCCCCGTCATCATCCACCACGCCGACGGTGAGAAAACCGTCATCGTGAACCAAAAGGAAAAGCCCACGGAGAAGTTCAATCTGCTCCCCCTGGGCACCTTCCGCTTCGAAGCAGGCAAAACCGGCTGGCTCGAAATCCGCAACGAATGCACCACCGGCCACGTCATCATCGACGCGGCTCAGTGGCTGCCGGCGAAGTGATCACTTCGGCCTTCTCATTTCAAACATGTCACGAGTCCGTGCATACCAGTGCGGACTCTGCATTCGGGCGATGGGATGGTAGTGATCCGGCTTCACCAACCATGTGACAGGATCGAAAATGCCGTCGCGCACGTGGACGCGGAGCACTTCGCCGATGATGAGACGGTTGTCGCCGATCTCGATGATGCTGTGGCTGCGGCATTCGAGGCTGGCGGGCGATTCCGCGATGCGTGGCGGTTTGACCACGCTGCTGGCCACGGCGGTGAGCCCGGCATGCTGCAATTCGTCCTCGCCCGGCGGCAAGGAAGCCGCGCAGAGGTTCATCTTCTCCGCAATTGCCTCGTCCACCAGGTTCACGACGAATTCATGCGTCAGCCGGATGTTGCGCGCGGTGTCTTTTGGCACGCCAGGTTCGCGATCTCCCGGACAAATGCCGACAATAGGCGGCGAATCCCCCAGCACGTTGAAAAAGCTGAACGGAGCCGCGTTCACGCGTCCCTCGACATCAACCGTGGTCGTCAGCGCGATCGGTCGCGGCGTGACGAGGCCGGCGAGGATCATGTAGGCATCGTCGCGATGCGGTCCGGTGAGGTCGAGTTCCATGGTGATGAATAAGTTTTGTTTCAAGGAACCGGGGTCTCCGACCCCGACATTAATAGGGGCCGGAGGCCCCCACTCCTTGTTCGGCACGGTAGGCCTGCGCCAGCAAACTCACCGGCTGCGTGACTTCCTGGCAGGAATGTCCGCCGCAGGCCTTCAATCCATTCGCGATCTGCAAGTGACAGCCCGGATTGCTGGTGGCGACTACGGGGCATTTCGTCTGCTCCAGGTTCGCCAGCTTCCGCTTCAAAAGCTTCTGGCTCTGCTCAGGCTGCGTGATGTTATAGATGCCCGCGCTGCCACAGCACCAGTTCGACTCCGGCAGTTCCTTCACCGTGAGCCCGGGAATGCTGGTCAGCACCTGACGCGGCTGATTCACGACTTTCTGACCGTGGCAAAGATGACAGCTTTCGTGATACGTCACCTCGCTCACTCCAGCGCCTGCCGTCGGCCTGCGGAAGCGGATCTGCACCAGCCACTCGTGAATGTCCTTCACCTTGGCATCCCAGACCTTCGCTTTGGCGGCGTAAAAGGGGTCATCGTGCAGCAGGTGCCCGTAGGCCTTCAGATGGGAGCCACAACCGCCCGCATTCGTGATGATCGCGTCCAGTGCATCGAGATCGAGGCTGTCGATCTGTTTGCGAGCCAGCTCACGGGCCAGTTCGACCTCGCCATTGTGGGCGTGCAGCGATCCGCAGCAATGCTGCGAAGGCAACGTGACCACCTCACAGCCGTTCGCCAGCAGCACGTCAGCCGTGTCGCGATTGATGTTCGAGAAAGTGATGTCCTGCACACAACCGGTCAGCAAAGCCACGCGATACTGCGGCTTGGTGGTCGGTGATTCGAGAGGCAGGATCAGCTCGTTCGAGAACTTCTCAGAGATGCGCGGCGTCTGCGGTTCCAAGGCGGCCATGGAGCGCGGCATGAGGCCAAAGAAGCGAACTTTGCGCATCAGCACGTCGAGTTTCGTGTGCTGATAAAGGCGCAAGACGCGACCCACGAGGCGCAGCAGCCACGGCTTCATGAAGATCACGTTCAAGGTGAGCCAGCGCCAGAATCCGCGCTGCATGCCGTCGTTCACATCCGCCAGCTCAACCTCGGCACGCGCGGTTTCAAACAGCTCCGCATACTTCACGCCCGCCGGGCAGGCTGTCTGGCAAGCCAGGCAGCCAAGGCAATAGTACATCTCGTCCGAAAGCGCCCGCGACACCTCCAGTTCACCGTCAGCGACCGCCCTCAGCAGCGAAATGCGGCCGCGTGGGCTGTTTCGCTCCAGCTTCGTCTCGACGTAGGTCGGACAGGTGGGCAGGCACATGCCGCAGTGCATGCACTGCTGGAGCACGGAGTAGTCGAGGTCTTTGAGGAGAACAGCTTGTGGCATGATGAGGACCTCAGTCGAAGATCTTCCCGGGGTTCAGCAGGCCCTGTGGATCGAGGGCTCGTTTGATGCTGCGCATCAGTTCGTAGCTGCCTTCGCCGAGCTGGCGCTTCAGGAAGCCCTTCTTGGCCAGGCCGACGCCGTGCTCGCCTGTGACCGTGCCGCCGAGGCGGATGGTTTCATCGACGATCTCCTCCAGCGCGGCCTCGATGCGGTGCATCTCCTCATGATCTCGTTCGTTCGTCAGGAAGGTCGGATGCAGGTTGCCATCGCCAAGATGTCCAAAGGTGCCGATCAGCAGGCGGTGACGCTTCGCGACATCGTCGATGAAGGCCACCATGCGCGCCAGTTCGCTGCGTGGCACGGTGACATCCTCGAGGATCGTCGTCGGGCGGATGCGGGCGAGCGCCGAAAAGGCATTGCGACGTGCGGCGGCCAGTTTCGCGCCTTCCGCCTCATCGGCCGCAGCACGCACGTCGTGCGCACCGTTCGCTTTGGCCAGTGCCATCATCTGCGCGGCTTCTTCTTCGACCACGGCGGGGTGACCATCGGTCTCCATCAGCACCAGAGCCTCCACATCGGTCGGCAGGCCGATCTTGGCGAAGTCCTCAACGCACTGCACGGTCATGCGATCCAGAAACTCCAGCGTGCAGGGGATGATCTTTGCCGCGATGATCGCTGAGATGGTCTCAGCGGCCTTCTCCATCGAGTCGTAGAGTGCCAGCATCGTTTTGCGTGCTTTGGGCCGCGGCAGCACTTTGAGAATGACCTCGGTGATGATGCCGAGCGTCCCCTCACTGCCGACGAACAGGTCCTTCATCGAATACCCGGCCACGTCCTTCACGCATTTGTTGCCCAGGAAAGTCTGGGTGCCGTCCGGCAGCACGACTTCGATGCCCATCACGTAGTCACGGGTCACGCCATACTTCAGGCCACGCAGGCCGCCGGAGTTTTCCGCCACATTGCCGCCGATGGTCGAGATCTTCATTGATCCTGGGTCCGGCGGGTAGAACAGGCCGACCTTGGCGCAGGCATCGTCGATCTCCTTGGTGATGACACCGCTCTGCGCTCGCAGCGTGAGGTTTTTCTCGTCCAGCTCGATGATTTTGTCCATCTTGACGAGGCAGATCACCAGGCATCCAGCCAGCGGCACGCTGCCGCCGCTCAAACCCGTGCCCGAGCCACGCGTGACGACAGGCACCTCGTTGTCGCGGGCGAGTTTGACGCACGCCGCGACCTCCGCCGTGGTCAGCGGAAAGACCACCACCCCGGGACGCTGTTTGAGCGCAGCAGTGCCGTCGAAGCTGTAGGGCACGAGATCCTCGTCCGACGTGAGCACACGTTCGGGAGCTAAGACTTGCCTTAAGGATTGAATGAAGCTGGCGCTGGCGGTGTTCACGGCGCACAGTTTGAAGCGCGTGCCCGCAGCGTCAACGAGGGCCGCGTTTTCCTCTCTCCCGACATGAACTTCGATCATCCGCTACGCTTCATCCCGATCCACCAAAGCCGCATCTGGGGCGGACGCCGCATGGAAACCCTCCTGGGCCATGCATTGCCGGATCAAACCACGTCTTTTGGCGAAGCCTGGGCCGTTTCTGATCGTCCCGAGGCGCAAAGCGTGACCACGGATGGCGTGACGCTGCATGATCTGTGGACCCATCACCGCACCGAAGTGTTTGGCGCGAATGCCCCCACCTGTGAACGCTTCCCGCTGCTGATGAAGATCCTCGACGCTTGTGACGACTTGTCGATCCAGGTGCATCCGCCGGCGGCGAAGGCTGCCGCTTTGAAGGGTGAGCCGAAGACGGAGATGTGGTTCATCGCGCATGCGGACCCTGGGGCGAAGATCTACGCCGGGCTCAAACCGGGCGCGACACGTGCGGATTTTGAGAAGGCGCTGGAAAACGGAACTGTGGCCGAGGCGGTGCATGTGATCGAGCCACGCACGGGCGACTGCCTGTTCATTCCCAGCGGTCGTGTGCATGCCATTGGCGCTGGCTTGTTGATCTATGAGATCCAGCAGAACAGCGACACGACGTATCGCGTGTTCGACTGGAACCGCGTCGGCCTGGATGGCAAGCCGCGTGCGCTGCACGTGCAGGAATCGATGGAGAGCATCGACTTCGCGGACTTTGAGCCATGCGTGCAATGCATCGAGCCGGACGGGACGCTGGTGCGCTGCGAATACTTCGACGTGCGGCTGTGTGATCGTGCGAAACCGGCCGGAGCGCCAGGTGAAGGTGTCACGCTGGCCGTGACGAGTGGCGAAGTCAGCGTCGGCGGCGTGACTCTGAAAGCGGGCGATTTTGCGCTGATTCCGGCCTGTTTGGAAGCCAGCGCCCGCGAAGTGAAACCGGCGACACCGGACAGTCGCTGGCTGGAGATTCGCATTCCGGCGTGAAGTAGCCCGGGCTACTTTGTGGTTCCCGTCGCCGGTTTCTCGGCCTTCTTGACCTCGTCCTGGGGCTTGGCGGCTTTCTTCACCTCCGGATCCTTCGGTGTGCTCGGCACCGCAATGAATTTGGCCTTCTCAGGGTCCATTTGCGGCAGCTTGCCTTGTGGAACAGGCGGCATCTTCTTCTCCGGCACCGATGCTTTCTTGGCTGAAACGGCCGTGGCTTTTGGCTCGGGTTTGGCTTCCTGCTTGTCACAAGAACTCAGGAGCAAGCAGGCAATGGCGAGGAAAACGACATGTTTCATGAGCAGCGGATGGAAACGGAGCGGCCGTGGGCGTCGAGTCCTTCGACTTGGCTGAAAGCGGCCACGACAGGCTCTGATTTGGCACAGCTCGCGGCATCGAGCCGGATGATGCTGGTGCGGCGCTGGAACATGTCGGCCGTGATGCCGGGGAAGGATTTGCCGGAACCACCTGTGGGCAGCGTGTGGCTGGGGCCGGCGAGGAAGTCGCCGACGGCCACCGGAGAGTGATTGCCGAGGAAAATCGCCCCTGCGGTGCGGATCAGCGGCAGAATGGCCGCCTCACGCGTGGTGATGAGCGAGAGATGCTCCGGTGCGAAGTCATTCACGAGCCGTGCGCCTTCCTCCAGACTCGAGACGAGCAGGCAGAACACGCCTTTTTCGAGCACGGGCGTCAGTTGCGCCTGACGGCTGAGTGTTTTCGCCTGCGCATCGACTTCGGCGACGACAGCATCGAGCAAGGCGGCGTCGTCGGTGAGGAATCCAGCCATGCTGTCCTTGCCGTGTTCCGCTTGAGCGAGGATGTCGGCGGCGATGAAGGAGGGATTGCCGGATCTGTCGGCAAGGATGAGAACCTCGCTGGGTCCTGGCAGCAGATCGATGGAGACGGCACCGAAAGCCTGGCGTTTGGCCTCCACGACGTAGCTGTTGCCCGGGCCGAAAATCTTCACGACGGGACGAATCGTCTCCGTGCCGTAAGCGAGCGCTGCGATGGCCTGCGAGCCGCCGATTTTATAGACCTCGGTGGCTCCGGCAACCTTCAAGGCGGCGAGCAGCCCGGGATTCACGCTGCCATCACTGCCACAGGGCGTGCAGACGACGATCTCCGGCACTCCGGCGGCGGAGGCGATGGCGACGGTCATGAGAACGGTGGATACGAGGGGTGCCGTGCCGCCGGGCACATAGCAGCCGACGCGTTCAAAGGGGTGATAAACCTCGCCAACTTCGGCTCCCTGCTCGTTTTTGCCGCGCCAGCCTTCGCGCAGGCTGCGTCTGGCAAAGGCGGTGACGTTGCGATGAGACGCTTCGAGCGCAGAGCGCAGCGTGGCGTCGGCGTTCGCCCAAGCCGCATCGATTTCGGCCTGCGGCACACGCATTTCGCCGGCGGCGAGCTTGGCTCCGTCAAACTTCTCCGTGAGCTCTAGCACGGCGGCGTCGCCACGTTCGCGGACGGCTTTGATGACGCCGGAAACGACCTCGCGCACGGCATCGCTGGCCTCGGCACGGCGGTTCAGGGCGGCGATGGCGTCGGCGTAATCGGGGTCGTTGGGTCGGAGGACTTTCATGGAGCGTGCGAGGAATAAGGAAAACGGACGGAATGGCAAGAAGGCGACGGACGAAAAAGGCGGGCGCTGGTTGGCGCCCGCCTGGGGAATCGAATTGAAGCCGATGTCAGGCAGCCGGGTTGGCCATTGGCTGCCTGGAGAGGCCGGGTCACGGCACCACTTCGCCGGAACCGGTGTAAACCCACTTGTCCACGCGGCCGTTGAGGATGCGGGCCTGGGCCTCGGTCTCAAACTTGCCGAACATCGTCTGGGTCTCGTATTTGACGTTCACGGTCCAGTAGTCCTTGTCGTCGATCTTTTCTTTCTGCGGATCACCCCAGGACTTGATGTTGTCCGGCTTGATCTCGGTCACTTCGCCGGACTTCATGCTGGCAAGAAGAAGCGGGTAGGTGCCGTCGGCATCTTTGACCGGCTTGTCGTTGCCGCCGCCGCTCGTGCTGGCGGTCGTAGCCGGGGCATTCTTGGCACGATCAGCGGCCGCCAGCTTGTATTCGTGGGCTTTGCGGGCGTTTTCGGTCTGCACGACCTTCAATTGCTCGTAGGCGGCGACGAACACGTCTTTGAAATCGGTGTCGTCCATGGCGACCTCACCACGCATGGGCGACCCGGCCGATGCACCGACGATGAGATTCGGCCCCTGCTGGCCCATGACGAAGATTTTCTGGCCGGTTTTGAAGTTCGAGGCGGCGGTGGCCTTGCCCATGGCCATCTTGATTTCGAGATCCTTCTTCAGCGTGACCTGCTTCGGCGTGTTGAAGAAGCCCTTTGGCACTGCGGCCCAGTTTTGCGTCACCTGCTCAACCGTCTGGAAGGTGGGAGGCACGAAGGCATTCGGATCGACCGGCGGCGGCTCTGGCATCTTCGGCATTTCGGGCTTCGGCTCAGGTTTCGGCTCCTCCATGACGACCTTCGGCTCGGGCTTGGGTTCCGGTTTCGGCTCGGGCTTCGGTTCCGGCTTCGGAGCGGGCACCACGACGACTTCCTTCTTCGGCTCCTCTTTTTTCGGCTCGTGCTTGGTGAACTTCATCGCCTCTGCGAACGGCGGATACACGTATTCGTAGGAGACGTAGCCGACGGCGACGGCGAGGATGATGACGATGAGAGCTTTCATGACGGTGCGGGGAGTCTAGGGGAGAGGCAGGAGATAATCAACCGCCTGCTGTCCCGGCGATGAAACGGGCTGGAGCAGGGCTTTCTTGGGCTTGAACTCCCCTGCCCCACGCGGCAACTACCCCGCATGGCCGAAGACGTGATCCGCGTGCGTGGCGCACGGCAGCACAACCTCCAGAACATCGACGTGGACATCCCGCGGCACCAGCTCGTGGTGCTCACGGGCGTCAGCGGCAGCGGGAAGTCGTCGCTGGCCTTCGACACGCTGTTCGCGGAGGGCCAGCGCCGCTATGTGCAGAGCCTGTCGGCCTACGCGCGGCAGTTTCTGGATCAAATGCAGAAGCCGGAGGTCGATTTCATCGAGGGTCTGTCGCCAGCCGTCGCCATCGAGCAGGCACACTCGAATCCAAACCCTCGCTCGACCATCGCCACAGTCACGGA
Organism: Prosthecobacter sp.; assembly: GCF_014879935.1. Lineage (GTDB taxonomy): Bacteria > Verrucomicrobiota > Verrucomicrobiia > Verrucomicrobiales > Verrucomicrobiaceae > Prosthecobacter. The sequence continues at coordinate 13,400 of NZ_JACSRD010000116.1, forward strand.
GATCTACGACTACCTCCGCGTCCTCTACGCCGTCGCAGGTCAGCCGCACGACCCGAAAACGGGCGAAAAACTCATCCGCAGCACTCCACCTGAGATCGCGGACAAAGTTCTGGCGCTGGGCGAAGGCACACGCGTGGTCGTTTTGTCGCCGCAAGCTCCGGCGAACGGCACGGTGACACGGGCGCTGTTTGAGAAACTGAAGCGCCAGGGCTTCGTGCGTGTGCGCTTGAACGGCGAGATCGTGGAGATCGACGATTCGCTCAAACCGGCGGCCAGCAGCCAGCATCGGGTCGAGACCGTCATCGATCGTCTCGTCGTGCGGGCCGATTCGCGCCAGCGGCTGATGGAGGCCATCGAAAGCTCGCTGCATTGGAATGAGCGTGAGGTGCAGTTCCTCGTGAACCTCGACGGCAGCGAGGAAATCCTCAGCTACACGACCGAGTTCGCCAATCCGCGCACCGGTTACGTCATCGAGCGCCTCACACCGCAGCATTTTTCCTTCAACACCCACCTTGGCGCCTGCCCGGTCTGCGAAGGCACCGGCACCACGCTGACGCCGGACGCGACGCTGCTGGTGCCGGACGAGTCCAAATCGCTCGCCAAAGGGGCGATCAAGGCCTGGTGGGCCAAGCACCCTAAGCTCCGCGTCGTCTTCAACCGCGGCATTGAGGCGCTGGCGCAGCATTTCGAGGTGTCGATGGATGCGCCGTTCAAATCGCTGCCGCAGGCCTTCAAAGAGGCCCTCTTCAACGGCACGGGTGATGTGCTGATCAACACCGGCTGGAAAAAATCCGACACGAAGCGCAGCGTGGCAAAACCATTCGAGGGCCTGCTCAACGAAGTCCGCCGTCTCTACGACAACGCCGAAAGCGAGATGCTCCGCGCCAACCTCACCCGGCTGATGAATCCGCAGCCGTGTGCGAAATGCGAAGGCAAACGGCTCAAGCCGCAATCGCTGGCTGTGAGGCTGAGTTCCAAGTTTCAAGTTTCAGGTTCCAAGGGGGATGACGCTCGTGATCCCGACCTGAAACTTGAAACTTTAAACTTTAGACTCGGCTTCGATCTTAACATCCACGAGTTCACCGCCCTCCAGATCCGTGACGCGTTGCAGTGGATTCGCGAATTGGAAGTCACGGAGCAGCAGAAAGCCTACGTGGGCGAGTTGCAGCGGGAAATCGTGAAGCGGATCGAGTTTCTGGAGCAGGTGGGGCTCGGCTATCTGGCGCTGAATCGGGAAAGCGGCACGCTTTCGGGCGGCGAAATGCAGCGCATCCGGCTCGCGTCGCAGATCGGCGCGGGATTGGCCGGAGTGCTTTACGTTTTGGACGAGCCGAGCATCGGATTGCATCCCGCCGACAACGAGCGGCTCATCAAGACGCTGATACGCCTCCGCGATCTCGGCAACACCGTGCTGGTCGTCGAACACGACGAGGCCACCATGCGTGCGGCCGACCATATCATCGAGCTCGGGCCCGCCGCCGGCCCGCACGGCGGAAAAATCATCGCCCAAGGTTCGCCCGAGCAAATCGCCGCCAATGCCAGTTCGATCACCGGCGGCTTCCTCAGCGGCAAAGTCCGCATCCAGGCCACTTCGCAGCCGCAAACGCTGCTGACAGCGGATTGCGAACCGCGGACAGAGAACAGCCTCACGATCCACAACGCCACCGCACACAACCTGCGCGGCGTCACGGCTGCCTTCCCGCTCGGCTGTTTCACGTGCGTCACCGGCCCGTCCGGCAGCGGCAAATCGACGCTGGTCGATGACATCCTCATGCGGGCGCTGCGTCGGCACTTTTACGACGCGAAGGACATTCCCGGCGCGCACGAGCGCATCACCGGCCTCGAACATCTCGACAAAGTCGTCGTGATCGATCAATCGCCGATTGGACGCAGCCCACGCTCGAATCCGGCCACCTACACCGGGGCGTTTGGGCCGATCCGTGAGCTGTTCGCGCAGCTTCCGCTCGCTCGCGTGCGCGGTTACGACGCTGGGCGCTTCAGTTTCAACACTCCCGGCGGCCGCTGCGAGAAATGCGAGGGCGACGGCTCGATCAAGATCGACATGCACTTCCTCGCCGACGTTTACGTCACTTGCGAAGCCTGCAAAGGCCGTCGCTACGGTGCCGAGACGCTCGAAGTGACGTTCAAGGGCAAAAACATCGCCGATGTGCTTGAAATGACCGTCAGCGAAGCGGCGCGTTTCTTTGACAAGAACCCCGCGATCTCGCCCAAACTGCGCACGCTGGAGGACACGGGCCTCGGCTACGTCAAACTCGGCCAGAGCGGTGCTTCCTTGTCTGGTGGCGAGGCCCAGCGCATCAAGTTGAGCACCGAACTCGCGAAACGCAGCACCGGCCGCACGCTCTACGTGCTCGACGAGCCGACCACCGGCCTGCACAGCGCCGACATCCAGACCTTGCTCCAGGTCCTCCTGCGCCTGCGAGATGCGGGCAATACACTGATCGTCATCGAACATCACCTCGACGTCATCCGCTGCGCCGACTGGGTCATCGACCTCGGCCCCGGCGGCGGCAGCGAGGGCGGGCATATCGTTGCCACAGGCACGCCGAAGCAGATCACGGCGAACGAGAAAGGCGCGACGGGCAGATTTCTGCGCGAGGTCATTTCATAGCGGCGTGCTTCGCCAAATCCGCATTGTTCATCAAGCGACACCATGTTACTCAAGCACTGTCCATGAAACACCTCCTGCAATATGGCCTGATCAAACTTCTCTCGATTGTCAGGGCGTTTCCGACAGGCATGAGCAATCCGGCCGAGCTTCGCACCCTGCTGGAGAGCCTGCATCCACGCACGCCTGATCAGAAGTTGATTCGTCTGGGCCCGACGGGCGATGGCGGCTATCTGGTGCCTGACGACCTGGCGGGGATCCAGGCCTGCTTTTCACCAGGCGTGAGCTTCGTGTCTGGATTCGAGAAAGATTGCGCAGAGTTGGGCATGCAGGTCTTCCTGGCCGACAAATCGGTCGATCAACCGGCAGACCGGCACGAGCGGTTTCATTTCACGAAGAAGTATCTCGGCGTGACCACGGACGACTCATTCATGACTCTCGAGCACTGGGTGAACTCGTCATTGCCAGGCAGCGACGCGGATCTGATGCTGCAAACAGACATCGAAGGTTATGAGTACGAGATCTTTCTGTCGGCTTCAGACACGTTGATGAAGCGATTCCGCATCATCGTGGCGGAGTTTCATTTGCTGGACCAGTTGTACAGCGCGCCCTTCTTCAATGTGGCCAGGCGTGCGTTCGAAAAGATTCTACAGACGCATGTTTCTGTCCATATCCACCCGAACAACTACCGCCCGCCGATCCAGCTTCATGGAATCAGCATTCCCAAGGTCATGGAGTTCACGTTCGTGCGGAAGGACCGCCTTCACGGGCAGTCGTATCAAACCCAGTTCCCCCATGCCCTGGATTGCGACAACTCTCCCAATCCGTCCGTCCTTCTGCCCAAATGCTGGTTCCGGCAAAGCGCCTGAGACGTTAATCCACACGAATGAACAACGGTGACAACAGCCGGCTCGCGGCCCATGTGAAGAACGTCTCCAAAAGCTTTGGCGACGGTGGATCGCGGCTTCAGGTGCTGAAGGAGATTGAGCTGGAGGTGCGACGCGGTGACATCACCATGCTGGTCGGTCCTTCCGGCTGTGGCAAGACGACCCTCATCAGCATCATCGCCGGCACTTTGATGGCCGATGAGGGCAGCCTGGAGGTCCTGGGCCAGGATTTGAACCAGATGACGCCTGCGGCGATCACCCGTTTCCGTGCCCGGAACATCGGTTTCATCTTCCAGTCATTCAATCTGATCCCCACGCTGAGCTGTGCGGAGAATGTGAGTGTTCCCCTCCTGATCCAGGGCGTTTCCGCCTCGAAGGCGGAAAAGCGGGCCAAGGAAGTCCTCGCGCAGGTCGGACTGGCAGATCGCTTCAAACATCGCCCGTCTCAGCTCTCTGGCGGGCAGCAGCAGCGTGTCGCCATCGCACGTGCGCTGGTGCATGAGCCTCATCTGATCATCTGCGACGAACCGACCGCCGCGCTGGACGCGAAGAACGGCCATGTCGTCATGGAACTCTTCGAAAACGTCGCCCGTGGCAACGACCGCGCTGTTTTGATCGTGACGCACGACAACCGCATTTTCCACCACGCCAACCGCATCGCCAACATGGACGACGGTCGTGTCGTGGAGGTGCACGATGTGGATGCCGATCATCCGCCGCCCGAGCACCTGAAGCACGTCGAGCGGCTCTGAACGTGGCTCACTCGGGCGTCTCGCCCTCCTGCTTCGGCTGCATGTCCGGCAGCGAATCCAGATACAGCGCCTCCACCTTGGCCCGTGCCCACGGCGTGCGGCGCAGAAAGGTCAGGCTGGACTTGATGCTGGGGTTCCAGTTGAAGCAATTGATCTGGATCATCCGCCCCAGCATCTCCCAGCCGTAGTGCGCCACGAGCTGCGTGACCATCATTTCGAGCGTGATGCCATGAAGAGGGTTTTTGGGGCCGGCGGCGTGCATGAAGAGAGAGTGCCTTCATCCTAACGGCTCCCGCGATGCCGTCCATGGGTTTGGCGTGGAAGGTTTTGATCCCCTGAACTTCAATCAGGTGGGCAGATTCTTCAGCGACTCACGTGTTGCGGCACGGGCTTTTCCTTCTAGCCTCCGCCCTCCTGATCTCCCGCAGCCATGAGCTACTACGACGAATTCATCCAATGGATCAACAGCCTCAGTGTCGAGCAAGCGGTCGATTGGCTGAAGCATCTCGAATGGAAACGCGTCGTCCCTGAGCTCACCGGCAAGTTTCTCGGCTTCCTTCTCGGCTTCTTCGCGAGCTGGCTGCTGCTCTTCCGCCGGCAGCTCAGGGCCCTGGATCGCCTGCGCCGGGGTGATTCGGACGACGTGCTGTTTCAGGCCCACTTTCTGGCCAATGTGCCCGGTTCGGACAAGTGCGTGCTCATCTTCCGCAACCTGATGCCCAGCACGACGGTGAACGACCTCTACGACAACCCCGCCGCCCGGAAAATCGTGCGCGAACTGGCGGATCACACCACGCTGCGCAGCCCGGTCCTGCGCACGGAGGAGCAGCTTGGCTTTGAGGTGCTCAATGACGCCTTCAACCATATCGCCGGGCACCTCGCCACGACGCCGTTCGCCCGTGAGACGTGGCTCTTCGCGATGACCTGCGAGGATCGCCAGGTCGTGCGCCGCAAATGCGTGCGCTGCTTCCTCGTGCGCCCGGCGGAGCTGGAACTCTTCGCCAACTGGCACTGGTGCCGCACCAATGTGCTCTGCGAGCAGCCCTGGCACTGGTATCGCATCGTCGCCCTGCACCAACTGGCCGTGCAGTGGAAGCAGGAGGAGAAGGACGCGCAGAATCCCGCCGCCGGCACCCAGGGCATGCCATTGGTGGACAAGCATGCCACGCATCGCCGCATCCGCCCGCTTTCCGCAGGCATCTTCACGAATGAAAAGCCCGTGGGCGTCCCCGCCGCCGTGCCATGGGAGGCTCAGGAATGGGAGCTGAAGAAGATGGGCCTCGATCTCAACGAGCCCAAGATCTGATTCAGGTTACTCCTCGGGCAGGTCGCCCGTTTTTGCGGCCTGGCTCACCTTGCCCTGCCCCTTCGCACTCAAGGTGCCGGTTTTCACGTATTCACCGCCAAAGTAGGCCCGGACGCCGTGGTAGTAGCCGGTGTTTGCGCCGACGACTTCCAGTTTCCGGTCACGCAGGACGAAGCAGAGGTTTGTCTCGTCGGCCTTTTCCTTGTCGCGGCCTTTGTCGCTGAACCAGCCCAGGCCGGCATTCCAGGAAGCGATGCCAGAAAGGCCGCCAACATGGGAGGTGGGGCCGCGCACGCACTGGATCACGAAATGCAGGCGCCCCTCGGTCTCCACCACCTCAATGAGGCCGCCATAACTGTCCGTCCAGCGGCCCGTGAGCGGCTCATCTGGCTTCGATTCACGGATGAGCCCTTTGAGCCACTCGGTGCGCATTTCCTCCAGACCCGCCGCCGCATGCAGATACTCCGGTGCGTCCAGCGCCAGTTCGTCGTGCGCCTCCGCACCGGTGTACATCGGCGAACGGGCGAGATAGTCGCGATACTCCACCCATGCCCGCTGTTCCTCCTTCAGCTGATTGAACTCCGGCTCCGACAGCGCCTTCTTCGCCGCAGCCCAGGCCTCATTCAGCGCCTTGTCAGCCTTTTCAAATTCCGCCTTTGCCTGCTGGCGAGTGAGTTTCTTCTCCTGGGCCGCGGCAGGCAGGATGGAGACGACCAATGCAACCAGGATGAACGTGACGGAGCGCATGCGGCCAATGCATAGCCATCACGGACGGCGTGTCCAAAACCGTTTCAGCACGAGCACCAGGCCGACGATGGCGACAATCAACGCCACCAGTCGCCAGTCCGACTTCACCGGCGGCTCGGATGTGGAAGGCGGTGCCTCGATCTTGACCGTCTGCGGCAGCAGATCGGCCACCTGGGACAGTTCCGGCAGCTTCTCACCGGGCAGCGCCTGATCCTTCACCATCTGCTTCCAATCCACCGCCATCACGAGATCCACGCCCGGATTTTGCTCCTTCACCTGGCAGGAACACGAGCCGATCAGGAACTGCGCGGCGCTGTCCACCGTCTCCACCTTGATGCCCTTGCCCACCAGCGCATACAGGACGCGGCCCTGGCCGAATATCGGGAAGACCATCGGCTCCTTGAACTCGCGCAGATCCTCCTCGCTCGCCAGCAGCATCGCCACAAAGGCGTCTTCGGCCGGATCATCGCGTTTCACCCGCAAGGTGGAGAACGCCACCCGCAATCCGTTGCCAGGCAGCGAGACAAGGCCGTTTTTGATGTCCTGCTCGTCGAGCTTCGGCAGTTCCATCACTCCGGCGAGGTATCCCAGCCGCTCATCGAGAAACTTGGCCGCTTCGGCATCTTTCACCGCATCACCACTCTCCAGCAGCACCCACACAGCGCTCTCGCCGTTGCTCAGGCGGTCGGCGATTTCCTTTCTCGCGGGTGAATCAGCGAGCCGCTGCACATTGTCCTCCGAATACTCCGCCGACCAGATGACCGCGTCATTCCGCATCGTCCGAGGCTGGCGTAATTCAATGCGGTTCTCCTCGTCATGAGTGATCTGGAAGTTTCCAGCCAGCGTCTTCCCATGCGGCAACGTCACCCGATACGCGTCCGCAGGCCAGTGCTCCAAAGCATAGCGGAAAACCGGCACCGAGCAGGCGATGGCGGAGCTGGTGGCAAGGAGCAGAAAAACGAGAAGTCGGATCATGCTCCGATAGATCACGGCCACTGGCCATCTTCTTGCATCTGGAGCATGCGAGATCCCGCGAGAGCGTCGTGGAGTGCGGTGGCAGAGATGCGAGGGCGAAGCCTCGCATCGGCGACACCGCTTTCGAGCGCCGGAAGAATGCTCTGAGGCCGAAACCGGCATGCGAAAGCGGTGTCGCGCCGAGGCCTGCCACACGCACTCCACGACGCTGTCGCGAGAATGATGCATCCCCAGCGTTTTAGCATCATCAACCATGCGCCCGCTCCTTTGCCTCCTCGCTCTCTCCACGGCTGTCTTTGCCGAATGGCCGACTTATCTGCACGATGCCTCGCGTGTCGGGGCGACGAACGACAGTCTTCCCGGCACGCTGAAGCCCGCTTGGACCTTCGCGTCACCCACGGCACCGCAGATGGCCTGGGCGGGCGAGGATGGTCGCGTGATCGAGGGGCATGAGCTCTTCAACCGCATCCGTTTTGACGATGTGTTCCATGTCGCGATCAGTGGCGGGCGCGTGTTCTTCGGTTCGTCGGTGGATGGGCGGGTGATGTGTCGCGAAGTGGCCACCGGCAAAGAGGTGTGGTCGTTTTTCACGAATGCGCCGGTGCGGCTCGCGCCGATGATTGCGGATGGGAAGGTGTATGTCGGCTCGGATGATGGCTATGCGTATTGCCTCGATGCGGCGAGCGGCAAGGTGGTGTGGAAGCTGCGGGCGGGGCCGCATGATGAGCGCATCCTCGCTCGCGGGCGCATGGTGTCGCGCTGGCCGGTGCGGACGGGCATTTTGGTGGATGACGGCGTCGCGTATTTCGGCGCGGGCGTGTTTCCGCATGAAAAGGTTTATCTGTATGCCGTCGAGGCGGCGACGGGGAAGGTGATCTGGAAGAATGACGCCATTTCCGAGAAGGACGCGGGTCGCAATGACCTCTCGCCGCAGGGTTACTTGCTCGCGACGAAGGACATTCTCTTCGTGCCTTCGGGACGCACGCTGGCAGCGTCGTTTGATCGCAAAACGGGCGAGTACATCGCGAAACCGGAGCCGGGATGGCGTGGCGATGCGGGCGGGCAGATTGGTGGCACGCAGGCCTTCCTCGCGGATGATCAAATCTACTCGGTGGGCGAGCATCACATCCTCGCGCTCGACCAGCAGAAGCAAAAAAGCGGCTTCGGATGGTTCGCTGGCACGCAGATGACGCTCGCGGGCGACATGGGCTACATGGCGAACGGCAAAACGATCACCGCCGTGGATCGTCTCAAGCATGCGGACGGCACGCGCATCCGTCACGGCCACGAAATGGCCATCGCGAAGATCAGCGCCGACTTGAAAAAGCATCCGGCACTCGCCGAGGCGAAGAAGTTGCAAGCCGCTGAAGCCGCCGCACGCAAGGCACCGGGCGATCAAGCCTTGATCGCCGAGCTGGCCGCCATCGCGGCGAAATACGAGCCGCTGCGTGCCGCCTACAAAGCGAAGCAGGACGAAAGCGCCAAGCACAAGGCCGACCTCGCCATCGCAGCCGATGTGGGTGTGAAATGGACGCTCGAATCGCCGCATCAGTCGGCGCTGATCCTCGCGGGCAAGCATTTGATCGCTGGTGGCAAAGACGAAGTGATCGTGATCGACACCGAAAAAGGTCAAATCACCGCGAAACTGGCTGTGGACGGCGAAGCACGCGGCTTGGCGGTCTCCGATGGTCATCTTGTTGTCAGCACGACGAAAGGTCGCGTGCATGTGTTTGGTGAGAAAGAAGGCTCACCGACGCTTGAGGCCTCGAATTTCATTTCGAGCAAGGCTGAAGAAGCAAAAGCCATCTTGAAGCAAACCGGCGTCAAAAAAGGTTTCTGCCTCGTTTTGGGCGATGACGGCTCTTTGGCCTATGAATTGGCGAAACAGAGCGAGCTCGTTGTTTTCGGTGTGAACTCGGATGAGGCCAAAGTAGCCGCTGGAAGGCAAAGTTTGCTCCCAACCGGCCTCTACGGCTCGCGCATCACGCTCGATCATCTCGACCTCGCGATGATTCCGTATTCGAGCTACTTCGCGAACCTCATCGTCGGTGAACCCGGCGGCGTGCCGAAGGAGGTGGCGAGGCATTTGAAGCCGATCGGCGGCAAGTTCTGCTTCGCGACGAATGCGAAGAGCGATGCGTGGCTCGCGGAAACGAAGTTGAGCGAAGAAAAGGCCACGATCACGAAAGCGGATGGCTGGACGGTGCTCACGAGGGCGACTTTGCCGGGTGCGAGCTCGTGGTCGCATCAATACGGCAACGCGGCGAACACTTCGAGCACGAACGACACGCGCATCAAAGGCGGCATGAGCGTGCTGTGGTATGGCGATCCCGGTCCAGGGCAGATGGTGAACCGTCACGATGGCGCGGTGGGACCGATCTCGATCAATGGCAGGCTCTTTGTGCAAGGAAACGAGAGCGTGATGGCCTACGACGCTTACAACGGCCAGTTCCTGTGGGAGACGAAGAACCCCGGCGCGATGCGCACCGGCGTGTACAACGCTCGCGAGCCGGGGAACATGGTGGCGAGCGATGATTACTTCTTCATGCTGCTCGGTGATGAGTGCCTGCAATACGACGCGGCCACTGGCGAGGTCGTGCGCACACTGAAAATCCCCGGCGCAGGCACCAAGAAGGGTCTGGAGTGGGGTTACATCGCCTATGAGGACGGTTTGCTTTATGGGACAGAGACGGAACGCGTCGAGAAGGCCAGCGAAGTGGCTCGCCGTGGCAAAAGCGCGTCGATTTCGACGGATCGCATCTTTGCGTATGACGTGAAGACCGGTGCGCTGGCTTGGACTTACCAAGGGAAGCATATCGCGCATCAAACCGTGGCGATTGGCGATGGCAGCGTGTATTTCATCGACGCTTCGCTCACGCCTGAGCAGCGGAATTTGATGCTCAAAGAGGACAAGAGCGCGCTCGCCAAACTCACCGGCAAGGAGCGCGAACTCGCCGAGGATCGCGTCAAAAACAACGACATGCGCATGGCCGTGGCCGTGGATGCGAAAACGGGCAAACAACTCTGGGCGAAGCCGGTGGATGTGACGGATTGCAGCGAGATCGGCATCGGCGGCGGTGCTTTGACGCTGATGTATCACAACGGTCATCTCGTGCTCGGCGGTGCGAACGCGAACGGGCACTACTGGGAGCAGTTTTTGAGCGGTGAATTCAAGCGCCGCCGTCTCGTGGTGCTGAACGCGACGAAGGGCGACAAGGTGTGGGCGAAGGACGGCAATTACCGGCATCGCCCGGTCGTGGTGGACGATGAAATCATCGCGGAGCCGTGGAGCTACGATCTCTACACCGGGAAGCAGAAGACGCGGCAGCATCCGATCACCGGCGAGGAGACCGCGTGGATGTTTGCGCGGCCCGGGCATCACTGCGGTGCCATTTCGGCCACGCCGGGCATGATGTTCTTCCGCTCGAAGTTCACCGCCTTTTATGATCGCGACACGGACAGCGGCACGGAGCACTTCGCGGGGCATCGACTCGGCTGCTGGATCAACACGATCCCCGCCAACGGCCTCGTGATGATCCCGGAGGCCAGCGCCGGCTGCGTGTGCCTTTTCTCCATCGCCAGCACGATCGTCTTCGAGCCGCGTGAGGACCGCATGAACTGGGGCGTGTACAGCGCCGATGGCGTCACGCTGCCCGTGCAGCACATGGCGCTGAATCTCGGCGCTCCCGGTGATCGACGCGACGCGCACGGCAAGCTCTGGCTCGGCTATCCGCGCCCCGCGAGCCGCGCCGGCATTGATCTGCCGCTCAACTTCAAGCCGCAGTATCTCAAAGGCGGCGGCGAGTATGCCTACAACGCCGAGAGCTTCGAAATCACCGGCCACGACACGCCATGGATCTTCGCCAGCGGCCTGCGCGGCCTCACGAAGCTCGAAATCCCTGTTCAGGCCAAAGGTGCCGCTTCGGCGACTTACACGGTGAAACTCATGTTCGCCGCGCTGGCGGGCGATGTGGCCGGAAAACGCGTCTTCGACGTCAAACTCGGCGACAAGGTCGTCTTGAAGGCCTTCGACCCCGCGACGCGAAAAGGCGCTGCTGTCGAAGTTTTCGAAAAAGTGCCCGCCAGCGAGCTTTTGACCGTCGAACTGATCCCCGTGACCGGGGAACCGATCTTGAACGGCATCGAGATCCTCAAGACGAACGCGAAAGAGATCACGCAGGGCGTGGCGACGCGGTGACTTCATTGACCCGATTGACGAATTTTTCCCATGCGCTCTCTTCTTCTCCTCCTCGCCGCCGCTGGTGCTCTCGCGGCGGAAAATCGTGATGCGGTGTTTTCGCAAAGCATCGCGCAGATGTTTCCGAAGCTCGTCGAGATCCGGCGGGACATTCATTCGCATCCGGAGCTGCCGAATGAGGAGGTGCGCACGGCGAAACTCGTCGCGGATCGTTTGAAGGAGCTCGGATTCACGGACATCCGCACCGGTGTGGCCGGCACGGGCGTGGTGGCGATGCTGAAAGGGGCGCAGGACGGCCCTTGCGTGGCGGTGCGCGCGGACATGGACGCGCTGCCGATCAAGGAGCTGCGCAGCACGCCCTACCGTTCGAAAAATCCAGGCGTGATGCATGCCTGCGGACATGATGTGCATGTGACGTGCGCACTCGGCGTGGCCGAGTTGCTGGCGAAGCACAAGGATCACGTGAAAGGCAGCGTGAAATTCATCTTCCAGCCTGCGGAGGAGGCCATGCCCGCGACTTTCAAGGGCGACTGGGGCGCAAAGCTGATGGTGGCGCAGGGCGTGCTGGAGGATCCGAGGCCGGCGGCGATTTTTGGCCTGCACACGACGGCGAGCGTTCAGCCCGCGAGCACCACGGACGAGGTCACGCAGTATTTGAAGGCCGGACAGATCGGGTACACGGCGGGAGTGGACAATGCGAACAGCGACCGCTTTCGCATCGTGATCAAAGGCAGGATGGCACACGGTTCCACCCCGCACAAAGGCGTGGATGCGATCGCCGTGGCGGCGGAGGCGGTGATGGCGCTGCAGATGATCAAAAGCCGCCAGACCAACACGCGCCAGCCGCTCGTCATCAGCATCGGGCTCATCAAAGGCGGCGACCGGGAGAACATCATCGCGGAGCGCGTGGAGATGGGCGGCACGGTGCGCACGTTCGACTCGAAATTCCGCGACGGCGTCATCGAGCAAATGCACCGCGTGCTCAAAGGCATCACCGCCGCGCACGGCGCTGAGTATGAGATGGAGTATCGCAAGACCTATCCACGCATCGAGAATGACCGCGCGCTGGTGGAGGCCACCCTGTCGGCCTTCCGCCGGGTGTGCGGGGAGAAGAACGTGATCGAGTTCAGCCCCGGCATGGGCGGGGAGGACTTCAGCTACTACGCGCAGGTGGTGCCGGGCTTCTTCTTCCGCCTCGGCGTCGCGAATGAGGAGAAGGGCTTCATCCACGGCGGCCACACGCCGATGTATGACTGCGACGAGGAGTCGATCAAAACGGGCGTGGCCGCGATGGCGGCCGCAGTGTGCGATTTCCTCGATCGCGTGCGCCCGTGACACGTGAAACGCCTTCTGGCCTCTGGCTGTGGAGGATTCTCCGGGCTGGAGCCCCTGATGTCGAGGGCGTCCATCCCCCTGATGCCTGCGACAGAGCCTGAACGGCGACGGTGACCGATGCCTTCATGGGATCTTCATTTCCATGAAAGCCGCTCTCATCCTTGTCACCGCCGGACTTTGGTCACTGCCGTCATCGGCCGCCGCCGAAACCGTGGAGCTGCCCAAGGCAGACGCCATCGTAACCGCGATGGTGCCTGACTATTGGGACGCCCGGGACGTCGGCGATGGCATCCAGGCGGTGTCGCCGGGCGGGGTCGGGATGATGTGCTTCCAGATGACCGATGAAAGACGCCCGATGGAATCGATCATCGATGCGACCATTCGGAAACTCGCCGACAGCAACGATGTGATCGTGGACACCCTCACCCAGGAGAACAAGAGCCACGAGGAGCTGGGTGGAAAATGGGACGTCATCTCCTGGAAGGGCAGCAGCCGCGAATGGGGGGCGACGATGATCGGCCTCATTGTCACCGATGTCGGCTACGGCAAAAGGCTGGTCATCACCTACTGGGTGTCTAAAAAGGACAGCGAGCGCAGCCTGAAGTCGCTGGGGAAAGTGTTCGCCAGCGTGCGCCCCGTCCGATAAACCCTTCCGGCTGTCACACGAGGACAAAATCACACGGAGCGCCGCTTCCGAAAGTCACCGGGCGTCATTCCCAGGCGTTTGCGAAACGCCTCTGCCATGTATTGCGGATGGGCGAAGCCGCAGCGGGCGGCGATGGCGTCCAGCGTGAGATCGGTCTGTGCCAGGAGCTTTTCCACCGCGGCAAAGCGCAGACGGTTGATCTCCTCGCCAGGACTGCGGCCGATGAGGGATTTCATCCGCCGCTCCAGCACGCTGCGTGAGAGCGCCACCTCCCGTGCCACACGCGGCACGTCGATCTGACCCGTGGCATGCTGGCGGATGAAACGCAGAGCTGCGGCGATGCGCGCATCTTCCACGGCGACAATATCGCTCGACTGCCGCACGACGATGTCGCCGGGCAGGTGGTAATGCCTTTCGCCCGGCTTCGGTGTGCGTTTCCCGGCCATCCACTCATCCAGGAGCTTTGCCGCGTGATAACCGACCGTCTGCCCGCGCAATCGCACGCTGGAAAGCGCCGGCGAGGCGGTTTCGCACAGCATGTTGTCATTCTCCGCACCGACCACGGCCACCTCCTCCGGCACCGCAATGCCCGCACGTCTCGCTGCATCGAGCACCCAGAAGCCCATCTGGTCGTTCACCGCGAACACACCCGCGGGCTTTGGCAGTTCCCGCAGCCATGCAGCCAGGTCGCGCTGATGCTGCTCCCAGTTTGGATGCTTCGACCGGAACACGGGACAGTCGAAGCCCATCCCGCCCACCGTTTGTGTGAAGAGTTCGCTGCGTTCGATGAAAAAATTTTCCGAATCGTCCAGCACGCAGGCAAAGTGCTGAAAGCCGCGGTTGCGCAGGTGCTGGGCCACCCGCGTGCCGATCACGCTGTTGTCCATGCCGACATACGGAAACGGATGTTTCAGCACCGTCGTCCGCAGCTCCACCACCGGCAGCTTGGTGGCCTTGAGCTGCCGCAGCAGTGTCTCATCGACGGTGCGCGAGAGGATGCCGTCGCCTTTCCAGTCCTTCAGCCACGCGGGGAACTGGCTGCGCAGATCACGCGGTTCCAGATAGAGCGACCACGGCCCATGCTCGGCCACGTAGCGCCGGATGCCGCGCACGATGTCGCGCCCATACGAGCGCGAGGTATCGACAAGCACGGCGACCTCGGGGATGCGGGCGGGCTGTCTGGCTGGATTCCGGGAAGGCACCACACATCAAGCCCAACGGGCACCGCCAGCGCAAGCAGCAAACGTTCTTCATCCGCCAAGAATGCGCGTAACAATGCGACGGACGCACGGTTATGTCGTCCGTCATGAAGCCCTCCCGCCGATCCTTTGTCACCGCTTCCCTGCTGCTCCGCACCTGCGGCTGCGTGCTGGCCTCCGCCTGTCTCGCAGCCTCCACAACCCTGCCGCCGAGCGAGGTGAAGATCACGACGGATGGAGACTACCGGCGCATCCAGGCCAATGGCATCCCGGATCATGAGCCGGGACAATTTCCCAACCGACGCAATCCCAATACGATCGCACCGCAGGTCTATGACTACAAAGTGCCGCTGCATCCGAAAGTGGCCGCGAAGCCCTCGCCCTTCCGGATGCAGCCCTTTGGCATCGCGGTGAATGGCGTTGTCTTCGATCCCTTCGCCGCAGAGTGGTGGCAAAACGATCCCAACAGCGGCTGGCAGTATGAACCGCACGGCGGAGCGATCGATCTAGGCATCGACTCCAGCAATGCGCACGTGCAGCCGAACGGCGCGTATCACTACCACGGCATCCCGAACGGACTGCTGGAAAAACTCAGCGGAAACAAGCCTCAGATGACGCTGCTCGGCTGGGCGGCGGACGGATTCCCCATCTATGGGCCCTGGGGCTACAGCGAGGCGAACAATGCCGGCAGCAGCGTGAAGAAGCTCACCTCCAGCTACGCCGTGAAATCAGGCAGCCGCCCCGAAGGCTCGCCCGGCGGCAAATATGACGGTGCCTTTGTGCAGGACTACGAATACGTGGAGGGCTCCGGTGACCTCGATGCCAGCAACGGCCGCCAGGGTGTCACACCCGAGTTCCCCAAAGGCACCTACTACTACGTGCTCACCAACGAATACCCCTTCATCCCGCGTCAATTTGCCGGAACACCGGACGCGAGTTTTGAACGTCGTGGCCCCGGAGGTCCTGGAGGCTTCGGCCCGCCCGGACGCGGCCGTCGCGGTGGCCCAGGAGGGCCTCCTGGCATGCGTCCGCCGCCTCCCCGTGGTCTTCCACCACCACCGCCCTTTTGATCACACCGCCTCCACACGGACGGCCGAGTGCTTGTAGCTCGGCTGGCGGCTGTGGGGGTCGAAGCTGGCGTGCGTGAGCTGGTTCACGCGGCTGTCATGCATCGGCAGATAGACCTCGCCGGGTTTCACGCAGCCGGTCAATCGGGCCAACGCCGTCAATTCCGCCCGCTTCGAGATCACCCGCACTCCCTGCCCATCCAAAACTCCGAGCTTCGCCGCATCCGCGGGATTCAAATCCAGCATCAGGTCCTCAGGCATCATTTTCGAGAGCACGGCCGACTTTCCGGTCCGCGTCTCGGTATGCCACTGCGCGCTCGTCCCGCGGCCTGTCATCAGGATGAACGGAAACTCGTCGCACCGTTGTTCCGGTGCGGCCACGGGTTCGTCGAAGCAGAACCTGGCACGTTTGTCGGCGGTGAAAAACCTCCCATCTTCAAACAACCGCCGTTCATTCGTCATTCGCCATTCGTCATTCGTCATTTTCGCCGGCCACTGCACACCACCGCGCTTTCGAATCATCTCATACCCTTCGATCCCCGTGATCTCGCACGGCTGGCCTTCGGAGCAGCGTTGAAGCATGCGAAAAGCCGACTCGGGCGTCTGCCAGTTTCGAAACAGATCCTCGCAGCCCCAGTAGTGCGCGATCAGGCGGAAGATGTGAAAATCGGCCAGCGCCTGGCCGGGTGCGCGACGCACTTTCGGGCTGTAGCCGATCCGGCGCTCGGAATTGATGAAGCAGCCTTCCTTTTCGCCCCATCCTGCCGCGGGCAGCACCAAATGTGCACGCTTTGCCGTCTCGGTGGTGCAGTACATGTCCTGCACGACCAGGAAATCGAGCTTGTTGAGCACGCGGTTCATCTCGTTCTGGTCGATCCACGAGTGACTCGGGTTCGTGGCGACAAACCAAATCGCTTTTACCGTGCCAGCATCGGCCGCCTGAATGATTTGATCATACGCGAGACTCGGACGGTCCGGGATGCGCCCCACGGGAATGCCCGTGGCCAGCGAGATCTTCTCCCGGTGCCTCGGATTCTTGAAATCGTGCCCGCCGAGCAAGTTCGTCGTGTTGGAGAACAAACGCGATCCCATTGCATTGCACTGGCCGGTGATGGAGTTCGCGCCCGTGCCGGGCTTGCCGATGTTCCCGGTCATCAGCGCCAGATTGATGATCGCCTGCGCGGTGCGCGTGGCCTGGTGGCTCTGATTCACACCCATCGTCCACCAGAACGAGACACGCGGCTTGTCGTAAAACGAACTTCCAAGTTCGTTGCCTCCCGAACGAACTTGGAAGTTCGTTCTACGCATCAGCGCATTCGCAAACCGCATCAGCTGCTCGGCACTCAGTCCCGTCTCCGCACTCACCCGCTCCGGCGTGAAAGCCGCCACAAAAGCCGCGAAAGCCTCAAAACCGCTCGTGTGGTCCTCGACGAAGCTTTGATCAACGCCTCCATCTCGAATCAGCAGATGCGCGAGGCCATACAGCAGCGTCAGATCGCTCTTCGGCTTGATGGCATGGTGCTGCGTGGCCGCCATCGCGGTTTCGGTGGTGCGGGGATCCACGACGATGATCTCAGGCTGACGTTGGTTCCGCAAAACGCGCTGCCACATGATCGGGTGGGCGATGCATGGGTTCGCGCCAATGAAGACGAGCACATCGCTCTCCTCAAAGTCGGCATAGGTGAAGGGCGGCGCGTCGAAACCGAAGCTCTCTTTGTAAGCGGTGACAGCGGTGGCCATGCACTGGCGAGTATTGCCATCGCCGTGGATCATGCCCATGCCGAACTTTGCCAAAGCGCCGAGAAAAGCCATCTCCTCGAACATGATCTGTCCCGTGCTAAGAAACGCGGCGGCCTCGGGACCATGCTGGTCGAGGCTGCGCTTCATCTGGTCGCAGAAGTAGCGCAGCGCGGTGTCCCAATCGACTTCCTTGCCATGCAGCAAAGGCATCTTGGCCCTATCCGGCGCATCGAGCACGCTGAGTGCTTCCCAACCCTTCGGGCAGGCGGTGCCAAGATTCACAGGGTAATCGGGATCGGGCGTGAGATTGATCGCCGCGCCGTCTTTGAGGTGGATGTTCAATCCGCAGCCGGTGGAGCAGAAACCACACACCGCTTTTGTCGTCGCATCGGGCAGCAATCGCGATGGCACCTGCCCGAGCCCGAACTTCGCCGGTTCGCGCACCAGATCGGCCGTCAGAGGGCCGGTCCATTCGCGAAAGGTCATGGCGGGTGCGGTGAGCATCAGACTTTTGGTGGAAAAATTTGGGGTAGAAAGATTTCAGAATCAGAGGATTGGGAAAATTTTTCTACCCTCAATCTTTCTACCAAATTCAAAGTGTCTGTGGGTGTGTGCATGGTCAGTTTCCCGGCATTTTCGGGCAGTGGCAGGCGGTGAAGAAATAGTGTCGCTCGATCAACTGGCTGGAGAACGTCAGCAGCAGCGAGATGGTGAGCATCCATGGCATCGGAGCACCTGCGGCGATCAAAACCGGAATCAACAAGCCCGTCATGACGAAAAGCAGACCGCGCAACTCCAACGCAGATGACAGATATTTCTCCATGATTCGCGCGGATTTGTGCCAGGCACAGCTTTCATCGCTCAAGGCATCGCGATAACCAGAAATCTCCCAGACCGACACGAACCAACGAAGTGCCACCGCCAACGCGATGGCACACGGAAGTTCCGCAACGCCGCACCAACTCCAAACCACCGCGCAAAGGCTCGCGCCGAGCAACAACGTGGTGCCAAAGAATTTGCCGCCGGTTTGGGCCAGCGACCAAAACGCCCTGCGCGTGTCCACATAGACCATCACTGAGCATGCAACGGCCCCAAGAGCCGCCAAAGCCGTACCAACAACCGCGAGCCGCAACAACGACAAATCGCCAAGCCACCATGCGACTGCGATGGCAACACCACCGCCCGGCAGAGCGCCAAAGGCGATGATCTCACGGGAGAGCCACGACTTCTTCCAGCCGAGAAACGCACGCCATGCCTTCAAAGGCTGCCCAAGGTGCAAAACACTCAACGCGATGCCGATAAGTCCGAAGAATAGCGCTACAGCACTCGTGACGGCGACCTCGTTCAACGAAAGCGGCGCCAGCGCGGCTCCGAGAAAGCCCCCTGCGCTCATCTGGGTGAGGACGAGCATCCACGCGAGCGGGACGTGACCATGATCGAGATCGAGACGGCCTGCATCCGCGGGTTTCGCGGCTTCAGGGACTGTTTTCGAGCTGACGTAGGTCGTGGTGGGCCGCGTGTAGCTCGAATCGAATGCTCCAGCGATGATCTGGCCACGATCCGGCACGTCACTTAGTTTCACGACCTGAATTTTGATCGCCTCATTCGGGCAAGCCTGCACGCAGGCGGGCGCTTCACCTTCGGTGAGGCGGCCCTGGCACATGTCGCACTTGCGCACAATGCCGCGCTTCAGGTTGAACTTGGGCACGTCATACGGGCACTTCAGAATACAGTAGCTGCAGCCGATGCATTGGTCGTCAAGGTGCCGAACAATCCCGGTGATGGGATCTTTGTCATACGCGAGAACCGGACAGCCGTTCGAGCACGCCGGATCCTCGCAGTGATGGCAGGCACTCGTGACCGTTTGCAGATATGGCTGCTTCCGAGTGCCGACGAGCAGACCGATGTCGCGCCACGACTCGTCCTCATCGAGACCATTGAGCGAATGACAGGCTGCGACGCAGGCCTTGCACCCGGTGCAGGCGTCCAAATTCACCTGGAATGCAAGTTGCTCGCCCGGGTTTGGCTTGGAGAGGGGAATCAGATGACTGAAGCGCTCGCGAACCGACCTGGCATCGTATTCTTCGGAGAAGAGCGCGACAGGCGTGCGCAGCGTCTGCTGCTCACGCAGGGTCGCTTCGAGTATGCTGACAACGGAGCCGCCGCCGGTTGAAATGGTGCGCTCCATGTCCCGAATCATGGCTCAAAGACTAAAGACCTCCTGAAGTTGCCCAACGGTGTGGCGGTTGCAGAAGGAGTGGAAGGATTCCTCACCATCCCGTTTGGCAAGGTAGCCCTTGAGCATGCCTTCAAGCGTGGTGCCGAGGCTTTCAAAGGCCACACCACTGAAGATCTGGCGGCCAATTTTACGGTTCTCGCCGAAGCCGCCACCGACGGTGATGTGGTAGCCTTCGCCGCTTTCGGTTTTCACTTTGGTGCCGAGCAGGCCGATATCGCCCATGAAGTGCTGGGCGCAGGAGTGGGCGCAGCCGGTGAAGTGGATGTTGACCGGCTTGTCGAGCTTCACGCGCTTGTCGAGATGCTCCATCATCGCGATGGCGTGGCCCTTCGTGTCCGTGGCGGCGAATTTGCAGTATTTGTTGCCCGTGCAGGCCACAAAGCCGCTTTTCAGATTCGACTGCTCGCAGGGGAAGCCGAGCTTTTTGAGCGATTTGGCCAATGTGGCGGCATAGGCCGTCTTCACGTTCGGGATGATGAAATTCTGCCAAACGGTCAATCGCACTTCGCCGCTGCCGTAGCTGTCCGCGAGGTCGGCGATGCGCTCCATCTGCTTCGCGGTCATCTGGCCGACAGGCACGCTGGCACCGACGTAAACGAGTCCTTCCTGCGTCTGCGGATAGATGCCGACGTGGGAGTGGCCTTGCTGTGAGAACTCTCGCCTGGCCTGGATCGGCGAATCGGGGGCGAGGCGGGTGAGTTTGAATTTGAGATGCTTCTCGGCCTCCACGAGCACGCCATCGAGTCCTTTGTCCTCCACGACATACTTGAAGCGAGCTTTCTTGCGATTCGTGCGATCACCGAACTGGATGAACACGCGCAGCAGCGCAACCATGACATCGTTGAGCTGCTCGGGCTTCACAAGGACGCCCCAGTCGCTGGCGAAGGTCTGATGGCCGGTGACGCCGCCGAGTGCGATGCGAAAATAAACGCCGGGCTCGATGCCTTCGCTGTTTTCGGTGATCTTCACGGCGCTGGCACCGATGTCGTTCGTGTCCTCGACCGACGAGATGAGCCCGCCGCCGTCGTAGGCGATGTTGAACTTGCGTGGCAGGTCGTAGAACTCCTTTGAGCCGATGATGAGCGTGGCGAGCTCGTTCACGAGCGGTCGCACGTCGATGAGCTCGTGCGGATCGTAACCCGCACAGGGATTCATCGTGATGTTGCGGATGTTATCCGCACCCGCGCCCTTGGAATGCAAACCGCAGCCTTGAATGCGTCGAAGCACCTCGGGGCAGTTTTTCGGCTCGATGAGGCGAATTTGAAAATTGTTCCGCGTGGTGATCTGGATGTAGCCGGAGGTCAGTTCGCTCGTGATCGAGGCCAATTCACGAAGTTGATAGCTCTTCACCACACCACCCGGAATGCGCAGGCGGCACATGTAGCCGTCTTTGACGGGATTCAGCCAGAAGAGGCCGTTCCACTTGTAGCGGAAGACGGATTCAGGCTCCGGTTTCGCGTTCCAGCGAGCATCGAGCACGAGTTGCTCAATCGCGTCGAAGGGATGGAGTTCGCGTTTGATGCGCTCCTCCTTGGTCAAATCGTCGAGCGGTGGACCTGCGGGTGCGGCGGGGGCCGGAGCGAGATCGCCAAAGCTCACTCCACCTGCGGCGATGCCGGCGAAGAAGCCTTCGAGATAACGCTTCTGCTCGTTGGAGAAGTCCTCGCCGATGGGTTGGGCCGCGATGGCCCTTTCTGTGGCTGGAAGAGCGGCGGTCATGACTGATGAGAGGCTACTTTGATCTCACGCAAAGGCGCAAAGGCGCAAAGGTTCCCAAACCTTCTGATCTTTGCGCCTTTGCGCCTTTGCGTGAGACTTTGGATTGGAGGCTCAATACACATCGCGGGCGTAACGTTTGGTTTTCTTCATCTCGGCGACGTAGGCGGCGGCTTCGTCTGCGGTTTTGTTGCCTTGGGTCTCGATGATCTTGTGGAGGGCATCATCGACGTCCTTGGCCATGCGTTTGGCGTCGCCGCAGACGTAGAAGTGGGCGCCTTCTTCGAGCCATTGCCAGAGTTCGCTGGCGGCCTGGAGCATGCGGGTCTGGACGTAGATTTTTTCCTCCTGATCGCGGCTGAAGGCGGTGTCTAGGCGCGTGAGATGGCCGCTTTGAACCCAGGCGATGATTTGATCGTGGTAGAGGAAGTCGGTGGCGCGTTTCTGATCGCCAAAGAAGAGCCAGTTTTTGCCGGGGGCCTTGGTGGCTTCGCGTTCTTCGAGAAAGGCACGGAACGGCGCGATGCCGGTGCCGGGGCCGACCATGATGACAGGCTTGGTGAGGTCGGTGGGCAGGCGGAAGTGGTTCGCGGCGTGAAAGTAGATGCCCGTGGTGTCTCCGAGCGCGAGACGATCCGAGAGGAAGGTGCTGGCGACGCCTTTGTGTGCGATGCCATCGGTGGTGTAGCGCACCGCCCCGACGCAGAGATGCACTTCATCGGGATGCGCCTTGATGCTGCTGGCGATGGAGTAGAGGCGCGGCTGAAGCTTGCGAAGGTTTTCGAGGAAGGAATCGAGCGTGAGGCCGGATTCGGGTGTTTTGCCGAGGAGGCTGCGGATTTCGTAATCGGTGAGAAGAGCTTCGCGCAGCGTCTTGGTGCCGACCTGGGCGTTTGGATCGAATCCGTGGGCGACGATGACGGCATCGACGACTTCGGGGCAGTTTTGGACGAAGACGCCGAGGGCGTCTCCGACTTCATAGGTGAGGCCGCTGCCCGTGAGCGAGAAAGCGATGTGGTGCGTGTCTTTGGCGCTGCCGGGGGCGTTTAGCGTGTCATTGGCGATGAGCTTCGCGGGGAAGGGATTCTTTTTGGAGTAGGCGGGCTCTGCATCGGACGGATCAGACTGATCGGACTGATTCTTGGTGGAGCCGAAGATGGTGAATGCATTCTTCGACCACTCCTTGGCGAGATCATCGAAATCGACATCGCAGTCCACGCGGTCCACGACGCGGGTGGCGCCGAGCTCCGCGAGACGTGCGTCGAGCTTCTTTCCGGCGAGGCAGAAGGTGTCGGCGTAGTTTTTGTCGCCGAGCGCGAGGACGGAGTAGTTCACGCCGTCGAATTTCGGGCTGCTGCCGTTTTGATTGATGGCGTCCCAGAAGGAAACGGCGTTGTCGGGCATGTCGCCCTCACCCCAGGTGGAGGTGATGAGGAGGACGTTTTTGTCTTTGATGAGATCGGCCGGTTGCAACGAATCGAGGCCCGCGGCTCGCGCCGCGAAACCCCGACTCGTTGCTTCCCTGGCCAGCCGCTTGGCCAAACTTTCCGCATTGCCGCTCTGACTGCCGAAGGCGATGAGCAGAGGCTTTTTCGCCTCGGCAGGTGCTGAGGCTCCATTCGGGCCGCCGCCGCGCTGGAGGACTCCGGCGAGGAATCCATTCAACCAGGCGCGTTGCTCGGCGGTGAAGGGGGCGCTTTCAGGAATGAGCGGCGTGATCTGCATGACGAATGCGGTTTAGAAATCGATCTGCAACTGCACGTAGCCGAAGTGGGCATCATCCGAGGCTCCGGTGGCCTGGAGGTAATCTCCGGCGATGTAGTAGCTGTAGCCGGCCATGAGTCCGACGTGCGGGTGGAGCTTGTAGATGGCGGTGAGGTCGATCTCCTGACCGCGGAAGGTGCTGCCGGCACCGGTGGCGGCGGCATTGAGCGGGCGCACCGTGGTGACGCCGTTCACGCGATACCAGGAGTCGGCGTTGTTTGCATTCCAGTAGAGGTGGTAGTCGAGCATGATCTTCAGCTTCGGCGTGGGGGAGAAGCTGAGGTTGAGCTGCGGATTGTGCATGTTGATCCAGCCCGTGGTGTCCATGTAGCCGTAGAAAAGGTGGTTCGTGGGATACAGGTTCTGGAAGGTGCCGAGGTCGCCATCATTCGGATCGCCATCACCGGGGCTGTAGTTGTATTGCAGACCGATGCGGGGCTTCCACGGATGCGTGAGCCAGTTGTAACCGACGGCCCAGTGACCGGCGAAGGCGCTCAAATTACGCCCGCTGACCTCGCCGAACTGGTAGGCCATCTCGGTGGTGTAATCCCATCCGCCGAGCTTTTTCGGATCGCCTTTCCACAAGGTGCCGACGGTGTAGAAATCGGTGTCGCCGCGACGGGCGCCGAAGTTGCCATTGCCGTCATCGCTCTTTTTAAAGAGGTAGAAGTCGGTCGTGAGATTGAACGGCACGAACAGCGTGGAGGCGTAGATGCCGCTGAAGAGATCATTCGATGCTTCGTCGTTGTCGAGGAAGGGCGACTGGTTCCACATGTTGTTCGTGAAGGCGACAGGCGACGACACGAAGAAGTCGAGCGAGTACTTTTCCGCGGTGTAGCGGAACTTCGCCGCATCGAAAGTGCGTGCGGAGTTCAGCCACTCGAGCGGACCGACGAGACGCTGATCGCCGTAGCTGAGGAACTGGCGGCCGAGCGTGGCGCTGAGGCCTTTTTTCGGATTCCCGAGCTGCACATAGGCCTTCAGGATGTCGAAACTGTCATCGCCTTCCGCGGCGAAGGTGCCGACGTTGTTCGGTCGGCTGCCGCCGAGCTCACGAATGTCCTGGCCCTGGATGTAGAGCTTCATCCACGGATTCACATCATAGCCGAGTCCGAGACGAAAGCGCTGCAGCAGCCACGAGGCATCCTGCGGACCATTCGCGGCGCTGTTGAAGTCGAAATTGTTGTCGCGGACTTCCATGCGCATCTTCTCCTGCACGTCGATGGTGAGGCCGCCGTATTTGATCGGCGTGTAGGCCGGTGGTGGCGGTGCCAGCGTGAAGCCCGGCACGGGAGGCGGAGGAGGCGCGGCCGGTTTGGCAGCGGGTTTTTGCGCGAACGACACGGCGGTCGTCGCGAGCAGGATCGGAAGCAGCCTTTTCATGGTAGTGCAGGTGTGTGGGTGTGGTGTTTGGGTTTCGGCTACGCGGCGGCTGTAGGGTCGAGGGAAAGGGACTCAGGGAATGCCGGATCAATCAGCCAGCCCCGTGCCAACGCCCTCCTGCCCGCCAAGCAGCAGGTTGAATCCTTTGCGTGGTTTGGATGAAATCCGTTCATGGATGACGCGCCACATAGCTAACTGCGAAAAGCAGCCTCTATTGCCAAAGACAGGCAGCGCTCACGCATACGCGGCTGCAGACTCTCGCCTCGACCGACAAAAGCACTTCCCTTGCCGCCTCCGCGATGCGTATTCTTCATCGAACCATCGTCCAACCGCATGAACGCCACTACCACCTCAGCCACCGCCCCGACCTGCAATCACGAATGGGAAAAGCACGGCCTGTTCTTCGAGTATGGCAGCGCGGCGAATCCGCGCATGCCGCGGATCGCGATTGATGTGTTTCCGCCTGCGATGCATCACATCGCCGAGACGCGGGTCATTCCGCTGGAGCTGTCTAAGCAGCTCGAAACGGGCTATCCGGTCACCGGGCCGAGTTTGTTGGCGAATTTCATCCACATCGCCGCGGGTGAGGAACTGCTCACCGCCTGCCAGGCGAGCAGCCAAGTCTTTTATGTCATCCGTGGCGCGGGTTTCAGTGTGATCGACGGCAAAACGCTGAGCTGGAAGACGGGCGATCTCTTTGCGCTGCCGGTCACCGGCGAGATCCGGCATCACGCGAGCGAGGACAGCGCGTTTTACTGGGTGAATGACCAACCGCTGATGGATTTCCTCGGCGCGAAGCCAGTCAGTGCGAGATTTCGCCCGCTTTATTTCTCGCGTGAACTGCTCACGAGCGAGTTGGAGAAGGTGCGGAAGGAAAACGAGGGCAAGGACAAGAACCGCAACGGCATCCTGCTCGCGAATCCCGATTGCCCGCAGACGAAGACGCTGACGCACTCCATGTGGTCGCTCTACAACCTGCTGCCTGCGAGGAGCAAACAGAAGGCCCACCGGCACAACTCCATCGCCCTCGATTTCGCCGTGAAGGCCACAGAAGGCGTTTACACCATGATCGGCCGCGATCTCGACAGCGATGGCAACATCATCAACCCTGTCCGTGCCAACTGGGTGGCCGGTGGAGCCTTTGTGACGCCTCCCGGCTGGTGGCACTCTCATCACAATGAAAGTGATGAGGACGCCATCGTGCTGCCGGTGCAGGATGCGGGACTGCACACCTACCTGCAGACGCTCGACATCCAGTTTGCGCGCGGGTATTGAGCAGGCTCTTCCCGCCATGGCACGCCCGTTCATCGCTCTTCTTTCTCTCTTCGTCGCTCAGGCATGGTCGGCCGATTTGACCGTCTATCCGCCTGTTCCCGGTCTGGAGGCTTCATCGTACTATCGGGTCCGCATTCGTCCAAGCAGTGATGGCAGTGCCTGGCGGGATGCCTTTGCGTGGCAGACGGAGTGCAAGGATGAGGAGGCCTACTTTGACACGTTGAAGGGCTGGACGCACACCTATGTGAACTTTGAAACCTCCGTCGCGGTCGAGATCGAAATCTCCCGCGTGAACGGCCAGCCCATCCGCCGTGCCGCGGTGCATCCGAAGCGCCACGCCTCCGCCTGCTCAGTGAAGGATGGCAAAGCGCTCGTGAGCCTCGACAAGCCCTGCCTCGTCGCCGTGGATATCGACGGCCAGATGGACGGTCAGGACACGGGCAAGGGCTACCAGGGGCCGCCGC
Source organism: Prosthecobacter sp. (assembly GCF_014879935.1). Taxonomy (GTDB): domain Bacteria; phylum Verrucomicrobiota; class Verrucomicrobiia; order Verrucomicrobiales; family Verrucomicrobiaceae; genus Prosthecobacter. The sequence continues at coordinate 39,722 of NZ_JACSRD010000116.1, forward strand.
TGCACACGATCTCGCTCTTTGCCAATCCACCGCTCGCGGGCAAACCCACGCCGGATGGCCCGGGTGTGCTCGCCGTGAAGCCGGGCGACAAACCACCTGCGGATGGCGACTGGCGCACGCTCTACTTTCTCCCCGGCGTGCACGACATCGGCGCGGCCTTTCCCGTGCATGCCAGCCGCCAGTATTACATCCCCGGCGATGCGATGGTGTATGGCTCCTTTCACAACGCCGAATGGCCGGATGGTCATCACATCCGCCTCTTTGGCCACGGCACGCTTTCCGGGGCGCGATTGCAGCACGCGAACGCGTTGAAGAAGCTCTTCGCAGGCGCTTCCAAGGCCAGCCGCAAGCCCATCGAGATTTTTGGAGCCAAAGACACGCACGTGGAAGGGCTCACCATCGCCGATTCCGCCTCGCACTCCGTCATGCTGATCAACGGCTACCAGGAAGGTCATCCCAACGAGGTCCGATGGACCAAGATCTTCACCTGGCGCGCCAATGGCGATGGCATCAATCCTTTTGGCAACACGCGCATCGAGGACTGCTTCATCCGCACGCAGGATGACTCGCTCTACGCGAACGGCCTCGGCATCCGCCGCGTGGTCTTGTGGAATGATGCGAACGGCTCCTCCTTCGTCCTCAGCGCCCTGCCGGACCACAAGCTCATCGTCGAGGACTGCGACGTGATCTATTCCCGCGCCAAATGGCATCACTGGAGCGGCGGCCGCGTCTTCAACATGCGCGGCGAAGGCGAAGGCCCGGCAGGTGCCGGCGTCATCTTCCGCAACATCCGCATCACCGACCCGCGCCCCACGCTCCAGCAGTTCTTCATCTGCATGGCCATGCCCAAACCCTACGGCTCAGACCAGCGCGGCCCCGGCGACCTCTCCGGCATCCTCTTCCAAAACATCTCCATCACCGCCCCCAGCGTGCTCGGCGAGCCCCAACTCCTCTGGGGTAGTGAAAAGGCCCGCATCAAAGGCCTCATCTTCGAAAACCTCACACTCGGCGGCAAACCGGTGACCAGCGCTGAGTTCTTCAAGGCGAACGAGTTTGTCGAAAGGCTTCAGTTCAAGAAGTAGCCGCCTTGAAGCGTCTTGCCAAAGCAGTGGAGGACGTCACCGCCCTCTACGAGCAAGACGCAAACATGCTGACTCTCAACCGCTGATTTGCGCATGAGCATTGAGCCGGGCTGGGTGAAGACGCGTGTGCGCTGTTGTCCTCAAGCATCACTTTCGTGAAATCACCACGGGCAGGGCACGCCATGAAGCCGTTGAAAAGCGATTCGCCTGGCCTCCGCACCTGAGATGGCATCCGACTCACGTTTGATGCCTTGCATCACCAGTTCGCGGGCGGTCGCCATCATATCGAGACTCATCATGAGGCGCTCTGCAGGCGTTTTGCGCATCATCGCATCAAAGAGCCGCCGGTTGATCTCCGGTGGTGTGTCTTTCACGGCAAAACCCGTGTCAGCATATCTGTCAGGTTCAATGCGGCTGACCATGTGCGTAAATAACCCTCGTCATAGCCGGTCGCAATCAGGTTCTCCACGTCCGCAAGCTGCCGCTCCGAGTGCGAGTCCCGGGCCCATTCCAGCTTGGAAAGGATGAGGTCCTCCTTGCTCACCACCCAGAGCTCAAAGTCAGCCAGTTTCAGCCGCACCCGACGGGTGAACTCGTGAATTCGGTAATCCTCTCGTTTCCGCACCATGAAGTCCACCTTGATCAAGGTCGCCTCATGGATCGCATTGAAGCTGCTCTGATGCAGCACCGCCTCGCGAGCGGCCTCGGGAGACACATAGTAGTCACTGCCCAACACCTCCGTGATGCGGGCCGCATCTTTGAGGAAAAAAGCCACCACCAGATCAATGTCACGGGTCATACGCGGCTGCGCATGGCAGGCCAGCGCCACCGACCCCGTGAGCATGTAGTCGATGCCCACCGCATCCAGACGGGTCGTGATGTCACGGAGGACGGCGAGTTCTTCGGTCATGACGTGAGACTTTTGAGGATCCAAATCGAGGTGCAGTCGGCATCGCTCACGCTGAGGCAACTGCCCGGCACCGCGGCCAAGTTTAGACTCGCGATAAGCATGCGTCGCCCGAAAAACCCGGCTACTCTCGCTATTTCGAAGCCACAATGACTCCTCCAACGCCCTGCGGCGCTGACTTGCCGGAGCACGCGTTTCCTCAAGCCGCCGCGGGCATGCCGTGGGCGGCCATTTCGGCGGCCATGTCGGGGGAGGGTTTGAACTCGGGCTCGCGGCTGGGGCGGATGTGGGATTTGTCGTTGAGGAAGGTGATAAGGTGCTCGCGCAGTTCGTAGTAGCGCGGGTCTTCCATGATCTCTTTGCGACTGCGCGGACGCTCGAAGGGGATCTTCAAAATATCGCCGACTTCGGCTTCGGGGCCGTCGGTCATCATGACGACGCGATCGGAGAGGAAGATGGCCTCATCGACATCGTGCGTGACCATGAGCGTGGTGATGCGATTGCGACGCCAGAGGTCGAGCAGGACTTCTTGAAGCTCGTAGCGCGTGAGGGAGTCGAGCATGCCAAAGGGCTCGTCGAGCAGCAGCATCTTTGGCTGGAGGGCGAAGGCGCGGGCAATGCCGACGCGCTGGCGCATGCCTTGGGAGAGCTCGCCGGGGAACTTGTGCATGGCATCGCCCAATCCGACGATGGTGAGGTAATACTCGGCCATCTGGCGGCGCTCAGCCTTGCTGGCGGTGAAGTAAACCTGGTTCACGCCGAGCATCACATTGTCGAACGCGCTCATCCAAGGCAGTAAGCAGGGCGATTGGAAAACGATGCCGCGGTCAGGGCCTGGGCCACTGGCTTCCTTGCCCGCCAGAATCATGTTTCCTTGCGAGAGATCGCTCAAACCGGCCACCATCATGAGGACGGTGCTTTTGCCGCAACCGGAGTGGCCGATGAGCGTGGCAAACTCGCCCTCCTTGAGCTTGAGGTTGAAGTTTTTGACGATGGTGGCCGGGCCTTTGGGAGTGCTGTATGTCTTCCAAAGACGGTCCAGTTCGAGCATGGGGAGCTTGTGCGTGCTCATGCGGCCACCTCCACTTCTTCACGTTTTTCAGCGGTGCGGCGTTTTGGACCGCTGCGATTGAGGAATTGCAGGGAATTCACGGTGGTGAGGTCTTCGGGCAGGATGTCTGGCAGCGTGAGTTTGAGGCTCGCCTTGGATTTCGTGCGGCCTTTGGCATCCAGGAGCGTGGTGATGAGCTGGGTGCGCAGCTTCTTGAATTTGGGGTCGTGATTGATCGTGCGGCGATCCCGCGGACGCTCGAGGTCGATGATCATCGGCTCTCCAAGCGTGGCGGGCGCGGTGGGGAGCAGCGGGATGACCTTGTCGGCGACCAAGATGGCTTCATCGGGGTCGTTGGTGATCCAGATGACGGTGGTTTTGTTGTTCTGCCAGATCTCGCTGATCTCGTCCTGAAGCGTGGCACGTGTGAGGGCATCGAGAGCGCTCAAAGGCTCGTCCATGAGCAGCACCTTCGGATTCATCGCCAGAGTGCGGGCGACGGAAACGCGCTGCCGCATGCCGCCGGAGAGCTCCTTGGGAAGCTTGTGTGCCGCTGGCGTCAGTTTGACCATCGCGATGTATTTGGCGACGTGCGCCTTGCGCTGTTCTGGCGCCCAATCCTTGAAAACTTCATCCACCGCGAGTGCGATGTTTTCCTCCACGGTGAGCCACGGGAGCAGCGAATAGTTTTGGAAGACCAAACCGCGGTCGGGACCCGGTTCGGTGATTTTTTTGCCTTCGATGAGCGCTTCGCCGGTGTCGGGCTTTACGAGACCGGAGATGAGATTGATGAGCGTGCTCTTTCCGGAGCCCGAGTAGCCGACGATGACGACGAACTCGCCCTCCTCGACACTCAGGTTGATGTCCTTGAGGACTCCCGAGCGATTGCCCGGCAGGCCATAGCCTTTGGAGGCGTTGTTGATTTCGATGAGCGGCATACGAAACTTATGATTTACGATTTATGACTTATGATTTGGAATGGCGTTCCTATGACGAACCAAGAGCTCAAAGAACGGACCATGGACTTTGCGGTGCGAGTCCTCACGATGGTGGATGCGCTGCCGAAGACGACGGCTGGCAAAACGGTCGGAAATCAGATCGCGAGGAGCGGAACCTCGGTGGCGGCAAATTATCGGGCTGCTTTGAGGGCCAAGTCCGATGCTGACTTCATCAACAAGATCACGATTGTGCTCGAGGAGGCCGACGAAAGCGGGTTTTGGATCGAACTGGCCGAAAAAGCCAAGTTGCTGCCCTCCAAGCGTCTGAAGGCCCTTCTTCAAGAAGCCGAGGAACTCACGAAAATCTTCAACGCCACGCGAGCGACGACCAAGCGCCGCACGGCCAGAAATCATAAGTCGTAAGTCGTAAATCATAAATGATGCTCAGGCAGTTTTGAAGCGGCCTTCGACGACACTCATGAGGCGATCGAGTACGTAACCGACGACGCCGATGGTGAGGATGCAGAGGATGATGTGCGAGTAGCTGTTGGCGTTGTATTGCTGCCAGAGGAAGCCGCCCACACCTGGTCGGCCGGTGAGCATTTCCACGGCGACGATGACAAGCCATGCAATTCCGAGGCTCAGACGGAAGCCGGTGAACATGTAAGGCAGCGTGGCGGGAACGAGAACCTTCCAGAGCGTCTTCCACTTCGAGAGTTTGAGCACTTTGGCGACATTCAGGTAGTCCACCGGAACGGCTCGGACACCAACGGCGGTGTTCATCACCGTTGGCCACATGGCGCAGATGGCGATGGTGAAGAGGGCAGCGGCATCGGAGGCACCAAAAGTCGTGCGGCCGTCACCATCCATGATTTTGACACCGCTGAACAGAATCATGCCAAGCGGCAGCCACGCGAGCGGTGACACCGGCCGAAGCACCTGAATGATGGGATCAAAGGCTTTCGTGAATTGCTTCGACAGGCCGAGGAAGAAGCCAATCGGCGTGCCGATGATGAGCGCGATCAAGTAACCCTGTGCCACGAGCACGAGTGACATCCAGGTGAAGCGCAGAATGCCCTGATCGAGTTCACCGCGCTTGGCGAAAGGCTCGACGATGTAAGGCTTGCTGGCGGTCCAGGTCTCGACGGGCGTGGGCAGATCGGCGGAGAGGCCTTCACGCTTCGTGATTTTGACCTTGTCGCCGAAATCATCGACCTTTTCCGTCACCACCGACTTTCCGGCGATGGCATACCAGAAGACGCAGGTGATGAAGATCGCGACCAACGGCAGGAAGATGGAGTCGAGTTTGTATTTGTGGATGAAGGGATGCATCGGAATTTATGATTTATGATTTTTGACTTATGATTTCCGATCTGACCTCCCTCGCCGCTCCTTGTGGAGCGGTTTGGGAAATCAAAAATCGTAAATCATAAATCATAAATGGCTCGGTCAGCCCTTGATCGTCTTCACCGCGAAGGAGGCGGCGTAGGCTTCGAGGTCGGCGGTGGGGTCGAATTTGACGCCGTCAAAGAGGGTTTCGGCGCTGGTGTCGGCTCCGGCGTGGGCGTAGCCGATTTCCTTCATGGCCTCTTCATAGATGTCGGAACGCATGACCTGCTTGGCGACGCCTTCGTAGTCGGGAGCGCCTTCGACGAAGCCCCAGCGGCGGAGCTGCGTGAGCCACCACTTGGCGTATTTGGCCTGCGGGTAGTTGCAGTTGCGATCGCTGAAGATCATGTAGTTCGGATCCTTGAACTTGCGGCCGTCGCCCATGAGGTATTTGCCTTCGAGGCGGCCGAGAATGGTCTCGGGCGGGCAGTTGATGTAAGTGGCGGCGCTGACGATGTTCGCCTGCTCGGGACGGTTCTCCATCTTGTCGAGCCACACGCTGGCCTCATGCAGGGCCTTGAGCACGGCTTTGACGGTCTTCGGATTCTTCGCGGCGAACTCCTCGGTGAAGGCGCAGACCTTTTCAGGGTGATCCTTCCACATGGCCTGCGTGGTGATGGAGGTGTAGCCGATGTCCTCAGCGATGGTCTTGGCGTTCCAAGGTTCGCCGACGCAGAAGCCGTCCATCTTGCCGACTTTCATGTTCGCGACCATCTGCGGAGGCGGCACGGTGATGAGGGAAACGTCAGCGCCTGCCCCATTCGCATCGCCGGGATTGATGCCACCCGCGGCGAGGTAATAGCGCATCCACATGGCGTGTGTGCCAGGCGGGAAGGTCATCGCGAAGGTCATCGGCGTGCCTTTGGCCTTGGCATCATCGACGAAGGGCTTCAGCGCCTTCGGATCGTCGGCGACCTTGCCTTTGAGCGAATTCGCGAGCGTGATGGCCTGGCCATTGCGGTTGATTAGCCATGGAATGATCATCGGTTTTTTCGGCGCACCGCCGAGGCCCATGGTGGAGGCAATCGGCATGCCGATGAGCATGTGCGTGGCCTGGATGTCGCCATTCGAGAGCGAATCGCGGATGGCGGCCCAGCTCGCGCCTTTGCTCACGGTGGAATTGATGCCATATTTTTTGAAGAGACCCTTTTCATGCGCCACGACGATGCTGGAGCAATCGGTGAGGGCAATGATGCCGAGTTTCACATCGGGGGACTCAGGCGAGTCATCGGCGTAGGCGGAGCCGACCCAGCCAGAGGGCAGGCCGGAGAGGAGGGCGCCGAGGCCAGCCTGGCGGAGGATGTTGCGACGGGTGAGCGGAGTGGCGGTATTCATGCGAGGGCGAGTTGGGAACGTTTCTGGGACTTGGTGGCGTGTTTGGGTGCGGCGGCGGGTGCTTCGGGAAGAGGGAGGGCGCTGGAGGTCCAGCAGTCACGCAGGGCAGCAGCGGCCTCGGCGCGTTGCGCAGGCACCAGAAGGCCATGCGTGATGAATTCATTGATGAGCCAGCGACCGCGCTCCGAGGTGGGCTCATTGGCCTCACGGCGCTGGAATATGTGGAAGTGAGACGCCTCGATGGACTTCTCGGTGCCGAGATCGAGCGGACCAACTAGCGAGCGCTTCAAGATGGCTTCGTTTCCACTGAAATAGCCGCTCTCAGCGAGGATGTGGGCCACTTCAGCGCGATTTTCAGCAGCATCGCAGTAGGCGCAGGCCTCATGCAGGGCCGCGATGATGGCACGCATCTCATCCGAATGACGCTCCACAAACGTCTCCGTGGTAAGCAGCACTTTTTCGGGGTGACCGGGCGCGAGTTGCTCGCTCGTGGCGGCGATCCAGCCGGTGCCGCGCTCGACCGCGTAGGAATTCCAAGGCTCGCCGACGCAGTAGCCGTCGATGAGGCCCGCTTCGAGGTTCGAGGCCATCTGGGTGGGTGGCAGCGCCACGAGGCGCACTTCCTTGTCCACATCGATGCCGCCGGCCGCCAGCCACTGGCGCAGCAGGAAAAAGTGCGACGCATATCGCGAGACCATTCCGAAAGTGAATTTGCGGCTCGTGCTGCTGCGGATGAGCTTTTTGAGGCTCGCTGCATCGCGCACGCCACGATTCCAAAGATCGCGGCTCAGCGTGATGGCATTGCCGTGCAGATTGAAGACGAATGGGGCCACCACCCGGCTGGGCGGCGTGCTGAGCCCGAGACGCATTGCCAGCGCGAGGCCGGCGATGGCGTGGGCGGCATCCACCTGGCCGTAGAGCAGCTTTTCCCGAATGGTGGCCCATCCGACCTCACAACTTAACTCAACTCGAACGCCATGTTTGCGGAACAGCTCACGGTTCCGGGCCACAAGCAGCGGAGCGCAGTCGGTGAGCGGAATGAAACCGATGCGCACGGGCTGAACAACCCCGCTGAGGGTGGCTTTGGAACTGGAAGCGGCGTTTGGCATGACGCCAATCCACTCAGCAGCCGCGATGCCAGCAGGCCAAGTCCATGCAGAAACCACGCGCAATGTTTTTCACTTGATGTATGAATGGCATTCATGGATCACGCCATCGATTCCCGTCAGCTCCGCGCCTTCATCTGCCTCGCCCGCAGCGGCAGCTTCACGCAGGCCGGGCGCGAGCTGCATCTCACACAGAGCGCCATCAGCCATGCGATCAAGTCGCTCGAAAACGATCTCGGCACGCAGCTTTTCCATCGTCAGGGCAAGAGCGTGCACCTCACGCATGCCGGGCGTGAGCTGCTGCCGCACGCGGAGAACATCCTGCAGAGCATGGCCTCCGCGCGGAGCATCCTCGGCACGCTCGATCAAACGCCACGCGGCAAGCTGCGCATCGGCTGCACCACCGCCGCGGCACAGTTCATCCTGCCGACGGTGTTTCGCGAATTCAAAGAGAGCTTCCCGCTTTACGAGATCAAAGTCATCACCGGCGAGACGCCTGACACGATCGAGAAGCTCGAAAAAAACCAGGTGGACATCACGGTGAGCCTCAAGCCCGCCGAAACGGCCAAGCTGAGCTGCCACGCCATCTTTGACGATGAACTCGAGTTCCTCGTCTCGCCGCTGCATCCGTGGGCGCAAAAGCCGCCAAAGCTCAAAGAGACCGCGAACGAGACTTTCATCGTCGCCAGCCGCAACAGCCTCAACTTTGCCCTCACGCAGGAGTACTTCATGAAACAGGGCGTGCGGCTCAACAACTTCATCGAACTCGGCAGCTCCGAGGCCACCAAGGAACTTGCGAAGCTGGGCATCGGCGTGGCCATCGCCGCACGCTGGATCGCGCGGAGTGAGATCGGGTCCGGCCAGCTCGTGGCGCAACCGATGCCGCGTGGCAAACTGAAGCGCCGCTGGGTGGTGTCCACGCTCAAAGGGCGGCCCGTGAACCTGCCGGAGCGCACCTTCATCGGTCTGTGCGAGGAAGTGGGCCGGAGGATGATGCATGACATGCCCGCACGGGCTGACTGATGCCCGCCGTGCGACCACGGGCAGAACAAAGGCGTGCTTGAAGCTATTCCGCAGACCCGCCTTCCTGTTGCGCCCTGCCAGGAGACGGGGCGGCCCCGCCGAGAGTCTGAAGCGATTCGCAGGTGGTGCGGAGCTTCTGGCGCACTTCGGCCGCCTTCGCGGCCAGGGCGCGTTGTTCACGCTCGTATTGGGCGCGACCTTCGGGCGTTTCGATTTTCACGGGCTCCAGGCTCATGGCACGGAGGTCGTAGGGACTGGCACGCATGTCGAGATCGCGTCCGGCGAGGGCGAGTTCGAAGCATTCACCGATGAGGTCGGAGCCGGTCCAGGGCCAGAGCTTGGAGGACCACTTGTAGAGATCCATGTTGGCATGCAGGCAGGCGGATTGTTCGAAGTCGAGACGGGAGTCGAGATCGGGCTGGAGGGCGTTGAGCGGCCGAGCCTGCGGAGTGAAGAAACGGAAGGCATCGTAGTGGGAGCAGCACACGGCCTGCGATTCGACGAACGCGGCGAGTTCCGCCGGTGAAAGGCGCAGCTCCCAGCCCTGGTGGCGGATCTCCTCCGCCGGCTGGCGATAGACCATGGCCCATTCATGGAGGCCAAAACAGTTGAAACGCCCTGCCCTGCCAAGGATGCGGGAGCACAGGGTGACGACCCATGCGGCGAATTCGCGCTCGCGCAGGCCGAAGCGGGATTCATCGAGGCGAAGCAGGCCGTTTTCCCGCACACAGCGGTCGCTTTGCAGCCAGGGAAGGTGTTCCAAGTCGTCCGCAGTCACTTCAATGCTGACGCCGAGGGGCGGGAGCCATTGTTTGAGCTTCGCAGGGGTGAAGCTGTAGTAGGTGAAGAGGAAGTCATGCACGGGATGCTTCGCGCCGCGGCTGCGACGCTCGACAAAAGCATCCGCGGGGGCGGACACACGCCGCAGGTGCGACTGCATGCGGGCCTGCCATTCCTCGCGGCTCCAGACGACGGAACTCATGGCACAAGCAACGTGGCGAGGCCAAGGAAGGTGCCCATGCTGATGACGTCCGTGGCGGTGGTGAGGAAGATGCTGGACGCGGTGGCGGGATCGGCGCCGACTTTGCGCAGGGCGAGCGGGATCAACGCACCGCTGAGACCGCTGACGACACAACTCACCACCATGGCCATCCACACCACGACCGCCAGGGAGAGTGCGTTGGCCGCATTGTCGCTCATGCTGGCATACACATACATGCCGATGGCGGCGGAGACGCCGACGAGCATGCCGTTGAGGAGGCCGAGCAGGCCTTCTTTGATCACGAGCTTGCGTTCCTCGCCGGATTTGAGGTCGCCCAAGGTCATGCCGCGCAGGGCGACGGCGAGGGCCTGGCAGCCGGTGTTACCGGACTGGCCGGCGAGCACGGGTAAAAAGACGGCCAGCAGCACGAGGCGGTCGAGCGTCCCTTGGAAGACGCCGACGACTGCGGCGGCGACGAAGCACGTGAGCAGATTCACCTGGAGCCAGGGATGGCGGAAGCGCAGGCTGCGCAGCAGCGGCGTGGTGAGCCGCTCCTCGTTTTTCACACCGACCATGGAACCGACCTGGGCGCTGATCTCGATGGCGCGTGCCTCGAAAAGGGTCTGGCCGCGCACGAGGCCGAGCAGGACGCCGTCCTTGTCGCAGACTGGATAGACGGGGTAGTGCTTGTTGACGACGGCCTTCATTGCCTCAGTGAGCTCCATCTCGGGATCGAGCGTGAAGGGCTGGGGCACCATGACGTCCTTCAGCCTGGCATCTGGCGCGGCGAGCATGAGGTCGCGCATGACCAGGAGGCCGAGCAGCTTTTCGTTTTCGTCGGTGATGTAGCCGTAGGTGACGAAGGCCTTCTTGCTGAGAAGACGGATCTCCTCGATGGTGTCGCGGGCAGTGGCGTCCGGGCGGAAGGTGGCGACGGGCGGCTCCATCAGCCAGCCGACGCTGTCCTCCGGGTGCTCGCGGTTGCTGATCCATTGGCGGGCCTTGTCCTGCGGGGCCATGGACAGGACCATGGTGCGCGGCTCGTCATCCATCTTCTCCAGCACCTGCTGGGCGACCATGGGGTTCAGGTTCATGAGCACGGTGGCGACTTCCTCACTGGGGGCTTTGTCGAGCAGATCGGCGGCTTCTTGAGCGCCACGCTCCGAGACGGCGTTGAGGAGATTTTCGGTGTTGGTGTCCATGCGGGCGGGAATGATAACGAAGAGGCGGCAGGTTGTCACCGGAGCGGAGAAAAAAACCTCGCCAAGACGGGCCGGTGACGCACATTTCCGGCCATGCCCATCCACGAACGCGACTACATGCGCGAAGACCCGGCCCGCCACGGGCCACGGGGCGTCACGGCTTTCCAGATTTTCCTGGGGCTGAACATCGCGGTCTTTGTGATGCAGTATGTGTTTGTGATCGGGGCGATCCAGCATCCGGTCTCGGGCAAGGTCTTCCCCTTTGGCGGGGTCAGCATGCACGAGCTCGCGCAGGGCAAAATCTGGACACTGTTCACCTACATGTTCGTGCATGGCAGCCTGGGACACCTGGCGCTGAACATGCTGCTGCTCCTGTTCGCCGGCCGCGCCGTGCAGCAGCGCTTCGGCAGCCGGCATTTCACACTGATTTATCTGCTGTCAGGCCTGGTGGGTGCGGCGGCGGAGATGACGGTGAATGGGTACGTGCGCGGGGACATGATCACCTCGCTCGTGGGCGCGTCAGCCTCGACCTTCGGGCTGCTGATGGCGCTGGCGGTGGCGATGCCGGACGAGGAGATCACAGCGCTGGTGTATTTCATCATTCCGGTGCGTCTGCGGCTGTGGACGCTGGCCAAGGGCCTGTTTGTGATCCAGCTCATCTTCGGTCTGGCGGGTTTGCTGTTCGATGTGCTGCCAGAAGGCATGGAGATCGCCTACTTCGCCCATCTCGGCGGTGCCGCGATGGGGTGGTTCTACGCCCGCAGCCTGGGCTACGGTGGCCGGCCGCTGACGTATGCCAGCCAGTGGCAGCCGCCGCCGGCAGTACGCCGCCCTGCCATGGCGCGGGCACGCACCCGCCGCAGTGTGGATCTGGAAACGGAGCCGCCCACGGCTGATGCGCCGCTGAAGCCCTCCGACCCTGTGCGCAGTCTTATGGAGGAGGTGATCAATCCGCTGCTCGACAAGATGAATCAGCACGGGAAGAACAGCCTGACAGAGGACGAACTGCGGGCGCTGGAACGCGCCAGCCGCGAGGTGAACCGCCGCAGCCAGCGTTGATCGGATCATGCTGTCCTCACGCTCCATCCGCCTCGCCGCCACCCTCCTGCTCGCGCTATTGTCTGGTTGGACGATTCGTGCCTGGCGCAAAGGCGGTCCCCACGATGCTCAGGGCAGGACAACCGCCCCCGCGTCCGCCCCGGCCAAGGCGGACGCGAAAAACGCCTTCCCCGACGAGTGACCCCACGCGTATCCCACGCTCCACTTCGTCATTCGTCATTCGTCATTCGTCATTCGTCCCACCATGTCCATCGCCACCCGCAAAGGAGACCAAGGGCAGACCGATCTGCTGTTCGGCTGCCGCCTCGCCAAATCCCATCCGCGTGTTCACGCTCTCGGTGCCGTGGATGAGCTGAACGCCGCGCTCGGGCCCTTGCGCATCGCCTGTGCGCGGGATGAGACGCGGCAGATCGTGCCGCAGGTGCAGCGCTGGCTCATTGCGCTCATGGGAGAACTCGCCACGCCGCCAGGAGAAGAGAAACGCTACCTCGAAACACACTCCGACCGCATCACTGAAGCCCAAGTGACCTGGCTCGATGATTGGGTCGCGAAACTCGAGGCTGGAGGCGCCTTGAAGTTCAAAGGCTGGGCTCTCCCGGGCGAGGCGGGTGTGATGAGCGGCGCGTATGCCGATCTGGCCCGCGTGGCCTGCCGCCGCGCGGAACGCAGCGTGATCGATCTGCAAGGCAGCGCCGATGAAGTGCCAAACGGCGAGATCATCCGTTTCCTGAACCGCTTGGCGGACGTGCTCTGGCTTCTCGCACGCTGGGAGGAGCAGGAAGCAGCAGCATCGGCGTGATAAGTCCCTGCGCGGAATTTCGCAAATTCCACGCCCCTCCGCGTTTCCCACACTCTCGTCGTCAGCAAACGCAGACTGACAGAAGGGGCAGAAAAGGGGGGCTCATGTTTCTGCCAGCCGATCAAGAAGCCGGGAGCAATGCAGGCTACACCGCTGCCGCAGCGGTCGCTTGGGGTGTGACCGCAAAAACAAAGCGATGGATGCCCGCGAGATCGGGAGCGGTGCTGGCAGCTTCGTAGCCGAGCTCGGTGCACCGTGTGGCCACGGCCGGCCCCTGGTCGTGACCGACTTCCAGGGCGATGAGAGCTCCGGGATTCAAATGCGGCAGCGCGTCTTGGAGGAAACGTTCCACGATTCGCAGCCCGTCCGGCCCGCCATCCAGGGCGAGCATGGGATCACGCCGGACTTCGACGCTGAGGGTGGGAAGCTCGGCACTGGGGATGTAAGGCAGATTGGCGACGATGAGATCGAAGGTGGCCGTGATCTTCTCGAAAAGGTCGCTGCGGATGAATTTGGCGGCCACTCCGAGGCGTGAGGCATTCAAACGGGCGAGATCGAGCGCGTCCTCGCTGATGTCGGCCAGGACCACGTCGCTGCCAGGCCAGGCTTTGGCCAGGCTGAGGCCGATGCAGCCGGAACCGGTGGCCATGTCGAGCACACGGGCCGGGGCAGTGGCGGATTTCTTCAAGACGAGTTCGACGAGCGTCTCGGTCTCCGGCCGTGGGACGAGCGCGCGATGGTCGCACACAAGCTCGTGGCCGCAGAACTCGACGGTGCCCAGCAAATGCTGCAGCGGTTCCCCTTCCCCACGACGACGCAGCAGCTCGCGCAAGCTGACGAGATCGGTCTCAGGCACGTTTTCGTTGAAGCGCAGATAGAGATCGAGCCGCCGACAGCCAAGGACATGCGCGAGCAGATGCTCCATGTTCAGACGGGCCTCCTCGATCTGACGTTTCTCCAGATAGGCGGCGCCAGACTGGAGAATTTCGAGGAGAGGCTTCATGGGAGGATGGATGGCGATGCGAATGACGGCCTGCGGGCGAGCCGCCAGGTCTTCGCGGGCGACGCTGCCTTTACTCCGGCAGGGACGACGGGATCAAGCCGGATTCCGTGAGGATTTCATGAACGCGCTGGTCATGCGGCTCGACGGGGAGTGCTGCCACGATTTGAAAGTCGTAAGCCAGGCCGACACGCCGCGCACGGCAGTCAGACCGCCCGAGAAGCCGGTCATAATAGCCGCCGCCACGGCCGAGGCGTGCGCCATCACGTGTGAACGCCAGACCCGGCACGATGATGAGGTCAATCTCAGCGATCGATAGCGGCGGACAGGATGCACGGGGCTCCCAGGCTCCGATGTTGCTGCGGACCAGGTCGGCATCGTCACGGATTTCACGCGGCGCGAGCCTGCCTTCCTCAATCGCAAACAAAACGGCGCGGTGACCCTGTTCACGGAGCCAGGAGAGAAAAGCGCCCGTCAGATCCGGCTCTCCGCGCAATCCGCCGAAGATGGCGACGATCCGCGAAGCCGCCCAAGATGCCGCCTGCTGCTGCAACCGGGCCACAAGAGCCCCACCGGCATGCGGGGGCACTTCACGAAGCAACTGACGCATGCGCTGGCGGATGACGGTCTTGGTTTCCATGATGGGCGCATGCTTTACGCCATCCCGTGAGCCTGACAATCCCGCCGAGGCCGCAGGAGCCGCGTTCATGGCTTCACTTTGCGAAACAGCGGCACGGCGCGGCGGTTCACCATGTCAGCCGCCCAGCGTCCCTCAAACTCCGGGAGCAACAGCACGGCAGAAGGGGCGGGCACAGGCCGTGGATCCACGCGGAGCGGCTGTCGAGACCCTGGATTCGGCTGGCCCGGCGTCGGATTCACCGTCCAGCCCCAGGAAAAACCGGTGGTGTCCGAGATCAGGGACATGTCGGGCGGAAACTCCCGCCACGCACGGTCAAACGCCTGGATCACACGCCCGCGCGGGTCCGACCACGCAAATCTCCCCCCCTGTGAATCGAGCGAGAAACCAAACTGGATGCGGCCGGGCTCGCGAACCACGTTGCACGGGATCACGCGATACTCGCCAGGAGTGATCATGCCGGCGGGATCGTTTTCGCGGACCACGAGCCGGCCTTCGACCGTTCCATCCTTGCTGATGTGGCGCAGATGCCAGCCATGCAGGCTCACCGGCTGCGTTCCAGGATTGAACACCTCGACCCAGTCGGGCGTGGTGCCTTCCGGTGTCTTCCACGTGTGCCAGTTTTTGGCCTGTAACTCGGTGATGATGAGCGGCGGTTGCGGCGCCACCGGCATCCAGGCCTCGAAATCAACCGGTGATCCGTCATCCCAGCCCAGCAGGCTGCCGGTCTCCGTGACGGTGCCACCGGTCCACACGGGATTGGAAATTTCCCTGGCGTGAAGTCCGCGAACGATTTCATCCAGCTCGGCGGCGGAGTGAATGCTGGCCAGCTTGAAGCCCTGGCGCGCGGCCTGCTGGCGGGCGTCTTCCCAGGTCATGCGGAGGTTCATGACGGAGAAGGTGTCGTTCAGCTTGATGAGCGCGGCCTCCGCAGTCCTGCTTTCTTCCAGCTTCGGACGATTGCGGAGCACCTGTTGATTGATCTCGCCAAAGAGGAAGATGAAGCCGGCGGTGACGATGACGGTGGTCATCATCGAGACAATCGGCCGCTGCACGATGGCACGGTTGAGAATCGGCGTGGCGATGCGCCGCGCGGCGTCCTCGATGTCCGCGGCGAGCTCCGAGGCCTTTTGATGCCGGTCATCCGGGCTCTCGCGCATGGCCTTGAGCACGATCTTGTCGAGCACCATGGGCGTGGAGGCCTTTTTCGAGGGCGGATCGAAGTTTCCCACCGGCAACTGCCCGGTGAGCAGCTCATACATCGTCACGCCAGTGCTGTAGATGTCGCAGCGATGATCCACGACGCCATTGCGGCGCATCTGCTCCGGCGCGGCATACACCGGCGTGCCGCCGAGACTGCTCTGCACGGCGGAATGAGAGCCCGGCTCCTTCAGATGCAGCTTTGCCAGGCCGAAATCAGCCACGCGCACGCGTTTGCGCTCGTCGATGAGGATGTTCGTCGGCTTGATGTCGCGATGCACCACGCCGTGGTCGTGGGCGAACTGCAATGCGAGGCAGGTCTGCCTGATGATCTCCAGCACCTCGTCCACCGGGAGCCGGCGCTCCTGCATGATCTCCAGCAGCGAGGTGCCGTTCACGTATTCCATCACGATGTACACGCCGCCGGCGGCATTGCGTCCGAAATCATGCACCGCCACGATGTGCGGATGATGCAGGCGGGCGAGCATCAGCGCCTCCTGCTGGAAGCGGGTGACGAAGGCCGCATCCTCGCCGAACTCCGGCGGCAGGATCTTGATGGCCACCCGACGTTGCAGGGACACTTGTGTGGCCGCATACACCGCCCCCATCGCGCCACGGTCCAGATATTCGAATCCGGTGAATCCCGGAAAAAGACTTTCCAGCTCACGCGCGGGCGGCGGCTTCCATTCGGAGGCATGCCCGGCCATCACGCCATCCAGCAGCCCCACAGGATCCAGGCCCAGCAGCGAGTCCGACTCAGGAGCCGGAGAACGCGGGGCGGACCGCGTGGAATCGTTGTTGCGGCTCGGATTGCCCTCGGGTGTCATGCTGGCTTGTGGAAATGCGAAAAGGGTTGTTCAACACGTCGGATTGCAGCTCTGCAACGGCATTTTGGAACTAGTCGGATGAACCCATCTTGTGACACGAAAAAAATTTTACTCCGGGGTTACGTCCCGCACTTGCGCATGATTCATTCCAATTCATTACATGGCGCGCATGGCCCAGCCACACACTCACCATGGAGCGTTTCCAGCCACACGCTGGAGCATGGTGCTGGCCTTGCGTGATGGCGGGGACGAGCCGCGCGGACGCATGGCGCTGGAGGAGCTCTGCCGCATCTATTGGAAGCCGATCTACTCCTATGCTCGCTATCAGGGGCTCTCGCCTGCGGACGCGGAAGACCTCACTCAGAGCTTTTTTGGCTTCGCGCTGGAAAAGGATCTCTTCACCACGGCAGACGCGGCGCTGGGAAAGATGCGCAACTACCTGCTGACCGCCTTCGGCCGTCACATCAAGCACTGGCAGCGCCAGGCGGCCACGCTGAAACGCGGGGGTGGAAAGGAGATCCTCTCGATTGAAGCCTCCCAGGCGGAGGATGCGCTCGAGATCGACCCGTCTGACGAACGCACGCCTGAGTCCGTGTATCAAAGGATGTGCGCGTTGCGGATCATCGAGGCGGCGGTCGATCAACTGGCCGCGGAGCAGCAGGCCGCGGGCAAGCAGCAGCAGTTTGAGTCTCTCCGGCCGCGTCTTGACCCGACGATGGCCGTCTCCGGCAGCGACGCGGAACTCGCCGCGCAGCTCGGCATGACGCATGACGCGGTGCGGCAGGCCATCTCACGTCTGCGGCGGCGTTTCCGGGAGATCATGCGCGAGATGGTGGCAGGCACCCTTTCCGCGCCCACCGACGAGGCCATTCAAGAAGAACTGGCCTCTCTGCGCAACGCGTTGCTGGGCTGAAAAAACGCGGGCGGACAGGCATCAAAAAAAAGTCTGTCACACAATTCCACAGATTGGTTATCCCCGCACAGCAGACGGCCCCATGCCCGCGAGCTAAGAAACCAAACATCCAAAACGCACTTCATCTCATGAACGCCATCGCCATCGCCACCTTCGGCACCAACATCCTGCGCTTCACCATGCCCCTGGCCGCCTCTTCAAACGACCTGACCGACCAGTTCAGCGGCATCATCAACATCCTGAATCTCGTCGGCCTCGTGCTCGCCTTCGGCGGCCTGCTGTTCTCCGCGGTGATGTTCATGATGGGCCAGACTGAGCGCGTGCTCTACGGCCTCGTCGGTGCCGGCATCGGCGGCCTGTCCTTCATCATCACCAAGGTCATGTTCGACACTGGCGCCGGCGGCAACACCGACATCGACGCCCTCGACATGAACAGCGGCAACTAAGACAGGCCTTACCATCCACAGTCCTCGCGGCGGGCCTGTCATGGGCCCGTCCGGGCGCTTCATGCCGAATCATGGACCACCAAGGCGTCAAACTCCACGAGACCAACGAAGGCCGCGAGACCCAGCAGGGAATCGCGGGCTTCGAAGGCGCCAACGCGTTGTGGTTCATGCTGGCCTTCGGCCTTGCCATCATGATGTTCCAGGGACTGGCGAAAAAGCCGGGCGCCAGCATCCCCTTGGCGCTGCTGCTGGCCTCGATCCCGATCGTGCTGGTATCGCTTTACTGCTTCGGCTTGAAGCAGGGCAAGCCACCGTCCTACGACGTCGAGCTCTTTGAATGGCTCATCATCAAGCTGTCCGGCACGCCCTATTTTTCTCCGAGCAAGGTGGAGCCCATCGCCCTGCCCTGGGTGGATGATCCAACCAAAGATCCTCCCCTCTAAACCGCACCGATGGCCCAATTCATCAACACCTATCTCGACGAGAACCTGATCATCTACCGCGGTCTGCAGCGCGGCGGTGCCATCGGCAGGGGCTACAACGTCGAGATGCCGGACACAGAGAACACAGACGCCTCCTGGCTCATGTCCCTGGAGGACAACCTGCGCGTCCTCCTCCGCATGGTGCGGCCGGAACTGCGGGTCCAGGTGGCATGGAGTGTGGACAGCGATTATCGCAAGGAAATCGAGTCCTACCGGCAGAAGACCGAGATGCTGGCCCAAGACCGGTGGTCCACCCGCCAGCGCGAGGAGCGTTACCAGCGCTACGACCGCAAAATCCGCGAGCACAAGCTGCGTCGCGAGCATCTGCAGTTCTATTTCACCTCCAAAATCCAGGGGAAGGCCATGGGCGGCGGACGCCAGTATTATGAGGAGCTGCTCCAGGCCGCAAAACGCGAGCAGGGAGAGCTGGAGGAGGCGCTCCGGCAGCAACTCGGCGGCCTCGGCGGGCGTGTGATGCCCATGGACGACCGGGAGCACTTCGAGGCCTTCTACCGCTACTTCAATCCCAGCGCCTTCGAGAACGAATCACTCAAACTGGACGATCTCTACGACCCGACGAAGACCGTCTGCGAGATGTGCTTCAACAGTGATGCCGCACCCGTGCGCATGGGAGCCTCCACCTTCAAGATGGACGGCTTCTACCAGGGCATCTGCGTGGTCAAGTCGCTCCCGAAATTCACTTACATCGGGATGATGCGCACGCTGACGCAGCTCGACATCCTCGACTACCAGATCGTCTGCAACATCGAGGCCGGTGACGTGGAGAAGGACCGCATCGCCACGGAGGGCAAGGTGGCACGCCTTGAGCGCGGCAAAATGACGCCGTCTCTCGAAGCCACGCTGCTGAAACTGCGCACACGCGTGCGCCGCCTCAGCACCAACGAGGTCGTGCCGTATCGAATGCACCTGATTGTGCGTGTGTGGGACAAGGACGCGAACGTCTGCGCCAGCAAGCTTTCCGCCATCCGCAACTCCATCCTGAAACTCGGCGGGGCGCAGTCCTATGAGCCCACGCTGCCCACCAGCGTGCGCAACTACTGGCAGCTCTGCATGCCGGGCTGGACCTGGGCGAACTACAATGACTTCAAGCTCTACGTGGAGGATGTGAACCTCGCCGACCTGCTGCCCATCTCCAGCACGCCGACCGGCGATCTGGAGGAAGCGGAGGCCATTTACGACGGTCCACGTGGCGCCTTGGTGGGCTGCACCACCTTCGTGGGCAAGGAAGGCGCGATGCGCCCCGAGCACGGCATCATGTTCGGAGCCTCGGGGGCGGGAAAATCGGTCTTCACCATCGATCTGCTCACGCAAACCGCGCCCTACTACGACTTCACCGCGATCGTGGAGGAAGGCTTGTCTTACAACCTCTTCACGAGGCTGTACGGCTGCACGCCGATCATCGTGCAGCCGAACGGGAACCTCACGTTCAACTATTTCGACACCCGCGGCCTTCCGCTCAGTTCCGACCAGCTCGGTGGAGCCACGGCGGTGGCCCATCTCATGGCGGGACCGCCGCCGGACGTGGACAAGGACCGCATCCGTCAGGCCTTGCTCGCGAAACAGATCGAGCGGCTCTACATCGACCAGTTTGAGACCTGGGCCAGCCGCCATCCGAAGGAACGTGCTGAAGCAGCCCGCCGTGTGGCCGTGGCGGATGCCTGGAGGCAGAAGAAAATGCCCGGTGGCACTGTCCTTTCGGATGCGTGGATGGATTTTTATTCGGCGCTGATGGAGGGAGACCCCGTCGCGAACGAATTGAACCGCATGCAGGTGGACCAGGCGCTGCTGGAGGACTTCCTGAACAATCCGGGCAACCAGTGGGACATCATGAGCATGGGCTACACGCTCATGAAGGCGGAGGACATGCCCACCCACAGCCAGTTTGTCGAGCTGCTGAACCTCGAAAGCCGCCAGCGTCGTGCGCATGAGGATCTGGGCCTG
This sequence comes from Prosthecobacter sp., assembly GCF_014879935.1. Classification (GTDB taxonomy): domain Bacteria; phylum Verrucomicrobiota; class Verrucomicrobiia; order Verrucomicrobiales; family Verrucomicrobiaceae; genus Prosthecobacter. The sequence goes on from NZ_JACSRD010000116.1 coordinate 60,062, forward strand.
CTGCGCATGCTGCTGGAGCCCTGGAGCCGCAACGGACGCTACGGCGCGATCCTCGATGGCGTGAACAACGTCGATCTCAGCGGCAAGGTGGTGCACTTCGAGCTCAGCTACATCCCGGAGAGTGCCAAAGAACTCCGCACCGTGGCCGCCTTCCTCATCACGAACGATTTGCGCAAGGAGATCATGCGCCGGCCACGATCCACGCGGAAGCGCGTGATCCTGGAGGAGCTCTCCGCCTTCCTCGCCATGCCGGACGGCGACCGCATCACCCGCGAGTACTACGAGCGCATGCGCAAATACTCCTGCTGGGTGTTCTCGATCATCCAGCAGTTCCAGCGCATCAAGGACCACCCGGTCCGCTCGTCGGTCGTGGGCAACTCGCGCGTCATGTTCATGCTGAAGCAGCCCGACCAGCGCGATGTGGAGAGCATGAGCGAGGGCTTCCGCATCCCTTCCATCACGAAGAAGCAGGTCACCAGCTTCCCGGACCCTTCGGAGATGAAGACGGAGCCGTACGGCTCCTTCGTCTATTATCACGAGGCCACCGGCCGCCCGCGCATCGCCATCGGCCGTCACATGGCCTCGAAGGAGATGATCCTGGCCTCCGCCACGTCCGGCGAGGCCTTCGAGCGCCAGAACGAGGAGCTCAAGAACTACGGCGGCGACGCCTTCAAGATGATCACAAGCCAAGCCAAGTTGAAGAAATGAAAACGCACCTCATCCTCCTCCTCGCCTCCAGTCTTGTCCTCACCTCCTGCTCGAGTTCCGGCGGCGGCATGAGCCGGGGCCTTGTCGGTGCCGGCATTGGCGGTGTGCTGGGCTCAATCCTGGGAGACAACCTGCTGAGCAACAACGACAACAACAGCAGCAGCTCCTCGTCGAGCAGCTCATCCGGCGGCTCCTCCGGAAGCTCCAGCAGCTCAAACGGCGGTTTCCTTGATGACAACCAGGGTCTCGTCACCGGGGCCGTGGCCGGCTATGCGGCCGGGGCCATCACCGATGCCATGGCAAAGAAGGAGGTGCGTGAACGCTATCTCGACGGCTACAACAAGGGCCGCAGCGACGCGATCAAGGACCTCTACTGGGTCAAACGAGACGCCGAACGACCGAATGCCGACGCTGCCGTGCAGCGCCGCTATTACGAGGTGCCCGTGCCGGAGCACATCACCACCGACGGCGTGCTGGTGGAGCCGCGGAAGGTCGTCATCGAGGTCGTCGAGTGAATTTCAACCCACTGAAGCCATGAAACTGCATCTGCCCATTCTCTGGATGCTCGCGACGGCCGGCCCGGCCCTCGCGCAATCTCCTGTACAGGAGGTTATCGACAACGTGCTGATCCAAAACGTCAACACGAACACTCAGAACATCCTGAGCATGCTCCAGCAGCAGCTCGAGGAGGCTCAGAAGCAGTCGCAATCGCTCAACGACCAGCTCACCCGCATGGGAGACCCGTCTGCAATCACCCTGCCGGCGCTGGAGCTGATCAAGCAGGACATCGCCATGTCGGCGGAGAAGGCCCTCGCAACAGCGGATGAGCGCAAGCTGCGACTGGCGGGCGGCACCAGCGGCACTGAAGTCTTCGGTGACACCACGTTCGGCCTCATGAACGCCGTGAATCCGACTTACACGTTCCAGGTCACCGAGAACAAGGAGAAGAAGGACGTCACGGTCGATCGTGACCCATCTCTCTACAAGCTCCAGGGAGCCCTGATGGGTGACCTCAATGACTTTGCCACCAAATCGGAGGAGGCTGACCAGCGCATTGCCGCCCTTGAAGAGCAGCGCCTGACTCTGCTGGATCAGATCAACAGCGCCACCGATCTGGCCACCATCATCAAATTTCAAACGTCCCTCAGCGTGATCGACTCCCAGATCACCAGCGCGAGGGATGATCTGACCAAGACCAAGCAGGACTACGAAGTGCTCAAGGAGAAGCTGACTCTGCAGGGCCAGGTTGAATCGCGCGCGAGAGCGGAAGGCAAGAGTCTGGAGAGAAAATACCGGCAGGACACGGCGAAGGCGAAAGCGGCGGGCGGTGGTGCTAGCGGCGGCTCCACTGGTGGCTCCACCGGCGGTTCCACCGGCGGTTCCACCGGCGGTTCCACTGGTGGCGCGTCTGGCAGCACGAAGCCATTCAGCAACCTCGGCTGGGGCAAGTAGGACTTGCGACACCTCACCAACCTGAACCCGCGCCTGACCCACCATGGACTTCACTCTTCTCGCCAGCTTTGGAGACGCCTTCGGGCTGATGGAGCCCTATTATGAGGATCTGCGGACGATTTGTGAGGAGATTTTCGACGTCCTGCAGCTCTTCACCTTCACCTTTGCCTTCCTGGGACTGCTCCTGACAGGTTACAAAGGCATGATGAGCGGCAGCTTCGAAGGCGCGTTCAGCACCATCCTCTACACCGGCATCGTGTGCACCATCATGCCGTTCTTCCCTGAATGGCTGATCGAAGAGGTGCGCGTTGCGCTCAGCGACGATCTGCTCGCCGCGCTCGATGTCGATCCGCTCGGCCTCATGGAGCGATTTGGCGAAAGTTTTGAAGATCTCGACATCGACACGGATTCGAGCGCCATTGTGCAGCTCATTGTCAATCCGCTGGAGATCATCGACTACATCGCCGGCATCATCGCGGCCTTCTGCATGATCGTGATCGGCCTGGTCTGCTACATCGTCTTCTTTTTCGCCTATGTGGTGCAGATCATGGCGCTGTATGTCGGAGCCGCGGCCTCGCCGATTTTCTTCGGCATGTTCCTGTTCGAACAGAAGCGGGAGACGGCCGTGAGCTATTTCACCGGCCTGCTTGCCATCTGCATGTGGCCGCTCGGATGGGGGATCGGGCTTCTCCTGGCGGATTTCCTCCTCCAGATCGGCATTGACGTGATCATCCTTCTCACCAGCACGCTCCTGCTCAATCCCATCTGGGGTGTGGTCATAGAATCGATCGCCATCTTCTGCCTCGTCATCGCGGTGGCCACGTGGATCATGTTTGTGATCTTCGGAGCGCCGAAGATCATCCACAAGGCGGTCGTTTCCGGGTCGCAAATCGGCCTCGCGTTCGCCGGACAGGCCACCAGTGCCGCCATGGCGGGAGTGGGCGCGGGGGTCTCCGCTGGTTCGGCCGTGGCTGGCATGGTCCCGGTGGTCGGCGGGGCGGCGTCCTCCGCCATCAGCGGTGCGGGCGGCGCGGTCACAGGGGTGGGCAACTCCATCGGCAGCATGGCCTCAGGCATGGAGGCAAAAGACTGACATGAAGACTGAACTCCACTCATGAAAGGCGTGACCGACATCTTCATCTCCAAGGAAAAGCTGGCCCTGTTCTGGTTTTCCGTGGCCTGCCTGTTTCTGGCGGGGACTGCCTGGCACACCTACGACGTGGCGCTCAGCAGCCGCGGCAGCATGCTCTACGTGCCGGTGGAAAAGAGCAAATTCTACCTGGACCGCTCGCTGGAGCAGCATGAGCTCGATGACGTGATCAACTATCACACGCGGCTGGCGCTGGAGACCTACCTGAATCGCGGGCCCAAAGGAGCGCTGAACCTCGACCGCATCCCGCTGCTTTTCACCGGCTTCGCACGCGAGCAGGTGGATTTCGACCTGCGTGACAACGCCTACGACCTCAACACCCGCCGCATCCACCAGATGGTGGAGGTGGGCGGCGTGACGGTGGAGTATTCACCCACCGGAGACGCCGAGACCGTCGCCACCGGCCAGATCATCCGCATCAGCGTCGATCCCACCACGCAGGAGGGCATCACCCAGTCCATCGCCGTTTCAGCGCGGCTTCAGTGGGTGCGCAATCCGAACCTGCGCGACAGCCGCCGCTTCCCGTTCGTGTGTACCAACATCGAATACCGCCTCGCCCCCATTTCCAGCTCGGAAGCCCCTTGATGATCGCACGTCATGTCCGTCATTCCTGAAAAACGTTCCAGCGTCATCGACACACTCGTCACCCGGGACCGCACGGCGGTCTTCTGGTTCCTGGTCGCCTGCGCCGTCGGCGCCGGCTGCGCCATTTACATCGTGATGCTGGCCGAGGTGCTGCGTAAGAGGCCCCCGTTCGTGGTAATGGACACCGCCGGCGCCTTCTACCTGCCCTCCGGCGTCGTCTATAGCCATCCGACGAACGCGGTCATGCACAAGCAGATGGGCGACCTGCTGGCAGAAACCCTGCTTGCCCGCAACCCGGACGGTCTGATCTACCAGGACCGCCTGCCAAAGCTTTACTGGCAAGATGAACGGCGCGAGCTGCCAGCCTTCGCGCAAATCCGCAAGCACGTCCAATTGGAGGAAGGCTACTTCAAAAGCCAGAGGGTCAACCAGACGGTGCAGATCGACAAAACGGAGCTGTTGGGTTTCACCAACACACGCATGGGCACCCTGACCACCGGCACCGTGGAACGCACGCTCATCTTCAGCGGCAAGACCAAGACGGAGAAATACCGCTTCAGCCTCAAGGTCAAATGGCACCAGAACCTGGACATCGCCACCAACGAGGGCTTCCCCTCGCAAGTGGAGGAACTCGTCGAACTCAAACTGGAGCCCGTCACCGAAACATGAACCCAAGCGCTCCCTTCATTCACCAGCTCCCTGCCGTGCTTTGCCTGCTGCTGGCAGCCGTGACCGCTGCCGCGCAGGTCCATCCCGGCCGCGAGCTGGTGCGGCTCGATCCGAAGAACCATGTCCACGACATCGACATCAACACCAATGTCGCCACCACCATCACCTTTCCGGAGAAGATCAGCCTGCTCACCGGTTTCGGCCTGGTGACCGATCCGGGAAAGATGAACCAGATGGCCACCTCAAAGGTCGCCACGGTGCATTACGAAAGCGTCGCCGGCGACACCCTCGTCGTGCGTCTCATCAAGCCCGGCGAGCCCTGCCACGCCACCGTGCGCACCACGCGCAGCATGTACCTGCTGCGGTTCAATGCCGCTGACGAGGCCAACCTGGCCGTGCTCGTGTCCCCGCCGATGCAAACCAGCGCCGCCGTCGAGGTCTCCCCGCAAAAGGTGGTGGACAACCGCATCCAGTTCAGCGCCGAGGAGCTCGTGGGCATGCTCAGCAAGGCCCGCAACCGCAAGGCGCTCCAGCCTCTCAATCCCGGCCTCTTCAGCGGCTGGGATGAACGCAACGGCCTCGAAATGACCAGCACGCAAAATGACATGGTGACCTCGATTTACGAGATCCAGCGGAATCCGGCCAAGGACCTCACCGTGTTCCGCTCCTGGATCACGAACAAGGGCACCAAACCCTTCGAGTTCGAGCCCATGGGCACCAAGATTCGTGTCGGTGGCCGCAGTTATGACGCGCAGCTCGTCGATTGCGCGAACACGATCGAGCCCGGCCAGCGTCAGGCACTGGATCTCATCCTCCAGGGCGGGCCTGGCGGCACGCGGGAGGGGCTTTCGATCCATCAGGACTTCCGCATCGAGCTTCCGGAACCCGGCCGCGCTCCCATGCTGCTCCCCCCCATCGCCGGTGATGCCGCCTTCGACGGCAAGTAACCACTCCCCACGCCTCCCGCCATGCTCAAGCACCTTCAAAAGCCAGCCGTGCAGATGATCCTGCTCCTCGTGGTCGTCGGCATTGGAGCGGCCGCCTACATGGTCAGCAAAAAACCACCCGCGTCCGTCGCTCCGACCAGCCCCAAGGCGAAGGACGCCAAGCCGGGCGAGCCCGCGCCCGAGCCCTCCTTGATCGCCGAGAACAAAACCGTGAACCTCGGCGAAAAACGCACGGCGAAGCTCGGCGACGACACCCGGGTGGAGCGTTTCATCGCCCCGGTCAAAAAGCCGGCGCCTCCCAGCATCCTGCCCGCCACCAGCTCCCGCACGACGAAGAAAGCGGAGAAGCCCCCGCCCTTCCCCACGCTCGTGCACGTGAACACCAACCCGAAGGAGCCGTTTGTGCCTTCCGTGCCGCGCTTGTTCGCTCCGCGCGGCATCTTGATCAAGGCGGCGCTCGTGATCACCGTGGATTCCTCCTCCCTGGAGACGCCGGTGCTCGGACTCGTCATCGAGGACGTTTACTGGAACCACCAGCTCGTCCTGCCCGCCGGCACCCAGGTCCATGCCAAGGCCGGCAGCGGCCGCGTGCGCGACCGCATCGAGATCAAGGGCAGCTTCAACTTCATCTGGGACGACGGCCGCGAATACAGCATCAGCGGCGTCGCCCTCGACCACGAAAAACTCACGGACGGCACCTTCGCCGTCACTGACGGCTCCGCCGGCATCCGCGGCCGCATCATCAAAAACGACGAGTATGCCGAGGTGAAGATCCTCATCGCCGAGGCGCTGCAGGGCATCATGAACAACAACCAGCAGCAGTTCCAGACCATCTATGGCATGGCTCCCATGAACACCACGCGCAACGCCGCGCTGGGCGGTGGTTCGCAGGCGGCATCGGCCTACTCCGGCATGCTGACGAAGAAGCTGGACCAGGATCTCGACTTCGTGCGCGTCGCGGCCGGAACCACCTTCTACATCTACACGCTGGACGTGTTCGAGCCGGAGATGGCCAGCATCGCCGGCCTGAAGCAGGGCAACAAACCGGTCGCAAGCTGGCAACTGGCCCAGACGGCGCATGCGCAGGCGCTGGCCGACGGCGACTCCACCGTGCAGCAGGACACCCTGCGTGCCGCCGAGGCTGAAAAAGCCCGTGAGCAGGAGGCGACCGCCGAACAACTCGAAAACGTGCGCCAGCTCATCGCCAAGCCCGCTTCCGCACCCGCTGCCGCCGTTCCTGCCAGCACCACGTCCGGCCCCGTTCCCGTCATTCACCCCACGCCCAGCAGCACCACGCCATGACTCCGAAGCACCTCGTCGCCGTCCTCGCCCTCGCCGCGCTTCTTTCCAGCTGCCGGTCCACCGATCCCATGTCGGACGATCCGCTCATCTATCCTGAGCAGGAGCAGGAAAGCGCCTACATCCCGACGTATTCGAAGAACGTCGTCGCCGGATGGCCTAAAGGCCGCTCCATGGACCCGCTGGACGCCTCCCGCGTGCGTCTTGATGAGCAGGTCCACGCCTATCACCTCGGCCGCCTGCCCAATCATGACCGCAGCGAGATGCACGAAGCGCACACCGTCTATCGACTGGAGCAGCACGCCCGCTGGGACACGCGGCTGCCGGCCACGCCGATGGATTCGCGCGGTGTGGTGCTCGGCATCCGCGATCCCTCGCGCAAGGAGATTCCAGACGACGCTCTGATCAAGCAGGAGCGCCAGGCGCTCGCCGACAAATCGAAATCCCTGAGCAAATCCATGGCCGACCTGGACGCGATCCGCGCCAGTCTGCTGAAGAAGAAGGGCGAGTTCCAAAAAGCCGAGGAGGAGATGGAAAGCGTGAAGGAATACCTCGCCAAGACCCTCCAGGAACGGGCGCAATACAAAGAACAGCTCGAACAGGCGGAGAAGCGCATCCAGGAGCTCGACGAAGCCGAGCGCCTGCGCCTGCGCAGTTCCAGCCAGAGCCTCGTGCCGAAAAAGTGAAGCCCCCATTCATCGCCGCCTCGTGAATCTCGCCCACATCCAGGGACTGCGCCCCTTCCTCGAAGAGCGCATCATCGGCCAGGAGCACGTCATCCCGAAAGTCGTGCCCATCGTGCAGAATGGAGAGCTCGGCCTCGCCGATCCGAAGCGCCCGAAGGGCACCTTCCTCTTCCTTGGCCCCACGGGCGTCGGCAAGACTGAGATCACGCTGCTCATGACCGAGTACATCTTCAAGGACGTTGGCAAGCACTGCATCCGGCTCGACATGTCCGAGTATCAGAACCAGGAGTCGCTGGGCCTGCTGCTGGGGAAGGACAACCACTCCCGTGGCAACATCGGCCGCTTCTACGACCGCGCCGAGGGCCGTGGCGTGATCCTCTTTGACGAAATCGAAAAAGCCCACCCGCGCGTGCTGGACATCTTCCTCCAGGTGCTGGATGCCGGCCGCATCACCGTCGCCAACGGCGACACGCTGAACCTGTGCGAGTTCTACATCGTCGCCACGTCGAACATCGGTGCCGATGCCCTGATGGAGCTGAAAAACAGCCCCATGGCCACCGTGGAGCGTTTCATCGAGGATCTGGCCGCCGCCGAGCTGCGCCCGGAAGTGCTCGCGCGTTTCAATGTGCGCTGCGTGTTTCAAAAACTCGGCTACATCGCCCAGAAGAAGATCGCCAGCATCATGCTGAACAAGGAGCTGAAGCTCCTGCGTGAAAAAGGCTACCATCTGGAGCCCGGCGCCGGCGTGCTGGAGCTGCTCGTGGCCCAGGGCGTGGAGCCCCGCCTCGGCGTGCGGCGCATGCGGGCCACCGCGGAGACGCTGTGCCGCCATGCCGTCCGCGAAGCACTGCTTTCCAGCCAGCCGGCGTCAGGAACCCTCCACGTGACCAATGGATCTCTTGCAATTCATCCGTGAGCGACGCGATGCCGTGCGTCTGTTCTACCGGCTCCACCCGGAGGCGTGGCGCTACACCTTCGGCGTGCTGTTCATCATCTCCGCCATCGGCACCGGCCGCTGGAAGGCCACGCTGGCCATCTTCCTCGGCATCGGCGTCATGGTGGCCTACGACCGCTGGGGAATCGAATGGCAGCAAAAGGGCGCCGCGATGCTGAAATCCAAATCCAAGACTCCGAAACCATGACTCCGCACCTCCGTCTCCTCGCCTGCATCGCCAGCCTTGGCCTGCTGGTGTCATGCCAGCAGCCGTTGTGGCTGGAAGACGATGCCGTGCTCCCGCCCGGCAGCCGCGTGGAGTTCTGGGTCTGGCACGATCATCCTGCCAGGCCGGATGAATCCGAATGGCGCGAGTCGAACATCTTCATCGAAAACCTGCCGCGGCCCATGACCGGCCGTGAAGCACGTGAATGGGCCGAAGGCGTGGGCATGCGCGACGCCGGCATGGCCTGGACGCAATATTACGTGCTCGCCACGCTGCCAAAGCCGGAGCAACAGGTGCTGCGCACCGCCGCTTATCCCCGGCCGGCCGTGATCAGCCACGCCAAGTGACCCTCAGCCGCTTTTCGCATTGTTCTGAGGGTGCCGCTTGTCCAGCTCATCCAATCGGGCCTGCCAGCGGGCCTGTTCGGCCTCGTCCGCCAGTGGAGAGCCGTGCTCCCGCGCCGTTTTGTGAAACATGATGATGCTCACCGGTAGCAGCCGCGTGTGTTCCGGCGGACGGCCGGGCGCCTCATCAAACCAGGTGGCCGCCGCAGTCTCGTAAGCATCCAGCGCCGCCGCAAAGTCACGCCGTGACACGAGCAGATCGCCAAGCCGCCGATGCAGATCGAGCACGCGCCAGGGCAAGGCCTTCCGGCCTTCAAGTTCCTTCAAAGCGTCACGAACCGCCTGTTCCGAAGCGGCATGATCGCCTTTCAAACGCAGACACTCCGCCACCCGTGTCCAGGCGACGGCCAGCTTCGATTCATGCGCCGCGGAGCGGGCAAGCGCGAGCGCGCGCCGCGCCGTCTCCTCCGCGCCCGGCAATCCGGGCAGACGTGACGCCAGTTGGGAATGATCGAGCAACGCATCCAGCACCTTCAGGTGGGCGGGACCGAACTGGCTTTCCAGCAGACGCAGACGCTCGGTGGAGGCCTCCAGAGCATCTTCATAGCGGTGCCGCTCATGATCCACCGTGCTGAGCGTGAGAAGAATGTAGGCGCGTTGCGGAGCATTCGCCTTTTCCTGCGGCAGCACCTTCAAAGCACGATGGAGCGCCGCCGCCGCCTCGTCATTCCGGCCGGCGACACGAAGAACTTCCGCCTGATCCCGAAGAACGCGGGAGAACAGGACGGGATCGCCATCCGCGAGGCCTGCGACAGCTTGCTGCATGACTTTTTGAGCTTCGTCATGCCTTCCTGAGCGGGCCAGGGAACGGGCCAGCTCCTTCCGTGCCAGCAGTCCGTTGAAACGGCCGTTCGGAAGGTGGTCGAAGCCCTCAATGCAGCGCCGCAGCACCGCGATGGCCTTCACGTGATCCTGTAGATCGACGTAGCGCCAGCCGGTTTCGTAAAGCGCCTCGATGGCAGCAGCGGAATCCGGCCCGTCGAGCCTGGCGATGAGCTCGGCATGGCGCACGAACCACGGCTGCGCACGCGCCGGCTCCCCGAGCACGGTGTACAGACCGCCCAACTGCCATGCCAGACCGGCCTCCATGCGCGGCTGGCTGGCAAAGCGTGCCATGCCGGCCGCCTGCTCGTCCGCCAGCTTGCGCAGCACCTGCGTGTTCCCGCCGGATTCAGCATGCGCCTTGGCGTTGTTCAGCAGTTCGTTGAGCTGGGCGCTCACCTGACCGGCCAGTTCCGCCTGGTTCAGCGCCAGCTTTCTTTGCTGCCCTTCACGATCCAGCGCCCACCACGTCGTCGCCGTGCCTGCGACCACTGCCGCGAGCACGGCCGCCGTCGCACGCAGGGCGGCGCGATTTCGTGAGAGCCATTTGGAGGCCCGGTAACCAAGGCCCGGAGGCCCTGCCTCGACCGCCTGACCGTCCAGATGACGCTGCAAGTCATTCGCAAGCGCCTGCGCTGACGCGTAACGCAGCGACCGGTCCTTTTGCAACGCTCGAAGCGTGACCCAGTCCAGCTCCCCTTTCAAATCGCGGGCGGGAATGGCATGCGCGGGCGCGTTCGCAGCCACGCGTCTGCTCGGCGGCTCGATCTCGTCCTCACACACACGGCGCAGCAGTTCACGCAGAGGCGTGTTCTTCTTTTCGTCCTCCTCGCGGATCGGTGTGGTGCCGGTGAGCACCTCATACAGCAACACGCCGAGGGAATACACATCCGTCCCGGCGTCCACCTCCAGTCCTGAGAGCGCCGCCTGCTCCGGACTCATGTAACGCGGCGTTCCCAGCACGGTGCCGCGCAAGGTCGCGTCCTGACCGTGAGCCAGATCCCCTTCCAGCGCCTTGGCGATGCCAAAATCGATCACCTTCACCACCGGAGCACCATCGATCTCCATCACCATCACGTTTGAGGGCTTCAAGTCACGGTGCAGGATGCCGCGCTGATGCGCATGCTCCACCGCCAGGCAGGCCTGGTGGATGATGGAAACGCGCTCACGCAGGGGCAGGCCGCGATCACGCACCCAGCGGGTGATGGCGCTGCCGGTGACCTTTTCCATCGCGAAAAACGTGCGCCCGTCCTCCAGTTCGCCCGCATCAAACACCGCCGCCACATTCGGATGCCCCAGACGGGCCAGCACTTGGTGCTCGCGGTTGAACCGCGCCGACACCGGCTTCATCAGCAGCCCTGGACGGATGATCTTCAGGGCCACATCACGTTTCACCGGGTCCAGTTGCCGGGCCAGCCAGACTTTCCCCGTGCCCCCCTCACCCAGCACGCTCACCAGCTCGTAACGTGCGGCCACCCGCATGCCGGGCTGCTCGGGACTGGGCGGGACGTCCTCGCCCGCGCCGAGTGTCTCATCATCCGTCATCGCCAGGTCAAAAAAACCAGCGGAGGAAAGCGAGGACGACTGGGAACGTGTCGGCATGAACGGCACTCTGGCAGGTCCCGTGACGGGAGGCAATCATGCGGTGATCGGAAACACGCATTGGATTTGTCACACAGACGCCGCTTCTGGCTAGTCCCATCTGTGCCGCCGATGCCACGCGGCGCTTCAATCATTCCCACCACACATCATGCCCGAAGAACAAGAAGAAGCCGGAATGGGGGAGTCCCTCGGCAAGGACGTCGGAGGAAAAATCGGCGGAGCCGCAGGCAAGGCTGTCGGCAAGACGGCCGGCAGCGCCGTGGGTGGCGCGGCTGGTGCCGCGATCGGCAGCGCGATCCCCGTGGTGGGCACCGCAGTCGGTTCCGCGGTGGGAAAGCAGATCGGCTCGCAAGTCGGCGGCCAGATCGGCGATCAGGTGGGATCCCAGATTGGCGGCCAGATCGGCGGCTCCATCGGTGGTGCCGGTGACCAGGCCGTGAAAGGCATCACTGGAGGCATGGGTGGCGCAGGAGGTGGCAAAGAGGGCGCTGGCGCGGCCAGTTTGCTCGGTGGCGGCGGCGGAGGGGGCGATCTTCTCAAAGGAGTCACCGGACTCGCGGGCGGTGGCGGTGGAGGCGATCTTCTCAAGGGCGTCGGCGGACTCGCGGGCGGTGGTGGCGGCGATCTCCTTCAAGGTGTCAGCGGACTGGCCGGAGGCGGAGGTGATCTTCTC
>NZ_JACSRD010000229.1 GCF_014879935.1 Prosthecobacter sp.
GTTGCGCACGATGGCGGCCTACATCGACCTCAATCCGGTGCGCGCCGGGCTGGTAAAAGATCCGAAGGATTACCGCTGGTGCGGTTACGCCGAGGCGCTGGGTGGCAGCCGGAGAGCACAACGCGGCCTGTGCAAGGCCATCGGCAAACCGGTGGACGGCTGGCAGAGTGCGGGAGCGGCGGAGGCGTATCGCTGCATTCTCTTTGATGAGGGCCGGGAGGTGAAGGACGCGCAGAACGAGGCCGTGGTGGAGAGCGGGATGAGAGCGGAATCGGTGAGAACTGTGCTGGCGGAACGTGGGAAACTGAGTTCAGCAGAACTGGTGCGGCTGCGCGTGCGCTACTTCAGCGATGGGGCGGTTCTTGGCAGCAAGGCGTTCGTGGAGGGCATCTTCGAGGCGCAGCGGGACCAGTTCAGCCCGAAACGGAAGCAAGGGGCGAAACGCATCGTGGAGACGGACGCGCCGCTGTATGCGTTGCGGCAGTTGAAGCGAATTCCCATCACTTAGCGGTCGAAACCACCTGTACCCAAACCTTGTCGAACAAAACAGCCTGCGCCGTCAGTTTCACGCCGCCTTCAGCACCTCGTGGGTGTGGATCGCCGGATTGACGATGTCACGCACGAACTGGGTCGGCTCGGCTCCTTCACCAAAGACATAGATGCGCGTGCGCAGGGTGAGCTTCTTGATCTCAAAGCCGGGGTTCTCCGTGCCACGGTAGTAATTGAGGATCATCTCCTTCTCCAGATCCAGCGCGGCTCCCTTCATGCCGTATTCCAGCACGAAGGAGGCTTTCTCGAAGGCCGGCTGGCCGCCGGTGCGGGCCTCCTGGCTGATGGGATCGATCAAGACGCGATTCACAAAGGCCTCCAAAGCTGCCGCGTCTCCCTCGAACTCGATCTTGTACACCCGGCCCTCGCGATACTTCAACGGCAGCGGATGCGGGGCGTAGAGCAGCTTGTGGCAGTCGCTGTCAGTGTCGAACTTGCCGAGGATTTCAAAGACTTGGGTCACGAGTGAGCGGGGGAGGAGGGTGGACTGCCTCCCCTAGCGAAAACCCCCGGCCGTGCAAGCGCGTGAATCTCCCTTGCCACCCTTGTCCCGGCCTGCTAAAACTCCGCCGCTATGCCCCGCATCCAATTCACCACCCCAGATGGTGCCTCCGGCGCTCTCGAACTCGACGCTGAACGCATGACTCTCGGCCGTTCCGATGACAACCAGCTCGTCATTTCCGACGATTCGGTGTCCAGTCATCACGGCGAGGTCACCTTTGACGGCGCCTCCTGGACGCTGACGGACCTCGGCTCCACCAACGGCACGAAACTGGGCGGCTCCCGCGTGGAGGCCATCTCGCTGGCCCCGGGCACGGCCTTCCAGCTTGGGAATGTGAATTGCACCTTTGTGGGCGATGGCGAGGAAACTTCCTATTCGGCCCCGACCATCACGGTTTCCACACCTTCGAGCGGCTACGGCAGCCATCCTTACAACAGCAAACTGCGCAGCGGCTTCGGTCCGAAGGCGAAGGAAAAGAACCCTGGTGGCGGTCTGCTGACGCTGCTCGGCGTCGTCGCGCTCCTGGCCTGCGGCGTGGCCGTTTACTTTGCCACTCAGATGGGAGCTGCCTGACCTGACCGCGCACGTGTCGCGGCACCGGCCTCGCTTCAGCGAACCAACCGCCTCTGCGGCCTGAAACGGCTGCGTCCGGTGCCTTCTGCGTGTCTCCCAACCAACCCCTTGCGGACTCCCGTGCCGCCATCCGAACAGAAAGAATCCCATGTCCAATACCATCGTTGTCGGCGCCCAGTGGGGCGATGAAGGAAAAGGCAAAATTGTCGATTTCCTCACTGAAAAAACAGATGTCGTCGTGCGTGCCGCCGGCGGCAGCAACGCCGGCCACACCGTCATCAGCAACGGCCAGAAGTACATCCTGCACCTCATCCCCAGCGGCATCCTGTGGGAGGAAAAACTCTGCGTCATCGGCAACGGCGTCGTCCTTGACCCCATCGGCCTGCTGGAAGAAATGGCCAAATTGCGCGGCCAGGGCGTGAAGATCACCGCGCAGAATCTGCGTATCAGCGAGACCTGCCACCTCGTCATGCCCTACCACAAGGCCCTTGATCGCGCCCGCGAGGCACGCCGCGGAGCCAACGCCATCGGCACCACCGGACGCGGCATCGGCCCGGCTTACGCCGACAAGGTGGAACGCAACGGCCTGCGCGCGATTCTGCTCACCCAGCCGGAGAAACTGGCCGGTGCCTTGCGCGAACGCATCGCGAGCAACAACGAATTCATCATCGCCTCCGGCATCGAAGCCGTGCCCGTCGAAGAAACCGTCGAAAAGATCCTCGCTGCGGCCAAAGAACTGGCCCCGCACATCACCAACACCGCCGTCGTCTGCCACGAGGCCATCAAAGCGGGCAAAAGCCTCCTTTTCGAAGGGGCGCAGGGCACCTACCTCGACATCGATCACGGCACCTATCCTTTTGTCACCAGTTCGAACACGACCACCGGCGGTGCCTGCACCGGCTCTGGCGTGCCTCCGCGCATGATCGACAAAGTCGTCGCCGTCTGCAAAGCCTACACCACCCGTGTCGGCAGCGGCCCCTTTGTCACCGAGAACGAATCCATCGGCGACATGCTGCACGGCATGGGACGCGAGTTTGGCGCCACCACCGGCCGAGCCCGCCGCTGCGGCTGGCTGGACGCCGTGCTGCTGCGCTACGCCGTCATGATCAATGGTGCTGACGAGCTCGCCATCACCAACCTCGACGGCCTGGACGGCCTTGATGAGGTCCAGATCTGCACCGCCTACAAGCTGCGCGGCCAGACGCTGCAATACCCGCCGAGCACGGTCGAGGACATCGAAGCCTGCGAGCCTGTTTATGAAACCCACCAGGGCTGGAAACAGGACCTCAGCGGCCTCACGAACTTCGCGGACCTGCCTCCGCTGGCCAAAGCCTACCTGAAACGCGTCGAGGAACTCACCGGAGCCAGAATCAGCCTCCTCGGTGTCGGTCCCGCCCGTGAGCAGACCCTCGTCGCCTGAAAACAGCCGGCAGAGAACGGTGAACCGCGAACAGCCACCGCTCCTACATTCCATTTGACGACTGGCGTCCTGCCCCTACTCTTGCGCCCCTTTTCCCACCACCCCTCATTCTGACATGACCGAAATCCAAATCCGCAAAGGCGAACCTGTTGACCGCGCCCTCAAGCGTCTCAAGACCAAGCTTGAGATGGAAGGCATCCTTGAAGAAGTCCGCCGCCTGCGTGCTCATGAGACCCCGAAAGAGCGCACCCGCCGCAAGGCCCGCGCCGCTGCCAAGCGTGGCAAGATCCGTTACCGTTTCACCCTTCCGAAGCCGCCCGTCGCTCCTGGCGAAGCAGCCCCTGCCGCCTGATCCATCCGGCTGGGAAAGGACCAAGTTCAAAAGGGCGGCTGCAAAGCCGCCCTTTTTCGTGCTCACGAACCTCAGGCTTGAGTCGCCAGGATCTCTGATGACACCGCCATTTCAGGCTGGACGCCGGCTTGAGAGGGTGTCCGCCACGCCGCTGACCTCCGGAACGTTAAGGCCACCAGTGAAAGCGTGCACACCGAGCTCAGCGGCATGAGAATCGCCGCTGCCAGCGGGCTCAGGTGCCCCATCAGGCCCGCCACGGCGGTGATCAGGTTGTAGCTGACCGAGAAAGCAAACACACGCCGCGTCGCCCGGCGATGGAGCCGCGCCACATGCATCAGCCCGCTCACAAAACGCAGGCTGTGGCCCAGGAAGAAGAAATCCGCCTTCTGCTCCAGGAAACTGCGGCCCGTGACCGGACTGCCCGCGCACAGCGCCGCGTCGAAGGCCAGGCTGTCGTTCGCACCGTCGCCCACATAGAGCGTGTCATCGTGATTGCGCTCCCGCAGCCACTCCGCCTTGGCTTCGGGCGTCAATTCAGCCCGCCAGCAAGCCTCCGGAAGCTCCAGCTTGCGCGCGATCTCCTCCACCTTCCGTGAACGATCACCGCTGAGCACACAGACCTCGATCTGGCGCTCGTGCAGGTGACGCACCTCCTGGACCGACTCGGCCCGCAGTTCATCGCGGAAACGAAACGCGGCAAGAACCACCCCATCCCGCGTCAGCACGGCGTCACCGGCGGTTCCGGCCTCCGGGCGGCCGAGCCGCCAATCATGGCCGCTCCCGTCCTGAAAGCCCAACCCCTGCCCCACGGCCTCCTTGACCGTGCAGCGGTCAAAAACTCGCGAATCGCCCTCAAACGCCACCGCATCATACAAGCTGCGGCTCACCGGGTGCAGATTCCCCGTCACCAGATGACGCAGCGCCGCACGCGTTTCGGCGTCAAGCGTGCGCAAAACACCAGCGTTTTCCAAAACAGGGTTCTCCAGCGTCAACGTGCCCGTTTTGTCGAACACCACGCGCTTCACACGCATCAGCCGCTTCCATAGCCCGAGCGAGCGCACAAACACGCCCAGCTTCTCCGCTCTCGAAGCCGCCATCTCCTCCGCCAGCGGCACCGCCACGCCCAGCGCACATGGACACGACACCACAAAGATCGAAATCATCACCTGCAGTGCCTGGGTGATGCCTGAGCCATGAGCCCACCACCAGATGCCCCCGCCAAACCCTGTGACAACGACGGCCACCAGGTAGCCCCGCAGCAGCTTCTCCAGCCGCACATCGCGAAACTCCGCCTCACGCCGCGCATCGAGCAAACGACGCAACGTCGAATCCTCCCACGTCTCCACCGATTCCACCATCAGAGGCCGCGTGCCGATGTTCAGCGCTCCCGACGGCACCAACTGCCCTTCCTCGCGGTTCTGTGCCTCGCTTTCGCCATTGATCCACTCCAGACTCACCGACGCGCTCTCGCTCATCAGCTTCGCGGCCACAGGCACGGTCTGAGCAGGCTTCACCACAAACCGCGTGCCCGCTTTCAGGTTCGCCACCGGCTGAGCTTCTTCCATGCCGGCGTCATTGATCACATTCACCATCTCCGGGATCGATGTGTCGCGCATTAGGCGCCTGCGATTGCGATCCACCGCCGCCTGCTGCGCCCAGCGGCCTGTCAGCATGAGAAAGATGAAGATCGCCACGAAGTCGAAGTACTTCAGCCCCTCCACACCCGCGATCCATCCCCCCATCGAGCCCGCATAGGCTGCCGTCACGCCCAAGGCGATCGGCGTGTCGATGTGCAGCACACCAGCTCTCAGGCTGCGCAGCGAGCGCTCGATGAAGTAGCTGCCGCCCACCGCCATCGCCAGCGTCGCGGAAAAAGCAGCAATCAGGTCAAACCAATGCGCAAAGGCAAAATCACGCGGCATGCCGAAATACGCGGGCAGTGAGAACGCCATCGCATTCATCGCAAACGCCCCGCACACGCCCATGCGCCGCGCCAGCCCGGAGGATTCCTTCTTCTCGCCTCCTTGCAGCGGCGGACCGAGCAGATAGCCGAAGCTTTGCAGATCACGTGCCACAGCCACGGCATCAAACTGCCCGCGCTGCCATGTCAGCCGCACCTCGCCATGCACCACGTCCACATTCACGCGCAAGGCACCCGCATGTCGCGAGAACAATCGCTCGATCAACCACACGCAACCCACGCAGGACAACCCCTGCACCGCCAGCCGCAGTTCCACCGCATCCGACTCACTGGTGCGTTCCGCCTCGGTGCTCAAAAGCGTCAACCAGTCGTAATCACGCTCGCGCAAGGCCTGCGGGGCCACGGGCGGCAGCGCCGCATTGCCCTTCAGGTCGTAGAAGTGATCCAGCCCCTCCTGATGCAGGAGATCATGGACGTAGCTGCATCCAGCGCAGCAAAACCCATCGTCACGGGCCGCCGGCACCGGCGAGCCACAATGGGTGCAGTTAACTTGAGTGTGAGGCGCGTTCATCACGCCCGCACTATTCACCATTCGCCGCCGTCCTCTTGTCCCCGCTTGG
>NZ_JACSRD010000036.1 GCF_014879935.1 Prosthecobacter sp.
CGGGGGCGCGGGTGGCGAGGAGGTGCAGGGCCTCGGGCAGGGTGGTGGCGTGCGCGGTGTCGTCGCGGAGGTCGGAGACGAGGTTGCGGGCTTCGCTTTGGATGCGGGAGACGAGGCTGCGACTGGTTTCGAGCAGGGTGCGGGCTTTTTCCTCGAGCGGTCGGGTGCTGGCGGCATCGAGCCGGAGGGAGAGGCCGGTGAGCTCCTGCTCCAAGGTGTCGTGGAATTCGCGAGCGATGCGCTGGCGCTCGTCGAGCGCGGCCTGGTGGGTGATCCGGCGTTCGAGGCGTGTGATGTGCCGCCGCTGCTGGGTGATCCAGAAAAGGGTGAGCAAGATGATGCCGACGAGGACGGCGATGGCGATGATCAGCTTTTTCGCAGTCCAAAAAGGCGCGGCGCTGAGCACCTGAACATCCGCGATGGAGCGGAGGAGGAGTGACGCGCGTTCCGGCTGGGAGCGGAAGCCTTTGTCGGTGGAGGATTCGATGAGGCAGATGCCGGTGAGCAGGCAGGCGGAGCCGATTTCGAGCGCTGGTGGTGGTGGGTTCAGCAGAAAGGCGCGAATCGAAGTGCCAGCGGAGGTGAAGCGCAGTTCATGGCCGTCGTTTGTGCGGAAGAAGTCATTCAAAACGGCTGGAGTCGTGATCTGGACGAGGTCGGCGTCGTGGGAGCCGTTTTGAAACTCGGCGAGCGACACTGCCGAGGCTCTCGCGGTTTCCGCAGGTTCGGTCGAGAGCACCAGGGCATCGGCCAACGAGGCACTGAACCCGGACATGACGGGGAAGCCGGTGATTTCCGCGAGATGGCCTGGCGTGAGATCCACCGGCGTGCTGAGACGAATCGCGATGGAGGGCGATTGAGGTGATCTGGGAGCTACATCCGTTGGTATTTCGCGTGGTGGAGGCGGTGGTGTTGAATCGCGCAGGAAAACACGTCCATCAGTGAATGCGGCGAGCACGGCGCCGCGAATGCGTGCGCGATGATGCGGCTCGTCGGCGGCTCCGAATCGCAGCAAGGTGGCGACGGAGATGATGGGCAGTGATTCGGGTGGCTGGGCAGTCTGCGTGATCGCGACATCGCTCCAGTCCGTGACGCGCAAGTAGGGAAACACGAGCTGGCGGCGGTCATTGATGCCGCCAGCGGCGAGAGCCGTGATGCGCAGGCGGGCGTCGATGAGCTGTGGCGCGGCCTCCAGCGGCGCATCGACCCGCACCTCGATGACACGACTGCCCATGGCAAGGCGCAGGAGGGAGCGATTTTCGTCCAGCGGCGTCATGGTGCGCCCGAGACCTTCGACGACGACGCGTTGATAATGGAAACGGCCGGTGGCGAGGTCGTCGTAAGTGGCTGCTGCGGCTGCCGGGGGCGCCCCATGGCCGAGGATCTGGAGTTCGGTGACATCGACGCCGGGAAAGTAGAGTCCGGCGGTGGTGGTGCCCTTTAGACGCACCTGATCCCCAGCGCGGAGGTCGTTGCGGCCTGGTTTGAAGTGCAGGTGGGTGCCTGCGGTGTCGTCCTGAACGAAGACCGTGGTGTTGCTTTCGACAAAACCGACCGTGGCGGTGAGATCGACGGGGAGTTTCTCCAAACTGCGCTCGTAAGGCAGGGTGCGGATGTCGATGGCACGGCTCAGCTCTGCTGAGAACGACGAATGAGGAATGCCGAATGCCGAATGAATGACCAAACCGGCGATCAGGAGCCGCCAGCGATGCCTGTCATTCGTCATTCGGCATTTCTCAGTCATCTGTCACGGGGCCACCGCGTTGGAGTTTACGGACGAGATCCTTCACCTCATGCGCACGGCGCATGTCCTTGAATTGTACTTCGATGCCGGCGTTGGCGGCGGTGGAGAAGTCGATGCTGCCCAGGCCGAGGAGGCCCTTGAGGCCGGATTCGTAAACGTCGATGCTGCGGATGTCGCAGATGCGGGCCTCCTTTGAACTGCGACCGATGATGCCCCAGATGAGTTCCACGCGCTCGCGAGTGACGATGTAGTCGTGTGAGTAGCGAGCGATGCCCACGGCGATGAGCGTGGAGGAGGCGCAGAGCAGGGCGATGACGGCGTATTCGAGCTGGATGGCAAACAGCAGCCCGGCCGCAATGAGGAGCAGCAACACGAGGAAGAGCGCCTTGGTGTAGCCGAGCCAGGATGGATGCGCGTGATGCAGGATGACCTCGCCGCTGGGGGTGTAGTCGAGATCGTCATCGTCATCCGCGTCGTTTTCGGGCTCCGGCGCCGGTTCCTCTTCCGCCTGCGCCATTTCTTCTTCGGCGAGGCGTTCTTCCTCGGTCACGATCTCGTGATCCGGGCTGATTTCGCGATACGCGGGACGGTTCAGTCGTGACTGGGCCGCATTGCGACGCATGCCGCTGATGAGTTCGCCCACGGTGTGGGTGAGGCCGGTTTCCTCATCGACACACATCTCGCCGCGAGCCAGAGAACCGCGGGCGACGAGGGTGTGGAGGTCCTCCTTGGACAAAGGCTCGCCAAAAGCCGGGTGGTTTTGCAGCGTGTAGCGGGCGGACATGGCTGGGGGCGTATGACGTGTCGTCTGGCGTCTGCCACCAAAGCACAGGCAGGCTGCCTGTGTCACGCACGATCACTCGTCTTCGGGCACTGGCGGCAGCAAGTCTTCGCGCTTCAGCAAATCCGCGACCTTCAGCAAGAGCAGCTCGCCTTTGGGTGTGCGGAGAATTTCGCCCAGGAAGGGCGTGAGGCGGTCCATCTCGGCCACGGCCGAGTGCACCATGCTGGCGAGGATGCGCTGGTCGTGCCGGTGCGGTGGAAAGACGTTGGTGATGCGGAACATCATCTGGCCGCCGTCCCATTCGAGCTCGAAGTTCCCGAGGTTGAGCTCCTTGTTCACGCGCATGATGAGTTCGCACACCGGAAGCCGATGCGTGGAGGGAACCTGAAGCGTGGCGGTGGCGACGACGCTGACGATGTGCGTCTCGCCAAAGACCTGCATGTGCAGCGGCACCTTGGTGTGGTGGGCCTCGAAGTCGCTCTCGATGACGTTGTGCTCGGGGACCTCGCGGTAGTGCCAGCCCATCTCCTTGAACGTGCTCAGTGCGGTGGCGTAGAGGGCGGACATCCGGAGATTTGAAATTTCAAATTTGAAATCTGAGATCAGACAGAGTGGTCGGGACGGCGAGATTCGAACTCACGACTTCTTGCTCCCAAAGCAAGCGCTCTACCAGGCTGAGCTACGTCCCGAAATTTGGACCCAGGCCGGTTTGGCGAGGGGCGGCGATAGTCGCCGCGAATTACGAGTGCGCAAGGGGAAAGGCAGGTGGAAAATGATGAATGGCTCAGCGTCCTTCCAGATTCAGCGTCACGGTGCCGCTGAAGTTGCCGATGAGTTCGCGCTCCCACCATTCGCCGGAAACCTGGCGGACCTCGGGCAGGGTGTAGTGGTAGCGGTAGAGCTTGGCCCGGATGTGGGTGATTTTTTCGACGGGGAAGGGGGGCCCGGGGAGGAGGCCCCACACCGGCTTCTTGTGCTGTAGCAGGGCGAGGTAAAACTGGCCGAACCAGTGCATGGGCGAGCCGGGATTCGCATCGCGCTGCGGATCGTAGCCGGGATAGAGCGCGGCGAACCACATCTGCCAGTCGAGCCTTGGCTGGTGCGGGGCGATGAAGCGGGGCGCGATCTTTGGATCGCCGGGTTTGTATTTGAAGTCGAGCGGCAGGAACAGCGCGCCATCGTCGCTGACCTCGATGATGACCTCCGGCCGCTCCTCGGTCATGTCCTGGAAGAGGCCGTAGGCGTTGAAGCTGCGGCTGCGATGGATCGCGAGGTCGAGGTTCTCGTGCCAGCTTTGCGGCAGCCGGGGCTGATAGCCGCGAATGCGCCCGGCGAGGAAGGAATCGGCGGCCAGAAGCGTGAAAAGCACGATGGGCAGCACTGCGAGAAGCGCAGGCCATTGCGTCCAGCGTTTGAAGGGCGGTCGCGGGGCCTCGGCGTCGATACGCAGCCAGTGGCGCAGGCGTTTCGGCCACCAGCGGTCGTCGAGCAGCGTCAGCGAGAGCGCGGCGGTGAGCAGGTTGAAGAAATTGTAGTTCCCGGTGACGAAAATGACGGCCATGAGGCCCACGAATCCGAGCGCGGCAGCCAGGCGGCCCCAGCGGCCAAGAAAAATCGCAAACGGCAGCACGAGTTCGATGACATACATGATCCAGCAGCTCGCGACGTGGAACCCGCGCGACAGATGATGAGCGAACCACGACAGGCCGTTGGGCAGCGGCTGCGTCTCGTAGTGGTAGAGCAGCGCGGTCATGTTTTCCCACGGCAGATCACCGCCGCCGATCTTCACATAGCCGGAGAGAAACATCAGGCGGAAGACCAGCCAGTGCAGCAGGAAGATCGAACCGCGTGGTGGCTCGGTGACGCTGCGAAGCGACCAAAACCGCCACGGCGCGACGAACAGCGCGAGAAATCCGGCCTCCAGCAGCAGCGCATCCCATTGGTAGCCCATGAAGATGTCGCCGGTGACGGCGAACGAGAGATAGCCGAACCACAGCAGCGCCAGCAGCGGCCCCTGGGCCACTCCGGCCATCACGAGCACGCACAACACGCAGCAAGCGATCAGAACGGCGTGCGCAAAGGCATCGCTGTAATGCCAGTGAAACACGGTGGGGAACTGCCAGAACAGCGACTGATGTTCGCGCTCCTCGAAGGCGTGGATGTTTTCGATCAGGTTCTTCGCGGGCAGAATGCCGTTCTCTCCCACCAGTCCGTCATATTGCAGGCCCCAGGAGACGAAGGCGATCAGGTAGATCCCCGCCAGCAGACGCGGAAACAACCAGCGGACGACGCTGTAGCTTCCGCGATGGGTTTCGAGCCAGCAGAGGATGTTCATGTTTTGTCAGGCGGCGAGGCGGTCATTTTGTCTTCGGCCGTCTTGTGTTGTGATGATATTCGCGCAGGGAGGCGGCGTAGTCAGCCTCGGTCACATGCAGTTCATCTTTGGTGTCGGGCAGCCCCGGATCCCAGGCTGGAGCGCCGATATGACGGGCAACCGCTTCCCATGTCTTGTGAGCGCTGCGTACTTTGGAGCATTTCTTCTGCCAGAACAGCTTTACCGGGTCGGTGGCCGCGAATCCCTCCGCCGTTTTCTTCAGGTGTCCTGCACGGATGAGACGAGCACAGCCGGTTTCGAGTTCGCCGCGGGAGATGATCGCGTGGTTTAGCCAGTCTGCGGCAGCGATGATGTCGGTGAGTGTCGCTGACTCCGCATTCCGTGAAGCATAGATGACGGAGGTCAACACCCAGCCGTCCCAGTGCTGTAATTGGCCGTCGTTCATGGAAGACTACATGATCGCCTTCCGCGGATTCACGTCCAGCACATGCGTCAGGTCACGTTCGCTCATGTCGAGCTGCTCATATGCGTTCGTTTTGATGCGCGGGACGGTGACGGTGCTGCCGACGAAGTGGGTGCCATCGGGGGAGCGGGCGACGAGGTCGTCGCCGATGAGGATGTCCCAGCCGGCGAGGGTATAGCGGCCGGGGCCGAGGCGGGCGGCGGAGATGGCGTCGGTGACGAAAATGGTGCGTTCGAAGCCGATGCTGGCGAGCCAGTTTTTCAGCACGAAGAAGGGCACATGCACGCCATCCGGGATGAAGCAGAGCCAGAGGCGCTCGTGCAGGCTGAGGGCGCGCTGGATGATGTTGTCGTGGCGGTGCATCTGGATCGGGCAGCCGTTGCCGAGGTGGGTGAACATGGTCAATCCGGCGTCGCAGGCGGCGCGGAGCTGGTCGAGCGAGGGATCGCAATGACCGGCTGAGACGGTGACGCCCTGCGCGGCGAGGAAGGCGGTGGTTTTGCTGCCCTCATCGTGCTCCGGGGCGAGAGTGACGAGTTTCGCGAGGCCCCCGGCGGCG
>NZ_JACSRD010000035.1 GCF_014879935.1 Prosthecobacter sp.
CGGGTTGACGGCCGGACCGGCGGTGTCCTTGTAAGGATCGCCCACGGTGTCACCCGTGACGGCGGATTGATGGGCGAAGCTGCCCTTCCCACCGTGATTTCCTTCTTCAATGAACTTTTTCGCATTGTCCCAGGCTCCCCCGGCGCTGGTCATCGCGATGCCGACAAACAAACCGGTCACGATGGTTCCGATTAGAACACCGCCCAGAGCCTCCATGCCCACGTAGGCCATGCCGACCACGAAAATCAGCGGCAGCAGGGCCGGCAGGATCATCTGCTTCAGAGCCGCGCTGGTCACGATGCTGACGCACTGGCCGTAATCTGGAATGTCGGTGCCAGTCAGGATGCCCGGCTTGGCTGCGATCTGGCGGCGCACTTCCAGCACCACGGCTCCCGCCGCGCTGCCCACGGCGCTCATGCAGTAGGCGGTGAAGATGAAGGGCAGCAGGCCGCCGATGAACATGCCGATCACGACTTTGTGATTCATCAGGTCAAAGCTGACCTTGTGGCCGACAAAGGCCTGGAGGTCCTCGACATAGCTGCCGAACAACACCATCGCGGCCAGACCGGCGCTGGCGATGGCGTAGCCCTTCGTCACTGCCTTCATCGTGTTGCCCACGGCGTCGAGCTCGTCCGTGATCTTGCGCACGTCCTCAGGCAGCCCGGACATCACGGCGATGCCGCCTGCGTTGTCGGTGATCGGACCGAAGGCATCCAGCGAGATGATGATGCCCGACAGCGACAGCATGGACACCACCGCGATGGCAATGCCATACAGCCCGGCGAGATCGTAGCAGCACCAGATCGATGCCGCGATGGCCAGCACCGGAAGCAGGGTGGCGTGGTGGCCGATGCTGATGCCCGCGATGATGTTGGTGGCATGGCCGGTCTCGGAGGCCTTCGCAATCAACTGCACCGGCTTGTGATGCGTGCTGGTGTAGTAATTCGTGATCCACACGACAAGCAGCGTCATGAGCAGACCGATGCCGGCGCAGTAAAAGAGGCTGCTGCTGGCGATGCCCCTGCCAGCGATCGTCACGGACGCGCCAAAGATCGAATTCGTGGCCCACCAGAACAGCGCCGCGGCGATCACACCGGAAACCGCCACGCCGCACACCAGCGCGGTGGTCGGCTTCTGTTTCACGTAGTTCACCCAGCCGATGCCGATGAGTGAGGCGATGATCGACAGGCCGCACAGCACGAAGGGATAAATCACCGCCGCATCCGTTCCGACGGTCAGGTGGCCGACCAGCACGCCGCCGATCAAGCTGACGGCATAGGTTTCAAACACGTCCGCCGCCATGCCGGCGCAGTCACCCACGTTGTCGCCAACGTTGTCGGCGATGGTGGCCGGATTACGTGGGTCGTCCTCATTGAGGTTCTGCTCGTTTTTGCCGACGAGGTCAGCACCCACGTCCGCCGCCTTTGTATAAATGCCGCCACCCAGACGGGCGAAGACGCTGATGAGCGAGCTGCCGAGCGCCAGGCCGACCAGCGAGTCGATCGCATGCTTCGCATTCTCCGTGCTGCCTTTGACGATGAGGTAAAACACGCCGACGGACAGCAACCCGAGCGCCACCACCAGCAGACCGGTGACCGCGCCGCCGTTGAAGGCGACCTGCAAGGCTCCATGGCTGCTCTTCGAGGCCGCCTGCGCCGTGCGCACGTTCGCACGCACCGCGATCATCATGCCGATGTAGCCGGCCGCCAGGGAGCAAACCGCGCCCACCACGAATCCGGCGGCCGTGACACCATCACGCAGATACCAGATCGCTGCGAGGATCACCAGCGCGATGGCGCTGACAGCCATCACCTGCTTGTTCAGATAAGCCTTGGCCCCTTCCTGGATGGCACCCGCGATGGCGGCCATCTTCTCATTGCCAGCATCGGCACCCACGATCTTGCGGATCAGGATCAAGGCGAACACAAGTCCGACGACGGCCAGCGTGATCGCGAGCGCGATTCCATTGTTAAGAAGGAAGGAGGAAGGCATGCTTGCTTTAGGAGTAAGAAGTGGTTGGTCGGGGCGGGAAAAGCCGGAGATCGTAGCAAGTCGCAATTTGGAGGCAAGAACTTGCTCAAGTTTTAAACATCCTCCGCCATGGACCGCCCGGAACCGCCGGACACTGCCAGCCGCCACCGCGCCGTGATGCGATTCATGGGCAAACCAACGCCATCATGAAGACATCCCGCAGTTCCACCAGCCGTCAGAGCAAACAGGACGCCACAACCCGGCCCCGCCCGGACATTCGCGATGATCTCGACAGCCGCAGCCACAAAGACGACGGCTATCGGGGTGACAAAAGCAAAAAGGGCGACCGCTCACCTGTGAAGAAGACCGGACAGTGAGGAGCCCGTCGGCATGGAGCCCAGGGCTTCGTTGTCGAAGTCTGCCATTTTCCGCAGCCGCATGCCATCGGGGATAGAGATTCAAACCTCCGGGCGTCATACATGACCCCGTTTTGAAGCTCACCAACACGCACAAATCGTCCCACCGCCTCCGCATGGTCGTCGCCATGCTTTGCCTCGGTCCCGTTGCCATCCACGCGGAGGACAAGGAACTCGCCGAGATGCAAGCGGCGGCTCAAAAAGCCTTCAAACAGCACGTCGAGAAGTTCGTGGCCAAGTACTGCGTCGAATGCCACGCGGACCGGCCGAAAGCGGGGCTCAACTTGCGCGTCGCCGTGCGCAAGCCGGGTGATCCGGCTTTTGCCCGGAAGTGGATGGAGGCCATCGCGAATGTGAATGCGCACGACATGCCGCCTGAGGATGCCGACCAGCCCACCGACGAGGAACGGGCTCGCTTTCTCGATGCGCTGGCGCAGATCAAATACCTCGCCGCCCGCGATCCCGGGCCGTTTGTCATCCGCCGGCTCACGAAGGTCGAGTATGGGAACACGCTGCACGATTTCCTCGGCGTTGATGCGGCTATCGCGAAGGAATTGCCCGATGAAGTGCCCGGCGAAGGCTATCTCAACTCGCTCTCGCCGATGCAGACCGAGCAGTATCTCGGCATCGCGAATGCCGCGCTTCAGCAAATGCCCGCGCAGGCGCAAAAGCGGCTGTTTGGAGCCAAAGAGGCGGATGCGCGAGAGGTGGCGCAAAAACTTGCTCGCACCGCTTACCGCCGTCCGCCCACCGACGACGAACTCGACGTGCTGGTGAAGGTTTTCGACCTCGGAACGGCCAACAAGCTCGACCGCAACGCCGCGCTTCGTCTGATGCTCAAAGCGGTGCTCGTCTCGCCGCAGTTTCTCTTCATCACACCGTCCAAAGACGCGCCGACGGGCGAAAAGATCGTGCCGCTGGATGATTACCAGCTCGCCAGCCGCCTTTCGTATCTTCTTTGGGCCACCATGCCGGATGAGGAGCTCTCAAAGCTCGCCGACGAAGGCAAACTGCACGAGCCCGAGGTGCTCAAAGCGCAAACCAAGCGACTTTTGGCCGACAAACGCTCGCGGGCGCTGTTTGATGGCTTTGGAGCGCAGTGGCTCGGAACGGCGGAGTTGAAGGACAAGACCTTCGATGCGCAAAAATTCCCCCAAATGACGCCTGAACTGCGCACGGCGATGTATGACGAGGCACGGCTCTTTTTTGAAAGCATCGTGCGCGAGAACCGCAGCGTCGTCAGCTTCGTGAACAGCGATTACACCTTCCTCAATGGCACGCTCGCAAAGATCTACGACCTCGGAAAGCAGATCACGGGCGACGCGATGGAGAAGGTGAAGCTCACCGACGCGAACCGCGGCGGCATCCTCGCCATGCCCGGCGTGCTCGCGACCACGTCCTTCGCCACACGCACCAGCGCCGTGAAACGCGGCGTGTGGGTGCTGGAGCAGGTGCTCGGTCAGCGTGTGCCACCCGCACCGCCGAACGTCCCTGCGCTCGAAAAGCAGGATCAAAAGAAAGTCGCCAATCTCACGCTTCGCCAGCGCACGGAGTTGCACCGTACCAACGCCGTATGCGCCAACTGCCACAAGATCCTCGACCCCATTGGCTTCGGCCTCGAAAACTTCGATGCCATCGGCCGCTGGCGTGACAAGGACGAATCCGGCGGCCCCATCGACGCCGTCGGCGAACTCCCCGGCGGCAAGCGTTTCTCCTCACCGAAGGAACTCAAAGCCCTCATCGCCGCCCGCGAGACCGATTTGACCCGCAATCTCACCGAAAAACTCCTCGCGTATGCGCTGTGCCGCCAGCTTGATGGCTACGACCACATCATCGTGGACCAGATGCTCCAAACCATCGCCAAGGACGGCCACAAGATGCAGACCCTCATCGCCGAGATCGTGACAAGCTATCCGTTTTTGAACCGTAGAGTCCAAGAGTAACCCTTTCGTCCCATGTCCACCCAACTTCTCAATCGCCGTGCTTGCCTCCGAGGCCTTGGAGCCTCGCTGGGGCTTCCTTTGCTCGAAACCATGGGCTGGGCGGATGCCGTCAAAGGCAAAACGGGCTACAAGCCGCCGGTGCGGCTCGGGTTCATGTACATGCCGCATGGGGTGATTATGGATCAGTTCTGGCCGAAATCGCCAGAGAGCTTCCTGAAGTCGCCGCCGCCTGCGCTGGAGTCGCTGCGGCCGATTTTGAACCAGTGCCTCATGGTGAAGGGCATCTCGGGTGTGCCCATCACGCCGTTTGGCAGCGCGCCGCATGCGCTGGAGCTTTCCACGTGGCTCACGGCTTCGCTGCCGAACGCGGCGAAGCGCAATCAGATTCACATCGCGATCTCGGCGGATCAGATCATGGCAAACTATATCGGTGGACTCACCGCGTTGCCTTCACTGGAACTCGCCACGATGCCGCAAACGCACAAGGAGAACCAGGAAGGGCTCAACGAAGGCTACTACTCGCACTGCAGCTTCCGCTCGCCCACGCAAGCGATGCCCGCGGAGATCAATCCGCGCAGTGTTTTGAACCGCTTGTTCGGCAAAACGGACCAAAGCGGCAAAACGGCCGCCACTGACCCGCTCGACCGCCAGATGCTCGACCTCGTCATCGGTGGCGCGAAGGATCTGCGACGCAAATTGCCACACGGCGACCAGCAGAAGCTCGATGAATACCTCGACAGCGTGCGCTCCGTCGAGCGCCGCATCGCCGCCATCGAGTATCGGCAGAAAGAGGCCGCGCTGGAGAAAGCGGGCGTCGCGTCGAGCAAACGCAAGGCCAGTGATTCACCGCCGATCGAAGTGAAGATCCCCGAGGGCGACAAGCGCAGCGAATACATGCAGGTCATGTGCGACCTCACCGTGCTCGCCTTCCAGACGGACACCACACGCGTCAGCACCTACATCGGCTCCACGCCGAATGGTGTCTCGTATCCCGAACTCGGCTTCAGCGACACGCATCACGGCCCCACGCATCACAACAACGAGGCTGAGAAGGTCCGCAAAGTCGCTGCCATCACGAAGTTCAACATCGACCAGTTCGCCTACATGGTGAAAAAGATGGCCGCCCTCCGCGAAGGCGACGGCACGCTGCTCGACAACTGCCTCATGATGTGGGGCAGCGGCCTCGAAGACGGCAACAAGCACACCCGCGAGAACCTCCCCTTCATCATCGCCGGCAAAGGCAGCGGCACGCTGAACACCGGCCGCTTCATCGACACCGTGAAAGGCAATCAAGGCGATCTGCTCACCACGCTCCTCGCGTGCAGCGGCGTCCCGTTGGATCGGCCTATTGGCATCGCGACGAAGGAGATCAAGGAGATGATGAAGGTGTGATCATCGTCACGGAGGTTGGAGTGCAGGCTTTAGCCGATCTGAAGGCTGTGAGACACTCGCGTCGGCTAAAGCCTAGTGGCTCATGTCATTAAAGTTGAAGGGTAAAGCCGCTTGAGCTTGATGCGTGCGTCCTGGGTGGTG
>NZ_JACSRD010000216.1 GCF_014879935.1 Prosthecobacter sp.
TCTTCCAGACTGGTCGGCAACATGCGCGGATATAAGGATGCTTTTCGTCTTTGGAAACGACTTTGCTGCAAGGCGGGGCGCAAGAGGGGTGGTGTAGCTCGCGGTGCACGAGCCAACGCTCACGATCTCGAAGCCCTACGGGTTTCCGTCATGCAGCCCAGGGTTCGGAGAACCCTGGAATCAAGAGCCGCCCACCCCTCTCGAATGGCATGGAACCCTGAAAGGGTTCCGTCACCCGAGCGCCAGTCACCATCGCCACCAGACGGAACCCCGTTGGGGTTCGCATTCGGTCAGGCGGGCGTTTCATCGCGATTCCCAGGGTAGCGCTTCGCGCAACCCTGGGCTGCATGACGCAAGGCCGTTGGCCTTACGTGTTAATACTTGTCTCCGTGCTCGAGGCGCAACTCTTTCCCAACAATGTTATCTGTGTCATTGAGGATGAGCACAGGATGAAGGTGAGGAAAGTTGCCCGGGATTTTGGTGACATTGACATCCCGGCGGGTGGTTTCTCTGAGGAATTCGAGAAACTTTAATGTGTTGTCGATTTTGATGCTGTCTTCCGGCTGGCCTTCCCTGGGGGATGGAAGTAGCGGGCGAATACCAATTTGAGAGTAAATGTTCAAACGCCAATTGAGCACATGACCGGCACGACCAACAAGGCTCCCCTTCAGCGGCACCGGATACTCGATAACTAGCGGCATGACGGTCGGATGAAGCCATTCGACCAGATTCTTACCCTTCAAGATATGCTCCGAAAACATGATCCCAAACCACGATTGTTGTCTTTCAAGCGTGATCGCATCAACAACTGCTTTCCCGACAATATGATGGGTTCCTGCGATGATCCCAGCTTCACCAAGCGCAATGGCTCCCCGGACGGGTAAACCTCCCATGAACAGCCCACGAGCCAGAAGGAAGGTCGCGGCGATTATTGAATTCAATGAGTCTCGAGAATCATCCTTTGAAGCGATGACAAATGAATCGGAAAAACTACACAAGTGAACCGCCTTGAACTTCTCGTTCGGACTATACTTGGCCTCGTTGATATTGATGTGTCCAAGAGTTGAAACCACAGGAACCAATGACAGCACATTTGCTATCTTATCGAGAATCTCTTCCAGGGGCCTCGTTTCGATTAGGGATTGAAAGCCGAGGATGTCCACGAACGCTACATAGCGTTCGCAGATATCCTTGGCGGCTTCCTCATTCATGACTCACACGTGAATCGGATGCCCCTTGGCGACTTCGGTGGCTTCCTTGACCATCTCGCTGAGCGTCGGATGGGCGTGGATGGTGGCTTCGATTTCGTCCCAGGTGGCTTCCAGATTCATGGCGAGGCCGATTTCGGCGATCATCTCGGTGCTTTCGCTGCCGATGATATGGGCGCCGAGGATTTCACCGTGCGGCTCGCCGTAGAGGATCTTGACGAAGCCTTCCGGCTCGGCGGCGGCGAGGGCCTTGCCGCTGGCGACATACGGG
This sequence comes from Prosthecobacter sp., assembly GCF_014879935.1. GTDB lineage: Bacteria > Verrucomicrobiota > Verrucomicrobiia > Verrucomicrobiales > Verrucomicrobiaceae > Prosthecobacter. The sequence goes on from NZ_JACSRD010000216.1 coordinate 1,480, forward strand.
AACTTGCCGATCTTGAACTTGAGGCCCTTTTCCTTCGCCGCACGCTCGGTGAGGCCGATGCTGGCGACCTGCGGATGGCAGTAGGTGCAGCCGGGGAAGACGCCGACTTTCTTGGGCTTGTGCTTGGTGAACATGCCTTCGACGGCTTGCACGGCCTCGTAGCTGGCCACATGGGCAAGCCAGGGCGGCCCGATGATGTCGCCGGCGCCGTAGATGCCTTTGACGGAGGTTTGGTAGCGGTCGTCGGTTTGCAGCCAGCCGCGGTCGGTGAGCTTCAATTCGATGCCGCCGGGCAGCACGGGGGCCACGCCGATGGCGACGAGGGCCACATCGGCCTCGAGCGTTTCAGTGGCAGCACCTTCGACGGTGATTTTGACGCTCTTGCCGTCCTCGGAGGTGCCGGTGACCTTCGTGTTGGTGAGGATGCGGATGCCGGCCTTCGTGAGGCTCTTTTCCAAAGTCTGGCTGACCTCGGTGTCTTCCACTGGAAGAATGTTCGGCAGCATTTCAACGACGGTCACCTTGGTGCCATAGGCATTGAAGAAGTAGGCGAACTCGATGCCGATGGCGCCGGCACCGATGACGATGATGCTCTTCGGCTGGGTGGCCATGGTCATGGCTTCCTTGCTGCCGATGACGGTGGTGCCGTTGAAGGGGAAACCAGGCATCGGGCGGCTCTTCGCACCGGTGGCGATGAGGATGTTCGCGGCGTCGTGGGTCTCCTTTTTGCCGTCCGCGGCCGTCACTTCCACCTTGCCGGCGGCGGGGATGCTGGCGGTGCCTTTGAGGTAATCGACCTTGTTCTTCTTGAAGAGGAATTCGATGCCCTTGTTCAGCTTGTCGCTCACGCCACGGCTGCGGCCGATCACTTTGGACCAATCATACTCGATGCTGCCGATCTTGAGGCCGAACTCCTCGGCGCGATGCGTGAGCGTGTGATACAGCTCGGCGTTCTTGAGCAGCGCCTTGGTCGGAATGCAGCCCCAGTTCAGGCAGGTGCCCCCGGCGCGGTCGTTTTCGACGCAGGCCACTTTTTTGCCGAGTTGAGCGCCGCGGATGGCTGCGACATAGCCCGCAGGGCCGCCGCCGATGACGATGAGATCGTAGTTCATGTAAAAGAGTGTGATTTGGGGGTGGGATGGCCGAGAAAAGCGCAGCCCGGGGACGTATTCAACCGCAGATTCCCCCCTCCCTCGCGCGCTTGTTGACCTGCGGAGGCCGGGAACGTAAACTCCGCCCGCGCATGCACCCACTCTGCTCCTCTTTTGCTCGCAGAGCCGCCACGGCCCTCGTGGTGCTGCAAACCGTCGCTGGATACAGCCTCGCTGCAGGTGGCTCGGAGAAGGGGCCCGTGCCGAAAGCTGACATCGCCACCCTGCTGCGTGTGCAGAGTGACGTCCAGAAGCTCCTCCCGCAGGTCCGTCCGGCCTTGGTGGCGATCCAAAGCGGCGGCGGGACGGCCAGCGGCGTGATCATTTCGGCCGACGGCCTGCTTTTGACCGCTGCCCACGTCCCAGGTGCCCCGGGGAAGGACATGCGCGTCATTTTGGAGGATGGCAGCGTCACCACCGCCAAATCCCTCGGGCTGGACAAGACGACCGACGCGGCGCTGGGGCAGCTCAAGGCCCGCACCAAGCCCTGGCCCTTCGTCAATCTCAGCCGGGAAGTGGTGAAGGCGCAGCCTGGCGAATGGTGTTTCGCCCTGGGGCATCCGGGCGGCTTTGACAAGGCCCGCGGCCCGGTCCTGCGCGTGGGGAAGATCATCAAACAGACCGCCAACAGCCTCCACACCGACTGTGTGCTGATGGGAGGCGACTCCGGCGGGCCGCTCTTCAATTTCAACGGGGAGGTCATCGGCATCCACAGCCAGATCTGGGAGGGCCGCGACCAAAACGTCCATGTCTCGATGGCGCCTTTCCTCCGCTCCTGGGATGCGATGCAGAAGTCGCAGGTCATTCGTGTCTGGGGTGTCGGCTCGGGCGGCTATCTGGGTGTCGCCACGGTGATGAGCGACGATGTGGAACTGGAAGTGGCCGATGTCATCGACGGCTCACCCGCGCAAAAGGCCGGTGTGCGCATGGGTGACGTCATTCTCAGCGTGAATGGGGATGCGATGACCGACCAGCAGCAGTTCACCGCCACCGTCCGTGCCCGGGCCGCCGGCGACACGCTCAAGATCAAGCTCCGCACTTCAGGAAAGGAACGCGAGCTGTCCGTCCAGCTCGCCCAACGGCCGGAGGAGGAGGAGGGGCAGTGAGGGGAAAATGACGAACGAGGAATTCCGAATGACCAAGGAGACCCGAATCTTGAATGACGAACCTGCGGCAGCACCTGCGCGCATTCACTCGTCATTCGTCATTCGTCATTCCGCCCTGCTTTTTCTCCTCGTCTCTCTTCCCGTTTTCGCGGAGACCCCGCGTCCGACCTTGCCTCTCGATCAACGCACGAATGGCCGGGACACCCTTGTCGCGATCGAAAAACTGCGTCCTCTGACCACCGCCTGCACCGCACGCGTCGAGAGCCCGCTGGGCCGTGCCATCTGCACCGCCACCATCGTCGGGGAGGATGGCTACGTGCTGACCAAGGCCAGCGAAGTGCCGGATCTGGCCAAGACGCGCGTTCATTTCGCCGACGGGCGCAAGGCGGACTTGCGGGAGGTGCATCGCGACACCGCGCTCGACCTCGTTCTGGCCCAGGCCGTTGGCATCACCGGCCTGCGGGCGGTTTCGTTCGGTGCCGCACGGCCGCTCACCATGGGGCAGTGGCTTTGCAGCGTCGCCAACTCGGCCAAGGAAACACGAATCGGCATCGTCAGCGCCAAACCCCGCCGCATTCCCGGCACGGGTGCCGCGCTGGGCATCCGCATGGCGGAAAAAGCCGATGAGGCCACCAAGGGTGTCCGCATCATCGGAATCGCGAGCGAAAGCCCGGCGGAGGCCGCCGGTTTGCATGAGGGTGATGTCATTCTCGCCATCGCGGGCGAGCTGGTGGACCAGTTCCGCCGCGTCCACGATCTGGTGAACAAGCGTCAGCCCGGCGACATCGTCGATGTGCGTTTCCTCCGCCATGAAAAGGAGGAGACCTGCCGTGTACGCCTCGCCAGCCGCACGAAAGTCCTGCAAAACTGGGAGGGCGAGGACTTCGCCAACGGCGGGATCTCCCTGCGCAGCGACAACTTTCCGCAAATCCTCCAGCACGACATTCCACTCTTTCCCGCCGACATGGGCGGCCCCGTCGCCACCCTCGAAGGAAAGGTCGTCGGCATCAACATCGCCCGCGTCGATCGCGTGACCACCTTTGCCCTGCCTGTCGAAGCTTTCTGGACCGACGCCCAGCTCTGGATCAAAGCCGACCGCCACCCGCCGAAAGCGGTGCTGGCAGAGTAAAAGCGCCCATGAGCGGTCGCTGTCGCGACGCGACGGCTTTTGGCGGTTTTCACCATCGTGCCGTCAATTTTCATCAAGCACGGCCTTCGCGGCAAAATCCGCTTCCCATTTCATCAACCCACCTCAGCTTCGCCGCGCCATGCGCTACCAGCCCCTCCCCGCCGAACTCTTTGCCGCCAACCGCCAGCGCCTTTACGCCAAGCTTCCGCCGCAATCCCTCGTCATTCTGCATGCCAACGACGTGCTGCCGACCAATGCCGACGGCTCGCTGCCCTTCATCCCGAACAGCGACCAGTTTTACCTCAGCGGCATCGACCAGGAGGAGACCATCCTCGTTCTCTACCCGGACGCCGCCGACCCCAAGCAGCGTGAGATGCTCTTCGTGCGCGAGACGAACGAAACCATCGCCGTGTGGGAGGGTGAAAAGCTCACCAAAGCGCAGGCCACCGAACGCAGCGGCATCGCACGCGTCCACTGGCTGCAGGAATTCGAGACGCAATTCCGCAGTGTCATCTGCCAGGCGGACCACATCTATCTCAACTCCAATGAGCACATCCGCGCCACCATCCCCACCGAGACCCGCGAGACGCGCTTCACGCACCGCTGCAAACAGGAATACCCGCTGCACGACTACCGCCGCCTCGCGCCGCTCATGCACGAACTGCGCGTGATCAAGAGCGAACCCGAGATCACCGCGCTCAAAGAGGCCATCCGCATCACCAGCGACGGTTTTGACCGCCTGCTGAAGTTCGTGAAGCCCGGCGTGCATGAGTTTGAGATCGAGGCGGAGCTTTCGCACGAGTTCATCCGCCAAAGGGCACGCGGCTTTGCCTACACGCCCATCATCGCCACGGGTGCCAACGCCTGCGTGCTGCACTACATCACGAACCACTGCCAGTGCCAGGATGGCGAGCTGCTGCTGCTCGATATCGCCGCGAACTACGGCAACTACAACGCCGACCTCACCCGCACGATCCCCGTGAACGGCAAGTTCACGGCACGCCAGCGTCAGGTCTATGACGCGGTGCTCCGTGTCTTCAAAAAGTGCTGCCAGATGCTCAAGCCCGGCGTCATCATCCGCGAATATCAGGAGCAGGTCGGTCTGCTGATGCAGGAGGAGCTGCTCGGTCTCGGCCTGATCACGCCGGACGACATCGCCAAGCAGGACCCTGACAAGCCCGCGTATAAAAAGTACTTCCCGCACGGCACCAGCCACCCGCTCGGCATCGATGTGCACGACGTCGGCCACATGTGGAAGCCCATACAGCCCGGCATGGTCTTCACCGTCGAGCCCGGCATCTACATCCGCGAGGAGAAGCTCGGTGTCCGCCTGGAGAACAACATCGTCATCGGCGAAAACGGCAACCTCGACCTCATGGCGCACATCCCGATCGAGGCAGACGACATCGAGGCCGCCATGGCCCGCTGAGCCACCCGGACGTGGTTGAAAACTCCACGGGTGCGTCGTTCAGGGTGACGGCAGGCAAGTCTGCGCGTTGATGTTCCGCCGTCTGGCGAACACGCCGCCAGCCTCAGTTCCCTTCCTTGAGCTTGAAGCCGATATACACGCCGGAGCTGATGCCCATCAGCCCGAGCAGTTCATTGCTGAAGAGCGGCATCGCGTAGTCGGAGAGCACCCCGTTCACAAACACCACCGCCAGCACCAGAGTCCAGGCGAACATCTGGAAGCGGTGGATCGTCATGCCTTCGTCGGAGCTGAGAATGTCGATGAACCAGTTGGTGAACGGCGTGTTGGATGCGCTCGCTGGCTCGCGCTTCTTCGCGTCCCACTCCCGCTTCTCGGAGACGATCGCGGCAAACATCGAGGTGCCCCCGCTGATGCCCATCAGGATGAGCGCCGTGTTGTTCACACCCGCCAGGCTGCCCGTCGTGGACCACAGGAACACAAACGAGCCGATGATGATGAAGAACCAGATCGACATCTGCAGCCGTGCCAGGCTCAGCGGGTGCTTGTGCTCATGCCAGTAGTTCGGAGCCGGCAGCGTGCGATTTGTCAACGTGATGCCCGTGTCACGCAGCACATCCGTGGTCGGCGCCTTCCACACAAACAGGCCCAGGCAGCCGGCGATGATCCCCATGCTGATCCAGAATTCCCACCGGAACAGGGGGATTCCCAGCCGGAAGCCGCTGTCCACGCCGAGGTAGCTCTTCTTGCCGTTCTCGGTCACATAAGTGAGCGCCACATCCCCCACCACGCAGGTCATCGGGCTCGATTTCAGCAGCCGCAGCCACGCGTCCTTGTCTTTGTTCATGTCCCGCAGGTTGAAGCGCAGCAGGAAGAGCGACTTTTCGGAGTCGATCATCTCCGCCACGTCGATGGGATGCAGTTTGTCGAACGTCTCGCCGCCGATCCGCAGGCGGAAGTTGAGACTCAGCGGCTTGAAACCGTGTTTGATGAACCGCTTCGCCGCCTCCAGTTGCGTCGTCAGGGCCGTCTCCTTCTTTTCCGCGTCCTTCAGCGCCAGATCAGCCTTTCCACGCTCGACATCCAACACCTTCATCGCCGCCGCGTCGGATGCCTTCGCTAGCCGTTCTTTGTCGATGGCGTCGAGCTTCAGCTTCGCCTCCGCACGCTCCAGTGTGATCCGCTTCAACTGGTCCTCTCCGGTCTTGTTCACGATCAGCCGCCAGCTCCTCGCGTATTCGGACTCCGGTTCGGAAAGCTCGCCGAACAGGCCGTCCAGGTCATTGACCACCACGAAAACATCGGAGGAAAACTTCGCCTCCAGCGAGCTTCCAGCGGGCACCAGGCGGAAACTTCCGCCCTCCATGATCTCGCCAAAGGCCACCAGCCGCGGCATCGCTGTCGCGGAGGATGGCAGCCGCTCGCGCACCGTCTTTCCCAGCGTCGCTTTCTCGACCACGGCGTTCTCCGGCTCGTCCGCGGCGGCAGGCGGAACAGCGGCGATCAATGACAAGGCGAGCAGCGGAACCAGTTTGGATGACAGGGATTTCATGACGAAGGGCGGATGAATTGACGAGGCATGATGTGGTGGCTCGCTCGCAGAGTAATTCAGATGAAGACCGGGAAGTCGAGATCGAAATGCCACCGCCGCCCCATTCCGACGACCATCTTGACTTGTGTGGCTTCGGGCGCACAAACACCAGGTCCGAAATCCGAGCCGTCCGCCATGTCCCTTTCCCGCTTCCATCTTCCTCCTGCCGCCTGGGCCGGACCACATCTCAGCCTCACTGGCGACGAGGCGGCACATTGCAGCCGCGTGATGCGCAAACAACCCGGCGACAGCATCGAGATCTTCGACGGCAGGGGTCGTGTTGCGGTTTGCGAGATCACACACGTCTCCAAATCGGAAGTTCAGGCCAGCATCACCTCCGAAACCCGGGTCGCGCCGTTTCAAACCGCGATTCATCTCTTGCCCGCGCTCATCAAAGCCGAGCCCTTCGAGTGGCTGCTCGAAAAAGCCGTCGAACTCGGCGCTTCGAGCATCCAGCCCGTCATCACTGAACGCACCGTCATTCATCTCGATGCCGCGCAGACGGAAAAGAAGCTCGCCAAGTGGTACAGACACATGATCGAGAGCGCCAAGCAGTGCCACACACCCTTCGTTCCTGAATTGAAAGCACCTGCGCCCTTCTCAAAGGCACTGTCCGTCAGCGCTGGCCTCAAGCTCATCCCCGCACTCAGCGAACACATCCGCACGCTCAAACAAGCCTTGCCAGAGGTGAAGCCAGCCACCGTCGCCGTGCTGATCGGTCCGGAAGGCGATTTCACGCCTGACGAAGAAGCTCAGGCCTTCGCCGCCGGCTTCACACCCATCACCCTCGGCCCGCTGATCCTCCGCGCCGAGACGGCCGCCATCGCCACGCTGGCGATTCTGGGCCACGAACTTCGCTAGTCCCCCTCTTTGGGCTTTCGCTTCTTCGGAGCAGACGGTTGCTCCACCGCGCTTTCGACATCCACCGGCAACTCGCCGGGCGCCTCCTTCTCCACCGGCTGCACTTTGATCTCCACGTTCACCGGAACGGCCCGCAGGCCTTCGATGATCGTTTTGAGGCGCTCGATGGTCACGTCGCTCAGCGTCGGCTGGCTCACGGCTTCGGTGAGGGCGCTCAAATGGCCCGTGATGCGATTCACGGGGTCGTTTTCGCCCGCGCCGCCGGAGAGCAGGTTGCGTTTGAAGGTGCGCTTGATCTCGTCCCAGCGTGTTTTGTCCTCGTCGGTGCTCAAAGCGTTGATCTCGCGCCATTTGAGCAAGTTTGCCTCTGCGGCACCGCTCAACGTTTGAGCTTCGCCGCGGTAGTGATCAGCGATGAGCTGGGCGACCTCCTTGTCGGTCATCAGGGGCAGGATCTTCTCCGAAATCTTGTTCATGTTGCGGTAGCTGCCCTGCAACTTGAACGGCGGCTCGGTGCGATAGGCGTCTTCCATCGCCGCGCTGGCCACATACTGCTGGTTCACCTTCAAAATGACCTCGCGCACATGCAAAAGCTTCTCCATGACCGCGACGGCGTCATTGATCTCCTCGGCGCTGAAGCTGCCTTCGAACTCCACGCCTTCGCGCGAGCCCGTCTGCGCGATCTTGAGCACCGAAAGAGCATCCTTGTGACTCCGCGCCGCGATGCGCGCCAGCGTGCCGTTGCTCGTGAGTCCGTTCTCGATGTAGCTGTCTTTAAACGCCTCCTGATGACCGCCGAGGATGTCGCCGAGGTTGTAGGTGTCCGCGCGGTTCGCGAGCATGTCAGGCACTTGAAACTTGCCACCGACCTCGGTGTAAGGATTCCCGGCCATCACCACGGCCACCTTGCGGCCACGCAGGTCATAAGTCTTCGCTTCACCGCGAAACACGCCCTCGATCTTCCTCGTGCCGTCGCACAGCGGGATGAACTTCTGCAAAAACTCGGGATTCGTATGCTGAATGTCATCGAGATAGATCATGACATTGTCCCCCATCTCGAAGGCGAGGTTCAGCTTCTCGATTTCTTCCCGCGCCGACGCATTTCGCGCCTCGCTCGGGTCCAACGAGGTCACCTGATGCCCCAGCGCAGGCCCGTTGATCTTCACCAGCGTGATGCCGAGTCGGCTGGCGACATACTCCATGAGTGTCGTCTTGCCGTAACCCGGCGGTGAAATGAGCAGCAGCATGCCCATGCGGTCCGTGCGCGTGTCCTTGCCCGCCGCACCGAGCTGCTTCGCCAAATTCGCGCCGATCAGCGGCAGATAAACCTGATCAATGAGCCGATTGCGCACGAACGAGCTCAAAACGCCCGCCTTGAACTGATCCAGCCGCAGATCCTTCCGCCGTTTCTCGCTCAGCTCATGCTTGAGCCGCTGAAACGCCTGAAACGCCGGCACCACCGTGCTTTCGTAGCGTTGCAGTCGCGCGGTGAACTCATGGTAATCGAGTTCCAGCTTCGATTCGCTGATCCGTCCATGCGTGCCCGTCAGGCCGCTGATCGTCACCCGCGAAACCGGCTCCGTCGGCGTCGCCGCAGGCGGTTGATCATTCGTGACCACCATCGCCGCCGTTTCGATCAACACGCCACAACCCTCCGTCGGGTTCAAAGCCGTGATCCACTCCAGCGCGATCTCAAAGGCCAAAACCGGCTGCGCAGCCAGTTCGGTCATCGTCGTCTCAAAATCCTTCGCCGCCCGTTTCGCCGTCAATTCCTTCCGAAACGCCCGCAACAGCTCCAAAGCCGCCGCCGAACGCGTGAACTGCGTTTTGGCCTGCAATTCGTCGAGCAGGCACCGAGCCACCGAAACGGCATCACAAGCCACGAAGGCCTCAATTCGCTCCAAAAGCCACTTTTCCGGCTCCACGGCCTTCTCGCCAAAAAACTCCCGCATCCGTCCTTTCGACTGCATCCGCGCAAACAGCGCCTTCTTCTCCACATCCTCCGCCCACGCATGCCAAAACAGCCGCGCATAGCCACGCGACTCCGGCGAATGCCTCAACAAGCCCAACGCTGACTGCATCTCCCGCAACGGCTTCAAAAGCAAGGATGCGTCATGGTCATGCACGCCCTTGGTGTAGCCTTCGTCGTAGCGCTGGGCCATGAAGGCCGAAACATCCGTCTGATCGGACTGATCCGACCGATCCGTCAAAAGCTTCCAAGCCAAAAATTCCGCGCGATACACCTCCGCATTCTCCGAAACGACCGCCTGATCCCAAACCGCTCGCTGCGTCTCCAACTCCGCACTCTCCACCTTCTCAAAGAAGCGCGTGCCGGTGAGATGAAACGCCAAAGCACCGTCGCGGGGCAAAATCGTCAGCTCCAGCGGCTGCTTGTTCACGCTGAACTGATGCTTGCCGAGCTGGATGAGGTCCCCGCCGACAAAAATCTCCGACTTGTCGCGAATCTGCTTCAACGAGTCCTGCTGCACGGTTTTGAGCCGCGTGCTCAACTCATCCGCACGCACGCTGTCACCGAGCTTGCGCAGTTCATCGATCAAATCGCGCAGCTTGGCCACCATCGCATCGCCCGCGAGCCAGGCGTGCACCTCCTCCGGCTTCGCAAAGCTCGTCAGACGATTCCGAATGCTCGTCAAAATGCGCTCCGCCGACTGCCCCAGGCTGCCACAGCGACGATTCAGCGCATCCGTCAGGCTTTGACGACGCGATTCGAAGGCCGTCTGCACCTCCTCGCGCTTTTTGACCAACTCGGCCGCGTAGTCATCGAAGTCGGAGAACTTCGTCTCCATCTCCTCGATCTGCACCAGCACGCGCGTGAGCGATTCATCACACTTCTCCGGCGTGGTGGCCACTTCGAGGTAGTTCAGCACACTCTGGCTGAGCAAACTGAGCTGCGCCTGAAACTGCGCCGCACCTTCCGTCTTCGCCAGATCGTTGCGGCGGTTCCGCAGCACGCTGCGCACCTGATTGAGCTGCGCAAACAGCGTGCTGATGCCCTCGATGATGCGCGTCGTCTCGGTGGCGTCCTGAATCTTGAGGCCGCTGACGATGGCGGTGAGCATTTCCAGCTCGCTGCTCGACTTCGCGAGCGCTTCCTCAACCTCCTGCGCCTCTGTGACCTTCACCAAAGCAGGCACGCGGGCCTGCTGCTCGGTGATTTGCTTCCGATACGGGTCCAGCGCCTCGGGCTTGAGCAGGAAGGCCACGCATTTCGCGCTGAGCTTGTCACCTGCCTCGGCGACAGCCTTGTCCATCGCATCAATGACCGCCGCGTCCGTGTAGCGCACATCGCGCAGCGCGATGATCTGGCCGCGCAACTCGCGAAGCGTCGTCAAAAGCTGCACGAAGCCGAGAATGTCATTCGGATCGGTATTCGTGGCCGCGCTGATGGCTTTTTGCGCCTTCTCTTGCAGAGCCGTGGTCTGCTCCGCTGCCGTCTTGCGCATGCGGCGCACTTTCTCAAACTCACCCAGAGCAGCCTCGGCCGTCGTTTTGATCTCGGTGAGCGTTTCCTTGAGGTTATGCGCCTCCTCCTTGCCCACCCAGAAGTAACTGTCAGCGATGTCACCGCACGAACGCGCCAGCTCGACATACAAGCCGCTGAAGGAGTCATCCTTTGCCAGCAACGTGAGAACGCCACGGCACTCGGCCATCGCGCGGACGATTTCGGCGTTGCCGATCTTGCTGAGGAAGGTCTGCGCGGCCTTCGCCTCGCTGACATCGGCCGTGAGATACGGCGTGCGCCAAACCTGCACGACGTGATGCTTCCGAGGCTCCGCATCGGCATCAAAGAGGATCAATTCGCCCGTCGGAAAGAGCGAGTAGCCATGACAAGGCTGCGGCGTAGCGATGCTCTGCGTGATGAGGTTGTAGCTGAGCAGCAGATACGACCCTCTTTCGAGATGGCTGAAGACAAACAGCGTGTCCTCGCCATTCGCGGCCGGGATGCGCTTCTCGAAGCGCATCGGCGGCAAGCCGGTCTCAAAGCGGCGCACCTCGCCGGTTTGCAACACGTAGCCATGCGGGAAAAGGATGCCATGGTCATCCGGCAGCAGCACGCAGCTTTCCGCGATGCTGTCGATGCGATGCGCCTCCCGCGTGCGTTCGTTGAACACAAGATGCCGCCACTGCTTCTCCTGATACGGCAGCACTTTGAGCAGGATCAGGTTGCCGACGATGGCGTAGTGCACCTCGGCGTCATCGAGCGTCTGGTCTTTGTTCTCGACCGGCTCATTGTAGATGCCGCGCCCTGTGGCGGTGTTGTTTTCCACCTTCACCGTGAGGTCGCCGCCGATCGTCTCGACGAAGACACGGTCCTCAATGCTGATGTGCGGATGCTCGCCGTGGATGTACATATCCCGCGTGGCCCGCTTCCACGCGAACTCCTGCGGTGTCGGGAATACGAACTCGTGATCGCTGCGATTGCCGAGATACTTCAGCGTGCCCTTTTCATCATTGACGAGCCATTTGAAGGTTTTGACCTCCGTCGCCCGCTGTCCGACCTGAAAGCCCATGTAAAGATGCGGCCCGATACGGTGGAACTTCAGGAAGGTGGCGTGTTTGTAGTAGCTGTAGAGATAAGCGAAGTCCTCCGCGAACTGCACATCGCCAAGGATCGCGTCTTTGTTCGTGTGGAAGCTGTGATCGCCCTCCTGGTAGTCATACACCGCGAAGACGTCCTCAATCTTCATCGTCGAGCGCAGCCCGAGATGCACATTGTAGCCAAACAGGAAGCGCTTCGGCCCGATGGCCGCCATGTCGCGCGGCACGCAGTTGTTGTCCGTCGTGAGACGCGTCGTGGTGAGCAACGCCGTCTCAATCCCGCCGAACTCCGCCTTCCGGTCGTTGTTCAGCAAATCCAGCCGACGCTGCAACTCCGAGCCGTGCTTTGACAAGCGCTGACGAATGACTTCGTAAGCACCCGCTTCGAGCTGGGGAGAGGGTTGGGGTGATGGAGTGGGATCGGACATTCAATGACGAAACGGATTTGCTGGGCTGCCCCTCACCCCAACCCTCTCCCCGCGAGTGAGACTAGGTGTCGGCGTGAATTCTTTCGCGGGGAGAGGGAGAGCGCTTTCTGGTCCCTCTCCCCGCTTAGGATGATCGTTAACTCTTTGGCTCACTTGCGGGGAGAGGTTAGGTGAGGGGAACTCTAAAACGAGACTGGCGAGCGGGTTGGTGTTACTTCTTCGCCTTCGCAGCCAGCAGACCGGCCACGTTCGACTCACTCAGGCCAAAACGACCCGCAGCACCAATCATGCTGGTGAGCTTGTTGAGCGTTCCAGCATCAGGATTCAAGCCGATGAGCTTCGCGAACAAAGCGGACAATGTGAGGTTCTTCGTATCTTCGGCCGTGAGGCCGAATTGATCGACCACTGTTTTGAGCTGGGCTTTGAAGTAGTCGGGATCGCCGTTGAAGAAAGTTTCCTTCACGTCGGTGAGCGTGCGACTGCCTTCGACCATGCGGTCCACGGCACGGGCGGTGCCGATGGCGCTGGTGATCTTGTCGAAGAACTGGCTTTCGCCGCCGACGATTTCGATCTTGGCGGACTTCATAGCCTCGCCGAGCACGCCAGCCTGCGCGGCGGCGATGTCTTTCTGAATGTGGATCTCAGCGAGAGCCACAGCCTTGTCCTTGTCGAGGTTGAGCTTGAACTCCTCGTGCTGACGACCGGCGTCTTCGAGCAACTTCATGGCCTGGGCCTTCTTCGTAATGCCATCGGCCTCGGCGGCGAGTTTCAACTGCGTCACTTCGGCATCGACGGTGCCCTGCTTCTGCGAGGCTTCGGCCTTCGCGAGCAAAACTTGAGCTTCGCCGAGTCCGACAGCGGCGGAAGTGGCCGTTTTACCTTCGGCGATAGATTTCTCGGCCGCAGCGTCCTTCGCGGCCGATTCTTGGCGAGCTTCGGCGAGGGTGAGGATTTCTTGAGCGTGGAGCTCGGCAGCCTGCTTGGCAGCTTCGGCGGCTTTGATGGCCGTGAAGGCAGCCTGCTCGGCAGCGAGCTGGGCGGCTTGTTTGGCGGCTTCGGCTTCTTTGATTTTCTGAATGAGCTGCTCCTGGGCGTTTTTCTCGGCGTTGGTGAGTGCGACTTGCTTCTCGCGGTCGGCGGTGGCGAAGGCTTCGGTGTCCTTCATCTTCTGCTGCTCGACGACGACGGTCTTTTCGAGCGCCACGCGGTCTTTGATGACCTCCTGGATGTTCTTTTTCTCCACTTCGACGGCTTTTTCCTTCTCGATGTCCTTCAGCGTGGTGATGCGCTGACGCTCGATGATCTCCAAATCGCGGTCGCGGGTCACGCGTTCGACCTCGACGGCATCGGTGCGCTCTTTGTTGCGCTGGGCGACCAAAACCTGGCGATCCTTGTTTTGTGTGGCGACGGCGATTTCTTCGTCGGCGGTGATTTTGGCGCGTTCGGCCTTCAAACGCTCTTCTTCCTGCACTTTCATCATTTCGGCCATTTCGCGGGCTTTGACGCTTTCGACGTCGCGCTTTTGTTTGGCCTCCGTTTCGGCGAGCTGGCGTTCCAACTCCAAAATGGCCTCACGAGCCTGCACATCCTGCTGCTTGATGACCTTCTCCTTGTCGCGCTGGATGTTGTTGGCCAGCTTGGCCTGCGCGGCGGTGAGTTCGGTGATCTTTTTGATGCCCTCGGCGTCGAGAATGTTGTCCGGATCGAGATTTTCGAGCTGCGTCTGCTCCAGGAAGTCGATGGCGCAGTCGTCGAGCGTGAACCCGTTCAAGTCGGTGCCGATGACCTTCAAAATCTCGCTCTTGAAGTGATCGCGCTCATTGTAGAGCTGCACGAAGTCGAATCGCTTGCCGACGGTCTTCAGCGCCTCGGAGAATTTGGCATCAAACAGCGTGCGAATGGTGTCCACCGCGCTCGCACGGGCACAACCGATACTCTGCGCGACACGCAGCACGTCTTCGGGCGTCTTGTTCACGCGGACAAAGAAGGCGACCTTGATGTCAGCGCGGAGGTTGTCTTTGCAGATGAGGCCTTCGTTGGCTTTGCGCTCGATCTCGATGCGCTTCACGGAGATGTCCATGTACTCGGCCTGATGGGCGACCGGGATGACCAGCATGCCGTTGAAGGACACCTTGGTGCCGCCGACGCCATTTCGCACGATGGCCTGGCCTTGCGTGACCTTGCGAAAGAAGCGCGAGAATAGAATCAGCACACCGAGGAAGATGCCGATGGCGATGACTCCGACGAGGATGCTGCCTTCGAGGAGGACTGCGAGTGTTGGGAGGTATGTTTGCATGGTTTGAGAGATCGGGAGTTAAACAGATTCGATGAAGTAGAAGGCGTTGTCGGGGCCTGCGGAGGTGATTTTGGCCTGCGTGCCTTTCACGAGCGTGCCACCTTGCGTGCGGACATTGATGAGAAGCGGAGCGCCGTTGGCGGTGATTTCGAGCTGACCGTAGGTTTCGTCGGCTTCGATGGAGCAGACGGTGCCGGTGCGGCCAATGACCACCTCGGCTTCCGTATCGGAATCCGCCATCGCTTTGAAGAGCCGGGCGACTGGAATGGTGACGAGCTTGGTGATGACGAGGCTGCCGACCAGATTGGGAAGAAGCAGGATGAAGGTCTGAAGGATGCTGTGAGAAGGATTCCACTTCTCATTGAGCACCAGCGAGAGGAACCACATGAAAAGGAAGAGAAAGCTCAACCAGACCACGATCGGAACCTGGGAGAATCCAAAAAGGCGGCCTGCGGTGATCCAGACACCGCCCGTGCTCATGCCGTGGTGGGCGTGATGCCCGTCCGAATCCAGATCGAGATCGGCGTCGGGGAGATCGGCTTCGAAGTCGAGCGCACCGAGGATGACAAGCAGCCAGTAGCATACGACCAACGCCAGAAGCAGAGTCAGCAGCACTTGGTGCGGAGCGATGGCGGCGTTGAAGAGTTCTATCACGTCGGGAGACGGGTTGTGATCGGCGCCGATTTAAGCAGCGGCTGAATTGATGCACCATTACAAAGTCGTTCGAATCATTGCACCAATCGTCGAATCATCCGACGGAGGTCGCTCACACGATGTCTGACGGCCAGATTCACTTCAGGTCCGCCGGCGTGTTCACATTGTGAAAGAACGCGGCTTGATGGTCTTCGATTGGGCAGGTGATGGCGGTCCCGGAATGAACGCACGTCTCAATGAGGCGCTGCAGCTTCAAGTCCTGGTCTTCCAGCGCCTTGCGCATCAGCGGCAGCATCGCGGGCACATACATGCCGGCGAGAGCCTCGTCACCGTGGGAGCCACGGAAGAACCATCCTTGGTCCGCACGGTCATGTTTTGCGATCTGCTCACGCAAAAACGCCGCGGTCATCCAGGGCATGTCCACAGCGAGCACGAACAGCGGCATCTGCACATGCTCCAGACAGCGGGCGATGGCACCGAGAGGCCCTTGATCCACATCATCAGGATCGTGCAGCGTCTCCACGCCCTCCTCCGGGCTGACAAAGAGCGGCTGCTCCGCACGGCAGGAAAGCAGGACGCGTGACGCGCCGATGCTTTGCAGCTTGTGAAGCTGCGCCTGCCATAAATCCTGGCCATGCCAGTGCAGGAGGGCTTTGTCCTGCTTCATGCGCGTGGAGCGCCCGCCGGCGAGCAAAGCGGTGGCAAAAGGGGCGTTCATGAGGTTTTGAGGATGCCGTCGCTCAGGATCTTGGCCCGCAGGCCGCCGTGGCCTTTGAGCGCCAGCTCCGCACCTTCGGCGAAGGCCTGATCCATCCAGTAGCAGGGGCTGCACTCCTGCGTGCCGAGGAAGCGGACGCCCTGCACTTCAAATTCGACACCGATGAGCGTGTTGAGGTCCACGCCTTTCGTGATGACGTTTCGGCGGAAGGCGGAAGGCGTCACGCCCATGACGCCGAGCTTTTCACACAGGCGTTCGTACTGCTCGTGCTCGAAAAAAGTCACCTGGCCCTTGTAGTCGTCCTTCCAGCCAAAGAAGCGGTCGCCCACCAGCCCCTTGCCCGCGACGCACTCAACCTGGGGCACCTCGATCACCGGTGCGGTGCCCGCCGGCTGGCCGTGGTGTCCGAAGTAATTGTGCTCAGGCGAGATGTAGAGGTGCAGGATTTGCATGCGGAGAGGCAGCGTTATGAATGGATCGTCGGATTGATGGATGATGGATTGGTCGCTGGACTTCGCAAGGCCAGTGAGCTTCATGCACCCGTCCATCGAACCCATAAGCCACTCTTCTAACCATCCACCATGAGCGAAGCTCCTTCTCCCGTCCGCGTCGGCATCATCGGTGCCGGCGGCATCGTCAAACAACGCCACATGCCCGGCCTGCGGGCGATCCCGGGCGTGCAGATCGTGCAGGTGGCGAACCGTTCGCTCCCCAGCGCGGAGGCATTCCGCCGCGAGTTCGCCCCGGAGGCGCAGCCTGTGGAGCGCTGGGAGGAGGTGGCGTCGTCGCCAGACGTGGATGTGGTGTGGATCGGCACGCACCCTTACATGCATGCGGAGATGACGTGCTACGCGCTGCAACATGGAAAGCATGCCTTCACCCAGGCCCGCATGGCCGCATCGCTGCCCGAGGCGAACCAGATGTGGGAGGCGTCAATCCGTTATCCGGAGCTGGTGACGGGCATCTGCCCAGCGCCACATGGCATGAAGGGAGGCGAATTGGTGAAGCAACTGCTCGCCGAAGGTGCGATCGGCACGCCGCATCAGGCGATGCTGCACAGCTTCAATGACGCGTGGCTCGATCCGGCCGCCCCGGTGCACTGGCGGCAGCAATCCGAGCTGAGCGGCATCCAGATTCTCACCTTGGGCATATACACCGAGGTTCTGCAGCGCTGGCTGGGGCACATCATCGAGGTCGAGGCCCGTGGCAATGTGGTCATTCCTGAACGCGGCGGCGTCGAGGTGGACATTCCCGATTTCGTCAACGTGATGGCGCAATTCCGCAACGGCATCGAGGCCTCCATGCTCTTCAGCGGCGTGGCAGCTCACGCGCCCACGGACAAGCTGTGGCTGTTTGGCTCCGAGGGCACGCTGAGCTATGATTTTGTCACCGACGAGATCCAGCTCGGCAAACGCGGCGGGAAACTGGAAACCCTACCGGTCCCGACCGAGATGCAGCGAAGCTGGACGGTGGAGCGCGATTTCATCGCCGCCGTGCGTGATCCCGCAGCACCGCGTCCGAAGCCCGATTTCAACGAAGGCATGATGTACATGCGTGTCGTCCATGCCGTCTGGCAGGCGATGGAGTCCCAGGCTGCGGTGCGTGTGATGTGAGTCACACTGCCCGCCTGCGCCCCACCGCCAGCGCTCCATTCACGATCTGCAGCAGTCCCTCCACTTGGTAGGGCTTCGGCAAAGCTCCGGCGAAACCGTAGGCGGCGCTGTCCTGCATGACCGGATCGTCACGATAGCCAGAGGAGACGATCGCAAGAATCTGCGGATCGAGCCGGCGGAGGTGCAACATCGTTTCCCGGCCGCACATGCCATCCGGGATGGTGAGATCGAGGATGGCCAGATCGTAGGGGCGGCCCTGGACCATGGCTTCCTGGTAAAGGCGCAACGTGTCCCGGCCATCGCCCGTTTCCACGACTTCGAACGATGCCTTTTCGAGCGCACGGCGCAGCAGGTCACGCACCATCAGATCGTCCTCCAGCAGGAGGATGCGCCCGGCGCTGGCTTTCGGCATTTGCAGCGGCCGGCTGGGCGTCTGCACGACGGGAACGAGCGCCGCCTCGATGGCCCGGCGCATGTCGCCGAGGGACTGATAACGGTGCTGGCGGTCGTGCATCAGCGCGCGGATGACGATGCCATCGATGCGTGCATCCAAGCCCGGCCGCAGCACTGAAGGCGCCTGCCAGGAGCCGCGCGGCAGCGCCCCGGTGAGCATCTGATACATCAGCACTCCCAGCGCATAGATGTCCGCACGGTGATCCACGTCACGATGCGCGTTGAACTGCTCCGGCGCGGCATACTCCGGCGTGCCCATGACCATGTGCGTCTCCGTGGCGACGGACGCGCCGTGCGCCACGTCCTTGGCGAGACCGAAATCGGTGATCTTCACCTCTCCCTGGCGGGTGAGCATGATGTTCGCAGGCTTGATGTCACGGTGGACGATGCCTTTCAGGTGCGCGTATTCCAGCCCGGAGCAGATCTGCGGCAGCAACTGCAACGCGAGCTCCGGCGTCATGCGATTGAGGCGCATGATCTCGCCGAGGTCGGTGCCATCGACGAACTCCATGACGAAGAACAGGAAATCCGCACCGAGGTGGCCGTAGTCGTAGATCGCCACGATGTTCGGGTGGTTCAGCGTGGCCATTGCCCGTGCCTCGCGGCGGAAACGGTCTTCGAAGGCGAAGTCGTAGCCGTCGCTGACTCGCAGCACCTTGATGGCGACAGGCCTGCCCAGGCTGAGCTGCGTGCCGCGATACACCGTGCCCATGCCGCCGATCCCGACCTGCGCCTGCACCGAATAACGGCCAAACGGCATCATGGTGGACAGCTCCGACGGCGATGGCGGCGCGGAACGGGTCACAACAGGCGTGGCGGAGCTGGAGCTGCTGGTGAGTCGCATCAGTCGGGTACTGTGACACACCCGGCGATGCGAGCAACCGCTGCGAGCCTTAGTTTGAACTTTAGCCATCGGACCTCGCCGCACGAAAATACCGGAACTCGCGACAAGCCCGCAAGAATCGCCCTCCCCACCGCAGTTTCTTCGATTCCACCATGAAATCGCGCCTCCTTCTCCTCGCGCTGGGCACCTCCGCGCTCACTGCCGCCGCCCAAAACGTCAAACCTGATGACGTGGCCGGAAACGAAGCGGTCAAAAAGATCATGGAGACACGCCCCGGTCGCGGCGTGATGCGCGATGACACACCGCCCACGCCGCCGCAGGAGGCCGTGAAGAAGTTCAAGCATCGCAGCGATGTCTCCATCGACCTCATGGCGCATGAGCCCATCGTCGAGCAGCCGCTTTACGCGAGCTGGGACTCGAAGGGGCGCATGTGGGTCACGCAGTATCGCCAATACCAGTTTCCCGCCGGCTTGAAGATCGTCAGCTACGACCAGCACCTCCGCGCAAAGTTCGACAAAGTGCCGCTGCCGCCGCCACGGGGTGACAAAGGCGCGGACAAGATCACCGTGTTCGAGGACACGGATGGCGACGGCTTTTTCGACAGGCACGAGGACGTCATCACCGGCCTGAACATCGCCAGCGCGGCGCTGCATGGCATGGGCCGCATCTGGGTGTTGAATCCGCCTTACCTGCTCAGCTATCCCGATGCCGATTTCGATGCCAAACCGGATGGCGATCCCGAGGTGGAGCTCAGCGGCTTCGGCTTGGAGGACACCCACAGCGTCGCCACGAACCTGCAATGGGGCATGGACGGCTGGCTTTACGGCGCGAATGGCAGCACAACGACCGGCAATGTCAGCAGCGCCAACACCAAGAACGTGAAATGGGAAGGCCAGTGCATCTGGCGCTACCACCCCAAGAAGAAGACCTTCGAAATCTACGCCGAGGGCGGCGGGAACACCTTCAGCCTCGATATCGACAGCAAGGGCCGCATTTTCTCCGGCACGAACGGCGCCACGCGCGGCATGCACTACGAGCAGGGCAGCTACGGCATCAAAGGCTGGGGCAAACACGGCCCGCTCACCAATCCGTATGCCTTCGGCTGGTTCGAGCACATGCGCCACGAGGGCGACAACAAACGCTTCCCCCAAGCCTTCGCAATTTATGAAGGCGGCCTGCTCGGCAGCGCCTACGAAGGCAAAATCATCGCGCCGAACGCGCTGCAAAACCTCGTCTATGTCAGCCAGCTCATCCCGGACGGCTCCACCTTCCGAACCAAGGATGAAGAGCAGCTCATGACCACCACCGACCGTTGGTTTCGCCCCGTGTGGGCCGGCGTCGGCCCCGATGGCGGCTTCTACATGGCCGACTGGTATGACACCCGCCTCAGCCACGTCAGCCCCGTCGATGACTGGCACAAAACGAGTGGCAGAATCTATCGTGTGCGTCCTGCGAGTGGTGCGCCAAAGCTGAAGCCGTTTGATTTGAGCAAGGAAACAGGAGAGAGTCTTTATAGCTACCTGAGCCATCCAAACGAGTGGCTCAGAAAACAGGCAGCGTTGGAGCTTGGGTGGCGGGGTGACGGCAAGATTGGCATCACCATCAGAAAATCGATGCCCAAACGGACTCTCACCATAGATGAGGTGTGGGCACTAGATTTGACGGAGCAGGTGGATGAAGAGGTTATCGCCAATCTTCTTCGTTACGATGATCCCTACATTCGTCGCTGGGCCGTGAAGATGATCGGCGAAGAAAACAGGAGTGCGGATGCCCTCATCCGCCTTTCCAAAGAAGAAAGACATCCCGAAGTCCGAGCGCAAATCCTCGCCTCCGCGAAGAAACTCGCTGCCAAAGACGCGCTGCCGCTTCTCTGGAGCGGCGAAGCAGACGACGAAAGCGGTCATTTGCCGCTTCTCGCCTGGTGGGCGCTCGAATCGAAGGCGGAAAAGGAGCGTGAGGCCGTTTTTGCCTTCCTCAAATCCGACACCGCCTTTCTCAAAACCAAGCTTTTCCGCGACCACCTCGCCGAAAAGCTCGCGAAACGCTATGCGCTAGCCGGTGGCGAGGAGAATCTCAATTCGTGTGCCGATTTGCTCGCGCTGACGAACGATGAGGCCCTGCGCGGCAAATTCATCGCCGGCATCGCCTCGGCGTTTGAAGGCGCGGAGATGCCGAAACTGCCGGAGGCACTGCAAAAGGCTCTCAACGACTACATGGCGAAGCAAAGCGGCGGTGATCTCACACTCGCGTTGCGCAGCGGAAACGCGGAGGCGCTCAAAAACGCGCTCAAACTCCTCGCTGACTCCAAAGCGACCAATACAGCCCGAATCGCCATCGCAAAGACTTTGGCCGAACTCGGCAAAAACGACGCCGTGATGCCGATGGTGGCGATTTTGAAGTCCAGCGCGGCTCCGAGCCTCAAACGCGGCATTTTGCAGGCCGTGGCCAGGTTTGACGACAAACGCATCCCCGAGGCCTTGCTGCTCGGTTGGGAAGGTCAGATTGCCGGCGACAAGGCGCTGCGCGAGGACGCGCTGCGTGTCATGGCTGGTCGCAAAGAGTGGGCGCAGATTCTCATGAACTTCGTCAACGAATGGAAAGTGCCCGCGAAGCATTTCACCATCGACATCGTCCGCCAGCTCAGCCTGCACAAGGATGCGGACATCGACGCGAGCATCGAAAAGCATTGGCGCGGCCTCCTCGCCACCGGACCGACGCCGGAAAAGAAGAAAGAGGCCGAGCGCATCAAAGCCGTGCTCAAAACCGGCCTCGGCGATGCTGAAAAAGGCAAACTTCAGTTCGCCGCCCGCTGCGCGGTGTGCCACACGCTGTTTGGCGAAGGCGGCAAGATCGCCCCTGATCTGACAGGCCACGACCGCACGAACGCGGACTTCTGGCTCGACAATCTTTTCATGCCCAGCATGGAAATCCGCGAAGGTTTCGGCGCTTACATCGTGAAAACCAAGGGCGGCCAGATCCTCACCGGCCTCATGGACGCGCAAGACGCCAGCGGCATCGTCATCAAGGACATGGCTGGCAACAAAACAGCGGTGAAACAGGCCGACATCGAGAAGCTGGAGGCGTCCCCAGTTTCGCTGATGCCCGAAGGCCTCACCGCCGGCATGAGCGATGCGGATCTGAAGGATTTCTTCGCGTATGTGATGAAGAAGTGATTTTTACAATTATTGGACCCAAATGGCATGTGTGGTCGCAGTTATCAGTCTTTGGACTGGCTGGCAAAATTCGCGCTGCCCTAGAACACTGGGTGGATGTGCTGAGTGAAATTCACAAGAGACGGCCTCAACAGAACCGTTTGACGGCTTCGGATGCAACTGCCACGCATGAAACCTGCGTGAGCCACTCGTTTCGTTGTTCCTGTCTGCGTTTCCTTTGCCCTCTCGATCAAACCCTTTGTTTGTGAAGGGCCGCTTGATGCACTGAGGGAAGAATCGGTTGTTTTTAAGGCCCGCATCAATGCGCCAGACATCGATTCTGATGTTTTTGCCTTCATTTCCATTGTGCCGAAAGCTCATTCCTATGTTTTCCTCCAAATCGGAAGTTGGGGGGCTGTGTGATGGTTTCAGAGCTAATTCATGTTGTGGAAGGCTGATTTTACCCGCCAGACCGCCTTGTTTCCGCAAGACCCTGGGAGAGCGTTTTCAAACTTGTTGAGCTGTGCGTCTCATGTCTGTGGGCCGAAAACGCAGTTTCAGGAGACTTGGCTAAGGGGCGCTGGCGATATGCCGCTGTGTTAAACCAAGAGATTTTGCAGGCACATCAATAAACAGGAACACATTTGTCAGAAAATAATGACAATTACATAAGCTAGAATCGTTAGTGAGAAAAAGTTGGTGACAAATCACACCTTTATATTTCATACTGCAAATATCGCATATCATTCTAGGTGCTGCGACAGGATCAACCCGCATTTTTCACCATTATGCCTGACGCCGGCACTCCAGCGCCTGAGAATCCAAGCTCACCTCCTGCGACATCAGCCGCCCACGAGCGTGGTTACTTCAATCAGGCGCAGCTTGAGGACATCGAAACGGCTGGGGATCTGCTGGCTGCCGCAAGCGGCCACGCAGCGGAACTTACCGAGCAGGACATTGATGACGCTTACTTGAATGGCCTGACCGTGTTAACTGTGGAAACCCGCCGCCGCATTGCGGAGGCTGCCGGCAATGGAGACGCTTCCGAAGCTGCCACGGCAGAGGCACGTGCTGCGGAGAAAGTGCTCTTCCAAGGTCTTCAGCACATCCAGAGCGCCGCGAGGCAGAAGCACAAGATGCTGGCCGAAGACGATGATCCTGAGACGAATTCCCCCCTGGACGGCTACCTCATCGGCCTGCGCCCTAATCCCAGTCGCACGCTGTTGCTCCAAACCGCCGAAATGCTGATCGGCAAGGCCAAGGCAGATTCACTTCCGGGTTTCAAGACCGCCGCAAGAGTCGCCTCAATGGAAGCTTTGCTCACCGCCTACCGTAGTGCCGAGAGCGGCCAGGGCCAGGCCACCGAAGACAAGGGCCTCAACCGCGTGAGTCGTGATGCCCTAGTGCAAAAGATCAACACCCGCCGCAGCGCCGTCCAACACACCGCCGACGTGCTCTGGCCCTACACCCAGGAAACCAGCCGCCCCATCCGCAAAACCTTCAAACTGCCTCTGGGCAGACCGATGGGTGGATAATCTTTCCGACCCTTATGCTTTCATGGTGTCCATTTTTCGGCCTGATGGTCTGTCTTCTACTGTTGATTTCATGCAGTGGTGCGGCAGGCACTTATCAAGCAGTGCAGTATCAAACGGCAGATGGCGGCTACACTGCCACACTAAAGACAAGGGGGCTGGGTGTCATCCACGCACATGGCATGAACACGATGACGCTTGGTGCAGAAGATGTGGTCGCTTTTTACGAGGGAGAGCTCCCACGCCTCAATTCCGCAAGGGGCATCTGGGTGGGTTTACCGGATCAAAAGCCGCTCCATGTCAGCCGCCGTTCCCATGGTATCGCGTTGGGAATAGCACCCGCATTCGCAGGACTTAATGTGGGAGCACAGTTCACTGAATTTACTTGTCTGGATGCCAGCGGCGATGTGGAACTGCGTGTACGCAGCCCCGGCCGGCAAGGGCCGCCAGAATTTTTCATCCGTCAGCATTCGAGAAATTCTCCCAAACACACAACACCTCAACTCCCATGACGACATACCGCATCACAATACCTCTACTGGCAGTTCTGCTGCTGGCCTCCTGCCAGAACAGCTCACATCTGATTGTCTATCAGCACTCCAACCTAGGCAGTGTTTTAAAACCTCAAAAGGCGAGAGAAAGAAGTTGTACTCACGGGTTGGATAACG
>NZ_JACSRD010000034.1 GCF_014879935.1 Prosthecobacter sp.
AATTCCGAGCTACGTGGAGTGCAGCTTCAGGCTGTGACCGTTTGCCGAGAGAGTGTGAGAAATGCAGGTCCGCATTTCCCACCCTTGTTCAGAGCAAGCATTCATTGGCAGAGGTTGGAGTGTAGCCTTCAGGCGATCCGAACGTCTCACAGCCCGCGGATCGGATAAAGCCTGGACTCCAACCTCGGAAGCGATGCACACAGGAAGTTGAAGCCACACGCGTGTGAGAAAGGCAGTGTAGGTGGTGAGAAGCGCCAACGGCGCGTGACTGCGAGTCCGTCTCACCGATGACGAGAGTCAGCCCTGCAAGGGCGGCACTCGACGCCGTGCTTCCGCAAAGATCACCCTGAGTCGAGTCCCGCCCTTGCAGGGCTTCACTCCATTCGGGAGTGCTGCCGGTTCTTGCAGACCCAGGGCTTTGCCCTGGGCTTAGGAATGCCGCGCCGTCGGCGCTGGCTTTCTGGAACAGGCTGTCAGAGACCGTTTTCACACACGGCCCAGTCCGCATGTCTCCCGCGTGCCTTACTGGCTGGCAGAAGCCAGAGGGACAAAAACCATGTTTCTGCCCTCTTGTTTCTGTCTCCGTCCGCCTGTGGCGTCACTTCGGCAGCGCAGGGACGAGTTTCTTCGACAGCTCGGCGGCGTCGCGATCTTGTGGGCGGTAGCGCAGGTATTCGCGTGCGGCGGCCGGGGAGCCCTGCGCTTTGAGGGAGCGCAGGTATTCATCGAACGGCATGTCGTCCATGGGCGAAAGCGAACGCGTTGCCGCCGGTGTGAGCAGCCATTTTGCCCAGCGCAGGGCGATTTCATCCCCCTGGGCGGCTGTTTTGGGCAAGGCGGCCACCGCAGCGTCGAATTCCTCCAATCCGAGGGTCTCCAGGCGGCCATCTGGCGTGAGATGACGTCGTGCGAGGCCCTCGGCGAACTTCAGGAACCACTCCGGCAGCACCACGCCCTTGGGCGGCATCGGCACGCTGAAGAAGGCGTGCTCCGAGACGCGGAACAGCAGCGTCTTGTCATCCTGCGACACCCGGGCGACCACGATGCCCGGCTGCTCCGTGTTCTGACGCGGCGTGTCACGCACGCCCGGCGTGAGGCAGTCCCCGGTGCGGAAGTGCCACACGCGCATTTCCCCTTCATCCGTGACGGTGACGAGCCGCTGGTCGTCCTGGCCCAGCGCCAGCACGGGCACGTAGGACTCGTGGCGCAGGCTCACGATGTTCTTCCGCGTGGCGATGTCCCACACGCGCACCTCGCGGTCACGACCGGAGGTGATCAGCAGCTTCTCATCCATCGTCAAAGTGACCGCGCCGACGGCCGGCGGGTGCCTGAGCGGCAATCCGACGGGTTTCAGCGTCTTCGCATCGTAAATGAACACGGTGCCGTCCGGATCGGCGGCCGCGTAGAGGGACTTCTGCCGGTTCGCGCCGCTGACCTCGGCCGTGCGCAGTTGATCGGGCGAGTTTTCCGGCCCTTGGACGCGGGTGATGAGATTTTTGTCGAGGACATCGACAAACCGACGGCCTGACATGCGCTCGTGGATGTTCCAGACCTGGATGATCGGCAGACCCTTCGGTGCGATCGCGAGCAGCGAGCCATCGCGGGTGATTTTGGCGTCCTGGATGGTGCGTTTCAGCCGTGCGGTGAGCAGCGCCTGCGTTTGCGAATCAAACACGCTGACCTCGCCTTCACGCGACAGACTGACCACCAGGCTGGTATCCGCGGCGGGCGTCGCCTTGATCACGTCGCCCGCATGCTGGCGGGCGGGGAACAGCAGTTTCCCGTCTTCAAGATTCCAATGGTAGGTGTAGCCGCCGCCGTCGCCGACGACGATCGACTTCCCATCCGCGCTGAAGGCCAGCGCCGTGACCGATGATGGATGCGAGAGCGGCGGCAGCACCTCGCCGTTGTTGCGGAAGCTGCCCACGTAAACGGTCCCGTTGTTCATGCCGAGGGCCACGATCTCCTGCCGGGGGTCGATGGCGACATGCAGCAGACCCTTGTCCACCTCGATGGGATCGCCCACCGGCAGGCCGTTGCGCAGGTCCCAGGTGGTCGCGGCACCGTCATCGCCTTGCGCGTTGATCGCATCACCGCCGTAAATGGAGGTGGCGAAGATGCCGTTGTGATCGGCCGCGATCTCGTTCACCACGCCTTTTTGCTTCATCACACGCGCCGGGTCCTGCGGCTGCTGCAGGTTCCAGGCCTGGATCGTGCCTTGGCCCTGCTCGTCGATCTCGCTGCCGGCGAGGAGCTTCTCCCCATTGCCGGACAAGGCGACGCAGGTCACGATGTTCGGCATGCGTGGCTGCAGGTTGCGGCGTTTGCCGTCCTTGAGCGACCACAGCTCGAGGTTGCCATCCTCGCGGCCGATGATCGCGTTCGCTCCATCGTGGGTCACCTCCAGACAAGTCACCCGCACGCCCGGTGGCATGGGATGATCCGTGCGTTCGCCGGTTTTCAGGCTCCAGGTGGAGATCGTCTCGCGTTTCTGCACCGAATCGTCCCCTCCGGCTCCTTTGAGCCGGACGGCCGACACCGCCAGCGCCACGCCTGCCTGCGGACTGATGGCCACCTTGGAGGCGCTGGCCGCGCCTTCCGGCAGATTCAGCGGCGGCGTGTCAGAGCGGATGAGGTGCGTGTTCGCCAGCAGCGACAGCAGGTTCGTGGAGGCCAGTTCGTTCGCCGGATCGGTGCGCAGCGCACGTGCCAGGTAGGCCACGGCATCGTTGCCCTGGTTCCCATCCATGCGCTGGCGGGCCATCTGCTCGTCGGAGCGGCTGTAGGACTTGCGCAGGTTCTCGCGGCCCTGCTCGGCCTCGATGCGGTTGCGCTCCGCCTTGAAATACATCGCCGTGCTGGTGATGCCGCCCGTCACCACCGCGAAGGCGATCGCCGCCGCGGCTGCGACGCCGATGCGATGACGCCGCACGAAGCGTGAGATCATGTAGCCACGGCTCGGCGGGCGGGCGACGATCGGCTCGTATTTCAAAAAGCGGGTGATGTCATCCGCCAGGTCGGACGCGCTGCCGTAGCGGCGGTTCGGATCGCGCTCCAGCGCCTTCAGCGTGATCCAGTCGAGATCGCCCTTCACGGAAGGCTCGATGGTGGACGGCTTCGGCGCGTCTTTCTCCGCCAGCTCGCGCAGCAGGATGTGGATCGGCTTCTGCGCGATGTCGGACGGCGTGATCAGCGCCCGTCCGCACAGCAGCTCGAACAGGATCGCGCCCAGCGCATACACGTCCGAGCGCGTGTCCATGTGCGCGCTGCCGTGCTCGATCTGCTCCGGGCTGATGTATCCGGGCGTGCCGACGAGCTGATCGATCCCCGTGGCGATGGTGTGGCCGGAGCCTTCGCCCTCCAGCACCTTCGCGATGCCGAAATCGATCACCTTCGGCACCGCCTTGCCCGCCTCGTCCGCCACCAGGATGTTCCCCGGCTTCAAATCGCGATGAATGATCCCCTTTTGATGCGCATGATGCACCGCCTGGCACACGGGGATGAGCAAGGCCAGCCGCTGCCGCACGTCGTAGTCGTTCTGCTTGCAGTAGGTCGTGATGGAGCGGCCCTTCACCAGCTCCATCACAAAGAAGGGCGCCCCCATCTCCGTCTCGCCCGCATCCAGCACCTTCGCGATGTTCGGGTGCTCCATGATCGCCAGCGTCTGCTTCTCGATCGCGAACCGTCCCAGGATGTCGGCCGAGGTCACCCCCGCCTTCAACAGCTTCACCGCCACCAGCCGGTGCAGTGGCTTCACCTGCTCCGCGCGATAGACCAGGCCGAAGCCGCCCTCGCCCAGCTTGTCCAGCAGGCGGTAGCGGTCGCCGATCCAGCCGTCGTTGCCCGTCAGGGATTCGATGTGCGATTTCGGCTTCGCCTTCCCCATCGATGTCATCGACGCCGCCGTCGCCGCAGGCAGCCCGCCGTGGCTGTGAACGGTGGCCGCGCCCGGCAGGGTCGGCGGCTTGCCCGTCGGAATCGCGATCGTCGCGTCCTCGGGCCCCAGCGTCATCGCCCCCGTCGGCATGCCCGCAGGATTCGCGGGGCTGCCGTGGCCCATCGTCGCCGCAGGCAGGCTGCGGCTCGGATTCGGCACCGCGATGGTCACATCCTCCGGCCCCAGCGTGATCATGCCCGTGGCGTCGGCGGGAGGGGCAGCCACCGGCGGCGGCTGGCCTTTTTTGAGATTCGGCACCGCGATGGTCACATCCTCCGGCCCCAGCGTCATCGCCCCGGTCTGGAAGGCGGGATTGTCCTTGGGATCGGCGGGGGAAGGGGGGTCCGAATCAGGTTTCACAGGGAGAAAGGGCGGTTGACCGGCACTTTTTCAGAGAACGGCCCCGGCGGCAAGCCTTGTGACGTGGAGGGCCGAGGAAAAGAACCGCCCAGTTCCGGCGCGGAAGCCATCACGCCGTCCTTGTCAATCTCCGGGACCCAGTGACGATCAAACGCCGCTGGGACCCAACAAGACGGCCTGTCGCGACGAACACCTCCGAACAGCGCCGCTCTCCGATTCCGGAGTCCCGACGGGACGGCCTGTCGCAGCCCAGGGCAACGCCCTGGGGCGACAACGCGAAGCCCTGAAAGGGCGGAAAGGGAAGGTTTTGGATTGGTTTATTTTTGCCCTTCATCCTGGCAGTATTCCGATTTTCGGACCCGTTAGTTGGGAGACCTTGTGAGACAACTCGGCTGTTTTGGCTTGTTCATCGGCCAGCTGCCGCTTCGCATCGGCAAGCGCTGTCCGTGTCGTAGCCAATTCCTTTTCCGCTTCGCTGGCCCAAATGTCGCTCATCGTTTGATTGCCCGGAGTCATCTTGCGGCCCGCTGCGTACTTGGTGCCGTTGTCATTGAGGGCATAAACGGTCGACTGATGCCTATTTTGCCCAACGCGATCAATCAGGTGATAGGTTATTTCTAAGTCCCTAAGAATCTTCAGCGCTTTAGATTGTTCAAGCTGTAGTTCTCGACAAAGATCGTTGCATGTGCAGTTCTTGAATTTGAAAAGAAAGCTGATGACCGAATAATGATCGGGGTGTCCATTCAGGACGTTGGGCATTTCTTTTGGCTTCGCTCTCGTTGGTGTTTCGCGGCGCTTCTTTCGCTCTTGCTCAAGCTGGTAATTTAGGTCTTCGATTTCCGCCACGAGCGCTGGAGATTTTTTACCGGCAGGCAGTTCTCTTTGTCTCTTTAACCATCGCTGCCGCACCAACAAGACCACCGGAACAGATATCCATATCAACAACACAGGGATTGGTATTGTTCCTGTGAAGCACCATCCTAGAGCATCCAGCAATTTATCTACTGGTTTGGCTTCTGAAAAAGAGGCGTAGTGGCTCGACTTCTGAACTTGTTCGAGTGCAAGTGGGCCAAGCAAAGTGGCACCAAGACCGCTTCCAACTGCAATCAGCGGTCCTTTGAGTGGGTGTTGCTGGGACCACTCTCGTAATTTCTCGAGGGCTCCCAATAGCTTCGGCAGCACAGATTGCTTCGGTTCTGGTGGTGGGCTCATGGGTAATCGGTCAACTCACAACAAGAACAGGGCGTGGAGGGTTTCCAAATCCTCGGCGAGCGCCTCCTCCGTGAAATAGGAGATGCGCCGGTCACACAGAGCCCTGTCGAAATCCAACCGGCTGACTCCGGCCACCTCCGCTGCGGACTGGCGGGAGAGGTGGCCTGCGGCATAGGCACCACAAGCGAGGTCAAGAAGGATGGCGGGCTCCCCCAGGGAAGCGAGACCAGGCGTGTCTGGAAGAGTGATGGTCATGGATAAGGTTTAGGCAGTGTTTTAAAACCTCAAAAGGCGAGAGAAAGAAGTTGTACTCACGGGTTGGATAACGGATG
>NZ_JACSRD010000130.1 GCF_014879935.1 Prosthecobacter sp.
TTTGAAATCCTTGTAGAATTTTCTGAAAGGGGAGCCCTTTTGAATAATTCACCCTCATTCTGAAGATGCCTGAGATGCACACGTTCTCCCGCAGGCCTAGTCAGCAAGCAGAAATTCCAGCCAAGGCTGGTCATCATCAGCACTACCGTCGATCATTTCTGGTTTTCAAAACCCAACGTTCCCATCTGCTTATCGGAGCCATGAGCCCCGATAAGCAGGTAAAAATGTTTATGTTCCCCACCGACAGTAAAGGCTATAAAGTCGATGGGGAATAATACCTCTTCCGATTACCCTCATTTCTGGCCTCAAAAGAGGCGATTTGGATTATTTTCTTCGCAACGGATTCGAGGATCAAAGTTGGTCATGGGTTGGATGGTTGCTTACTGTGCACCTTCACTATTGATAGATCTCCGTGGGCGTCGGAGGGGACTCGCTTCGCTCGCCCGCTCCTCCGACCACGGAAATTGTGCCCTCCTGGTCCCTGCGCTCACTGCGTGAGCTTGGTCCTCAGGAGAACACAATGTTTTTTCTTTGCCCTGCCCTCTTCTCCTACCTCTTACGGGCAGGAGAGGAGGCAATTTGGGTGGTGGCATTTTAACAATTACTGGATACTCAGCAGGGCTTGGTTCTGTTGGAGGAATGTCTGAAATACAGCCTCCACCTTTGCATGAATTACATCCACTGGTGCTAATGGTCCCGGAGGAGGAACTAGATCTACAAGTTTGAATACATTGAGCTTTGCTTGAGTGACCTGTCGGCGAAGGCGCGATGATGATGCCTTGTGCAGGGACCGGTGCTTGATGTAGCGATCAACAATTCCGGCATCCCGCTTGGCCTCCATCGCAAGGAAGCTACCGATGTCGGAAGAAGATGCATTCACCGATGGTGACACCTGGGTAAAAGCCATCAGTAGGCTTCGATATACCTGGTAAGCCTCTGTGAACTGAAGGGTATTCAAGCCATCTTGTGAATTAACACCAAATAGTTCGGCTATGAATTTTTTCCCCTTTGTCTGAAACTCGATGCGGGTGGCATCCACCGCTGATGCTGGCATTAGGTGTCCGCCTCGTTTTTTGTGAAGCTTGGCGTAAGCATTAAAACGGAGGTTCCTACCTTTGAAGACAATACCACCTTTGCCATATAGATCAGGAGGACTTTGTATTTTTGGGTGTTTGGCGTGTTGAAGGCTGCTTCGGATAAGTTGAAGTGGAACATCGAACTGCCATACCAAATCGAGGCGGCAGATATGGCCATTGATGATGGATGCTGCATCGTCGCCGGAGTAAGCTGGCGACAGAAAGCGTAGGAGGCTGTTTAATCTTGAAAGGGCCTTGTCGATTTCAAGCTGACTGCTGATCAGACGGCTGTTGTGTCCATACAGCATGCAGGGCATTTCGACTTCTAGCTTTGTAAGTTGAAGTGTGCTGGTAGTGAACAGGCGAAGACCGAACAGGGGAAAGCTGTATTGACTGGTTCGCTGAGGGCGATTTGGTTTTACATTAACTTGGGAGCTTGACCTGTGAACCGGCAATAGGCTTTGGAGTTCTTCGATGCGTTCAGGGAGTAGGAGAATTGGTAGTGGGAAGTTTATTGAAATGGTGTCTATCATACTGATAAATTTGCAAAAATGTCATTGGTTGAAGTGTGATACCCAAAGTGGGCTGTCGGGGACGATGAAGTCCCCAGCAGCATTTGGTTCTGTGGTGATGGCCCCTTTATTTTTGTGGGTCATCCATGGGGATCTCGGCGATCCGCTCGTCGATGACGAGCTGGGCGGCGGTTCTCCAAAGCTTGCTATTATTTTCGCGCAGGACTTTGTACAAGAAGTTGGTGTCGTAGTTCTGCATGCGCTTCATCACACTGTGAAGCGTAGCCGAAGCTCCTGTGCCGACGCGCCGATCACCAATGGTGATGGCGCGGTGGTGCGATGGGGTGCGTATCATTGGCAACCCCCTTTCCGTTTTTCCTGCCGCGCCAGCACCTCGTCGGGTGACAGGCCCGGTAGGAACGGCCAGCTCGGGTCATATTCTAGAGGCCCGGGAAGAGTTGGGGCAGGTTTCGGTCTCTTGTTTTTTCTATCCTTTTTGATCTGGGATGGCATGTTGATCACGGTTCCATCTCCGCCCGTGAGGCTGAGCAGTTGCGCAACCGGAAACGCAAGGTGCCGGATATGACGCAATGGTTTTAGCAGACCACGCGCCGTCAGGCGATAGACCGTGGTAGGCGAGACGCCGAGAGCACTCGCAGTCTGGTTAACATTATAACATAGCTTAACATCAAATGATGCTCGAATGGCCCCTGTGGGGTCGTTATTTATGAAAGCGAGCCGTTGCGGGCTCGATGTGGGTTTCATTTGCGATGACTTGCGCACCTTTTTGGCACAAGGATTTTGCATCTGCTTTTGAGGACATAGGTGCGCGAATGCCCGTATTGATTTCATCATGTCCCGTCGGGCTTGCGCCTGTTTTGGGAACATCGTTGTCACGACTCTTCGCCAGCCTTGAGCTGTCGAATTTTGGTGTCGAGTTATGAGTTTATGACTTTGGAAGCAGTGTTGACGCGTTGACAGTCGCGTTGACTGTCCCTACCAACCCTCTCAGGAAGAAAGGTTGAACAAATGGCTCAAATGAAGCCCATCACGATCATGGATCATGGATCATGGATCATGGATCATGATGTTGTGAGAGGCTACGACCGAGCGAGATTTTGGGCAATCTTTTTGTGCTGTGCGACGCACTTTTTTGGAGCCAATCTATACATATCATTTGAAGCAGCGAAGGGGTGATCGAGCAGCAGCGTTGCATAGCGCGATTGAATCAGCTATTCCGGCTGCGTTGATCCATCGCCACCGATCAGGAGCCGAAAGCCCTCGGCTTTAGTAACACTTTAGTAACACCCCTCCTTAAAATGGGGCCATTTGGGGCAAAATGGGGTGAGGTCGTCCGGCTTCTGATACGCCCTGAAACCCTTGACACTGCGTTGTTTGGCGACGAAAGATCATTTCAGACTGCATGCGGCGAATGCCTTCGTTTCTTGTTCGGGACGAAGAGGTCGTGGGTTCGAATCCCGCCAGCCCGACCAACGCTGCTTGCGCGTACAGTACAGAAGCAAGACATGGCGAATCCAACCCAGCCCAAGAAAATTCTGCTCGCCGAGGATGTGCGGGCGATCTCCATCCGAATGTCCCATGCGCTCGAGACGCATGGCTATGTGGTCCGCGTGGCGGAGGACGGGGAGGAGTGCGTGGAGCAGCTTGAGGAGTTCAAGCCCGACCTGCTCGTTCTCGACCTGATCATGCCGAAGATGAACGGCCTGGAGGTCCTGCGGCATCTGCGCTCCCAGCAATCCACCCAGCATCTGCCGGTGATCGTCTGCACGGCGAAGGACTATTCCACCGAGTTGAAGCACATCCAGCAGACCGGTCCGGTGGATGTGCTGATCAAGCCGTTCGAGCCCGACCTGCTGCTGGCGAAACTGCAGCAGTACTTTCATGAGGCGGCGACCGCCACGGGTGTGACCCACCGCGAGCATCTGGTCCCGACCACCGAGCAGTATGCGCCGGTGCTCGACACGAAGCGGCCGCATGTGAAGCTCTGGGGCACCCGCGGCTCCATTCCGGTCTGCGGTTCCCGTTACGCCCAGCATGGAGGCAACACGACCTGCTTCGAATACAACACGGGCAGGGAACGCATCCTCTTCGATGCCGGATCAGGCCTGCGCGAGGCCGGGCAGTCGTTCCTGGCCGGCGGACCGTGCCACATCCATCTTTTCATCACGCACACGCACTGGGATCACATCCAGGGCTTTCCATTCTTCGTGCCGATCTACATTCCAGGCTTCGAGATCACCGTGTATGGCGAGCGCGGCTTCGGGAAGAACATTGAATCCCTCCTCTGCGGCCAGATGGACCGCGATTACTTCCCGATCCAGCGTGAGGATCTGCGGGCGAAGATCAATTTCGTCTTCCTCGACGATGCTCCGGTGAAGATCGGCGATGTCACGGTCTCCCGCGAGTTCACCCAGCATCCAGGAGCCACCGTGTGCTTCAAAGTGGAGCATGAGGGCTGGAAGGTGGCCTTTGTGCCGGACAACGAGTTCCTCCAGGGCTATCTCGGCTCTCCGTCGGCCTTGTCTCGCGATTCGAACCTCGTGGTGCCTTACGAGCCGATCGTGAGGTTCCTCGACGGGGTGGACCTGCTCGTTCACGAGGCGCAGTATCTGCCCACCGATTATCCGAAACGCATCGGCTGGGGGCATTCGAACCTCGCCACGGCCTGCGCCCTGACCAAAATCGTCGGGGCAAAGAAGTGGATCGTGGTGCATCACGATCCTGATCATGACGACCTGGCCCTGCATGCGAAGCTGAACCTCACGCGGCAGATTCTGAGCGAGATCGGCAGCAGCACGCAGGTGGTCCACGCCTACGATGGCATGGCGGAGTATCGCTGAGGTCAGATCACCGGATCGAACCCCACCAGGGCCTCGGCAAGCAGGGCGCTCTCACGTTTCAACTGCTCATACATGAGCTGGGCACCCTTCAAATCGCCCGCGTGGGCGTATTCGCAGAGTTCGGAGGCCAGCTTGAAGGCCCGCGGCGCGGCGTAAACACCCAGCATGCCCTTCAGCGAGTGCGCCGCCTCATAAAGGGGCTGCGCCTTGCCGGCGGCGAGCGCCTTCTCGGCCTTGCGCAGGTACTTTTGTGAATCCTCAGGGAAAATCGCGATCAGTTTGCGCATCAGCTTTTCGTCTCCGGCCGAGTCGCGGAAGGCCGCCGCATCAAACGGAGCGCTGTCCTTCGGCGGTGGCGCGGGCAGAGGCTCCGCCACGTTCAATTCGCGTGCGGGCGGCGGCAGCGGTGCTTTGCGGGAGAACTGCTCCACCGCGCGGAACAACTCGGCGGAACGCAGCGGCTTGGCCAGGTAGTCGTCCATGCCTGCGGCGATGCACAGCTCGCGGTCGCCTTTCATGGCATTCGCGGTCATGGCGACGACCGGCACGTGCCCGCCCTGCGTCTGCTCGATCTGGCGGATGCGGGCGGTGGCCTCCAGGCCGTTCATGCCCGGCATCTGCACATCCATGAGGATGGCGTCAAACTGGTTGCTGTTGAAGAAGTCGATCGCCTCCTCGCCGCTCGACGCCAGCGTGACGATGTGGCCGCGTTTCTCCAGCATGCGGGCGCTGACGAGCTGGTTCACGTGACCGTCCTCCACCACCAGCACTTTCATCGAAGCGTGGGCGGTGACGACCGGATCTGTCCGTGGCGTCTTCGGTTTGATGGAAATGCCGCTGGTGCGGCCGCAGGCGATGGTGAAATGGAAGGTGCTGCCGACTTCCGGCTGGCTTTCCACCCAGATGCGGCCGTGCATCAGCTCCACGAGGTCGCGGCAGATCGCGAGTCCGAGCCCGGTGCCGCCGTAACGACGCGTGGTGGAGGCCTCCGCCTGCGTGAAGGCCTCGAAGATGCGCTCATGCATGTCCCCGGCGATGCCGATGCCGGTGTCGTTGATCTTGAAGTGCAGGATGATCAGGTCCGCCGTCTCCGATTCGACGCCCACCTCGATGGTGACACCGCCTTTGTGGGTGAACTTGATGGCGTTGCCGATCAGGTTGATCAAAATCTGCCGCAGGCGGCCGTCATCGCCGATCAGCCGGGCTGGCACCTCGGGGCTGATGTGGTGAAGCAGCACCAGCCGCTTTTGGTAAGCTCGCACGCTCATCGCCCGCACGGTGTCCGTCACGATGGCATTGAGGTCGAACTCATGGGAGTCCAGCTCCATCTTGCCCGCCTCGATCTTCGAGAAGTCGAGCACGTCGTTCAGCAGTTCCAGCAGGGAGTCGGCGGACTGTTTGAGCATCTCCAGATACTGCCGTTGCGTGTCATCCAGCTTCGTGCCGAGCAGCAGCTCGCCCATGCCGATGATGCCGTTCATCGGGGTGCGGATTTCGTGGCTCATGTTCGCCAGGAAGACGCTTTTCGCGCTGTTGGCGGCCTCGGCGGCCTGGCGGGCGTGGCGCAGCTCCTCCTCGTCATGCTTGCGCTCGGTCACGTCCGTGTGGGAGCCGGCCATGCGGTAAGGTTTGCCGTTTTCATCCCGCAACGCCCGGCCGCGGGCCAGGATCCAGCGCCAGGAGCCGTCCTTGTGCCGGAAGCGAAACTCGACGGCATAACGGGGGATCTTGCCGCTGAGGTAATCGTTCAGCACCGCGAGGACGCGATGATGATCGTCCGGGTGCAGCAGTTGCTCGAAGGTGCTGAAGGTGTTTTCGAGCTCATCCTCGGCGAAGCCGACCATGCTCTTCCAGCGGGGCGAGAAAAACACCTCGTTGGTGCGGATGTCCCAGTCCCAGATGCCATCATTCGTGCCGCGCACCGCCAGGGCGAAGCGCTCCTCGCTGGCCGCCAGTTCATTCACGGCCTCGTCGTTGCTCGCCACGCGGCTCAGCTTGCAGGAGTGGAGCATGGCCTGCAGTTCCTGGATGCGCTGCTTCAGTTCCGGCACGGAATCTGGGGCGGCGGGTTCTGCGGGGGCTGACATGAGTGCGCTTTGTCCTAGGGTTGGGCTGGCCGTGTATGCCATTTAACAAGCAGATTGGGGCATCCTCAAACGCAAAAACCTTTACCTCTCCGCATCAGCGGCACCGGGCCTGTGGTTGTGACCGGGTCACGAACACGCAACAAGTTGCGTGTTCGGCTCTCCTGGCGTCGTTCAAGGCCATCGCATGAACCGCCGCCACTTCCTCTCCGCTCTTCCTGCCGCCCTCGCCGTGTCCAGCCTGGCGGCAGACACAAAATACCGCGTCGCCATCATCGGGCACACCGGCCGTGGGAACTTCGGCCATGGCCTGGACAC
Source organism: Prosthecobacter sp. (assembly GCF_014879935.1). Lineage (GTDB taxonomy): Bacteria > Verrucomicrobiota > Verrucomicrobiia > Verrucomicrobiales > Verrucomicrobiaceae > Prosthecobacter. Next base: position 6,852 of record NZ_JACSRD010000130.1, read on the forward strand.
GATGTGGAAGGCCATTCCAGCCACGGAGATCATCGCGATCGCCGACGCGGACGCGGCCGACCTCCAGGCGGAGCTGAAAAAGATCGGCGCTGGCAAAGGCTTCTCTGATTACCACTCGATGCTGGCCGGGACGAAGCCGGACATCGTCGCCATCGGCCCGCGCCACATCGATCAGCATCGTGACATGCTCCTGGCGGCCATCCAGAACGGTGTGAAGGGCATCTACATCGAGAAACCCTTCCTCCGCAGCCTCGCGGAGTGCGATGAGGTCATCGCTGCCGCCGCGAAGTCCGGCACGAAGATCGCCATCGCCCACCGGAATCGCTATCATCCCGCCCTGGCCATGGTGGCGAAGCTCATCGGCGAAGGAGCCATCGGCCGCGTGCTGGAGATCCGCGGTCGTGGCAAGGAGGATCCACGTGGCGGCAGCCTCGACATGTGGGTGCTCGGTTCGCATGTGATGGGCTGTGCCATCGCCCTTGCCGGAGCCCCGCTGGCCTGCACCGCCGGCGTTTATCAGGGTGGAAAGCCTGTGACCAAGGCCGATGTCAAAGAGGGCGACGAAGGCATCGGCCCGCTGGCTGGCGATGAGATCCACGCCCGGTTCGAGATGGAAAACGGTGTGCCGTTCTTCTTCGACAGCATCAAGGACGGGCGCCTGAAGAAGGCCGCCTACGACGACCCGGCCTCGTTTGGCCTCCAGATCTTCGGCAATGGCGGCGTGATCGACCTGCGCATGGACCAGGAGCCCTTCGCGTGGATTCAGGCGGGCAAAGAACCCCGCAAACCGGTGCTGGCGGACAAGGACATCGCCAAAAAAGTTTCCAGTCATGAGATTTCCGGGCTCGACCTTCTCGACGCGATCCAACAGAATCGTGCGCCTTTGTGCGATGCCGTGCAGGGCCGCCAGATCACCGAAATGATCAGCTCCGTCTTCGAATCCCACCGCCTCAACGGCCAGCGCGTCACGCTGCCGCTGAAGATCCGCGTGAATCCGCTCACCCTGTTATGAAAACGCCCGCCACACCGCCGCTCCTCGTTCAAAACGGCACGCTCATCCTGCCGGATCAGTTGATCGAAGGAGGCGCGGTGCTGTGCGAGCGCGGAAAAATCACCGCCGTGGGCAAACGGGTCGCCGCGCCGAAGAACGCCACCGTGATCGATGCCAGTGGCGGTTACATCAGCCCGGGGTTCATCGACATCCACGTGCATGGCGGGGCAGGGGCCGATTTCATGGATGCCACCGTGCCAGCAGTGCGCACGGCGTTGAAAGCGCATGCCCACCATGGCACCACGACGATCTTTCCCACCACCACGACGGGAGCCCCGCCGCAGATCATGGGGATGCTGATGGCCTGCCGCGAGGCCAAACGCACCTGGCAGGCCGCCCACGGTGCCCGAATCGCAGGCGTGCATCTGTATGGGCCCTATTTCGCCGCAGACAAGGTGGGCTGCCATTCCAAGGAGGGCCGCCGCTCGCCGAACCCGGCCGAATACGCCACCTGGTTTCGCGATGACCTCGTCCGCATCGCCACCTGCGCCGCCGAACTGCCCGGCGCGGAGGCTTTTTATCAAACCGCAAAGAAAAGCCGCTGCCTCATCACCTGCGGCCATTCGAATGCGAACTGGGCAGAAATGGAGCGCGCGTTCAAGGCCGGCATGCGCCACGTGGATCACTTCTGGTGCGCCATGAGCAGCGTGAACTCGCTGCGGTCACGTTTCGGCACGCCCATGCAGGCCTCGATGGAGCAGTTCGTCCTCGCGACGGCTGAAATGAGCACCGAGGTGATCGCCGATGGCAAACATCTCGCGCCCGAGTTGCTCGATTTCGCCTTCCGCATGAAGGGCGCGGAGAGACTCTGTCTTGTGACCGATTGCAATCGCGCGATGGACATGCCGCCGGGGCGGTATCGCTTCGGATCGGAGGACGATGGCGCGTTTTTTGAAAGCGACGGGACCGTGGGCTTTGTGCCGGGGCAGGGGCTGGCCAGTTCAGTCGTCGGCATGGATCACATGATGCGGCACATGAAGCAGAACACCTCTGCCAGCCTTCCGCAGGCCGTTCGCATGGCCAGCCTGACGCCCGCGGAGCGCACAGGTATCGCCAAAACCTGCGGCAGCCTTGAGAAAGGGAAGCAGGGGGACATTCTGGTGCTCAGCCGGAAGCTGGAGGTGAAAAGGACCTTCATCGCCGGTGTGGAGGTGCCACAGGACTGAAACCGGCTCACCCGCATGAAACTGATCCGCTACTCAGACTCGAAGGGAAACATCGCACACGCGGCTCAGCAGGCCGATGGTTCGGCGAACGTGATCGAAGGTGACATCTACGGCGACTTTCGTGTCACGGAACGCAAGGCGGAGGTCGTGAAGCTGCTGGCGCCGATCCAGCCGTTCGCGATCATCTGCATCGGGCTAAACTACAAATTCCATGCCGAGGAGACGAAGGCTGCCATTCCGCAGCATCCGGTCGTTTTCATGAAGCTGCCGAACGTGGTGCAGCACCCAGGCGATCCCATCCTGCTGCCGAGGCATCTGAGGAGTGACAAGGTGGACTACGAATGCGAGCTGGCCGTCGTGATCGGCCAAACGGCGAGGAACGTGAGCAAGGCGGACGCCTTGAAGCAAGTGCTGGGCTACACCTGCGGCAATGACGTGAGCGCCCGCGACTGGCAGAAGCATGGCGGTGGCGGCCAGTGGTGCCGCGGAAAGAGTTTCGACACCTTCTGCCCGCTCGGGCCCGTGCTCGTGACGGCCGATGAGATTCCCAATCCAAACAACCTCGCGATCAAGACCGTGCTGAACGGTGAGACGATGCAGGACTGGAACACGAATGACATGATCTTCGATGTGCCAACGCTGATCGAGTTCCTCAGCGGCAGCACCACGCTGATGCCTGGCACGGTGATCATGACGGGGACGCCCCACGGCGTCGGCATGGCCCGCACACCGCCCGTTTTCATGAAGCCTGGCGACACGGTGAGTGTGGAAATCGAAAACATCGGCACGCTGACCAATCCAGTGCGTGCCGAGGCGTGAGCTTCGGGCTCAGGCTCTCTCCAGTTCGCGAATCAGGAGCTCGTAGCGGCTCTTCAGACAGCATTCTTCGAGCAAGGTGCGCAGGATGGCCTTCCGACGCACAAAGTGAAAGGCGATGATGTCGCAGACGGTGTCGAATTCGCCGACCATTTCGAGTTCGCGCCGCAGCTTGCGCATGCTGTCGCAACTGTCCTGGGTGGGATGGGGCAGAAGCGAGAGAACCTGCGATTTCAACTGGCACAACGCTTCCGCAGACGTGTTCTGGGCGATGATCGGCTCGACAATGGCAATTTTGAAGGGCAGCGACTGCTCCCAGCCGGTGATGCGCATGCGCTGGACGCCGTAAAGCATGACCTGCGAGGTGCCATCCGGATTTTTGACGGAGGCCTGGATCAGACCGGCCGTGACGACCGGCAGCACCCTTTCCCCGCCGTCACGCACGCCCACGCTGAACATGCGGTCGGTCCGCAGCGCGTGGTCCAGCATCTGGCGGTAGCGCTCCTCAAAGATGAACAGCGGCAGATGACAGCCGGGGAAATGGTAGCAGTCATCCAGCACGATCAGCGGCAGCCGGTGCGGGAGTGCGAAATGCTTGGGGCTGGAGGACGGGCGGGATTCCATGGAAGGATTGCCAGAGTTACGCCTGAAAGCCGCGGTTGGTTCCGCGCTTCATGGGGGAGCTTGCGGAAGAGGGGTCTGATCTCGCCGCGTCTGCCACCTCACATGCCGCCAGCAACTGCCATGCGGAGGATGGCCGTGTCTGGTGCGCCCGCCAGGAATCGAACCTGGATATGCGGCTTCGGAGACCACCATTCTATCCGTTGAACTACGGGCGCTTGATTCGGGGCCGATGCTTCGCATGGACGGTGGAAGGCGGCAAGTCGTTTTCAGGGCGGATTCCTTTCATTCGGCCTCCGCCGTGCCGGCTCACATCAGGTCGTGGCCGCCTTCACCGGCCTTGGCGGAACTTTGAAACTTCTTCCATCGGAAGGGCTCCACGATCTGTCCCCAGAAGGACTTCGGCATGGCGTCCTTGATGCCGATCTCCGCAGGCGGCCGGCGGGTGTGGTCATCATAATAGGTGCCGAAGATGATGTCCCACAGCATGAGGTTCTCGCCGTAGTTCTTGTTGCCTTCACGCAGGTCCATGGAGTGGTGCCAGCGGTGCAGGGCAGGGGTGTTGAAGATGTAATTCAGCCAGCCGAAGCGCATCTCGATGTTGCAGTGCGTCATGAAGCCGATGTAGGCGGTGATCGCGCCGAAGTACTCCACCACAAACTTCGGCGCACCAGCCAGCGCCAGCAGCGGCGCGGAGAAGATCATGCTTTTCAGCGTGTCCACGATGTGAAAGCGGCCCGTGTTGAAGAACCACAGCTTTTTTGAGCTGTGATGCACGGCGTGGAAGTACCACAGCGGCATCCATTCATGCGCCACTCGATGCGCCCAGTAGAGGCCGAACTCGGCGATCACCAGCCCGAGCACGACCTGGAAGAATTTCGGCCAGTGATTCGGCCAGAAGCCCGTTCCCAGTTCCCCGCCGACCACGGTGGCCAGCCCCAGCCAGGTGAGTGAGACGACGATCAACTGCACAAACGACTTTGTGAAAGCGGTGTGCGCGAGGTCGGGAAACTCCTGCCCGTCCGAGTGCAGCCACTGCTTCTCATGCGGCCGCACCTTCTCCAGCACAAACAACACCGCTGCGAGGCTGAAGTAGGTGATGTTGAAAGCGAGCGGTCCGTGCCCACTGGCGATGCCGATCCCGGTCGGAATCAGGGCGGCGACGAGAATGAGGGGCCAGAGCAGGTAATCGAGCGACGTGCGGAGCATGGGCGGGCTTTTCAAAGCAAGAATCTGCCGGATTTCCAGCGCCGATCTGGCGAATGACATCTCATTGCTTGCACTCCCATCGGCCGCGTGTTCGATGCGCGGCCCATGAAGTCCGTCATCGCCATTTCTCCCGGAGAACTCGCCATCCTCGACACGCCGCAGCCCGAACCCGGGCCGTATCAGGCGCTGGTGCGCACCGAGTGTGCCTGCTTGTGCAACCGGACGGATTCGGAACTGCTGGGCGGCACGTTTCCGGGCATGGAGGACAGGTTTCCCTTCGCCCTCGGCCACGAGAGCGTCGGGACCGTCGTTGCCGTGGGTGGCAAGGTGAGAAACTTCAAGGTTGGTGACCGTGCGGTGGGAGGGCTGGTGTTTGATCTGCAAAAGGAAGGCGTGGACTCCGGCTGGGGCGGTTTTTGCGAATACACGCTGGCCAATGACCACGATGCCATGGTCGCGGATGGTGTCGCTGACGAGGCCCATGGCTGGGTGGAGGTCTTTGAGATTCAGACCCGCGTCGATGCCGACATCCCACCTGAGCAGGCCGTGCTTCTCTGCACGTGGCGGGAGGTTTTGGGCGCGTTTCGTGATTTCCACCTCCAGCCAGGGGAAGACGTGCTCATTTTCGGCGCGGGACCGGTCGGACTCAGCTTTGTGAAGCTCGGTCGCCTCTTCGGCCTCGGCTGGATCGGCATTGTGGACCGTCATGCGGACAAGCAGGCCAAAGCGCTCGCCTTTGGAGCGGATGCGGCCTTCAAACCCGGCGACATCGAGATCAGTGAGCTCGCGAAGATTCGCGGCAAGAAGCTGGATGCCGTCATCGATGCTGTCGGCCATCCGGACATCGTGAATCAAGGACTGCCGCTGCTGCGTCGTGGCGGATCGCACTGCATCTACGGCGTCCTCACGCACGGCATCCTGCACATCGACAAGAAGAAGGCCGACTTCAACTTCAACCTCTTCGTCCACCAGTGGCCCACCCGGCGCTACGAAAAGGAATCGCAAGCCGCGATCTGCCAGTGGATTCGTGAAGGCAGGCTCACCTCCGCCGATTTCATCACGCATCGCTTCCCGTTGGATCGCATCACGGAGGCGTTCAAGGCCGTCGCCGAACGGAAGGTGATCAAAGCGCTGCTGAATTACACTTGATGGACTCCTCGGTTCGTCGGTATTGGGCCCGTTCGCTCGGCTCGTGCCGAACCTTGGGCAGCCGAATGACTGGCGGATGACGCTCTCCGGCATCATGGTTTCCACGGCCTCTCCGTCGAGGGCCGTCGTCCGCACGATTCCCCAGACTGCTCCGAAGTTGCATGAAACTCACCCGACTGCTCCTCTGGCTGATGCGCTTCATCGAGCCGTTGCGTGGCTGGCGGGTGCCGGTGGAGTTGCTCAGGGGGCGGACGGGGGAGGACGGAGCGGTGGCGACACTGCTGATCGCCGGCCACCCGCGGCGAACCGCCTATTTCAAAGCACGCCTCTTTTCCGCAGCGCCAACCACGGAAAAGGTCCGTCTGGTGCCCATCTGGGCGCTGCAGCGGCTGCTGGATGAATGGAAGTCCGCAGCCGATTTCACCATCGTGGAGATTGATCACATCTCCGCCCGCCTTTTCATGAAGACGAACTGGCTGGCGGCACCTCCCTGGGTGTCATCCGTGATGCCGGTGCCGGAGGATCTGCAGCAGTTCGCACGTGATCATGGGCACGCGGCGACGGACATGCGGAAGGTGAGGAACCGGCCGTTCGCGGCGGCGCTGTCGCACGAACCGCAGGACTTCGACATCTTCTTCGACCGGTTTCATGTGCCCTACGTCGCCAAGCGTCACGGCCACACTGCTTCCCTGGCACCGCGTTGGTATTGGCGGCGGTTGTTCCGGCAAGGCGGCATCCACTGGATCACCCACGAAGGCCGGCAGGTGGCGGCGGATCTCGTCATCATGCGACAGGGGATGCTCCACAAGCTCATCAACGGAGTTCTGGATGGCGATGTCGAGTGGATGAAGGCTGGCGCTCTGGCTGCCTTGTATGTGCATGCCATCCTGCTGGCCAGGAAAAACGCATGCACGCGTATCCACCTCGGCGGCAGCCGTGCCACGCTTCATGACGGCGTCCTGCGCTACAAGTGCAAGTGGGGCGGCGTGATCTGTCCCTACAACGAAGGTTACTCAAAGCACTTCGTCACGCTCTACCACTGGGGGCGCATTGAAGGAGGCGCGGAGCGCTTCCTCTCGCACTTCTCGCTGATCCATCACGATGGCCCCGGTCTGTCGGCTCTGTGGTTCGCCCCGCCGGAGGTCTGTCACAGTGCAGAGTCTTTGATGCGGGAATGTGAGGCGCTGAATGCCCTGGGATTGCAGTGCTTCCGCGTCGTGGTCCGTCGGCCCGTGCCGGAGGGGTTCCAGTGCCCGCCCGGAGTCTGGCTGGTCGAATGGGAGGAAGCCCGCACCACGCCGCCGCATGCTTGGTCTGGAAAGCCCGGGCCGCCATGACCGGCATCTAAACCTGCCCGTTGGTGCTGCGGCCATCCCCAGCCGCTGACGACCGCGCAGGTCCTTTTGAAATGAAGGCTGGACAGCATGACCCCGGCTGTGCGGTAAATAGAAGAGTCATGTTTGGTTTCTTGTCACCTGCGGTGAGGGACCGGCACTTTTGCCGTGCCTACACACGCCTATGCCAAAGCCAGAAGCACGTCTATGGCACCAGCCTGCTGCCGTTTCACAGCTACGAGAGCACGCACCTCTACCTGGTCGCCTGTGACGCAGGCGTGGTGAGCCTGGACTCGATCCCGAACCGCGCCTGCTGCCAGTTCGAGGACTATGTGCCACCCGCCTCCGTCGCTGCGGCGGAGACCGAGCGGTTCTGCTCCGCCTTCAGTGTCCTGCTGGGCTACATCGACCTTCAGGACGATACGGATGACGGCATTGCCCTTTTCCAGCGGGCCGTTCTTCTGGCGTTTCATCGGCGCTTCGAGCAGTGCCTGCGTTATTTCTCCGGGCTGGACCCCGAATTCGCGAATGTCATCGCCCGGATCATGGGCCGGCAGGGCAGTTTGGAAAAGCATCCCGGTGATCTGACGCTCGATCAGTTCGTCGCCGCCACCGGTGATGGCTTCGCGTATCTCTTCGCCCTCTTTGCCAAAGCCATGGGGCGGCAAGAACTGGCGGCCACCCTGGCGGAAACCGGACGCCATGTGGGCGAGGCCGTGTGCGGATTCGATGCGGCGCATGATTACCACGACGACCGGCGGTCCGGTGCGGTCAATCCGCTGCGTTCAGAGGCGGACATCCCCGACGCCCTGACGCGGGCCAAAGCGTCCCTCCGGGCGGCTGCGGAGATTTGCCAGGCCCGGTTTGGAGCCCAGTCCCTCGCTGCCTCCCATCTGCTGTCGGTGGAGCAGACTTTGGTGCTCGCAGAGCCAGATCTGGCCGTGAAACTCGCCGGTCGGCTCGCCGATGATGTCGTTTCGCCCTGTGCCGCACAGCACGCCGCCTTTCTCTCCTTTCCGTTCAAGGCGCTCGCGGGCAAAACCTGCGGGGATGCCGCCTGCGTCGGTGGATTGACCGCCCTCCTCGGCGTCATGGTCGGCGCGGATCGTCTTGCCGGCGCCTGCGGGCTTAAACGCAAGGTCGCCTTCGTCGATCCGCTCACCGGGCAGCCCGCCACCGGCCACGTGGAATGCCGTCACAAGCTGATGTGATGCCCCATGGACTTCCCCGCACCAGACTCCAGCAGCCCCGCCTGCCCTTGCTTCCCAGTGCTGGGCGGTGTGATTCGCGAGATTCCCTTCCACGACCATCGCGAAATCATCTCTTGCATGCGTCGGGAAACCTACACCACCGGCCTGCTTCATGACATCGATGAGTTCGACCCCGTCGCCCACCACTTCGCCATGTTCGACGCAGCAGGCGGCATCGCCGGGCTGGTCCGCATGTTGCGAAATGACGAGGTGGAAAAGCTCGAACTCCAGTGTGAGTCCGATGCCCGCGACCTGAAATTCCCCACGACCGGCCTCGTCATGGAGTTCTCCCGCGGTTGCGCCCGCAAAGGCATGGCCAACATGCCCATCCTGCAGATGAGCCGCGCCATGCACGACTACGCCCTCCACCACCACGCCGCCCACGTCGTCAGCAAGACCGGCCGCCGGCTCCTGCCCCTCTACAAGCTCATGGGGTTTCGCGTCTTCGGCAGTCCCTTCTACTCCGACTGGTTCGACGACCGCAACACCGGCCTCATGAGCATCCCCATCATCTACGACTTCCCGGAGGCAAAGCCGGTTCCGAAGCCTGAGGAAGAGGTCCTGGTCTGGTGATCCGTCGTCAGTCCGGCCAGCGCAATGTCACCCCGGGCATCTTCGCCGCGATCACACCGCCGCGTTCCCGGCCGAGAATGCACATCGCCGTGGCCAGGGCGTCGCTTGTCGTCGCATCCGGGGCGATCACCGAGCAGGCGATGCGTTCCGTCAGGCCGAGACCGGTCCTGGGCGAAACGATGTGCGAGTACCGCATCCCATCCAGCTCGATGAATTGATACAGGTCTCCCGAGGTCGAGACACCGCAGTTCTTCAGGCGCACGGTCTGCATCACTTCCTCGCCATTGGCAGCCGCCTTCTTGAAAGTCCTCAGATTGATCTCCCATCCGTCCTCGCCCGGCGGCGGATCGCCGATCGCGATGTCCCCGCCCGCGATCACCAAAGCTCCGCCGATGCCGTGCTCACGCAGCATCCGCAGCCCCTCATCCGCTGCATAGCCTTTCGCGATCCCTCCCAGATCCAGCAGGATTCCCGCTTTCGTCAGCGTGATCGTCCCCGCCTTCGCATCCATCTTCACCGCCCGCCAGTCCGTCGCTTCCAGCGCCTTTTGCAGCCGGTCCGGCGGTGGCAGCTTTTTCACCCGCTTCGTCCTCCGCCAGAGCTGGCTGAGATTTCCGCACGTGATGTCAAACGCCCCCTCCGTCACTCGCGACAGCTCCAGCGCCCGCGAAATCACTGCCAACAGCGGCGGACTCGCCTGGAACGGCACATCCGGTCCCGCGTTGCACAACCGCATCAGCTCACTGTTCGGTTCGTAATCGGAAAAGACCGCGTTCAGCGACGCGATGCGCTTGAAAGCCGCGTCCACCGCCGTCTCCGCCTCCCTTTTCGACTCCGCATGCAGCGAAATGCGAAATGTCGTCGCCATCAATGGTGCCGAGAAATCAAACCGCTCCAGCGCCTGCGCAGGGACGGTGCAGGCAACGAGAGCTGCGGCAATGGGGGCGCGGAACATCGAAGACACAGACCAAACACCATCGGGCACACCTACGCAACAAGTCAGCAACTCCACAGCGACACGCAACGCCCGTTCAATGTGCCGCACTCCGCCCACCGATTTGTTGCGGCAGGCGTCAGCATGCCGCTGTTCTCAGTGCTCAGTGCTCAGTGATAGGTTCGCCGTTCGTGGAGCATCGTTCAGGCGAAATCTGGAACTCGCGCGCCGCCGCCGGCTCGCAGTGACGTACCTCAGCAGCCAGGCCGCGACAGGACCCTCGGACTGCGACCAAGGCGGGCGCACCATGAAAAAGGCGGATCTGTTTCCAGATCCGCCTTGGATTGAGTCAATCGCGTGAGGTCGCGGGGGCGATCACTTCGTCTCGACAGGCTTGGCGCCTTCCTTGAAGCAGTAGAGGTGCGTATGCGTGGTGACGTAGAGGGCGCCGTTGGCGGCAACGACGGAGCTGAGCAGCGGGGAGGGGAACTCGATGGTGCCGATCTCCTTGAGTTCCTTGCCTTCGGCGAGGATGAAGAGCTCGCCTTCCTCATTGCCGATCCAGACTTTGCCGTCGGCGACGACAGGGCTGGCCCAGATGTGGCCCTTGGTGTCGAACTTCCAGTATTGCTTGCCGGTCTTGGCATCGAGGCAGAAGAGGCGGCCGGTGTAATCGGCGGCATAGACGAGGCCGTCCTTCACCGCAGGGGTGGAGATGGTGCGTTCGATGTCTTTGAAGGTCCAGACGGCCTTGCCGGTGATGTCGCCGGTCATTTTCGGATCGATGCAGCTCAGGCAGCCGACGCCTTCGCCGTGCTCAGGGTCCTGGCCGATGGGGACGTAGATGAGGCCGTCCGCGACGGTGGGGGTGGCGATGATTTCGCTGGGGCCGTCGTATTCGACGTACTTGATGGGTTCGCCGGCGGAGTTCTTGCGATACTCGGGCGGGTTGGCGTCATAGCGCCAGTGTTCGACGAGGATATCGAGGCCTTCGGCGTCTTTCTTGGTCTCGGGGGCCATGGAATAGACCCAGCCGTCACCAGCGGCGAAGATGATCTGCTTTTTGCCGCCGATTTCGACGTAGTTCGGGGAGGACCAGGAGCAGTGCAGCACGCGCTCGGAGGCGACGTGATCCTGCTCGCCCAGGAGGGCACCGGATTCGGCGTCGAGCATGATGAAGCTGGGGGAATTCGGGGCCGGGATGTTGGTGTGGGTCCAATCGACGCCGTTGCAGGTGGGGACGAAGACCTTGCCATCGACGACGAGCGGGTAACCAGCGGTGGCGTTGTGCTGGAACACGCCGAGCTCCTTGTACATGTCATACACCCAGAGGATGTCGGCGTCGGTTTTGCCGGGTTCGATGGGGGAGGTGGGTTTGCCATCTTTGTCGAGCGGGGCCATGAAGGCGGCCTCGTCCTGCATGCCTTGATTGCCGTTGGAAAGGCCGTTGACGTCGATGCAGAGGATCTGGCAGCGATTGCCGGGGACGTAGGCTTTGTCGCCGACGATGGTGGGGCTGGCGCAGATGCCGAGGTATTCCCAGTCGTTGACCTTGCCGCTGCCCATCTTGGGGCTGATGACCTGCCATTTGAACTGGCCGGTGTATTCGTCAAAGACCATCACGACACCGCGGTCGCCCGTGTGCTTGGGATCGCGCGGGGACTCGTTGTTGGTGCCGACATAGACCTGGCCGCCGGCGATCATGGGGGTGCCGTAGGTCTGGGAGCCGAGCTTGGCCACCCAGAGGCAGTTCTTGGTGGTGCTCATGTCGATGTCCTCGGCTCCGGGGCCTTTGTTGGCCTCCTGGGCGTCAGGACGGAGACGTCCGGCGATCTTCGGGGCGGCCTTGGGGCCGTATTTCTTGCCGGGATTGAAATCGGTGGGCAGGCCTTTTTCGTCGGACACCATGTTGCGGGTGTTGCCGCCGCCCCACTGGGTGTAGTCAGCGGCACGCAGCGAGGCCGAGGCAGCGAGCGCCGCGGCAAGGAGGAGTGTGGTGGGTTTCGTGGTCATGTTGAAAGAGAACAGGGAATCAGGATGAAATTACAACGTCACCGGGCGGGCGAAGCACGCTTATTTGTTGGGGGTGATGCTCAGATTGTCGAGGAAGACGCGTCTCTGGTTCAGCGGAGTGAAGCCAAAGATGCCCGGCGAACCGTGCTGATGTGCCCGCGGCACTTTGACCTCGATGGTCCAGGCGTCGGGCTCGGCACCGCCTTTTTCCCAAACCTTCGCCTTCACCACGCCGCTGCCGTCACCGGCCACATCGACGCGGGTCTTGAGGGTGTACCATTTGTTGGCGGTCATTTTGAAGGGCGCTTCCTGCTTCAGGCGCTCCAGGTTGGAGCTGACCTCCAGCTTGCCGGCGTTGCCGCGCAGGCAGATGAGGTAGCGCTGGTTCACCAGGCCGATGTCCGACTTCGAGCGGGCGGAGCCGTCGGTCATCACGTCGGCCTGCATGGTGTAGTTCTTCATGTGGGAAGGGGCCACGAAGACGGTGGCGCGTTGGAACAGCAGGCGGTCAAAGCTTTTGCCGAAGACCTTGCTGCCGTCCTTTTCCATGACCTGGAACTTGAAGCGGGCACCGATCCAGGAGAGCGGCGGGTAGGCAAACTTGTAAGGTGGGTTGTTGTTGGCGTCGGCGGGGAACTCGTCGGCCAGTTCATAGCTCTCGAAGTCTTCGGTGATCGGCAGGTTTTTCAGAGCGCGACCGCGGATGATGCCGAAAAGACCGTCGGGACCCGTGCCTTTGAAGGCTCCCGCGCTGATCTTCGCATCCGGAGCGACGACGAGTTCACCTGCGTCGTTAAACTTGGCGTCCATCGTCGCCTTCACCTTGGCGGTCGGCGGAATGAAGGTCTCCCACTTCACGCCTTTGACGTCCTCGCTGACGATCATGCCGTTCGCATCAACGCTGCGGATGCGGAAGGCCTGCTTGTCACCAGCCATGATGGCGACTTCCGCAGGAATGACCTGAAGGGCCACCGCCTTGCCTGCGGCCGGGATTTCCGGCTTCGGCGCGGCATCGACAGTGATGCCGGCGTTTGGAATGGCGAAGGCGTAGAACTTTTCAGTGGTGGTCACATAGAGCATGCCATCGCACACGCTCGGTGCGCCGAGGCAGCTTCCTTCGAGCTTGATCTCCTGCACGACCTCGCCGGCCTTGTCTCCGGGCTTCACGACGACCAGTTTGCCTTCCATCAGGGGGCAGTAGATGAGGCCGTCCACATAGAGCGGGGAGGAGTGGAGGTTCGCGTTGCTGAGCTTCAGCTTCCAAAGGTCGGCGCCAGTGTTGGCGTCGATGGCATAGAGCTCGGCGCCGTCGGTGAGTTGATAGACGACATCACCGACAAGGACAGGCGAACTGCTCGTGGCACCGATCGGATTGCGCCAGACTTCAGCACTCGGCTCCAGCACGGTGGAGTCGGTGGCAGGAGGCACGGCGGCGGTGAGCTTCTCAGGAAGCTTGATGCACACAAGGCGGCCCTTCTCGGAGCTGTCCACGTTCTCGTCGTTGTGGATGGCGATCAGGTTGCCCTTGTGCAGCACAACGCTGGGGTTCACGCCGTTTTTGCAGATCGGCATCTTCCAGTAAGGCTTGCCGTTGCGGGCGTTCACGCAGACGACGTGGCCGCAGCCAGTGGTGAAGTAGGCCACGCGTTTGCCATCGCGGGTTTCGAGCACCGGCGTGGAGAAGGAGCTGTCCACCGGCGGATTCACGCCCGGAAGCGACCACCACACCAGTTCGCCGGTCTTTTTGTCGAAGCCGTAGATGCGGTCAGCCGCCGGGCCGTCCGCTCCCCAGTTCGAGTAGATGAAATGCGTCATCACGTAGTCGCCCTCGATCACCGGGCTGCCGACACGGGCGTTCGGGAAGGTCATGCGGCCGAGATCCTCCATGAGATTCAGCTCGAACACCTTGGAGCCGTCGATTTCCCAGCAGTAAAACGTTCCCGCATTGCTGACGAGGTAGATGCGCTTCGTCTCTGGATCGACGGTCGGCGCACCGATGGAGTAGCGGTTGTAGATCGAGTCGCTCAGGTAGTCCGGCAGCTCATGCTCCCACAGCTTCTTGCCGGTCTTGGCATCCATGCAGGTGATCAGCTCGATCAGGTCCGTGGTCTCGCCTTTGTAGCCCCAGAGGATCACTTTACCGTCGAACACCACCGCCGTGCCGCGTCCGCGGGCGTCGTAGGTCCACGCAGGTGTCTCGGACAGCTTCCCAGCGCCCTTGTAATGCTCCAGGGACACGCCGTTTTGCAGCGGACCACGCCAGTTGGTCCAGTCATTCGCCTGGGAGATTCCAGTCAGGGCCAGGATGGCAAACAAACAACCAAGGGTGGTGCGTGGGGGATGCATGGGTTGGGGAAGGGGTGGAAAACGAACATCGTGAGCGCTCGCCGCGCTTCAATGCGATTTTCATACCTTTCGCACAGGAGGAATGCACCAGCGTCCACAGGGGATGACGAAAACGCCCGGCACGCCGCGCATCTTGCACCCCGTTCCGTGCGCTTCGGGTGCATCGGGGCAAAACCTGACGGCCATCGCCTGTGGACCTCCCGAAACTGAAAATGAGGAGTTCAACCCGCCCTCCCTGCCGTCATGAAAACCTTCTTCCTTTCAATGGCCTTTCTCAGCATCGCGATCTCGGCTTCCCGGGCCCAGCAGACCGTGGTGGTGCCAGCAGTGCCGCCGCCCCCCGTCTCGCCCCCTCCAGTCGTGGTGGTGCCTCAAGCGGCCGCCTTGGATCCGGTCGTCATTCAGCGCCAGCTTTCCACCGCGCCCGTGTTGCGCACCACGCGGACCACGACGGTGGTCGAAACGCCCGGCCGGCCGACGCGGGTCTATGAATCTGAGCGCAATGTCGTCGTGGTGGAGGACCAGGGCCAGTTCCGCGAGATGCCCTATGTCACGCTGCCGGTGCTGTTCGTGAAGGAGACCGCCGAGTTGCTCGACGCGGCGTCGCGTGCCGCCCTGGAGCAGACCGCCGGCGTCATCCGCAACGTCGTCGCCACCGATCCCAAAGCACGATTCGACATCGAGGGCCACACCAGCACGGATGGCACCACCGAGTTCAACGCCTCCCTCTCCGCCGCACGCGCCCAGCGTGTGTATGAGGAACTGACCCGCCGCTATGCCGTGCCCGCCACCGTCTTGAGCGCCCATGGTTATGGCGAGAGCTTTCCCGCCTATCCGAACGGAACTGAGGCGCAGATGCAGCTCGACCGCCGCGTGCTGGTCGTGCGCACGCGATGATCCCGCCCTCCGACGGCCGGCGATCCACGGCCCGTCGCGACCGCCATGACCTCACCCGCCACGAAGCTGATCCTTCTTCTCGTGCCGATGGCCCTCGGCCTCGCGAGTTGCTGCCAGTGCCCGAAGCCCGCGAATCCCGCGCCAACGGGCCTGCGGCAGCGCATTCTTGTGAGCATTCCCGACCAGACGATGCAGACCTACGAGGAGGGAAAGCCAAAGCGCCGCTATCCCGTCAGCACGTCGCGTTTTGGCGTGGGCGACCGCTTGCATTCGAACCGGACGCCGCTCGGCAGGCTGCAGGTGGTGGAAGTCATCGGTGAAGGTCTGCCCAAGGGCATGCGCCTTGCCTGCCGGGAGCCCACCGGGCAGATCGTGAAGAAAAACACGCCCGGCTGCGATGTCATCGTCACCCGCATCGTCCGCCTGCGTGGCACTGAGCCCTGCAACGCACGCACCTATCGCCGCTGCATCTACATCCACGGCACCACCAATGAGAAGGACCTCAAAAAGCCCGTCTCCTGGGGCTGCGTGCGCATGGGCTCTTCCGACATCATCCGCCTGTGCAAGTGGGTGCAGCCGGGAGCGGAGGTGGACATCATCCAGGAGCCGCTGCCGCCCGGCCGCTGGGCCACCCTGTTCAAACGCATGCCCCAGCCCGCGGCAATGCCGGAGCTCACCCCGGCATCGCGAGGCGTGGCGGCTACCGCACCACCTGAAACTCCGGCAGCATGCAAACCATCCACAGCAGATCTTCGACACTCTGCTGGCTTGGCTGATCTCCGAGGAGCTGCTTCGCGGTCGTGAGCTCGGCGGCCGTCGCGTCACGGGACAGCGCGTGGCGGAACAGTCGCTCCACCAATCCGTCCATGGGGCCTTCGACCAGGCGTTTCGCGCCTTTTTCGAGGTTTTGGGCCAAAAGGCTGCCATTCGCCAAATCGATGGCTTCGAGGGTGGAGAGCTCGTTGGGGCGTTCGGTGACGATTTGATCGCGATTGGGCCTGCCGAGCGTGCGCATGAGGAAATCGGACTTCATGAGCGAGGCGCGGACCATCATGCCATTCGATGTGGCACCTTGGGCGAGGAGCATGGGGGCTTGTTGATTGAGCGCAGTCGTCCACGCGGCGATGGGTTTGACGATGCGGGCCTTTTTCCAGTCCTTCGGCTGAAATTGCGCGAGGCGTCCTTCCTTACCGCCGGGCACGGCGGAGGTCCACTCCCAGGTGTCGTCGCTGACGATGATCGTCTCCTGGCCTTTGTCATCGCGCACGCGGGCGTCGAAGAAGAATCCGGCGAGGTTCGGGCCTTTGCCGGCATTCTTGGCGACGGCGATGATGACGTTCGGGCCTTTCTTGAGCGCGGTTTGCAGCGGCACGGCGGCGAATTTCGTCCAGTCGGTGCTTTCGCTGATCTTGCGGTTGTTCACGTAGAGGATGTACTCGTTGTCGCAGGTCATCACCGCGCTTGAGCTGGCGGGATCGGAGTCGAGCTGGATGGTTTTGCGCAGCGTGATGGTCTCGCCGGCGTCGGGCTTGAGGTTGTCGCTCCAGATCCACTGGCCTTTGACAGTGATCGTCTTGGCAAAAGCGGGATCGACTTTTCCGCGCAGCACATTCGCGTCCATCTTCGTCGGCGCGGCACCGGTGAGCTGCCACACGGCGTCCACGAATTGCTCGGCGGTGAGCCGTTTGGCACGCGGTCCGGCATAGACGTAGCCGTGATCGTCCGCGCCTTTTTGCACGACCTGCGCCTGCGACGAATAGGCCTGCGAGGTGGCGATGTGCGCGATGGTCTTCTTCAAATCCCAGCCGCTTTCCACGAGATACATGGCGAGGTAGTCGAGCAGGTCGGCATTCCACGGCTCGGTCTGCATCGCATCGACCGGATGCACGATGCCGCGGCCCATGAGGCGTGCCCACAGGCGGTTCACGATGGTGCGCGGGACGCGGCCGTTCTTTTCATGCGTCATGAGCGCGGCGAGCTGCTTCAGGCGCTCGGCGGGCGGTGCCTTCGCGTCGATTTGACCGATCTCCGGGAAAAGCCACGCCGCAGTCGCGGTCTGGCCGATGGGTTTGTCACAGCGATGAATCTCCAGCGGCTTCTGCGCGTAGATCGCGGCGAGTCCGTAGGCTTCGCTCAGCTTCCAGCGGTCGATGAAGCTGTCGTGGCAGGACGCGCACTTCATGTTGATGCCGAGGAAGGACTGCGAAACGCTCTGCGCGAACTGGATTTCCACCGTCTGCCCCGCGCTGACATCGCCACGCCACTTGATGCCGTCGATGAAGCCGCGGCTCTCGTCATTCGGCGGCGCGATGAGTTCGCGCACGAACTGGTCGAAGGGCTTGTTCTCGATCAGCGCGCGGTAGAGCCAGTTGCTGATCTGCTTGCGACCGCCGGTGATGAAGCCGGTGCCGCCGTAGTCGTTGCGCAGCAG
This sequence comes from Prosthecobacter sp., assembly GCF_014879935.1. Taxonomy (GTDB): domain Bacteria; phylum Verrucomicrobiota; class Verrucomicrobiia; order Verrucomicrobiales; family Verrucomicrobiaceae; genus Prosthecobacter. The sequence continues at coordinate 24,642 of NZ_JACSRD010000130.1, forward strand.
GTCGTTCCAAAACGTGAGCCAGTGCTCCGTGTAGTCCATGTCGCGCTTGAGCAGCGACTCGACGAGTTTGGTGCGATCCGGATTCTTCTCAAACGCCGCCAACTCCTCCGCCGTCGGCAGCAGGCCGATGAGGTCGAGATGCGCCCGGCGCAGAAACGCCGCGTCGGAGACCTTGGGCAGCTCTTTGTTCAGCAGGCGGTCAATCGGGTGCGCGTGCTTCGATTCCGGCAGCGCCACCTTCCGCGGCAAAAACGGCGGCTCATACGCGGGCTTCTTGAATGCAAACCCCTCTTCCCAAGGCACCCCGGCCGCCACCCACGCCTTCAGCAGCGCGATCTTCTCCGGCGGCACCCGTTTTCCCTTCGGCGGCATCTGTTCATCGCTGTCCGTGGACAGCATCACCTCGATGAAGCGCCCGTTTTTGATCACCTCGCCATTCTCGCTGCCTTCCAGCAACGCCTTCCGGTCATTGAAACTGAACCCGCCCTTCTTTTTGTCCCCCGCATGGCATTCCGCGCAGTGCTCCCGCAGGATCGGCACGATCTCGTGCGAGAAATCGACGGCGGCGTGGGTCAGGCAGGGAAGAACGAGAAGAGGAAGGAGAATGTGACGCATTCGGGGAGACGAACGTGCCCAGGCGCCCGATTCTCGCGCCTGCGTCGTGGAGATTGCGGTGGCAAGCCTTGGCACGACACCGCTGTCGTATGCCGGATGGCGTTCTTCGGCCGCACCACCGTCTTCCGGCGCTCGAAAGCGGTCTCGCCGATGCAAGGGTGCCCTTGCATCTCTGCCACCGCCATGACACTGACGCGTGGTTTGAAGAAAGACGGGAGGCGGTTCGTGGGGGCTGCAGACGAATGGCGCGGGAGTATTTTGGAGTGCTCCGGCCCTAGCCGCCACTAACCTGCATTTCTCACACTTGTTCAGAGCACGCACTCATCGGCAGAGGTTGGAGTGTAGCCTTTAGGCGA
>NZ_JACSRD010000165.1 GCF_014879935.1 Prosthecobacter sp.
CACGTCCGTCGTGCGGAAGTAGAACTGCGGGCGGTAGTTGTTGAAGAACGGCGTGTGACGGCCGCCTTCATCCTTGGAGAGGACGTAAACTTCAGCCTTGAACTTCTTGTGAGGAGTCACCGAGCCGGGCTTGGCGATGACCTGGCCGCGCTCGATGTCGTTCTTCTTTGTTCCACGCAGGAGGAGACCCACGTTGTCGCCAGCACGACCTTCGTCGAGCAGCTTGCGGAACATTTCGATGTCCGTGACGGTGGTCTTGACGGTCGGGCGGATGCCGACGATTTCGACTTCGGACATCTTCTTGATGATGCCACGCTCGACACGGCCGGTGCAGACAGTACCACGGCCTTCGATGGCGAACACGTCTTCCACAGGCATGAGGAAGTCCTTGTCGATCGGGCGCTCAGGCAGCGGGATGTAGCTGTCCACGGCATCCATGAGCTTGAGGATGTTGGCTTCGTGAGTGGCGTCGCCTTCAGCGGCCTTGAGGGCGGAGCCCTTCACAATCGGGATTTCATCACCCGGGAAGTCATACTTGGAAAGGAGGTCGCGAACTTCCATCTCGACGAGGTCGAGGAGTTCGGCGTCGTCCACCATGTCCACCTTGTTCATGAACACCACGAGGGCCGGCACGCCCACCTGACGGGCAAGCAGGATATGCTCACGGGTCTGGGGCATCGGGCCGTCGGCGGCGGACACCACCAGGATCGCTCCGTCCATCTGGGCGGCGCCGGTGATCATGTTCTTCACGTAGTCAGCGTGGCCGGGGCAATCGACGTGCGCGTAGTGGCGCTTCTCGGTTTCATACTCCACGTGGGCGGTGTTGATCGTGATGCCGCGCTCTTTTTCTTCCGGAGCAGCGTCGATCTGATCATATGCACGGGCCTGGGCCATGCCCTTCTTCGAAAGGACGGTGGTGATGGCGGCGGTGAGGGTCGTCTTGCCGTGGTCAACGTGGCCGATGGTGCCGATGTTGACGTGCGGCTTGTTGCGTTGGAATGCTTCTTTAGCCATGGAGTAGGTTAGGTGAGGGGGTGCGCTTGGGACTGGTTCGTTTGTCGTGTTTCGAAGACCCCGCAAAGTGCTGCCGCCTGAACTGGAGCTGTTGATGGGACTTGAACCCACGACCTCGTCCTTACCAAGGACGTGCTCTACCACTGAGCTACAACAGCAAATGTTCTGGCGGCGGCCCCCTGAAGGACCTCCTCCTCTTTCGACAAGAAAACCGGGACACAAGAATCTCTTGAACTGGCGTCAAGAGACAATACGCCCCGGCTTTTACCGAAAAAGTGGCGCGAAAGTAGGGCGAGGGGACAACCTGTCAAAGATTATTTCCAAACTTTGCGAAAGACCTGGATGCCCTCACTCGCTTTCTGCTTTCCCGCAAAGCTCGTCGGGCGGGATTTTGGTGTTGGATTAACACCCGCAGCCCCTATTCTCCACGTGAACGCACCACACACGACCTATGAAAACACTGCTGGTTTCCGCCCTCGCACTTCTCGCCATCTCCACAGCCGCCTTGGCCAAAACCGGGTGGGATGACGACTATGAAAAGTCTCTCGCCAAGGCAAAGGAGGAGAACAAAATGGTCCTGCTCGACTTCACCGGCTCCGACTGGTGCGGCTGGTGTGTGAAGCTGGACGACGAGGTGTTTTCGAAGTCAGCCTTCAAAAAGTTCTCAAAGGAACACCTCGCGCTGGTCGAGCTCGATTTTCCACACGGCAAAAAACTCCCGAAGAAGACCGCTGAACAGAACAACGCTCTCAAGAGCAAGTTTGGCGTGAGCGGCTACCCCACCATTGTCCTGCTCGACAAAGACGGCAAAGAAGCGGCACGTTGGGTGGGCTACAAAGCGACCCTGCTCGATGAATTGAAAGCCAAGGTCGATGCCGCCAAAACCTCCGCCGCCAAGTGAGTCCAGATTCCACCCGCCCGTCGCCATGAAAACACTGCTCGCATCCCTGTTGTTGCTGGTCACCGCCACCGCTTTCGCCGAGCCCAAGGCCGGCTGGAGCGAGGACTACACGGCCTCCCTCGCCAAAGCCAAGGCGGAAAAGAAGGATGTCCTGCTCGATTTCACCGGTTCTGACTGGTGTGGCTGGTGCATCAAGCTCGACAAGGAAATTTTCTCCACAGCCGAGTTCAAGCAGCTCGCCGAGAAGAAGCTGGTGCTCGTCGAACTCGATTATCCGCGCAGCAAAACACTCCCGGATGAGGTGAAGAAGCAAAACGCCGAGTTGAAGGCAAAATTTGGCATTCGCGGCTACCCCACCATCATTCTGGTCAACTCACGCGGGAAGGAAGTGAAACGCTGGGTTGGCTACAATGCGAACATGCTGGCCGAACTGAAAAAAGAAGTCCGTTAGCCGGTATGCGGCTGCCTCCGGTCCGTTCCGTCGCCATCCTGCTCATCGTGACAGGCCTTCACGCGGCGGACCCGGATGAAACGCGCCTCAAGGACATCGTCAAAGAAGCCCGGGCCGGCGATCAGGAGGCTCTCGGACCGCTACGCGATTTTCACAGCCACAAATCGGGTGCCAGCGCGGTTCTTTCGCTCGCCACCGACAGACGCGTGGGCCTCGGAATCAAACTGCGCCTGGCCGAGATCGTTTCGACCTGGCCGCCAGGTGAGGCTCGCAAGTCGCTCGGGGACTGGCTCCTCAAGCATCCTTCCTGCGAGAACAACGAACTCCTGTTTTTCGCTGAGATCGGGCTTCCGGAGGCCCGAAGCGTCTTTTGGAGCATCCTTGCCGGGATCAAAGGCCCGCTCGCAGCCATCCGCGATCCCGAACGCGTGGCCTTGGCGGCGAGAGCACTCGGTGCGTTTCAGGACAATCCTGAACCGGTGGTCTCTCGCATCGCCTCCTTGCTCGATCCTGCCTGCCAGCACGTGATGCGTGCATGCGGGGCTGACGCACTGGGCGGAATTCGGCATCCACTCGCCCTCGAATCGCTGCTTCCTCATCTCAATGACGACGCGATCGGCAGCATCGCCCGCCGCTCGCTCTACCGGCTCACCGGCACTGATTTCGGCCTCGATACAGACAAGTGGACAACCTGGCTCAAGGCGCAGGATTCCCAGATTCCGTGGAAGATGCTGACGCGGACCGACTTCGACAATTACCTCAAGCTTCAAAAGCTCCTCAAGCCACTCGATGACGATCCCGCAGGCAACTTGGCCTCGTTTTACGGCATCGAATTCAAAGCCAAGGCCGCGCTGTTCATCCTCGATGTGAGCGGCAGCATGAACGCCGACGGCCGCATCACGAAACTGAAGGCGCAAATGAGCAACCTGCTCGTCGCCATGGGCAACCACTCTGACAAGCTTCGCTATGGCATCATCACTTTCGGTGAAGCCATTGACTCGTGTTTTTCGCGGGGCATGGCCGTCAATGACGACAAGAGCCGTCGCCAGGCGGAGCGCTTCCTTGATCGCATCGAAGCCGAGGGCGGCACGCCGATGTGCGCGGCCCTCACCCACGCCCTCACCCGCATCCTCCCGGAGGGCAATGTGGACACGATCTACTTCCTCAGCGACGGCCAGCCGTGCGATGGCACGCCCGCACAGGTGGTCGAGCTCGCACAGCGCATCCACGAGACGTTTCAGACACGCATCCACACCGTCAGCATTGGCGAGGATCCTGCGCCAGATGCAGACACCCCTTCCCTGCTGCAGCAGATCGCCACCGCATGCGACGGCACCTTCGTCATTCCGCCGTGAACGTCGCAAACCGGCAAAACTGCGCCGCCTGCTTGTGCGTATTCAAAGAGTATCCTAAACTTACACCCACATTATGAAAACCATCGCATCCTTCTTGTTCCTTGCCGTTGTCGCCCTGTCCTCCTGCCGTGGCGGCGGCGGTCCAGCCACCCGTGTCGGACGCGGAGTGGATCACGCCTTCTACAAGGCCGGCCAGGGCATTTCCACGGCCGGACGCGCCATCGAAAACACAGCGCGTTAAGCCCAGGGATCGCATTTCCAGGCCAGCTCGCTGATTACGCGGCGTTCCGCGTGATCAGCGGGCTTTTTTGTCCTGTCGCATCCGATCAATCCCCCACCTTGACCGGGCAGATAATTCCGCTTTGATCCGCCACCCATGAAGCTCTTCCATCTCCTGACACTCCTGGCCCTCGTTTCTCTGGTGAGCTGTGCCACCGCCCCGAAAATCAACCGCATGCCCGTCACAGGTGGAGAAGTCGTCACCATCGCGAATCGCGGCATTTCGGTCGCATTGCCCACCGGGTGGCGCTTGACCACCTCACAGCCGGCCGACACCCTCTTTCTCGCTGATGCGGATGGCGGTGCCCTGCGATTCGCCCTGGTCAGCCCGTCAGGGAAACCCAAGGACATCAATGTCGCCAGCGCCAGCTTCCAGAACGGCGTGAAGGGCGCCCTCGCGGAAAATGGCTTCACCAAAGTCACTCGTGCTGAATTGATCAACGTGTCCGGCGTGAACGCCTTCGTTTGTGCCGCCACCGCGAAGTCCGAGTCGGTGATGCAGGTCCACCTGATCCACCGTGGAAAGGCCCTGCTGCTGGTGTTTTACTCGAAGAAGACGCCAGTCACCCAGGTGGCCTCCATCAAGGCGATCCTCAATTCATTCCAAGTCCGCTGAGGCCTGCCAGCCGCCCCTGACGGCTCAATCCAGGTCGCGGCGTGATGCAACGTCGCACCCGTCATGCTTCCGCCGAACACTTTCTTCATCGCGGGCCCCACGGCCTCCGGCAAATCGGCGCTCGCCGTTGCTCTCGCACGAGAAATCGGCGGCGAGATCGTGAATGCCGATGCCTTCCAGCTCTACGCCGGGATGGACATCCTGACGGCCAAACCCACCGCAAGTGAGATGGCTGGAGTACCGCACCACCTCTATGGAGTGCTGCCGCTGACCGACTCCTGCGATGCCCAGCGCTACCATTCGCTCGCCCAGCCCGTCATCGAAGCCATAGCGGCGCGCAGCCGCGTTCCCATCGTCGTTGGCGGCTCGGGACTTTACATCAAGGCACTCACGCACGGCCTCTCTCCCCTTCCTGCGGCCTCGTCAGAGTTGCGGGCGCTGTTTGCTCACCTGACTCCCGGCGAAAAGGTGATCTGGTTGCTACAGCGCGACCCCGAGGCCGCCACCACGGTCAATCTGCGCAATCCACGCTATGTCGAGCGAGCGCTGGAGATCTGCCTGCTCACCGGCCGGCCGCAGTCGGCATTGAGACGTTCCTTTGAGCAAGACGAACCGCAGGTGAACGGCGTCATCCTCGAATGGAACCGCGAGACGCTCTACGACCGCATCAATCGACGCACGCTCGCCATGATCGACGCCGGGCTCGTCCAGGAGGTCGCTGCCTTGCGCGATCTCTCGCCCACGGCCGGAAAAGCCATCGGCATCCAGCAAGTTCGCGAGCACCTCGCCGGCCGTGCCACGCTCGAACAAACCATCGCCGCCATCCAGCAGGCCACGCGGCACTATGCGAAGCGCCAGATCACCTGGTTTCGCCGCGAACGCTGCTTCCAAACGATTTGCCTCGATTCCCTTCCCACGGCAGAGTACGTGCGTCGTCTTCTCGAACTCTTTCCATGCCTCCGCCCGTCCAGCCTGTCCGCCCAGTCTTCGTCAACCTAGGTCCCCGCAGTTACTTGGTGCAGGTCGGACGCGATCTTTTGAAGACGCTCGGCGAGGAGGTGAACAAAAAGCTCCCCGACCGCGTGAACTGCATGGTGGTCACGGATTCGAATGTGGGGCCTCTTTATGCCGAAAAAGTGATCGAAAGCCTCCGAGCCGCCGGCAAACAACCGCACCTCGTCACCGTCCCGGCGGGTGAGTCGTCCAAATCTCTCTCCTGGAGCGAATCCGTGCTCAGCGAGATGGCCCGCGCCGGTCTTGATCGCAAAAGCTTTCTCGTCGCCCTCGGCGGCGGCGTGATCGGCGACCTGGGCGGCTTCTGCGCGGCCATCTACCAGCGCGGCATCCCCTACGTCCAGGTGCCCACCACCGTGCTCTCGCAGGTGGACAGCTCGGTCGGTGGCAAGACCGGTGTGAACCTGCCCGATGCCAAGAACATGGTTGGCTGCTTCCACCAGCCGGTTCACGTCATCGCCGACATCGACACGCTCAATTCGCTGCCCACACGCGAGTGGAATGAAGGCTTCGCCGAAATCATCAAACACGCCGCCATTCGCGATGCGTCGATGTTCGACGCCATCCGCTCCCTCGCCGAAGGCAAGGGTGATCTCGTGGCCCTCATCCGGCGGAACATCTCCATCAAGGCCGTGATCGTCGAGGCCGATGAGTTCGAAACCATCGGCACGCGTGCGCTGCTCAATTTCGGCCACACGCTTGGCCACGCCATCGAAGCCGCCGCCGGTTATGGCCGTCTGCTGCATGGCGAGGCCATCAGCCTCGGCCTCCGGGCCGCCGCGTGGCTTTCCATGCAGATCTCCGACCTCACTTCCGACGACTACGAGCGCATCGTCGGCCTTTTGAAGCTTTGTGATCTTCCCACACGCCTGCCGGATGACCTCGACATCGAGGAGATCATGCGCATCACCCGCATGGACAAGAAGTTCGAGAACGGCAAGATCCGCTTCGTCCTCCTGCGCAAACCCGGAGACGCCTACGTCAGCAAGGATGTGATCGAAGGCCATCTGAAGCAGGCGCTCGAAGAACTGCGCAAATGACGACCTGATGAACGAATGACGACGTACCGACCAGAACCGAAGCCGCGCAGCACAGCCTGCATTCGTCACTCGTCATCCGTCATCCGTCATTTTTGATGCGTTTCCTCGCTCCCAGCTACTTCCACTTTGCCTGGCTTGCTCTCATCCCGCTCGCACTGTGGTTGTTCCGCCGCCAGGCGAAGCGCGTGCCTGTTTCGACGCTGCTCTTCTTCAAATCACTCGCACGTGAGCATCAAGAGTCCGCCTGGCTGCGGCGGATCAAAAAGTGGCTCTCATTGCTGCTGACGTTGCTCGTGCTGCTCTTCGCCATCTTCGCCCTGGCACGGCCCAGCAGCAATCTGTCCGCCGACTCGCCCGGTGCTGTCGTCATCATCGTCGATTGCTCCGCCTCCATGGCCGCCAAGGATCAGCAAGGTCGCTCGCGGCTCGATGAGGTGCGGCAGCGCGTGAAGAATCGTGTGCGTTCCCTGCCTGATCAGGTGGTGCTCTCGCTCATCAACTTCGATTCACGCCCGCGAGTGCTGCTTTCCCGCAGCCGGAACCGCCGGGAGTGCCTGCGGCTGCTGGATGAACTCACCCCCATGCCCGTCGAAGGCGATGTCGAGGCCGCGCTGAACGTCGCCAGACGACTGGCCGATCTCGAATCACGCTCGCGTGTCTGGCTCGCGGCTGATTCCGCGCCCTCCGCCCCCCACGATCTTGATTTGATTCCGGCCGCTTTGGCAGAGCCGCTGAATGCGGGCATCACGGGCTTTCAGATTCGCGTCAGCCCTCTCGCTCGTGATCGATACGAGGCTTTTGTCAAAATCAGCGCCGCAGCCAGCAACGCCGCCAAAGTCACCTCGACGCTCGAGGTCTCGCTCGCCGGCCGGATCGCCCAGTTGCGGGAGCTGGAGCTCGCTCCAGGCGAGTCTTCCGCGCTCATCCTGCCTCTCGAAGGTCTGCGCGGCCAGCGGCTGGAGATGCGACTGACCACCGCAGGTGATTGTTTCGGCTGGGACGACGGACTTTCCGCCCCGCTGCCAAAAACGAAGCCGCTGAGCGTCGCCTGGTTTGCCGAAAAGCCCGATCCCTTCACCGAACTCGCCCTTTCCTCACTCATCGAGGCTGGCCGCATCGAGATGAAGAAGGGCAATCCCGCCTCATGGCCGCCGAAGGAGTCGCCAGATGTGTTCGTCTTCGAAAACTGGCTGCCGAAAGACTGGCCTGCGGACAAACCGGTGATCGCGCTCACACCGCAGCAGAACGCCGGCCCGTTGCAGACCCGCCCCATGCGCGGTCTGCCGCATGACAGCGTCCGCGCGGTGCAGCCGGATCACCCAGTGCTTTTCCGCGTCAGCAACAGCCGCATCGCCATCACCCAAACCACCGTGCTCGATCTTCCGGTGTCCATCGAGCCGTTGTGGATCGCCGGCAACGAGCCCGTGCTCGCCGCAGGCGAATCCAACGGCCAGCGTCTCGTGGTCACGGCATTCTCTCCCGCACAGTCTGAGCAACTCGCCCTGCTTCCTTCCTTCCCGCTCGTTCTCGGAAACTCGCTCTACTGGTGCGCGGAGAACAGCCAGGCGCTCGCCGACATCCGCACTCTGCACACCGGCGCGATGCTTGGCGCTGACGGCCTCGTGCAGTGGCATGCATGGGATGGCTCACAATTCATCGACACCTCCGATGATCCGGCCAATGGCCTCCTGACGCTCAACCGCATCGGCACCTGGGAAACGGGAGGCGATCGCAGCGGTTCCTGTGCTTTGATCTCCGATGCTGAGACGCATCTGCCGAAACAGGACCCTCAGACCGTCGCCTCCCCCCAGCAGGCGTCCCAGATCGTCACAGCGACGGCTTTCAGCACTTGGCCGAAACGTTTGATCTGGCTGGTGATCGCCCTGCTGCTGCTGGAAAGCTTCCTTTTCCATCGCAAAGCAGTGTATTGAAACTTGTTCACAGCCGTTTCGTTTATTCACACGAAACAAGCCTCAAAAAATCCCACATCTTGGTTAGGATCCCCTAACAAACCCCAAGATAGGGTGAAAAATCGGGTTCAGGGTTGCAGCCTCTCGGCCTGAAATGGTTCTGTCCACCTCAGAACCTCCTTCGTCAGCTTCACGCGCACCTTTTCCTGCCATGTATCTCAAAAGCCTCACTCTCCACGGCTTCAAGTCCTTCGCCGACAAGACTCACTTTGAATTCCACAAAGGTGTCACAGGGATCGTCGGCCCGAACGGATGCGGCAAATCCAACGTGGTCGATGCCATCCGTTGGGTGCTCGGTGAAACCTCCGCCAAGGCCCTGCGTGGCGATGAAATGGCGGACGTCATCTTCAACGGCACCGACAAACGCAAGCCCGTCGGCCTTGCGGAAGTCACCCTCACCATGGCGGACTGCGAGCAGGCACTGAACGTCGATTTCAACGAAGTGTCCCTCACCCGCCGCGTGTTCCGCGACGGCCGCAGCGAGTATCGCCTCAACAACACCGTCTGCCGTCTCAAGGACATCCATGATCTCATCGCCGGCACCGGGATCGGCCGCGCAGCCTACTCGATCATGGCTCAGGGCCAGATCGACATGCTTCTCAGTTCGAAGCCGGAAGACCGCCGCACGGTGTTTGAAGAGGCTGCTGGCATCACCAAGTTCAAATCGCAGAAGAAGGAAGCCCTGCGCAAACTCGAATACACCGAGGCAAACCTCCTCCGCGTCGCCGACATCATCGCCGAGGTGAAGCGCCAGATGGGCAGCCTGCAGCGCCAGGCCGCCAAGGCCCGCCGCTATCAGGCTCTGCTGGAAGACACGCGTCTCCTCGACACGCATCTGGCTCACAAGCAGTACACGGAATTCTCCGGCGAGAAATCCGAGACGGAAAACCAGGTCCGCATGCTCACCACTCAGCTCGATGAGGTGCAGCGTGATCTTCAGACCTCCGAAACCGAGGCGGCACAGACCCGCGAGGCCTATCACGCCATCGAATCCCAGATCAGCCACCTCCGCCAGCAGGCGCAGGAGCTCCGCTCGCAGATGCAGAGCGCCGAAGGCCGCATCGGCTTCAATCGCGAGCGCAATGAGGAGCTGGAGGGCCGCATCAAGCAGAACGACGAGCAGATCAGCGCCAGCCAGCAGCTTCTCGACGAGGCGCGGCATCAAATGGCCATCGCCGACGAGCAAGTGCTCACCATCCGGGAGAACATCGAGAACCGTCAGCAGGCAGTCAACGAGCACAACAGCCTGCATCAGAGCATCCTTCCGGAGCGCGGCCGCCTGGAGAGCGAACGCCGTGCCGTGCGCGAGTCGATCCGCCAGTTTGAAGGCCAGATCGCCGCCTCAGATGCCCGTGCGCAAAGCCTGGGCAACCAGATCAGCGCCGACCGCCAGCGCCACGAAACCCTGGGCCGCGAACGTCAGGCCGCCGCGCAGGCGAAGGAGGCCAGCCAGATCGAATACGACGAGCTTCAGCGCCAGATCCAGGAGCTGGAGGAGACACGCAACGAACTCGACGAAAAAGCCAAGGAGTGCGCCCGTGAGATCATCGAAAAACGCCGTCAGCGCGATTCGATGCATCAGGAGCTGAACGAGCTTCAACGCAGCGTCACCCAACGCAAATCACGGCTCGAAGTCATCGAGCAACTCCTGCAAAAGGGCGAAGGGCTGCCCGAAGGCACCCAGAGCGTGCTCCGTGGCCTCGACAATCCGGACGTGTATTCCACCGGCGTGCGAGGTCTGCTGGCTTCCAGCATCGAAGTGACGGACCCCGCCTTCATTCCCGCCGTGGAGGCCGCGCTGCGTGATCATCTGCAGGCCGTTCTTCTCACCGAAAGCGAACTCGCCGCCCAGATCGTGGATCGTCTCAACGATCACAAGATGGGGCGCGCCACGCTCTTCCCGCAGGACTTCTGCAATCTCCACCGCAACGGCGACCGCGAGCTCATGCCCGCCGGTGCCATCGCCTGGGCGACCGACAAGGTGCGCGTGAAGACCGGCGTGCAGAGCCTCATCGATCATTTGCTGCACAACGTGCTCGTCGTCGATGACATGCACACCGCATTGCGTCTGAAGCGCGAAATGCCGCACCTCGCCATCGCCACGATGCGCGGCGAATTCATCACCACCGACGGCATCATCTACGGCGGAGCGTCAAAGCAGGAGGAATCATCCACGCTTCGACGCGAGGCGGAGGTGCGCCAGCTCCGCACCGAGGTCGAAGCGCTCGATTTCCAGCTCCTGGAGAAGGAGGAGGCGCTTCAGCAACTGAACGCGCAGCTCGAAGACCAGCAGCGTGAGGAAATCACCCTGCGCGAGCAGAGCCAGCGTGCGCGCGAAGGCTTCTCACAGCTTCAGGGCAAGACCTCCGTCGTCCAGCGTGCCCTCCAGCAGGCCGTGGCGAAGCTGGAAAGCGTGGAATGGGACCAGGCGCAGATCGATGAGCGCATTGGCGGCTCTGAAAGCCAGATCAGCCAGATGCGCGAAGCCTCCGCCATCGCCCAGGAACAGCTTGAAGGCTCCCGCGTCCGCGAAGCGGAGCTGGAAGTCGAGATGGAGTCCTTCCTGCGTCGCGAACTCGAATCCAGCGAGCGTCTGAACGAACTGCGCACCTCGCTGGCCCTCGAACAGAGCGCCTTGCAGTCCCTCGAACGCCAGAAAGCCCCCATGGCCTCCCGTTTGCAGGAGCTGCAGGTGGCCGTGGAGCGTTACGACCAGGAGATCAACACCTGGCGCATGCGCATCAATCAAAGCGAGGCCGAAAACGTCCGCCTGAACGAGCAGATCGAGTCCCAACGTGGTGCCATCGGCGCCATCGAGGACCACTTGAACTCGAAGAGCGACGAACGTGCCGCCTTCTTCGAAAAAGTGTCCGAACTCGAAACGCGGCTCGTCGGCCTGCGCCAGAGCTACAACGGCCTCAACGAGTCGCGCAACCGCGCCGAGGTCACCCTCACCCGTGTCGATCTCCGCCTCGAAAACCTCATCAACCAGGTTCAGGAGCGCTACTCCTTCCACATCGAGGCCTTCGAGCCCGATTACCACGTGCTCATGGTCACGATCGAGGAGCAGAAGAAGAATCGCAATCGTGGCAAGCGCGGTGCAGCCAGCGCTGCGGAATCCGAGAACGCAGACTCGGGCGAAGACACGGTTGCAGCCGAATCTGCCGAAGTCGAAACACCTGAAGCCGAGGAGAAGCCTGAGATTCGTGGCATTTCCAACCGCGATGATGAAGTGGACATCGACGATGTCGTCGTTCCGGGCCAGGAGGCTGAACCCGACTGGGCGTTCGTCATGGAGGTCGTCTATGAACTCCGCCAGAAGCTCGAAGGCATCGGCCCCGTGAACCTGGATGCCATCCAGGAGTTCGAAGAACTGGAGGAGCGTCATCGCTTCCTCGAAACGCAGCACGGCGACCTCGTGAAGTCGAAGGAGGAGCTGCTCCAGGTGATCGCGAAGATCAATGAGACCACGAAGACCATGTTCAGCGAGACCTTCCAGCTCGTGCGTGGCTACTTCCAGAACAACTTCAAGGAGCTCTTCGGTCCGCAGGCCAAGGCGGACCTGATGCTGATCGATGAAGGCGATCCGCTCGAGTCCGGCATCGAAATCATCGCCAAGCCGCCGGGCAAAAAGCTCCAGACCATCAGCCTCCTCTCCGGTGGCGAGCGCAGCATGACCGCCGTGGCGCTGCTGTTCTCGATCTATCAGGTCAAACCCTCGCCCTTCTGCGTGCTGGACGAGCTGGATGCCCCTCTCGACGAGACCAACATCGGCCGCTTCCTCAAGATGCTCGACAATTTCATCGACAACTCCCAGTTCATCATCGTCACGCACAACAAGCGCACCATGAGCCGCGCGGATGTCATCTACGGCGTCACCATGCAGGAGTTCGGCGTGTCGAAGCCTGTCGGCGTCCGCATGACCACCGAGGACACCCGCACTTTGAAGAAGTCGGACCAGGAACTCGCCCTCGAAGCGCCAGCGAAGCCGAAACGCGGCCGCAAAGCCGCCGATTCGGACGAAGCAGAGGCCACAGACGACGAGTCCACCGATGCAGCAGCCGAAGACGAGGAGCCAAAGAGCGAACTCGATGCCGAGCAGGAACGCCTGACCGCCATCGAGGAGCGCGAGGAACAGTCCCCTGCGGTGCTGGTGTGAGGCTCCTTCGCAATCCATGAACAAAGAGGCCTTCGGCATGTGCTGAAGGCCTTTTTGTTTGTCACGCGGCGCTGTTCCGGCTCATGTCGGGCATGACTTTCACGATCGAAGCCTTCCACTTCCACGTCCTGCCGATGCGGACGCGGTTTCCGTTCAAGTATGGCATCGCCAGCATGAGCGCACTGCCGCATCTGTTTGTCACGGCGGATCTGGTGGTCGATGGGGAGCCTGTTCAGGGATTGGCGAGCGAAGGACTGCCGCCGAAGTGGTTCACGAAGGATCCGGACACCTTGTTCGAGGTGGATCTGGCTGAAATGCTGGCGGTGATCCAAAATGCCTCGCGCATCGGACGGCTGGCAGGTGAAAAGGGCACCAGCTTCTTTGCCTGGTGGAGGAATCTCTATGCCGAACAGGAAAGCTGGTCGCAGGTGCGGTCTGTTCCATCCTTGCTGGCAAATCTGGGCGTCAGCTTGATCGAGCGTTCCGTTCTCGACGGGCTGTGCAAGGCCTTGGGCCAGCCGCTGCATGCGGTGCTGCGAACCGATGCGTTGAAGATTGATCTCGGCAGTGTTCGTGAGGAACTGCGCGGCATGCGCATCACAGATGTGATTGCCGCCGAGCCGCTGTCACGTGTCCATGCGCGTCACACCATCGGCCTTGGCGATGCCTTGACGGCTGCGGATGGAAGTCTGGACGACGGACTGCCTTTCACGCTGGAGGAATCCATCCGCGCCTATGGCCTGCGTTACTTCAAGATCAAGGTCTGCGGCAAGCTGGACGCGGACCTGCCGCGCTTGCGAGACATCAGCCGCATTCTCACTTTGAACTGCCCTGACGGCTTCCACTCCACGCTGGATGGCAACGAGCAGTTCTACGATCTGGCGTCGTTCTGCGAATTCCATGAAGCCCTGCGGGCGGACCCGGCGCTGGAGCCGCTTTTCCGCAGCATTTTGCTCATTGAACAGCCGCTGCATCGCTCAAAGGCGCTCACTGAAGAGGTGCGGTCCGGCCCGGGCATGATCATCGACGAGAGCGATGGTTCCTTGAAGGATCTGCCGCTGGCCTTGGACCTCGGCTATCGCGGCACGAGCCACAAGAACTGCAAAGGCATCGTGAAGGGCCTCGCGAATGCCGCGTTGCTCAATAAGCGGGGCACCAGCATCCCCGGCGGGCCGATTTTGAGTGGCGAGGACCTGGCGGGGATGGGACCGGTGGCGATGCTGCAAGATTTGAGCATGGCAGCACTGCTCGGGATCACCCACCTGGAGCGAAACGGCCATCACTACTTCCGCGGGCTGAGCATGTATCCGCAGGAGATCCAGGAAGCTGCGTTGCAGGCGCATGCTGGCTTCTACCACCGGCATGCGGAGGGCTTCCCCACCCTCCGCATCGGCCAAGGGGTGCTGGACACAGGCACGCTCAACGCGGCTCCTTTTGGCTGCGGCATGGAGATCGATGCCAGCCGGTTCGAGCCTCTCAATGATTGGATCAAACGTGGCGGCATGAACGAACTGTGATGCGGATCACCGAAGCCGAGGAGAGCCCTCAGTGGTGGGCGCCCTCAGGATTCCGCTCGATCTCCGGACTGGCCCGGCGCTGCGGAGCTGCCCTGACCGAGCGGGGCGTGGGAGCGACGACCACGCCCGGAGCGCGCGTGGCACCGCCGGCGAGTTCCTCATCCGCCCGACCGGATGTCACACCCGTCGTCGTTCCGATGGAACGGCTGGTGCTTTCCTCCCGCTCGGCGGCAAAACTGCTCCCCTCCTCGCGGTCATCCATCGTCCCACGAAGATAGGCTGTGACCGTGCGGCCAAGATTCTGCCGGAGGTGCTCTGCCATGCGCGTTTCATCGCGAAGGATGGACTCGCAGGTGTCCACGATCTCCAGCATCTGCGCTTCCTTTGCCGCGGCGATCAAAGCCGTGTAACAGGCCACCTCAAAGTGCTCTGACGCATAGGCGGCGAGGAGGCACTTCACCTGCTCGACCTTGGCAAACATGACGCTGGCCCCCTTCATCCACTCCATGCCCTGGGCCATCATCGTTTTCAGAGTGGAGGTGTCATCCCCCAACTGGTGGAGGCAGTTCCGCACAGCCTCGGCATGAGCCTGGGTTTCGCCGAGATGGGCGTTGGCACGATCACGCGTGGTCATCGGCAGCTTGTCGTTGTCGATCTGCTTTTGAAGGGCCATTTCCATGGCTTTTTCCATGGCATAGGCATCGCGCAGCCAGTCGATCAGTTCTTCTTTGGTTTTCATGAGGAATGGAGGTGGTTGGTTGAAGAGGGTGAAAACAAATCGCTCAGTGAACAGGGCTTGAACGTCAGGCGGTGCCATGAAGCCCTTCTCGGGAATCATGGCACCACCTCGGTTCACGCAAACGATCCGTCGTGTCCTCACCGCGCGGGACGCTGCCGTCGCACCTCGACGCGAGGGGAACTGTGGAAGAGGTCCCGCAGGGTGCCTGTCATGGTGTCAGGACGAGCCTGGGCATTCTGCGCTGCGTTCACCTCGGTGTAGTAGGAGTCCGTGCGACCGTCCGAGAACATGAAGTGCGGCTGCTCCTTCAAACCGGCGAAGGTCTCATTGATCAGCAGGCCGTCGTGCCGGGCGTTGTAGCGCAAGGCTGACGGTTGAAGAACATGGCGGCCCGTGCCGCCCATGGCGAAGGTGTTGTCCACCACCTTCACGATCCGTCCGCCTGGCAGGTCCATCAGAAGGGTGCCCACCTTGCCCATGTAGCGGCCCTGCAGGTTGCGAATCTCCATCTTGTGAATCGTTTCGGTGGTGTGCACGAAACCCAGCGAGGGGCGGCCTTTCCTGTGCCCCGCATGAGAGAACCACGGATCAATGCCGAAATAGCGGCTCACCGCTGCCACGCGCTCCGGGCGTGAGGCGGTGGACACTTGCGACATGCGGATCTGTGGCGCGGCGATGAAGCGTGCCTTGCTGACGTTCAGCCGGGCGATCTCGGCGGTCGGACTGAAGGTCAGGGCCGTTGGAGGCACCGGGGTCACCCTGTCGCCACCATTCCAGAACCCTCCGCCAGAAGAGATCAAGACCTCGACCAACCGGGCATTTTCCATGTCGGCGGTGATGGCTTTGATCTCGCCAAGCCGCTCATTCTGTAAGTTCCAGACGTCCATGCCGATGATTTCGGTGAAGCGTGTCACCGGGCTGTAGATCTCGCCATTCGGCTGCGGTGTGCCGGCGGTGCCGCCGCCGTAGATCGTGACTCCGGGCATCTCGACACCGGACGTCGCCGCGTTTTGCGCGTGCAGACAGAAGCAGGAGGCAGCGAGGAGGCTGCCAATGAAGGTGGGGTTCAGTTTCATGGGGGGCTTGCAGTGGGGGGGTATCAGCGCACCCGCCGGACTTTGGCACCCACCCAATGGGAGCCTGGCCCGACGACCGCTTCGCATGAGAGTTCGCAGAGCGTGATCTCACGCGCTGTCAGTTCAGACTCCGGTCCGCAGGTCAGAGTTGAAGGGTGCCGCAGAATCAGACTTTCCCGGATGAACGGCTCAGCGTGCCGCAGAAGCCCCGAGATGACGCCTGTAAATATCTTCCAGGCGATCCAGCATGTGATCGAGGCTGTGATGTTGCTCAACCATGGCACGACCGGCCTGGATCATGCGCTTGGTGTCATCCGGATGGTCGATGGCTTCGGCAATACGTGCTGCGAGAGCGGTTGAATCTCCCGCAGCAGTAATGCGACCGGTTTTTCCTTCCTGGATGATCTCGGGAATGCCGCCGCAGTCACTGCCAACGACGGCAGTGCCGCAAGCGAGGGCCTGAAGGCCGATCTGCGGCACCCCCTCGTGCTTGATCGAGGGGATGCAGAGAACGTCGAGAGCGCGGAGGACGTTTGGAATGTCTTCGCGGTGTCCCGTGAAGACCACCTGCCCTTCCACGCCATGCTGGCGGGCGATTCCCGCGTAGTTTTCCACCGGCGCACCGCCACCGACGACGACAAACTGGAAATCGCGTCCGGCCGCGCGCAGGCGGCGGACTGCATCGAAGAAGACCGCGTGGCCTTTCCATGAGCGGAGCACCGAGACCATGCCGATCACAGGCGGTGCCCCGGGATCACAGTTCACCGGCAGTTCCGCTTCCGCCCCCTCGGGGTGGAAGCGGGACACATCAATGCCGGTGGGCAGAGTGGTGATGTGACCGCCAGAGAGATGGAAGATGCTCTGAAAATGATCGGTGATCTTCTGGCTCGTGGTCAGCACGTGATCCGCGAAGGTGGTGAACGCATGGCGGCTGACCCAGGCGTTCGGATAGCTGACATCGATGTGCCGGCTGCGGATGAGCAGCGGCGTGCGGGCCAGCCGCGCGGCGATGCCCAGGAGCCAGCCGTCGCGGGAGCTGTGGGTGTTGACGATCTGGATTCGCTCGCGCCGCAGCCACAGCGCCAGCCGGACGGCGTCAATCGGCAGCAACCGCCGATCAAAAGCGCATTCACGCCGGCCCATGCCAGCCTGCGTCGCCCGCTTCAGGATCTGGCTTTGCGGATGTGCGAGAACCCACACAGGGCAGCCCCGACGCTGAAAGCCCGACAACTCAGCCATCACACGATGCTCCTGCCCGCCCCAACCACGGGAGGCTTCGGAGTGCAGGATGCGCCAGCGGGCGCTCGAGTCGGGAGCAGGATCGGTTTGCACGCAGCCGTCTCTTGTCCGCACCGGGCTGGAAATAAAGCGGAAATCCCTCCGGGCTCAGGAAAATCAGTTTGCACCTGCCATCATCTCCCTTTTCATGCATCCTCGATTGTTTCATGAAAAAAGCGCTTATCACCGGTATCACAGGCCAGGACGGTTCATACCTGGCCGAATTGTTGCTAAAAAAAGGCTATGAGGTCCACGGTATCATCCGCCGTTCTTCGAGCTTCAACACCGGTCGTATCGATCACATCTACCAGGACCCACACGTGAACGGCGCCCGCCTGGTGCTGCATTACGGCGATCTGGCGGACGCGGTGCAGATGGTGAAGCTGCTTTACGACCTGAAGCCGGACGAAATCTACAACCTGGGCGCCCAATCACACGTGAAGGTGTCTTTTGACATCCCGGAATACACTGGAGACGTCGATGGGCTGGGTGCCCTCCGCATCCTGGAAGCGATTCGCGAGACGGGGCTCGACAAAAAGACACGTTTTTACCAGGCCTCGTCTTCCGAGATGTTCGGGAAGGTCCAGGAGGTTCCGCAAACCGAGAAGACGCCGTTCTGGCCGCGATCCCCTTATGGCTGTGCGAAGGTCTTCGCCTACTGGCTCACGGTGAACTATCGCGAGAGCTACGGCCTGCACGCGTCCAATGGCATTCTCTTCAACCACGAGAGCCCCCGCCGTGGCGAGACCTTCGTGACGCGCAAAATCACCCGTGCCGCCACCCGCATCAAAATGGGCCTGCAGGACAAGCTTTACCTGGGCAATCTGGACGCGAAGCGCGACTGGGGCTTCGCCGGCGAATACGTCGAAATGATGTGGCTCATGCTTCAGCAGGAGCAACCGGACGACTATGTGGTGGCGACGAACGAGACGCACAGCGTGCGCGAATTCTGCCAGGAGGCCTTCAGCCTCCTGGGACTGGACTGGGAAAAATACGTGGTGCACGACGCCCGCTACGAGCGCCCGGCCGAGGTCGATCTGCTCATCGGAAACCCGGAGAAGGCCCGCAAACAGCTCGGCTGGGAGCCGAAAGTGAAGTTCAAGGAACTGGTGAGAATCATGGTCGAAGCCGATCTGAAGCTTGCCGAACATGAAGCCAGGGTGAAACAGCTCTGAAGATGATGAAGCTGTACATTTCCGGTCACACAGGCATGGTGGGAAGCGCCCTGGTGCGGCGGTTTCAGCGGGAACCCGACGTCACTCTGGTGCTGCGCAGCCGCAAGGAGCTGGATCTCACCGACCAGGCCGCAGTGAAAGCATTCTACGCCGCTGAAAAACCCGACGCCGTGATCATTGCCGCCGGCAAGGTGGGCGGCATCCACGCCAACAACACCTATCCTGCCGAATTTCTCCACGAGAACCTCGCCATCGCCACCAACGGCATCCACGGAGCCTGGATCAACGGCGTCAAGCGCCTGCTGTTCCTCGGCAGTTCCTGCATCTATCCCAAGCTGGCACCGCAGCCGATGCGTGAAGACTGCCTGCTCTCCTCGGCCCTCGAACCAACCAACGAAGCCTACGCCATCGCCAAAGTCGCCGGCCTGAAGATGGCGGAGTACTACCGCAAGCAGTATGGCGTGGTATATCACTCCGCCATGCCGACGAACCTGTATGGCCCGGGCGACAACTACCACCCTCAGAACTCGCACGTGATGCCGGCGCTCATAAGGCGTTTCCACGAGGCCAAACAGGCCAGCCTGCCCGAGGTGACCGCGTGGGGCACAGGCAGCCCTCGGCGAGAATTCCTGCATGCCGACGATCTGGCAGACGCCTGCGCCTTCCTGATGAAGCTGGAGAACCCGCCCGACCTCGTGAACGTGGGCTGCGGCACCGATGTGACCATCCGTGAACTGGTTGAACTGGTGGCAGAAACCGTCGGTTACCAAGGCAAGATCGTCTGGGATGCCTCGAAGCCGGACGGCACGCCCCGCAAGCTGCTGGACACCTCGCGCATCAACAATCTCGGCTGGAAACCGCACATCTCGCTCAAGGACGGGCTCGTTCGGACTTATCAGTCGTTCCTGGAGGAACTGGCCGCAGGCAAACTGCGTGCCTAGCCCCGAGACCGGGCTCGCATCCTGCTCAGAAAGAACGGCGTTTCTTGGTTGCGCATGCCGAATGCAAAACCCAAAGTGACATTCTGCCCGACATGCCTCCCACGGACTCAAGCCTCAACATCACCCAGACCAAGTTTCTCCTCGGAACCGCAGAACGTGAGATGCTGACCGGCCATCATGGCCTTGTGGTGTGGATGACTGGACTTTCGGGAGCGGGCAAATCGAGCATCGCAGTCGGCCTGGACCATCATCTCAACCGCCAGCGCCATCTGTCCTACATCCTGGACGGCGACAACCTGCGCTCCGGCCTGTGCATGGACCTTTCCTTCAGCGAACAAGACCGCAGCGAGAACATCCGACGCGCGGGTGAAGTGGCCAAGCTCATGGCCGAGGCCGGGCTGATTGTCATCTGCGCCCTGATTTCGCCCTTTGCCATGGACCGCAAGAAAGTGCGGGAAAGCTGCGACAAGTCGGCAGTCCCCTTCATGGAGGTGTTCATCAACGCCCCTCTTGAGGTCTGCGAGCAGCGTGACCCCAAGAAACTCTATCAGCGCGCCCGCGCGGGCTCCATTCCGGGCTTCACCGGCATCGATTCGCCTTACGAGGCACCGGTGAATCCCGAGGTCGAACTGCGCACCGACCTGCACAGTCTCGATGACTGCATCCGTCATCTCGCGGCCAATATCACGAAACGCACGGCCTTGGAAGGCTGAATGTGAATCTGGCGCCTTTCTCCCCATTTCCCGCATGAGTCGCAAAGTTTGCATCGTCGTCACCGCCCGCCCCAGCTACTCCCGCATCCGCAGCACGATGCTCGCACTCCGAGATCTGCCTGGCGTGGAGCTTCAGGTGGTGCTGGCAGCCTCTTCGCTGCTCGACATCTACGGCAACGTGGCAGAGTTCATCCAAAAGGACGGCTTCACAGCCAACGCTCGCGTTTACAACGTGATCGACGGCCAGAGCCGCCTCACCTCGGCCAAGACGACCGGCCTTGGGATGATCGAGCTCGCCACGGTCTTCGATAATCTGCAGCCAGACATCGTGGTCACCATTGCGGACCGGTTTGAAACGATGTCCACCGCGGTGGCCGCAGCTTACATGCACATTCCACTGGCGCACATCCAGGGCGGCGAGATCACCGGCTCCATCGACGAGAAAGTGCGGCATTCGATCACCAAGCTGGCTGACACGCACTACGTCTCCACTGAGCAGGCACGAGATTACGTGATCCGCATGGGCGAACCGCCGGAGCGTGTGTTCAAGACCGGCTGCCCGTCGATCGACATCGCTGCCGATGTGCTCAACGCCCCAGACCTCTCCGCCGATATCTTCGAAAAGTACGGCGGCGTGGGTCACAAACTCGAGCTCTCCAGCGGTTTCATCGTGCTCATGCAGCACCCGGTGACAAACGAAGCCCCTGTGGCGCGGAAACAGATGGACGCCTCCCTCGAAGCCGCACGCCGCCTCAATCTGCCGGTTCTTTGCTTCTGGCCGAATCTGGATGCGGGTTCGGATGGCATCTCGCGCGCGATCCGTATTTTCCGCGAGAAGGGACTGGATGAGCACTTCCACTTCTTCAAGAACATCGCTGGCAATGACTTCCTGCGCCTGCTCATGAAATCGAGCTGCATCGTCGGCAACTCCAGCGTCGCCATCCGCGAATGCTCCTTCCTTGGCGTTCCGGCCGTGAACATCGGCACCCGCCAGCAAGGCCGTGAGCACGCGCCAAACGTGCTGCATGCAGGACATGATGCGGATGAAATTCTGGCCGCCATCTCGAAGCAGGTGGCTCACGGCCGTCATGAGACCTCACATCTCTACGGCGACGGACAATCGGGGCCGCGAATTGCAAAGCTGCTCTCCGAGGTCCCGCTCGAAACCGCGAAGAAACTGAATTACTGACAGCACACAGCCTCACAAACGGCTCAAGAGGCGCTCTCAACGGCCTTTCACTGACTTCCAGCACTCATCTCATGTATCCCTCCCCTCTCAGCCGTCCTGAGCGCATCAAAAATCTGGGTTATGACTTCGCCCGTCAGCCCAAGGAGCGAATCCGCCGCTGCAACCTCTCCGGAGCCAGCGACTTCATAACGATCACGCATGTGGACCGCTATGGCTACCCTGCCCGCGCTGATCTTTGCCGCACCTCAGGGCTGGTCTTCCTGAACCCTGTTATGACGCAGGACGCCTACACGGAGTTCTACAAGCACACCTACCGTCCGCTGGTCAGCGCCTTTCACAACCGCCTCATTGATGCCCGCACGATCCAGGATGAGCAGCGTGGCTACGCCGCCGAGGTGATCGAATTTGTCGCCCCTGAATTCCAGGGCAAGCCCATGCGCAACTTGCTCGACATTGGCGGCTCCACCGGAATTGTCGCAGCCGAGTTTGTGAAAGCCTTCGGCTGCAAGGCCACCGTGGTCGATCCAGCGCCCGACGAGCTCGTTTTTGCCGGCGAAATGGGAATGCAAGCAATCCCAGGCTTCATCGAAAATGTGAACCTGGAGAAAGGAGCGTACGACTTTGTGATGATCTGCCAGAGCATCGACCACCTCCTGGATGTCGATCTGGCCATCAAGCGCATGCGTGATGCCATGACGGATGATGGCGTGTTCTTCATCGACATCGTGGACTTCCGGGCGGCCTATCTGCGCAACCAACGCATCGAGGACGCGATCAAGATCGACCATCCCTACTATTTCACGCGCCAGACCATCGAAGCCTACCTGCGCAAGCATGGTCTCCGGGTCGAACGTGTGAATTTTGCCGCGGATCATCTGCATGTCGGCTTCCTGTGCCGCAAGTGCGAGCCGAAGGAAGATTTCCTCCCCGAAACTGCATGGATCGAGTCCTTCATCGACGAGGTCCGCCAGATCCAGAACGCTCCGCTGTCTCTGCGTCATGGCTAAGCCGCGAATCATCGGCCTCATCCCGGCCCGAGGCGGCTCCAAAGGCATTCCTGGCAAAAATCTGCGCTCGCTCGGCGGCAAGCCGCTGCTTCAACTCGCTCATGAAGCCGCCATGAACTCCGGGGTGGTCGAACGCGTCATCCTTTCGACCGATTCAGAGGAAATCGCCACCCTTGGACGCAAAGTCGGCATCGAAGTTCCCTTTCTCCGCCCTGCTGAATTCGCGCAGGATGACACGCCCATGATCGCGGTGCTCAAACACCTGATTGAGCATCTGCGTGCCAGTGGCGACGTGCCGGATGCGATCATGATCTTGCAACCCACGGCCCCTCTCCGCAGGGCCGAGCATCTGCGCAAGGCCGGTGAACTGCTGGTCCCCGAGGAAGTGGATTCAGTGGTGGGGGTCACTGAAATCCCGCAGCACTACGCGCCTCACTACGCAATGAAGGTCACGCCGGAAGGACGACTCACACACTACCTTCCAGACAGCGCCAGCATCAAACGCCGTCAGGATGTGCCCAAAGCGTATTCGCGGGATGGCACGGTTTACCTTTTCCGTCTCTCGACGCTTGAGAAGTACAACGACATCTATGGAGCCAATTGCATCCCGCTGGTGGTGCCTTCGGATGAAACGCTGAATCTCGACACGCCCGAGGACTGGGAGCAGGCGGAGCGGGTCTTTGCACGAACGGCGTCCCGCTGATCAGTCGAGAAACTGCCGCGCCCAGATTTCGAGATTGATCCACTGCCAGATGAAGAAGGAGTTCTGGTTGTCGCCAGCCAGGTAGCGATCATAACGCTCCTTCGCACGATCAGGGCAGATCCATCCACGTTGCCGGAAAGACGCGCTGCCGAGGATGTCTTCGACGAAGGGCCTCCACTCGTTCGCCAGCCACTCCCGCTGCGGGCTTTGCACGGTGCGTTTGGGTGCCTCGGCGACGGCTGGATCAATTTGCCGGCGCAACAATTCGCGCACCGGCGCCTTGGTGCCGCGCCGGTTCATCAAGATCTCCGGTGACAATGCCAGCCCCCATTCAACCAGTTCGTGGTCCATGAACGGAACACGCAGTTCCTTAGAGTACATCATCGAGATGCGGTCGTTGAAGCGGAGCGCTCGTGGAATCTTGGTGGCGAGGAGGTCGCTCATCGCCAGATCACGTGCCGAGTGGCCTGTGGATGGCGGGAGCGTTGGAGTTCGGATTTCCGCGTTCCGCAAGACACTGCCCATGGCTTCGGCGTGAAAAGGGATCGTGCCATCGATGGCCGCACCGCCGCCGACGCGGGCGTGGGCGAGGTGCTTTTCGATGCCGGCCCGCGGTTCCTGCCAGAATGCCATGTACTCAGACAAAGCGGCCTCATAGGCCGGTGTGCCCAGCTTCTGGGCGAGGTCGGCCAGGTGGTACTTTTTGTAGCCGAGGAAGATTTCATCGACGCCGTTGCCGTCCAGCAAGACCGTCACGCCAAGCGAACCCGCGCACTCATACAACGGAGCAAAGCCAATGACCGGAACACCCCCAAACGGCTCCGCCTGATGCCGTAACACGGATTCGAACCGTGCCAGGCAATCTTCCGCGTCCTGCATGATGTAATGACAATTCACGCCCGTGCCCTGCGTCGCACGCCTTACCCAATCTCGCTCGCTGTAAGGATCTGCGTAATCCTGGGTGAAACCATGGATCTCCGGATGAAACCGGGTGACGTAATGGATGAGCGTGGACGAATCGACTCCGCCAGAGACGTTCACCCCGACAGGCACATCACTGATCAAGTGACGTTTGACCACAGCCGCCAGCAGATGGTCCAGTTCTTCGAGGATGTCTTCTTCTTTGCACGCAGTGCGACCCGCAGCCTTGGCTGCGACGTCATACCAGCGGACGATCTTCACTGCCGCGGGATCATCGAGACTCACCCGCATGCAGCAGCCTGCCTCAAGGCGGATCACCCCTTCAAAGAAGGTGGGCGTGCCGATCTCGTAGGTGCCGGTGGCCAGGAAGGTCTTGATCGTGTTCAAGTCAGGCGAACGTCGGCCCAGCATCGCAAGCAACGGCGGAATCTCGCTGGCAAACAGCCACTGGCCGTCTCGGGACGCGTGGTAGAATGGTTTGATGCCAAAACGATCACGTGCCGCGAACATGGCCCGCTCGGCACGATCATAAATGGCGAAGGCGAACATGCCATTGAGGTGATCCAGCATCTTGTCCCCCATCGCGGCGAACAGTTCGACCAGCACCTCCGTGTCGCCGTCGGTGCGCCATTCATGCCCGGGCAGCAGCGCTCTCAGCTCACGATAGTTGAACACTTCCCCGTTGAAAACGATCAGGTAGCGGCCGCAGGCGGATGCCATGGGCTGGTTGGCACGATCATTGAGGTCCAGAATCTTCAGACGCTTGTGGCCGAGCACGCAGCGTGAGCCTTCCAAGGATTCGAGCCGCCACGCATCAGGACCGCGGTGATTCATCAGATCAAGGGCACGACGGCAGAGGTCTTGATCGAAAAGTTTTTGCAGGCTCAGCCCGCCAAGAATGCCACACATGCTCGTTTACGGTGAAAGTGCGTGAGACTGGCGGCAAAGCAACGCATCCGCAAGATCAAAGCCGATGAGAGCCACCTCCCTGACGGCTTGCATGGGCATCAAACAACGCTACCAGTCGCCTTTTCCACGGCCCACCGATCTCCCGACTTGGACCCCAAGCTTTCATCGCCACCCATCGACCAGACGCCGGGCCTCAGCGCCCGTATTTTTCATGCCAACGTCCTGGAAGCTGGAAAAAAGGCGGTCCTCTTCCCTGTCGAGACCATCAGTCGTGAACTGGACTTCAAGCTGGTGCTCGCGGGCTTCTGCGTCACGCCGGAAAACCAAATCTTCCTGGGCAACCACACCGACATCTATGAGCTGGGCAAAAAACTCAACCACGGCCTCTACGTCGGCAAAAACGTGCTCAACGTCTCACCGACTCGGCTGCGGGTCTGCTACGACGATCTGAAGAAGAACCATTTCCGTGTCATCTACCTCGACGAGGAAGGTGCGATCTTCGCGGGCGGCCCTGAGGACTGGAAACAGGACATGATCCGCAAATTCGACCCGCGCTGGCTCAATGCGGAGGATCATGCGTGCTCCTGGGGCACCTTTCAGGACCAGCTCTATCACGATCTGAAGCCAGCCTGCGAAAACAACATCGTGATGACCGGCCATCCCCGGTTCAGCCTGTGCCACGAGCGCTTCCTGCCGTTGTATCAGAAGGAGATCGACGAACTCAAACAACAGCACGGCAGATTCATCCTCGTCAGCACCAACTTCACCCGTGGCAATTTCGGCGCGGGCGCCGACTACTTCTTCAAACGCTACCACGTGACGCCTGATTCGCCGCTTCGGGCCCCGCTGGTGGAGGAATTTGCCTACCATCATCAAAAGCTCGGCCTTTTCATTCGGCTGGTCAGCCGCCTCAGCGACTCCTTCCCACAACACAAGATCATCCTGCGTCCGCATCCGAGCGAGAGCCATGCGATCTATCAGGCGATCCTGCAGCACATTCCGCGGGCTGAGATTCACGTGCATGGCTCTCTCACCGCCTGGCTGCGTGCCGCCGATGCGCTGATTCATTGCGGGTGCACCACGGGCATCGAAGGCTGGCTCTCCGGCACCTACGTCGTCAATTACCAACCGCTGCATGCGGATGCTTTTGAACGCAGAGTGCCGAATCTCGTCGGTGAACGTTGTGAAACTGAAAACGAGGTCGTTTCACGGCTTCAGCAAGCCCTCGCTTCCCAGCATCCTCCCCGCACGATTCTGGCACCCGAGGCACTGGCTCTGATCAAGAGCCTGATCGACAACGTTGAGCAGTCCACCGAGAGCTTCGGGAAGCTCGCAGCCCTTGTGCAGTCGGTTGAAAAGGAACTGCCGCCGGCCACGGCTCTTGGCTCTCTCAGCCCGTTCTCGCGACGTGGAGCCAAGGAGAAAGTGAAGACGTTTGTCCGTTCGCACTACCCGCGCTTCATCAAGCCGTGGAAGCCGCGCAGTTCCTACCGCTTCCAGCGTTTCCCCGGCCTCGATCCGGCAGCAATCGACTCGAAACTTACTTTTGTGAGCGAACTCACAGGCCGCCGTCTCGTGGCGAAATATTGGAGTTCCAAGTTGATGAGCGTCACCTGCGGGTAAATTCAGCCTTTCTCCCTCCATGAATCTCTCTCGAATCAAAATCTACGGCGCAGGCTCCATCGGCAACCATCTGACCAACGCGGCGCGCAGCCTCGGCATCAGTGTTTGCGTGGTGGACCGTGACCGCGAAGCCTTGCGCCGCATGCGGGAGGAGATCTATCCCTCACGTTATGGCCGCTGGGACGACGCCATCCAACAGTTCGATGCCGATAACGACCCGGAAGGCGGCTTTGACCTCATTTGCGTCGGCACACCGCCTGCGGCCCATATTCCTCTGGCACTGAAAGCCTTGAAGGAGAAGCCGAAGGCCATCCAGGTCGAAAAACCCCTCTGCATGCCGGACATGGCCTCCGCGGAAGAGTTGCGGAAGCTGGCACATGACAACGGCGTGAAGGTTTTTGTCGGCTATGACCACGTGGTGGGCAAGTCTGCCCGTCAGGCCGTCGAGATGGTCAAATCAGGCGTGATCGGCGACGTGCTCACCCTTGATGTGGAGTTCCGTGAGTTCTGGGGTGGCATTTTTGCCGCGCATCCTTGGCTGGATGGCCCGCATGACAGCTACCTTGGCTTCTGGAAGCAAGGAGGCGGTGCCAGCGGTGAGCACTCACACGCGCTGAATCTGTGGCAGCATCTGGCTCGAGAATTTGGCTTTGGCCGCGTCTCCCAGGTGGATGCGCTGATGCGTTATGTGTCGAACGAACGCGTGGACTATGACGAGCTTTGCTCCATGCATGTGATCACCGACACCGGCTTCTGCGGACGCGTGATTCAGGATGTGGTGACCCAGCCTGTGCGCAAGGTGGCCATCATCCAGGGCAGCAAAGGCACCCTGACGATCCATGTGAATCACAGCAAGGCCGGTGACGCCCTGATCCTGCATCTCACAGGCCAGGAACCGGTTGTCACCCCAGTCTCCAAGACCCGTCCGGATGATTTCATCGAGGAAATGAAGCACATCGATGCCTCCTTGAATCCAGGGGCTCCTGTCAGCCCTCTCGATCTCGATTATGGCCTCGACACCATGATGGTGGTGGCTGCTTCGCATCGCTCCCACTCTGAGGGCCGACGCATCGTGCTTCCTCCTTCGCCTGACTACAGCTTGAACTCGCTGCGGTTCGCCTGATCCTTCAAATAGCCTCCTTCATGCAGAACCGATTCGATTTCCGCGGCCTCTATGTCCTGGACATGGCCAACAACCATCAGGGACAGCTCGACCATGCCCTGCGCATCGTCAGCGAACATGGCAAAGCAGTCGCCAAACATGGAGCAAAGGCCGCGTTGAAGTTCCAGTTCCGCCACTTCGACACCTTCATCCATCCCGCGCATAAGTCCGGCTCCAGCAACAAGCACATTCCGCGCTTCCTGGCCAATGCGCTGAGCGATGACGACTTTGCCACACTGACGCGTGCCGTGCGTGAGGCCGGCATGCTCACGATGGCCACTCCGTTTGATGAGGAATCGGTCGATCTCATCGAGAAGCTCGACATCTCCATCATCAAAATCGCCAGCTGTTCCGCACGTGACTGGCCGCTGCTGGAAAAGGCCGCACGGCACAACCGCCCGTTCATCGTTTCGACCGGAGGCCTGACGCTTGCCGAGATCGACGACGTGGTCAGCTTCCTGGAGCACCGCAGCGTGGACTTCGCGCTGATGCATTGCGTGTCGGTTTATCCGACTCCGCCGGAGCACCTGCAGCTCAACCAGATCACCACGCTGAAACAACGCCATCCGCGCATCACCGTGGGTTTCTCCACCCACGAGGACCCGGCGGATACCCGCCCGGTGATGGTAGCAGTGGCAAAAGGAGCAGAAATGCTCGAGCGCCACGTCGGTGTCGTTACAGACAAGATCCAGCTCAACGCCTATTCATCCACGCCCGAGCAAACAGATGCGTGGATCGCGGCCGCGCAAGACGCACGGATCATGTGCGGGGCCACCACACGTCCCGTTTCGATTCCGGTCGAGCAGGAGTCCCTCAAATCACTCAAGCGCGGCGTGTTCGCAGCCCGGACGCTCCAGACCGGAGATGCCTTGGAACGCGACGCGGTTTACTTTGCGATGCCGATGACAGAAGGCCAGCTCACCAGTGACTTGTGGAAGCCCGGCATCAAGACCATGACCGAAGTGGCTCAGGACGGCGCCATCATGATGACGGGTGTCCAACTGCCGCCCGTGCCCCCGAAGAAGCATCTGATCCATGCCATCCATGAGATCAAGAGCATGCTGAATGAGGCAAGGATCTTCCTGCCAGTGGACTTCAATCTCGAGTTTTCCCATCACTACGGCGTGGAAAAGTTTGACGAAACGGGCGCGGTGCTGATCGACTGCATCAACCGCGAGTACTGCAAGAAAATCGTCATCCAGCTTCCAGGACAGGCCCATCCGAACCACTTCCACAAACGGAAGGAAGAAACGTTCCAGGTGCTGGCCGGAGAGCTCGAACTGGTGCTCGAAGGCAGGCTGCGTGTGCTTTATCCGGGAGATCTGCACCTCATCCCACAGGGGGCTTGGCATAGTTTCTCGACCAAGACGGGTGTCATCTTCGAGGAAGTCTCCACCACCCACCACAACGATGATTCGTTCTATGAGGATAAGCTCATCAACGAACGTGGACGGGATTTCCGCAAGACTGTGGTCAAGCAGTGGGGCCGTTATCAGCTCGACTAGCGATGGCTGTTTCTGCAATCGCCTTCGATCTCGATGGCACTCTGATCGATTCCAATCAGGTGAAGCGACGTGGCTTTGACCACGTGTTTGAAGGCTACCCTGACTGGCTGGCTCATGTGGCCGCAGTCCTGGAAACCCACCGGAAATCCTTTCGAACGGTGGTCATCCGGGAGGTGCTCCGGCGTATGAATGCCGAGGGCTGGCCGGCCACCCAGCCGACCGAAGAGCACGTCGCAGAACTGGCCGAACGCTATAACCGTTTTTGCATTGATGGAGCAGTCGCCTGTCCCGAGATCGCCGGAGCCGGGGAGATGCTGCATAAACTGGCATCCACCCATGCCTTGTTCATCAACACCGCCACCGCGACGGAGGCAGCAGTGGAGATCATCAATCGCCGTGGCTGGACACGCCACTTCAAAGCCGTCCTGGGTTTCCCCCCCTCGAAAGAGGAAAACTTGGCTGACATCGCCCGGATGGAAGACCTCCTGGCAGGCGACATGCTCATGGTTGGTGACGATGATCACGATCTTGAGGCCGCGTCGGCATTTGGCTGCCCATCCGTCGCCCTGTTGGGGCCGACTTCACACTTTACTCGCCCTTTGCCACTGGCTATATCCTCCCTCGCCGAACTGCCGCCTCTTTTAGACCAAATATGACTCAAAACCGGATCAAAGACCTCCTGATTCAGCTTGGCCTGAGCGCCCCAGACTCTTTCACGCAAATTTTCGACCGCGTACGGGACCGCGAGGACATCGCCGTGCTGCGCTGCAACCAGAGCGGAGCCATATTGCTCAGCAGGACAGACCACATGGAGATCGGCCACTACCAGGAAAAGGAAGTGCTGTCCTATTACAATGCCGACTCAGTCCAGTCAGCCGCGTTGAAGACCGAGATCGATGACAGCCGTCGTGAGCAGATGTTCAAGGACCTCGTTCGCAACAAGTCACTGGTGGATGTCGGCTGCGGCGCTGGTGGATCGCTCAAGAAGCTGTCCGCCTATGCGAAATCAGCCGTCGGTGTCGAACCACAGCGCTTGGCCCGCAGTCTGGCTGAAAATTTGGGCCTCAACATCAAAGCGGACATCAACGATGTCCCCGAAGGCTCATGTGATGTCGCCACGCTGTTCCATGTTTACGAACACATCACCGACCCGATCGAGTTTCTAAAGCTGGTTCGCAAACGCCTTCGTCCTGGGGGCAAGATTCTGATCGAAGTTCCCCACAGCGGCGACTTCCTCATCAGCTTCCTGGCAAACGAGGCATTCATGAAGCACACCTTCTGGAGTGAGCACATCATCCTCCACAGCCGTGTGACTTTGGAGCGCTTTGCCAAAGAGGCAGGTTTTGTCAATCCCGTCATCCGCGGCTACCAGCGCTACCCGCTGGCCAATCACCTGCACTGGCTCGCCAACGGCAAACCCGGCGGCCATCTGAACTGGTCCTTCCTGCGCGATGAGCAACTCGACGCGGCCTACACGTCCGTCCTGGCCAATCTCAATCTCACCGACACGATCATCCTGGAAGCCTCCAACCCGCTTTAGGCTTTCCGGAGCGCCTGCCCTCACCCACATTGATTCATGTAGTCGCCATGGAGGACATGCCTTTCTACTACAAGGATCTACCCCCCTACAGACTTGCAGAACAGTGTGCAGTTGACCCTCTCCACGACTGAGGACCATGAGGTGAACGGCTTCATTGCACGTCGCTACGTAAACAGACCGAAGCATGAATACGGCCTGATCTTCATCGACGGCCCCGAGATTCCCAGCCAGAAGGAGGACCCGCGTTATCTCGACGGTGATATGCTCGATGTGGTGGAATGGAACAAGAAGCCCTTCACCGCCTACCTCGACTGCCGCATCGGCACCCGGGACGTCATCAAGGCGCTCATGCCCCGCGCCACCCTTCACTGGAACAAGCAGCACAAGTTCTCGCGCGTATCGTTTTCTCCTGCCACAAAACAAGGCATGATCACAGCTTGCCGCCGGTCAGGGCGAGTATCTGACCAGACATGAAGCCGCTGTCGCGGCCTATGAGATACTTGACCATGGCCAGTACGTCCCCGGCCCCGCATAGACGTCCGGCAGGAACGAGAGCCTTCTCTTTCAACATCACACGTTCTGCCGTGGCATGATTCATGCCGAGAGGCATGAACGACGGACAGATGGCATTCACCGTGATCTGGCGCCTGGCGGCCTCTGGAGCGAGCAGGCGGACACAGTTCTCAAGGCACGCCTTGCCCAGCGAATAGGCGCTCAGGTGAAGGTTCGGATCCTTGGAACCATAGGTGGAGCCAACCGCGATGAACCTGCCTCCCTGATCCTGCGAGCGCTCAAACAGCACACGCATCAATTCAATGGGGATGCGTGTGCCGTGGCGCACTTGTTCCTCAATCATGGCCAAATCACTGGTGATCAGGCTGGAACGGGACGGTCGCGGCCATGCCGCGTGAATAATGCCATAAAGAGGCATCCGGCCCAGTGCGCCCTCCAGTCCATCACGCCAGTTTGGATTGTCGAAATCCAGTGTGATCCAGTTCAATCCAGAGCCGTCATTCCCGGAGCTGAGACGGGTGGTGGCGTACACTACAAACTCCGATTTCAGCGACTCCGCAATCTCCCGTCCCAAACCTCCGCCAGCCCCGGTGACAAGCACCGCATGCCTGCCATCCTGATATGCTTTTTCTTGAGGTGTTTGAAGAGCGGAGGTCTCCGCCACGCAGCTTTCCTTTTCCTCGTGGTAACCAAAAGAGATGAAAACACTGGCAGTCAGGCACCGGGAAGCCTTCTCCATGACCGTAACTTTCAACTGTCCCATGCGGGTGGTTTCGTTCCACGACGTGATCTCGCCTCTGACCACAACCTGGCACGGATAGTACAACGGAGCCGGAAACTGGCTCTGCATGCTGCCGATCACCACCTGCCTACCCGGCAGATGCATGCCTGCCATGGCGGATGCTAGCCCGAGTTGAAAAACTCCATGAACGATGGGTCGCTGGTACTGCGTCATGGCCGCATAATCCACGCTCAAGTGCAGAGGATTGAAATCCCCCGAGACTGCCGCGAAGGCGCGAACCTCCTCCGGTCCAATCGACTGTTCCCATTCATGCGCCAGGCCCGCTTTGAGGGCATGCGGTGGGAAATACTGTGCTTCAGGCGTCATGCAGGCTTTCCTGAATCCATGCGAGGAAGAGTTCGAAAGACATCATCTCCTCAAAATTTTCCGGGGGCATCTGCAATCCAAACTCCTCATCCACCAGAGTGACCAAGGTCACCATCGCGACGGAATCCCAGTCTGCAACGGAATGGCTCGTGGCGCGGCGCACTTCATCGTCCCTGAGTTCCGGGAACACATTTTTGAAACAATTGATCAAACGCTCTTCGTGGCTCATGCGGATTGGAAGGTGAAGCAAAGCTCCGGGCGTGCCTTCAAAAAGGCATCGCGTCGGATCATGCAGTCGCCTGACGCTCCACAGGCGTCAAGCACATTAAAAAAGGCACCGTTGCGCTCTGTTCGAAGTGCCGTCGTGTGAATTTCCCGAACACCTGTCTTTTCGAACAGCCAGGCAAGACAGGCGTGCTCGATCCTGCGGTTGAAGGCCCTGCAACTCATGACCCAATGCTCCAAGGTGAGCACGCCATCATCAACCATGCCCGTGATGACCGCGATCCGCCCCAGCGGGCCGAAACGGTCTTCATACGCGAAAGTAAACGCCACCACGTTCTGCCTGGACAACGCCGCCGCCCACTCGGCCTCGGACGGACGTCGACCGTTCATGTTGAACTGGTTTGTCTTCAGTACCAATGCCAGCGACCTGGCGTCTGTTTCCCGGCGTGTGTCGGTGATGACTAGGCGTGCGTTCAATGACTGGTGAAAGCGGTCCTCGTCGAAATCCTCCGCGCATGCATTGTATGCGGCCTGGGAGCGAATGGAGGCTGCTCTGATGGCATCTTCCGCCATCAGACGCCCCCTTGCGAAGAGGTCTCGAATCTCCACCAGGAAATCATCAAACGCCGCCACATTCGCAGGCGGGAACAACCGACAGTGAATGGCAGGAAACGCCTCCTTAATCCGCTCGATCTCACGCTCATCGTCATCGACAAAAAGCACATGCCCCGCCCCGATGTTCCAGGCCGCCAGAATGCGCGAGATGGACTCCACCTTGCTACCCCAATGAACCTCCAGAGGAAAAAACAGGCAGGGGTTGATGAGCAGGTCGTTCCGCTGAAATGCCTTTTCCACAACCGCCGGGTCATTCCTGCTGGCCACCGCGAGAAGGACACCCGCATCAGCAAGCACGGCCAACAACCTCTGATAGAGGCCGTGCCGCTGCGCCTTGCCGTCCAGATCCCAGCGAATCCCATCCACACCATCTTCCCCCACAATTCCTCTCCAAAAGGTGTTGTCGAGATCTGTGACCAGCCCACGCAGGGGCTCTGGTGGCCGCATCAGGCTCACGATCTCTTTTGCCAAGGCCGAGCAGGCTTCCGTCGTGAAAGGAAGACCACTCGTCAGAAGCTGGTTCAAATCCAGTCTGCGCACGGGAAGCCGGGCCACTAGGCCATCGACATCCAGACACTTGATGCCGGGCTCGACGGCCAGTTCTGCAGTCATTTCCGCAACCAGAAGACGCATCTGCGCCCGCTCCGCTCCCGCGTGTGAGCCCTGCAGCATGTCGAACGGGGGCAACGGAAGAAGCGGCGGCACAAAAATTACCGGCTGGCGGACCGCCAGCTGCCTGCAAAGCACCGTCAGCCGTCCTGCTGCCTGGCGGGCCTCCATCAGCGAGGCAGCGCTTCTCGTACCAGCAAGGGCTCCATTGCCACGCCATGACAGGCAGGGATTCAAGTCTTCCCAGCTCATCATCACGATGCAGCCTTCCGCAGGATTTCCCTCGGCTTTCTCCAAATTGGCTGGCAGGCTGCCATAGGCTCCGCCCACGACCTGGAGATCCTCCTCCGGCCGGATGAGCCTGAAGCAGGCACGCAGAAAGGTGCCCAGATGCAACGGCTCAAAACTAGCCGCCAGCCGCCAGCGACTGACACCCTTCGTTGCGGGCGGCGCGGCGCGCAGCATGGACATGGCTTCGCCCAGCTTCATGACACGCGGTTCAGCAGGGTTCCTTCGTTTGGCATGGGTGTGGAGAAGGGGGAAATAATGATGTTATCTTATTGACGCAAACTCTTGTTTTCGCTTTTTTGAAGTCCTATGATCCATCGGTCTCTTAAAGCAGCACTTCGACATGATTCCCTTGGAGGAACCTTCTGTCGGCTGCTGTTGGGATACCCTGCTCCGTCGCTGGTCCGGCAACGTTGCATCTTCATTGCGTGCTTCCCAAAATCGGGTTCCACCTACATGGCCCGCCTGCTTGAGGCTGCCACTCACCGCAGTGGCTTGAAAGCCGCCTATCTGATGGGACACAATGAACAAAACATTGATGAGAAGGCCTTGGCACGCTGCGTCCGCAAGTTATCCGTCGTCCAGCAACATACTCAAGGAGGAGACTGTAATGTGAATTTGCTGGCCAAGTTTCATCTGCAGCCCATCATCTTGACCAGAAACCTGCCCGACATTGCGATTTCGCTACTCGACCATCTTCATTTGCATCAACACACTAGAAATCCCATGGCCTTCGCTCCCGGCAACTTTTTCGATTGGCCGCAGGAGGAACA
The DNA here is from genome assembly GCF_014879935.1 of Prosthecobacter sp. Taxonomy (GTDB): domain Bacteria; phylum Verrucomicrobiota; class Verrucomicrobiia; order Verrucomicrobiales; family Verrucomicrobiaceae; genus Prosthecobacter. Next base: position 34,929 of record NZ_JACSRD010000165.1, read on the forward strand.
ATTGCGTTGGATCATCTGGGCCTACATGCCCTGGTACTTTAGTTTTTATCAGTCTTGGAAAACCAACGGAAGCCGGATCAATGCCCTTTGGGTCGAATTCAACGATATGATCTCCCGTCCGGTCGAGGTGGTCGGCGGACTGCTTCAGAAGATGGGATTGCCATGTGATATCAAGGCTCTCGAACAATCCACGGATCCCCACAACAGTGGAAAACACACACGCATTAACAAGGGCGTCACCGGACGTGGCTCCCAGCTTTCTGCAGAACTAAAGGCCCACCTTTGGGATTTGGCCGATGTGTGGAAATTCGGGCTTGAAGATCGTGAGCGACTGGGCCTGGAACGTCATATCTGAACACGACATGACGTCCCTCGTCCCGACCATTGAATGGTGCCCTGTCAGCCGTGTTCCAGCCTTGATGGCATTCATCGACGAAGTCTGGAAGACAGGCCATGTTCTAGGTCGGGACGCCAGTCTGCTTCGATGGCAATATCAGCACCCCCTGCTCCCAAACCGCCTCTCAGTGCTGATCGCCACGGATTCCGATGTCATTTTAGGAATGCTGGGCGTGATCTTTCACCAGTTTAACGACCATGGAACCCGCATGCCCGCCGCCATGCTGGCTACCTGGGTGACCCGCAGGGAAAAACGTGCAGCCGGCCTGGGATTGCGGATGTTGAACTCTCTCCATGCCTCCGACGTTAAAGTCATCGGCTGCCTGGGTGCCGACACCAAAACCACAGTTCCCATCTGCCGCGCCTATGGATATGCCGTACTCGACCATGTGCCGCGCTTCATCAAAGTCTTTGATCCTGAGGCGCTTTCCGCGCTTCTCGCATCTGCATCTCCGGCATCAACCGGATCCCAGTTCGAGGCCTGGACACAGCCCCAGCCCACAAAGCGCCTTTCGTCGTCCGGCGAGGTCACACGCGTCACCCCATGGGGGCATCACTCCGCCGACATGTGGGATGAGTGCTGGCATGAGCGTCTGGCACCGCATTTGAGATCCTTCGAGAAGGACGCCAAATTCATCGGACGGAGATACCTAGCACACCCGGCTTTTGTTTACACCATCCTCATGGCTTGTGACCCATCAGACAAGTGCCAGGGTCTGGCCATCTGCCGTATCGAGCAGGTCCGGGACAGGAGCGAAAAGATTTTGCACGTCTGCGAGTTTTTGGCGGCGTCCCAGACGGCGGCGCATGCCTTGCTCGCAGCGATATCTGAGATTGCGATGAAAGAGTCCATTTGCTTTGCCACATGTCATTTCACCCATGAGGAAGCCGGTCGCTGGCTTGAAGAAGACGGTTTCCGAAAGGAAAACCCAAGTCAGCCCATGGCCCCCACTCTTTTCCAGCCATTGGACTTTCGGCGTCATTCCTTGAACGGAGTCATCTGGCTGGCCAAAGGCAGACCAACCGCCGGGGCGCTGCTCGCCTCTTCCGACTTTTATTGGGTTCGTGGCGACGGGGACCAGGACCGGCCAAATTGATTTTCGCAGCCACGTTGCTCAAGTATCCATCGCCACATGTCATCCCCATCCCTCAAGCTGCTTTTCTTTGTCGAGAATCCCACCTCGCTCCAGCATCTCACGCGTTCGAGGCTGCTGCACCATCTCACCGATGAGCAGCAAGGCTTCGTGTGCACGGTCGTCCTGCCGCCCACTCTCAGGCTTTCTGACGAGGAGTTGAAGCACCTCCAGCATGTCCGCTTTCACTACCTCGACTTTCACCGGCTACGGCCTGTGGATTTTCAGGCAAGGACGCTCAAGAAGTCCCTGCATGCCGTGGCCAGGGATCTGCTCACCGTCACCGCCCCTCATTCCACTCTTTCCCAAGACCGGCACCATCTCTTCAAACAAAAGGGCAGAAGCGCACGCCTGCGTCTGCTGTATGCCGACCTGCTGAAGAAAGCGGGACTGAAGAGCCACCACATCGGGCGGATGGCGCAGAACTTTGGCGTCTATCCGGAGATCGCCTCGCTGTTGGACGCAGAACCACCCGATTATGTCATCTATTTCAACATCCTGATCGGGCAGATGGATTTTCTGCGGGAGGTGAAACGACGCGGCATCCCGCTCATCCTGGACATCCCCAACTGGGACCAGGCGTCCTCCAAGGGCCCCATGACCGTGCTGCCGGACCATGTTTTTGTCTGGTCGAATTTCATCAAGAAAGACTTCTGCGAGATCCATCATTTCCCCCCCGAGCGCGTGCGCACGATCGGCGTGCTCCAGTTTGACTACTATTTTCAGGGCAACAAGCCTCTTTCCCGTGAGGAGTTCTGCAAGATTCACAACATTCCCGTTGAGTCGAAGATCGTCTTGTATGCCTATGGGCAGCCACCCGGCATCAGGGCCTGCGGCCCGTTTGTCAAAGAGATCATCGACATCATCGGAGACAACAAGCAGGGCTTCCGCTGCCATCTGATATTCCGCGCCAGCCCGCGCGTCCCCTTTCCGACAATGCTCAACGACGAGCCCAACATCAGCATCCAGCATCCTTCCGGCCATGAATCCCCGGACGGCCTGGGGTGGATTTCATCCCCCAATGAGGACCGCATGCGGATGAGCACATTGATGCACAGCGACGTCGTCATCAACATATTCTCCACCATGATGCTTGATGCACTGTGCCTCCGGAGGCCCGTCATCAACATAGGCTATGTGTGTGGTGCGACCGAGGACCAGCCGAACCTGATGGAACGCTTTTTCAAATACACGCACCTGAGCGCCGTGATGAAAAGTGGCGGCACCTGGATTCCCCGCAACCGGGCCGAACTCGGCCAGGCGATCAAGGAGGCGTTGACAGCCCCGGCATCCTGCGGATCCGCCGCCCAGGAACTCCTGCAGGAGATCTGCGGCCCTTCAGACGGGAAATCCTACCTTCGCTGGGTGGACGCCCTGCAAAAAGCACATGCCTACGAGTCTGCGAAGACGGAAAGGGCCAAGCCATGACCTCCCGGATTCTGGTCATTTCATATCACTATCTCCGCAGCAAGGAGGACATTCCTCACCCGGGCATCCACCCGCTCACACCGGAGTCTTTTTTGCGTCAGATCCATTCGATCCAGCAAAACCATCCCGTCTTGTCCCCCTCGCAGTTTGAAACGTGGATGGACGGCAGTTCCGCAGATGCCTCGTCCGTGCTGCTCACCTTTGATGACGGCCTGCGTGACCACCTTTATGCGGCGGCCGAACTGGAGAAGTCTGGCCTGCGCGGCGCCTTTTTTGTATGCTCCAGACCAGCCCTGGACAACAAGGCCCTTCCTGTCCACAAGGTCCACTGGCTGCGCGCCCACACACCTCCTGGGGATTTCCTCAACCAGTTTGCGGCACTGCTTTCCGACGACTGGCAGCAGATGGTCGCCCAGCCTCCTGAAGACATCCGGCGTGCCGCTGCGGAAACCTACCAGTTCGACGCCCCGGACACACAGGTTCTGAAGTACCTCATCAACTTTGTCCTGCCTTATGAATGCGTGGACGAAATCACGTCCCGCATGCTGGTCGGCCATGGCCTGGACGAGATGACATTCTGCGCGCTAAGCTATCTGACGAATGAGGAGATTCATGATCTGTCCCGACGCGGCCACCTGATCGGCTGTCATGGCCATCTCCATCTGCCGTTCTCTCGCCTTGCGCGTGGGAAGCTTCAGGAGGATGTGGCCAAAAATAAAGCCTACATCCATACCGTCACCGGTGCCCAAGCTGGTTGGCTGGCCTACCCTTATGGCAGTGACTGGTCATTGCCTGCGGACACCGGGATGTTTGCCGCCAGGGCCGGCATCCGCGCCGCCTTCACCTACACGCGGGGATGGAACACGCAATCAACCCCGCGCCACCGCCTGTGCCGCATCGACTGCAACGAGCTTGAGGCGCATCTGACAGTCTGCTAAGGGACGGCGGCGGGGCGGGCGCAATCACATTCAGACACACCAGATGAAAATATTGATCATACAATCAAAGGGGATCGCCCTCAACAACACCGGCCAGGGAACGGCCATCATCCAGTTTGCGCTGATCGCCGGGCTATTGAAGGAAGGGCATGAGGTGAGCTACCTGCTTCTATCTGGCAAAAGCAGATTTCAAAAAAACCTCCCGCTCATGGAGACAGTGCTGCGGCAGGAGTCGATGCGAGGCCTTGACTGTCGGCAGTTTGAATCCAACAACTACAAGGAAGACCAGGCAACCCTGCGGCAGCATTACGACCAGTTGAAGCCTGACGTTTGCATTGTTTACCAATTTGAAGGCATCAAACTGGTGAGAGAAACCATTCCTGACGCATTTGTGTTGGGCTGCTCCATTGACCTGGAGTTTTTGCCCAAGCTCATGCGAGTGCTGGTCCTGCTGCGCTATGAGACGCTTCCCAACAAGCTGAAAATCCTCGCCAGGAGCCCGTCAATGCTCAAGGAAGCTTTTAAAAAGTGGCGAAAGACACTGAAATACTATGCTCTTGCCGACGCGCACATCAACCATGCGGCGCATCATGCCAAATGGATTGCCGACAAGTTTCATCTGCCGGTCATCTACACGCCCAACCCTGTGGCTGAGGCTGTGACCTCCATTGGCCCAAAATCCGTTGACGCGCTTGCCTCCCCGCCCCGCTTCCTCCTGCTGGGTGGACTCCAGGGGGTCGCAACCTTGAGCGGCCTGTATTATTTTGCAGACCAGGTGCTGCCTCACTTGGCGGACGATATCAAGGCCCGCAAAATCGAGGTCCGGCTCATAGGCAGGGACACGCTTGAAGGCAAGCTCCTCAAACAGTTTTCAGAGGCCGGCATCACTTTTTGCGGCTTCGTGCCAGACCTGACGGATGAGATGTCAAAGGCCTCGGCCATGCTTGTCCCCACGGAGATCGATCTGGGGTTCAGAACCCGCATATTGGACGCGTTCAGATACCGGCTTGCCGTGATAGCTCATCAATCAAACCAGCTTGGCTTCCCGGAGCTGGAACATATGAAAAACTGCATGCTGTCCGATGACGCGGAAAAGTTTGCCGGGTTAGTCCGCGATCTGGCTAATTCCCCGCAAAAAGCCATTGAAATCGGCGAGCAAGGACACGAGGACTTTCTCAAAAAATTCGGGGCGGGCGAAAGCATAAAAACGATCTCCAACTGGTTGAAGAAAATTAAGCGCTAGCTGTGATGCATCCAAAAATACGCAAGGTCATTCTGCTTTGTGGCGGCCTGGGGACACGACTCCGGGAGGAAACCGAATACCGTCCAAAGCCCATGGTTCCCATCGGCGGGCAGCCCATCGTCTGGCACATCATGAAGTCCTACGCCCATCATGGCTTCAAAGATTTTGTGCTCTGCCTGGGCTACAAGGGGGAGGTGGTCAAGGACTACTTTCGCAACTATCTTTGGAACCGCAGCGACGTGACCCTCAAGCTCGGCCGCAATCCACAGATCATTTACCATAACACGCACGAGGAGGAGGATTGGACGGTGACACTCCTTGAGACCGGCATGCAAACCATGACCGGCGGTCGTCTGCTCCGCGCCATGGAGCACATCGGCGACGAAGATGTCATGCTCACCTATGGCGACGGGCTGACAGACTCCGACATCGCCGCCTCCGTGCGCTTTCACTATGAACAGAAAGCGCTCGTGACCATGACGGCTGTGCGTCCTGCTGGCCGTTTCGGCGAACTGGGAATAGATGGCCACACCGTGCAGTCTTTCCAGGAAAAGCCCGAGCGGGAGACTGGCTTCATTAACGGTGGCTACATGGTACTCGACAAGTCAGTGCGTGAACTCCTCACCGGAGATGACTGCATCTTCGAGCACGCGCCACTACAAAAACTGTCCGATTCAGGTCGCCTGAAAGCCTTCTGCCACGACGGTTTCTGGCAGTGCATGGACACCTACCGCGAGTTTGAGATGCTTAACAAAATGTGGGACAGCGGCAACGCCCCCTGGAAAGCCTGGTGACATGTTTGCGGGCATCTACCATGGCAAACGCGTGCTATTGACCGGCCACACCGGCTTCAAGGGGGCATGGCTCACCCTCTGGCTCCATGCGCTGGGGGCTAAAGTGAGCGGCTACGCACTCGCCCCGCTCCACGCGGAGGACTTAAGGCACTTCATTCCAAGTGATGTGCTCGAGCACGAATGGATCGCTGATCTGCGTAACCGGGACACACTCACCGACGCCATCCAGACCGCGAAACCAGATCTCATCATGCATCTTGCCGCACAGCCGCTTGTGCGTCTGTCGTATGCCGAGCCACTGGAGACCTTCTCCGTCAACGCCTGGGGCACCGCGTTGCTGCTGGAAACGGTGCGCGCCACAAACTGCGCCGCTCAGGTCATCGTCGTCACGAGCGACAAATGCTACCTCAATCAAAACCTTGGCCGCCCGTTTTCCGAGGACGATCCGCTCGGCGGGCACGATGTGTACTCAATGAGCAAGGCCGCCACGGAGCTCGTCGCGGCGGCCTGGCATGCCTCGTTTTTTTCCAGGGAGCCAAATCTGGGCCGAATCGCCACCGTGCGCGCTGGTAACGTCATTGGTGGCGGTGATTACGCTGAGGACCGCATTCTGCCGGATTGCGTGCGTGCGCAAATCGTCGGGCAACCGGCCATCCTGCGCAATCCGAACGCCACACGGCCCTGGCAGCATGTTTTGGAGTGCCTCAGTGGCTATTTGAGCGTCGGCCAGCACCTGCTGGACCAGCCTTCCTCCAAGGAGCTGCTCAATCTCAATTTTGGTCCTGATCCCGAGTCGGAGCGCAGCGTCGGTGAGATCGTGAAAGCCTTCTTTGAAGCCTGGCCGGGCCGTTGGGAGGCACGACCAGACCCGAATGCCCCGCCGGAGGCTACTCGGCTGACATTGAACCATGCCAAGGCCACGCGTGTGCTTGGCTGGAGGCCCGTGTGGGGATTCGAAAAGGCCACGCAGGCCACCGCCGAGTGGTATCGCGCCCGGCACACGGAAAAAGATGCTGACATGCTGTCATTCACCCGCCAACAGATTCAGGGTTACGCCGCACAGGCCCGAAATGCAGGGCTCCCCTGGACAAACTGACCCCAGCCATGCCCGAAGCTCATCGTTGCCGTTCCTGCGGCTCCACACACTCCCATCCCGTGATCGATCTCGGCCTCCAGCCGCTGGCGAACAACCTGCTTCGCCCAGAAGATCTCAGCAAACCAGAACCGCGCTTCCCCCTCGCGGTTTTCGTCTGTGGCGACTGCTGGCTCATGCAGATCACGGACACAGTGCCGCCCATCGATCTGTTCAGCGACTACATCTACTTTTCCTCCTTCTCCGACGCCATGCTCCGTCACGCCCGTGCCGCCGTGCAAAAGCACATCATGGAGAAAAAGCTCGGCGCTGACAGCTTTGTCATTGAGATCGCGAGCAACGACGGCTATCTGCTCAAAAACTTCGTCGAAGCGGGCGTGCCCTGTCTCGGATTCGAACCCGCAGCGAACATCGCCGAGGTCGCGCAGAAAAATGGCGTCGCGACGCACTGCGAATTCTTCGGTCAGTCCACAGCCGCTGGTTTGCGTGATCAAAAGGGCCGGGCAGACCTCATTCTTGGCAACAACGTCTTCGCTCATGCGCCGGACACGAACGACTTCGTCGCCGGTGCTGCCGAGCTGATCAAGCCGCACGGCTGGGTGGTGTTCGAGTTCCCCTACGGCGTCGAGATGATCGAGAAGGTGGAGTTCGACACGATCTACCACGAGCACGTCTATTACTTGACCCTCACCCCGCTCATCCCGCTCTTTGCCCGGCATGGCCTGGATGTCTTCCACGTCGAGCGCCTGCCCATCCACGGCGGCTCGCTGCGCCTCTACGCCTGCAAAAAAGGTGTCGAGGCCATCCACAGTTCCGTGAAGCAGACGCTGGAGGCGGAAACCACGCAAGGGGTACGCAGCGCAGGCTATTACCAGCGCTTCAGCGAGCAGGCCGAGCGTGTGAAGACGGATTTGATCACCTTTCTCGGTGAGCAAAAACAAGCCGGCAAACGCGTGGCCGCCTACGGAGCCTCCGCGAAGGGCAGCACCCTGCTCAACTACGTCGGCGAAGCCGCGAAGAGTCTCGAATTCATCGCAGATCGCAGCACCTACAAGCAGGGTCGTCTGAGTCCCGGCCAGCATGTGCCCATCGTGGCTGCGGAGGAACTCGCAATCCGTCGGCCCGACTACGCGGCGCTGCTGGTGTGGAATTTCGCCGAGGAAGTCATGGCGCAGCAGCATGAATTCCGCGCCAAAGGCGGCCGGTTCGTCATTCCGCTGCCCAAATTGATCGTGGCATGAAATTTCACCCTGCCACGCTAGAAGGAGTCCTGATCGTCGAACCGGAGCCGCGCCGCGACGAGCGCGGTTTCCTGGCCCGGACCTACTGCGAGCGTGAATTTGCCGCCCAGGGACTCAACACCCGCTGGGTGCAGCAAAATCACACGTCCACCCGCGAGAAAGGCAGCGTGCGGGGCATGCACTGGCAGGCAGAGCCACTGCCGGAGATCAAACTGGTCCGCTGCCTCGCCGGACGTGTGCTTGATGTGATCGTCGATGTACGTCCGAACTCACCCACCTTCGGAAAATGGCATGCGGAGGAGCTTTCCGCCGAAAACATGCGGGCGCTCTACATCCCGGCGGGCTTCGCGCATGGCTTTCAATGTCTGGAGGATACCTGCGAGCTGTTTTATCTCATGTCCGAGTTTTATCAGCCGGACCTGGCGCGTGGATTGCGCTGTGACGAACCGCAGGTCGGCATCGCGTGGCCGCTGTCTATCTTGAACCTTTCCCCGCGTGATGCCAGCCTGCCGCTGCTGAGCGAGGCGGTCGTACCCACCCCAGCCTGACCGCTATCCCATGCCAGCGACATTCACCATTCTAGGCTCGCGCGGTTATGTCGGCTCGCACCTGGCGGCGTATTTGCAGTCCTTGCCGGACAGCATTGTGAGGCTGGACGCTGGAGCGTCTCTCACGGGCAATCTGGGGCACGTTTTCTTCTGCATCGGCGTCACCACAGATTTCGCCAGCCGCCTGCACGACACGATGCGTGCGCACGTCTCGAAGGTCATCGAGATTCTCGACACGCACGAGTTTGAATCCTTCACCTACCTTTCCAGCACCCGCGTGTATGAGCGCGGCGTCGGTGGTGATGAGTCGGCAGTGCTTTCGTCGCAACCGGCCAGCCTGGCGGATTTCTACAAAATCTCGAAAATCGCAGGTGAAGCGGTGTGCCTGACTCATCCCAATCCCGCCGTGCGTGTGGCTCGTCTGTCGAATGTGATCGGCTTTGAGCTGCCGCCGCTGACCTTTGTGCCCAGCCTCATTCGAGACGCGCTGAATCACGGGCGAATCGTCCTGCGAACCTCTCCGGACTCTGCCAAGGACTACATCCTCATTGAGGATGCGCTGGCGGCGCTCGTCCACATCGCCCGCAGCGGTCGTGAGCGCGTTTACAATGTCTCGTCGGGCATACAGATCAGCCACCGGCAGATCGCGGAACGCATCGCCGCGACGCTGCGCTGCGAATGGGAGGCGCACGTGGGCGGAGCGGTCTCCATCTTCCCCGACACGCCTGCCACACGGCTGCAGACCGAGCTTGGCCTCCACGCCGGTTCCATCTTGGACAAACTGCCCGCCCTCTGCTCCCGTTACGCGGACTTGAAGCAGCCAACATCGAACTGAGAACCGAGATGCCCATGCCACCCGACTCTTCCAATGCGCTCACTCTGGGCGAGGGCGTTTACATAAGCCCGGACGCGCGCATCCACCCGTCGACACGCGGCACGCGCATCATCATCGGTGCGCACACGCAGATTTACGATTTTGTCTGCATCCGCGCGGTTGGCGGCGCGGGAGACCTGGTCATGGGAGAGCACTGCTACATCAACCCACACTGCGTCATGTTCACCGGCAACGGTATCACGCTTGGGGACTATGTTCTGCTGGCTCCCGGCGTCATGCTCATGCCAGCGAATCATGCTTTTGGCCGTCGGGACATCCCCGTCCGTCATCAGGGCTTCTTGGAGAGCAAGGGCGGCATTTTCATTGAGGACGATGTCTGGATTGGCGCCAACAGCGTCATTCTCGACGGAACCCACATCGGCAAGGGAGCCATCATCGCCGCCGGCAGCGTAGTGCGGGGGCAGGTGCCGCCCTATGAGATTTGGGGCGGCACTCTTGCGGTGAAAATCAAGAGCAGGCCGGCTTGATGAGAAATCCCTGGCTTGTAAGCAGAGAAAGCACCTTCACGCCCTACAACGTGGCAAGTCGATGGTCTGCTTCTGAGCGGCATGGGCGACCCATGCATAGTCATCGAATACAATCATGGCACCAGGCACGAGCCGGGGCCAGAAGAATTCGATGGCCGCACGCTCAGGCACAGTTGCATTTAAGTCGATGTGTAGGAACGCGACTTTATCTGGCCCGGCGGTGTGCAGGACATCTGGCACGATGCCTTGGACCACCTTCACGTTGCTCCACGGTCGGAAATGCGCCACCACCTGCGTGTAACATTCCGTGAAATCACCGGCATGGCGGCCCATTTCGTCCTTGGTGCTGACCGAGCTGTTGAGACCACGGAAGGTGTTGTAGAGCCAAAACTCCGGCGTTCCAGCCTTTCCACATAACGCAACACGACCATCGCGGTCCCCCCCGGTTGGTACCGCACTCAACATACTCGCTAGGCAGAAAGGCGGCCTGGCTGGCAGCCCAGCAAAGAACATGGCAGCGCCAGTGAATGTTGCAGGAGTTCCAGGAGTTAGTTTCTACCGCCTCTGCGTAAGCGCTGGCGAAGTCCGGCTCGCGCGCAAAGTCGTGCTATGAAGCGTGACCAAGCCGTCTTGATTGTGGGTCCGGCGGTGCAAGGGGATTATTTCGACAGGTTTGCCGATGAGGTCGGGCAGCATAGGCTGCTTCTTTTTTCTCCAAAAGAGGAGTCTCATGAGGGGCGGATTTCGAGGTTAGCGCACGCGCTTCAAATATCCGTCCAACCCCTCGCTGATCATTCCCTTCGCGGTCAGGAAGCTGTCAAGTTCAAAGTCCGTGCGCTCGGAGAGGAACTGACGCGCCGCCGTGCATGGGTTGTTTCCCACATCCCACGGTCGGTTGCTGTAGTAGCCCTTCGGGAAGAACTCAATGAAGGTGTCCGGCAGGATGCAATAGGAGCCGACTGTGACGAGGTCGGCGTACAGCTTCAACTCTTCATAGACGTGTTGATGCGTGTGGTTCGAATCGAGGAAAACCATCACCGTGCGGGCACCGGCGGCAAGCTCTTTGATTTGGTTGAAAATAGCCGGATCCACCGAACTGCCCTGGAGCATGGTGATGTGCTTCGCCATCGGATGCGCCTCAATCTCCGCCCGGTTATGATCCCGAATGTCGATGTCCACCGCGATCACACGGCCATCAGTGATGCCCATCATCTGCTGCATCGCTGCGGAGAAAATGATGGAGCCCCCATGGGCAATCCCGGTCTCGATGACCAGATCAGGCTTGATCTGCCACATCAACTCCTGCTGAATCACCATGTCACTGGGGAACTTGATGATCGGTCGCCCCATCCATGTGAAATTGTAAGTGTACTTGTATTTGTCCGCGTGAACCATCCACTCGATCGATTTCCGCTTCAGTTCCTCGTCCTGTCCCATTTTGACGATGTCGGCATGTCGTTCGTCGGAGAACTGCTGAACATCCGGATGTGGAGTAGTGGCCATGGTGCGCAAGGTGTGGGAATGAAAACCTAGAAAGTGGGAATTAGTCCATTCTGCAACACAAACAAGCATTTTTCATTGTTCGTGCTTGCCGCTGAATCTGCGGCTTGCGGGCCATGCCTGCTCGGCAGCGGCCAACCAAGAATCGGGCTTGGTCACGGCTTCATCAAAAAACATTTGCAGTTTCTCACATGAATTTGTCATCTGTAATTCTAAAGAATAAGATTCCTCCCCACGCTGGTCTAAAGTCCACTTCTCATTGTCATTCAAATGAATAAAGATTGCACGATATCCATCAACTTGCCGACAAGAAACAGGCTGGACACCATCAAGCTAACGGTGGAGAAAATTAAGAATCAGACATTTCAGGACTGGGAACTGATCATCAGCGACAACGCCTCGGACGACGTCCACAAGCTTGAGTACCTGGATCAACTGGCCGCCGGCGACCCGCGCATCAAGGTGTTCAAGCATCCCGAGAATCTTGGAATCCTTGCCAACTGGATGTTCGCAATCGAACAGTGCAACGGACGGTATTATGTGGCCGTGGCAGATGATGATTACTGGCAGGAGGACAAATTTTTGGAGGCGCTGCTAGCCATGCATGACGGAGGGACCGGCGTTGTGTTCCCCAATCTGTCCAAAAACCTGCCTGAGTCCGGCCAGTTTCTGGACAAGGTCGTCACCCATTTGTATCCCAAGGAGCCAAGCAAATATGAGCTGTGCGAGACCCTGATCAATGACCGAAAGTGCGTCGTAATGCTGGGCTTGTTCGACTTGAATGTCATTCCCAAAAGCGAACTACTGTCAGTTTACGACCATGGACGCTGCGGCCACTGCGAAAATGTGGGAATGCTGCGTTTGGCGCGAAAATATAAGGCAAAATTCTGTCCTGACGTCAGCTATGTTCATACTGACTACAGCAAAAATTACTCTCGTGGTTGCGACAGGGAGTTCGCAGTTCGCGACACGGCCATTGCAATATTCCAGATACTTGATGAATTCAGGCTCGCATCCAAGGGGGATCCCGGCTTCAACAAGGCGTTTTTAGACCAGTGGAAATTTGCGATACACTACTGCAAGTCAATCGCCAGCACGTTTGCCATGGAAAACGGCTCGGTTGTCATAAAAGAGCAAAAAAACGGCGTGTGGAAAAGGTTTCGAAAGGCTGTCGGCCTCAAGTAAAAGGTTCTAACGACTTCCCATGATCAAAAGTAAAAAAATCCTCGCCGTGGTGCCCGCTCGTGGCGGCAGCAAGGGTGTTCCGCTCAAGAACATCAAGCTGCTCGCAGGTCAGCCACTGATCTCCCACACCGCCCAGGTCATCCGGCAGGTGCCGCGCATCGACCGTGCTGTCGTTTCGACTGATCACGCTGAGATCGCACGCATCGCGACCGAAAATGGTCTCACCTTCTTTGGTCCTCGTCCCGAGGAACTCTCCGGCGACCGCGTTGGCGATCTCCCGGTGCTTCAGCATGCTTTGGAGCAGGCGGAAGCCGCCGACGGCTGCCACTACGCCATCATCCTCATGCTACAGCCGACTTCACCCGTCCGCCTGCCTGCCGACATTGACGCGTGCATCGACAAGCTGGTGGCCGGCGGCCATGACGCTGTTTGGACCATCTCGCCGATTGATCTCAAGTTCCATCCCTTGAAGGTCCTGCGCATCCACGAAGGCAAAATGGGGCTCTGGGACGAACGCGGGCACCAGATCATCGCACGGCAGCAATTGGAGCCCCTTTACTATCGAAACGGCATCTGTTATGCCTTCACGCGAGAATGCCTCATGGAAACACGCAGCATCTACGGCACCAACGCGGGTGCCTGCGTGATCGACCATCCCTTTGCCAACATCGACACCGAAGTCGATTTTCAATCCGCGGAAAAACTCATGAGCCGCTGAGAAGGCGGTCCGCACACTCCAAAGTTCACTCAGACTCATGCAGGTTCCCACTCCCAATTCTCCGCCAGAGCTTCCCGACCTCAAGATCGCAGTCTCGTCCTGCGATTTGTACTGCGACATGTGGCCGCTGTTCTTCCATTTTCTTTTCAAACACTGGCCTGACGCCCCGACGCCCATCTATCTCATCACCAATCACCTCTCCTATGACGACCCGCGCGTCGTGACCGTCAAAGTGGGGGATGACACCTCGTGGAGCGATGGCGTGGCACGAGGAATGGCGCAAATCCCGTCAGAATACAGCTTCCTCTTTTTGGATGACTTCATGCTGACGAAGCCGATGCCGGTCGAGCGTCTTGCCGAAGTTTACCTCCCGCTTCGCGAACAGAACGGCGACTGGGTTTGCCTCCGTCCGAAAGCTCCCGCACCGGAAAGTGATCCCCATGCGCTGATCTCTCCCATCACCGACGCCGCGCAATCAGCAGGTTTCCACGCCGGCATCTGGCGCACCAGGCACCTCCAAAAAATCTGTTCCGAAGTCCAGCTCAACATCTGGCACATGGAAGGCCATATCCGGAAGCTCATTCGCGCCGGCACTGCGGGGAACCTTTTCTACATGACTGAAAACGCCGCCGGTCTCGTCTCCTACATCGAGGTGGTGAAACGCTTCTGGCAGAAGGACGGCATCGACTACGTCCGCGCCAACAACATCCAGCCTGACCTCTGGCGCCGCCCTTTTCCGCCGCAGGGGGACAATGTTTTCGCCCGTTTCATCCGCAGCCTTTTGAAGCGCTACGTGCGCATGAAGTCCGCGCTTGAAACCAAACGCCTGCTCAGGGACAACAACGGCGTGGTCAGCTCGACGGTCCGCCATATCAAGCCCGGGCAGCCACCTGCTTGAGCCAGTCTTCAACCTGCACAGGCAACTCTTCCGGCACCAGGTCGGCGATCCGGCGTCCTTTCGCGGCACCCGGATCAATGCCCGGGAAGACCGCACGGGAGATCGGCGTCGTCAGATGCCAGTGATTCACATTGGTCGGGCCAAAGAACGTCATGCACGGCCTGCCAAACGCGGAAACCAGGTGCGAGACAAAGCCATCCACCGCCAGCGCCACGGTGGCCTTCGAAGCCGCCGCCATGACACCGCGGAGGCTGGTGCGTGCGCCCAGATTCGTGACGCCGTCCAGGCCTTCTTCAATGCTGGCACAAAGTCCTCGCTCCCATTCCGTTGTTCCCCCCGTCAACACCACGGGCATGCCGGTCACGTCCTTGACCCGCTCAATGATGGGCCTCCAACACTCCGCGGAGAGGCATTTGCGCTGCCATGCGGACGTCGCATGAATCAACACATACGGTTCCGAGGGAAGCTCCGCTGGCAGCCAGTCATCAGGGGGCGCATTCAGCCGTGGCGGCTCAAATGACTCGGCATCACCCCCAGGTGTGCAGCGCCAAAAGTAGCGTGCCCGATACATCTGCTCCTGATCACGCAGGTGGATGCGATCAAAGATCCACCGGTGGAAGAAGCGCACATAAAAGTCGCTGAAGGTGAGCAGATGCTTCTCGTCGGCACGGCACCACAGGCTGATGAACGCACTGCGGTCACCAGCATCGTAAGCCAGCAGTCGCCTGACGCGTGGAGCATCTCTCCAACTGGTGAATTTCACGTCCGGCATGAGTCGAACGAGATCCTCAAAACCCGGTCTTGCGATCAATCCAACGGGTTCGCCATCCTGACGCGCTAGTCTGGCGAGGGCTGGCTGTAACAGCAACGTGTCGCCCAGTTGTTTGTGATAAACCGCCAGCGTTTTCATTTCAACACGGCTGCCGGTCCTTCTGAAACAACTTCCACGAACGATGCAGCACATCGGCGAATCGGTCTTCGTTGAAGGACCAGTTTCGATCCGCATCCCACGGCGTGTCACGGGTGAGCAGCACCGACTTGTTGCCACCGAGCAGAGCCAGATTGTGATACGCGCGCCCCCATGAACGACGTCCGGGCACGATCTGCTCCTCGACCGTCATGATCAGCACGAGTTTGCCCGAGGCGCAGAGAACTTCGGTCAGATTCTGACCCACCGCCCCAACAATCACGGTGGCGGACGCGAACAAGCGCAACTGATCCGCCAGCGAATGCTCGGACATCTTGACGATTCGAACATCACCGAGAATCTCACGCGCCCGCTCCGCCAGTCGTTCTTCGTTCACCAGCTTCTTGTTCGGCGCATCCAGACGGGAGGCGAAGATGCAAAGCGGCGCGTCATTGGGGGCGGCCTTCGCCGCCAGCGCATCACGAACCGCCAGATGATTCCCGGGTGCCGACAATTTCGCCACTCCATCCTCCGCATGGAGGATGGGCGCATACCACAGTTCATCCACTTCCAGTGTGCCATGCACGCCTTCCACCACCCGGTCTTCCGTGATGCCGAAGCGCGCCAGATAACGGCACTGCCACTTTTTGCGACCGGGGCTGACGAGGATGCGCACCCGTGGCTCGCGGCGAAAACGTTCCAAGAACGGCATCAGCTTGGGCAGGTAATCGAGAATGAAATGCCCGTGGTTTTCGGAGTTCGGCCCGCAAAGATGAATCAGCGGTCCCTTCATCTCCTGCGCCATGCCGGAGATCGGTCTGCGCAGCACACGATCCTTCTTTTCCCTGCGTGTCAGAGGATCCACGTTGAAGAGCTCGCCGTTGGCGAAATAGACCTGCCCTGCGCCGCCGCCCAGACGCACATCGCGCAGCCGGTAGGCATGAGCATCAGACCACCAGTAGCGGGTCGTCGTCTCGTCGGTCCCCAGAATCTCGGCTTCAAACTTGTTGTCGAACACATGCTCGCCCGCAGTTTGAACCTGCCAGCTTTCGATCAGCGCTTCCGGCGGAGGGATCTCCGTCCGTTTGAGTGAAGAGACGGCGGATGCAAGGCCTGCGTACCAATCGTGGATCTTGCGTGTCAGATGCGAACTCATGATGTCAGACCACTCGAAGGGCCACCTGCGCCGAGGATGTGCTTGCCGCCGCGCCCCTGCGCAGCATGCTGTTCATCATTACACAACCACGCATGACCTTTCGAGGACACGACAGAGCCGCCGGGAAATTCGGGCGCGAAAAACATGGATGCAGGAGGGCGGTCACGAGCCCGCATTCATGCACGATTCCCGCATGTCGTCTCATGTTTTCTTCTCCCAGACGCCGGTCATGAAGGTCGCCCATGTGTTCATCCGCATGCCGGTCGGCGGCGCAGAAGATCTGGTCGGTGACATCCTGCGAACCATGCCCGAGGGCGCGGACATGCGGGTCGTTTGCCTCCAGAACCTCGGCAAGGTCGGTGAAGCCCTTCAGCAGCAGTTCCCCGGTCGTGTCAATCTGCTGCCCTGGGTGCCCGGAAAGCGCTTCCGGATTGGTGCCGTCTTGAAACTGAGCCGCTGGCTACGCGACGAGGGCATTCAGCTTGTGCACACACATGTCTATAACGCGCACGTCTATGGCCTGCTCGCCGCCCGCCGGGCCGGGATTCCGGCCGTGCTGCATCATCACAAGACGTATGCCGAAATGCGCTGGCGGCGGAAGATCATCCTGCGGGCCTTGTCCCATCGTGCGGCGGGGCACATCACCCTGTCGGCGCAGACGCGGGATGATCTGTGCCGGGTGTTCGGCATTCCGCGGGAAAAAGTCCGCGTTTTCGTCAACCCGGTGGACGAGGAGACCTTCCATCCGGCCGCAGATCGCGAGCAACTTCGCCGCTCGCTCGATCTGAGTGCTGGCACATTGCTCGTGGGCACGGTGGCCTCGTTGACTCCGCCGAAAAATCATCTCCTCAATGTGTCGATGACCGCCAAGCTCAACGAACTCGGCTTCACCGGCCGCTTTCTGGCCTTTGGCGAAGGCGGCGAGCGCTCACGCATCGCCGAGGCGGCCTCCCAACAGAAACTGCCAAACTTCGACCTCATGGGCGCACGCCGCCCCATCGCCCCGTGGATGCAGGCACTCGACGTCTTCACGCTTGGCTCCACCTGGGAGGGACAGCCGATGGTGCTGCTTCAGGCGCTGGCTGCCGAGCTTCCAATCGTGGCGTCCAACATCGAAGGAAATGCTGCGGTGCTCGGCCCCGACCACCCGGCGTTGTTCGATGTCAATGATGCGGAGGCCTATGCGAACACGGTGTGGCGTGTGTTGAACGACGAATCCTTTCGCGCGGCCATTCTGGCGCACCAGAAGCGGCGCAGAGCAGACCTGCCCATGCTCCGCGATTACACCAAGGAATTGGTCGCCTTTTACCAGACCATCGTCGGTTTACCGCGTCACTGAAAGTCATCAAGGCTCAAAAAATGAGCCGCTTTCACCGCATGTTTGAGCGTTCGGCCGATGACCGACTCCAGGTTTGCGGCGGAGATGCCATGACCGGGCTTGCGACAGGACAGGTTGTCGCGAGTGAGCGCCGTGCCCGCTGCGAGGTCGGTAGCGGCGACCAAACTCTGGCCGAACATGCGACGCAAGGGCTCCATCTGCTCAGCGGAGGCATCTTTGACCATTGGACTGGCCTTCATGCGCTCGATGAAGCGAATGCCTTCGACCATCTTCGCAAACTCGTCGGTGGTGAGAGAAGCGGAAACATCCGGTCCGAACATCTCGCGACTGAAGGTGATGTGCACCTCAATCAACCTTGCGCCGAGCGTCACGGCAGCCAGTGACGGATACGACGTGCCGGAGTGATCCGACAGGCCAATCGGGCAATCATAGCGCTGCATCAACTCACTGACCTGATTGAGACCGATTTTCTCCGGAGGACACGGATACGCCGTCGTGCATTGAAACACGGCGGCAGGTGATCCCGCCGCCTTCAACAAGGCCACCGTCGCATCCATCTCCTCGAGATAACTCATCCCGCTCGAAACCAGCACCGGCTTTCTGGTTGCGATCATCGCATCGAGAAACAATCGATTCGTCACCTCACCCGAGGCCACCTTCCAAGCGGTCACGCCGAGGCGCTCGAGCAGGTCGATCGCGGCCAGCGAAAAAGGAGAACTCAGGAAAACGAGGCCCTTTTCCTCGGCGTGCTGTTTCAGCCCCGCCCACTGTTCCGCGGTGAATTCCATGCGTTTCCAGTAGTCGTAACGGGTGGCATCCTGGCGGCTGAACTTCACCCGCCAGGTGTCGAGCTCGGAACTTTCCTCCGCAGCGATGTGGGTTTGAAATTTGATCGCGTCCGCACCGGTCTTCGCCACGGCATCGATGTAGGCGTGTGCGGTTCCCAAGCTGCCATCATGAGCCTGCGCGACTTCGGCGATGAGGAAAGACGGCGCGGCCGGATCCTGCCAGAGGTCGTTGATGTCGCGCGGATTCATCAGGCACGGAAGATGTTCTTGCCGCCTGCCGGCAGCACGTTGCGAGTGTCCACGATCACATCCGCCCAGCGGGCGAGCGCACGGTAGTCCACATTCGTGTGATCCGTGCAGATCAGCACCGCATCCGCCTCGGCAACGGTCTTTTGTGTCAGCGGACGGCTCTTCCGGGGTTTCAGCTTGGGGAAATGGTGATCGCCCGGGAACTGTGGAATGTAGGAGTCGTGATAGTCCACGCGGCACTTGTTGCGCTCCAGGATGTCCATGAGCTTGAGCGTCGGCGACTCGCGGAAATCATCGACATCACGCTTGTAGGCCAGACCGAGCAGCAGCACGCGGCTGCCCCGCAGCGACTTGCCCTTGCTGCCCAGCGCGTCCTGCAGCTTGGAAACCACGAAATAGGGCATGTTGGTGTTCACCTCACCGGCGAGCTCGATGAACTTCGTCGAGATGTCGAACTCACGGGCTTTCCACGTCAGGTAGAACGGATCGATCGGAATGCAGTGCCCGCCGAGGCCCGGACCCGGATAGAACGGCATGAAACCAAAGGGTTTGGTCTTCGCCGCGTTCACCACTTCCCAGATGTCGATGCCCATGCGGTCGAAGACGATCTTCAATTCGTTCACCATCGCGATGTTCACCGAACGGAAGATGTTTTCGAGCAACTTCGCCGCCTCAGCCACCTCCGCGCTCGTCACCGGCACGACCTTGGAAATGATCTGCTCGTAGAGCATCACGGCCAGTTTGCCGCTCGCCGCATCTGTGCCACCCACGACCTTCGGAATGCTGGCGGTGGAGAAGGTTGCGTTGTTCGGATCCTCGCGCTCGGGGCTGTAGGCCAGAAAGACATTCGTTCCAGGCTTTAACCCTGCCTTCTTCAAGATGGGTGCCACGATGTCACGCGTCGTTCCGGGATAAGTGGTCGATTCCAGGACCACGAGGCACCCCGGCTTGATGTTGGCCGCCACCCACTCGGTGGAGGACTCGACATACGAAAGATCAGGCTCCCGCTGCTTGGTCAGCGGTGTGGGAACACAGATCAACACGGCGTCCACATCCTTCAATCCCGCCGGATCGGCCGTGGCTCGGAACAGACCACTCGTCACCGCCGCCTTGACGCGGGCGTTTTTGATGTGGCGGATGGGAGAGCGCCCCTGATTCAGCGCCCGGGTGCGACGTTCATCCGGGTCCACCCCCACCACTTGCAGGCCCTTTTCCGCAAACAGCAGGCCGAGAGGCAGCCCCACATAACCCAGACCCATGATGCCCACCTTGAGACTGCGATTCTGAAGTTTGGCCTGCCACTGGGACGAAAGCTTGGAGGCCGATGAGTTTTTGACAGGCATAGCGGGCGATAGGGATGAAGGCGCGCATCAAAGCGCCGGGCGGCCCTCTTGTAAAGCTACGCCCGGCACGGCGTCAACCTGTGATGCCCTGGATCGGGAACGCCAATTCCCGGTTGTGCGGTGTATGATGCCGCAGTTAGTGACGATTTTATCATGCTCGCCCAAGTCCCCACACCTCGGCACCTGCCCCCCCCACCCACCGACTCGAACCTTCCCGACGTGGTGAAGAAGACACTGCGTTCCATGTGGAAGTACCTCTTACCCTATCGCTTCCGCTTCTCCCTAAGCATCACCCTCGGAATGCTCAGCGCCCTATTCAATGGCATCATGCTTATCGGCTTCCAACTGATTTTCTCTCTCGTCTTGAAAGGACAAACTCGCACGCTGGGCGAAGCCACGAAATTGCCTCTAATTGGTGAGATCAACTTGGCAGACATTATCGGTGTTGCCGACGACACTCCCGTCGGGCTCACCGGGGTGATGATCGCCTGCTCCTTCATCCCCGTGCTGATCTTCATCCGGGGTTTCCTCGGCTATCTGTCCAGTTATATGCAGGTCTGGGTGACGAGCAAAATGGTCTATCAGATCCGCAATGATGCCATGTGCAGTGTCTTGCGGCAATCACCAGCCTTCTTCAACAGTGCTAAAACCGGGGAGATGATGCAGACCGTCACGGCGCAGACCAGCGTGGTCCAACGAAACGGCATGATGCTCCTCCAAACCCTCGCACAGCGTCCCCTGACGATCGTTTCGATCCTTGTCGTGCTCTTTGCCCAGGACTGGTTTTTCACCCTCATGTCGCTGGTGGTTTTTCCGGCGTGTCTTACTCCTATCATACGGATCGGCAAACGAGTTCGTAAAATGGGAGCTCGTGAAGAGTACGATTCACGAGCCCTCTCCGTTGCCATGGTGGAAACCTTTTCTGGAATTCGCCTTGTTAAATCCTACGCACGCGAAGATCACGCGGCGCAACGCTTCGAGCGCACCAATGCCAGCATGACACGCAACATGGTGCGCTGGACGAAAGCCATGGAACTCGTCGGCCCGGTGGTTGAAACCGTGGCGTCCTTCGGCATCGCGGCGGGCCTCGTCTATGCCTGGCATCGGGGCCTGGAGGCGGAGAATTTCTTCCTGCTCGTCATGGCCTTGACCCAGATCTACCCGCCGGTGAAGGAGCTCAGCCGCGTGCAGATGCTGCTGCAAAAGACCACGGTGGCGGCAAGCATGGTCTTTGAGCTTCTCGAACGAAAGCCCGACATCCAGGATGCGCCGGACGCCATCGACGGCGGCCGCACCAACGGTGCCGTGACCTTCCGGCACCTCACCTTTTTCTACCGGGAACGCGATGGCAGCAAAAAGGAGACGCCCGCCGTTCAAGACATCGATCTCCAGCTCGATCCGGGAAAGTTCTACGCCTTCGTCGGCCCCAGCGGCGCTGGCAAAAGCACGCTGTACTCGCTTCTCCTGCGTTTTTACGACCCCGACGACGGCGCCGTCCTCCTCGATGGTCGCGACATTCGCAGCCTCACCCAGGCGTCCCTCCGGGCGAACATCGGCGTCGTCAGCCAGGACACGTTTTTGTTCCATGACACCATCCGCGAAAACATCCGCTACGGCCGTCTGGACGCCACGGAGGGCGAAATCATCGCCGCGGCGAAAAAAGCGCACGCTCACGAGTTCATCGAGCGAATCAGCGGTGGCTACGACGCCATCGTCGGCGAAGGCGGCTGCAACCTTTCAGGAGGCCAGAAGCAGCGCATCTCCATCGCACGTGCCATCCTGCGCGACGCGCCCATCCTGTTGCTCGATGAAGCCACTTCGGCGCTCGACACCGAGAGCGAAAAAATCATCCAGGAGGCCATTCACACGCTTTCGGAAGGCAAGACGGTGGTCGCCATCGCTCATCGCCTCTCCACCGTGCTTGAGGCGGATCAGATCGTCGTCATGGACCACGGCCGCATCCTTGACCGCGGCACGCACACCGAGCTTCTGGCCCGCAACGCACTCTACCAAAGGCTCTACCACCTCCAGTTCAGCAGCGAAGAGAAGCAGACGGCGTGACAGCGCCGATGGCATGCCCGCCAGACAATTACACACCTGGACGGCAAGCTTTTCCTCGCCATGTGCATGATCATGGCGGGCATTTGCCTGCGTCTGTTTTGATTCCCCCCTCATGAAAGCTCTCGTTACCGGCGGTGCCGGCTTCATTGGTTCCCACATTGCCCAACACCTTTGCCGCATGGGCGCGGAAGTGCTCGTCCTGGACGACCTGAGCACCGGCACGCCAGAAAACCTCGCCTGGAAATCCAGCGGCGACTCGCTCGAACTGATCCAGGGCGACAGCCGGGATGAAGGCCTGCTGGCAAAGATCGTCCCAGGCTGCGACTGGGTGTTTCATGAGGCGGCCGTGGCCTCGGTGCCGCAATCGGTCGCCCAACCGCTGGAAACCAACCAGCACAACCTCGACGCCACGTTGAAGCTGCTCATCGCGGCACGGGACGCCAGGGTGAAGCGTTTCCTCTTTGCCTCGTCATCGGCCATCTACGGCGAATCCGAGGTCGTCGCGAAGCACGAGACTCTTCCGGTGCAGCCCATCACGCCCTATGGATTGCAAAAGTATGCCAGCGAACGCTACTGCCAGCTCTTCCACCAGCTCTACGGCCTCCCCACGGTGGCGCTTCGTTACTTCAACGTCTTCGGTCCGCGACAATCGTTCACGTCGCAATACTCCGGCGTCATCGCCCGCTTCTGCTCCGCCATGCTGAAGGGCGAAACACCAGTGATCTTTGGCGACGGCAGCCAGTCGCGCGACTTCATCTTCATCGACAACGTGGCGCAGGCGAACCTGCTCGCAGCCCAGGCACCGGTGGAGAAGGCCGCCGGACGTGTGTTTAACGGCGGCACCGGCGGCAGCGTGTCCCTGCTGCAACTGGTCGAAGGCATCAACGAACTCACGCAACAGGCGATCCAACCCCGCTTTGAGCCCGCCCGGCCCGGCGACATCCGCCATTCCCAAGCGGACATCAGCGCGATCCGCGACGCGCTCGGTTTCGCACCGGCAGTTTCCTGGAAGGACGGCCTCGCACAAACGCTCGATTTCTACCGGAAACAGGCCCAGGCGTGACCGCCTTCGTCGTCAGAGGTCATCGCGGACTTGATCACAGCGCCTGCTGCGGCCAAAGAACATCCCGCCCATGATGTTCGCGCCCATCATCTCCGCCGCAGCCACCATTCCGCCTCTTTTCGCGCTGCTGGCTTTGATGCTGGCAGGGGTGGTTTTGGTTTCTCTGCTGTTGCTGCGGTTGCGGCAGTCGATGCTGGCCGGATACTTCCTTTGCGGCGTGATCATCGCCAACTCCGGCGTGCTGGACCTGCTCGGAGGCGGTGAATCGCACGAGCGGGTGTCTCAGATGGCCGAATTTGGCGTCATCCTGCTCATGTTCACCCTCGGGCTGGAGTTCTCGCTCGGCGAACTGCGATTTCTGCGTCGCCTCGCATTCGTCGGCGGCGGATGGCAGATGGGCCTGTGCATGACTGCGGCAGCCACCGGAGCGGCGATGCTGCACTTCTCCTGGCAGGGCGCGGTGCTGCTGGCTGTGGCGATGGCCATGAGCTCGACGGCGGTCAGTTTGAAAAGCTTCCAGGACCTCGGCCTCGAAGCCAGTCCCGGCGCGCGCATGACGCTCGCCGTGGCGATCTTCCAGGACCTGTTCGTCATCGTGTTCTTCATGTTCATGCCGCTCCTGCTGCCGCATGAGGGTGAAAATGAGGCCCTGCTGCCCCGTCTCGGCTCCCTTGCGCTGCGCGGCGGGGTGTTTGTCCTCCTTTCAGGTGCGGCGGCACGCTGGGGCATTCCCTGGGTGCTGAATGCGGTCACCAAGACGCGCAGTCGTGAGCTTTTCACCCTGTCAGTGATCGGCTGTTGCGTCGGCCTGGCCTTCATCGGAGGATTGCTCGGTCTCGGCCTAGCACTGGGTGCCTTCATCGCCGGACTGGCCGTCAGCGAGTCGATCTTCAAGCACCGCATCCTGTCGGACGTGATGCCGCTGAAAGACCTCTTCCTCACGCTGTTCTTCGTCTCGGTGGGCCTGATGATTGATCTGAAGGCCGTCGCCCAGCTCTGGCAGCCGATCCTGGGTCTCACATCGGCGTTGATGATCATCAAAGCGGTGTTCGTCACCGTCATCGCACGCCAACTCGGTCTTCCGCATCGGCAGGCGCTGATGGCGGGCATCGGCCTGTGCAGCGCAGGCGAATTTTCGCTCGTCGTCCTGCAAAATGCCTCCTCCGCACGTCTCTGGGACGCGCATACGCAGCAGACGCTGCTCGCCTCCTGCGCCCTGTCCATGGGACTGCTCCCTGCGTTGCTGAAACTGGGCCTGCCACTGGGCGAATGGCTCGTCAGACACGGCTGGGGACGTGGAAAGCCGGTGAAATTCGATGCGGGCAGCCTGCGGCAGCGCGTCGCCGGCCTGTCGAACCACGCCATCGTCTGCGGCCACGGTCCAGTCGGAGAAAAGCTCAACAAGGCGCTGCTTGATTCCGGTGTGCCGACCCTGGTCGTCGAATTGAATGCGGAGACTGTTCACGAACTCCAGCGCCACGGCCAGGTGGTGCTTTTCGCCGATGCCTCGCACGAGGAGACCTGGGATCTGACGCAGTTAAAACGGGCCCGCATGGTCGCCCTCACCTTCCCTGACGCCACGGTGAACGCCCAGGCGCTGGCCATCATCCGCGAGCAACGTCCCGACATCGCGGTGCTGGCCCGCGCCCGTTTCAGCTCCGACGTGGATCGTTTGAAACGCCTCGGGGCCACTCTGGTGGTGAACGATGAGACCGAGGCCGCCCGCTCAATCGTGGAGCAGGCGCAGACGCTGCAAGGCGCTTGAAGCCACAAGCGCACACGCATGCGGCACCTGCCATGCGTTAGCAGGCGGGAAGAAGCGGCCTCCTGAGCAGTTCATGCGGACCAGCGGAAACCCGCGCCCGCCTCACCTCGCCATGCACCACGTTGTTTTCCTCCAGGACCTGGCCGTCGTCATGATCATCGCCGCGATGGTCACCATGCTGTTTCGCCGGCTGAAGCAGCCGGTCGTTCTGGGTTACATCCTCGCGGGTGTCATCATCGGGCCGCACACACCGCCCTTTCCGCTGATCAATGACCAGCACAACATCGAGACCTTGTCCGAATTGGGCGTGATCTTCCTCATGTTCGCCCTCGGGCTGGAGTTCAGCTTGAAAAAGCTCTCGCAGGTCGGTGTCACGGCACTGCTGGCCGCCTCGTTTGAGATTCTGCTGATGGTGTGGGCGGGCTACCAGCTCGGCCGCTCTTTCGGCTGGGGGCAGATGGACAGCGTGTTTCTCGGCGCGATCCTCTCGATCTCCTCCACGACCATCATCATCAAGGCGCTGGAGGAGATCGGCAAGACCAAGGAACGCTTCGCCCAGATGATCTTCGGCATTCTCATCGTCGAGGACATCCTGGCCATCCTGATGATCGCGATGCTGTCCGGTTTTGCCACCACGGGGTCGCTGGCCGTTCAGGATGTCGCAGTCACGATCGGAAAACTCGCGTGTTTTCTCGGCGTGCTGCTGGTGGCGGGCCTCATTCTCGTTCCGCGGCTCCTCAATTGGGTCGCCCGGTTCAAAAGCGATGAAATGATGGTCGTCACGGTGATCGGCTTGTGCTTCGGCGTCTCGCTCCTCGCGGTAAGAATGGGCTACAGCGTCGCCCTGGGCGCCTTCCTCATCGGCGCCATCATCGCCGAGGCCCGCCACATCGCCCACATCGAGACGCTGATGAAGCCGGTGCGGGATCTTTTCAGCGCCGTCTTCTTCGTCTCCATCGGTTTGTTGATCGATCCACAGCTCATCATGCGACACCTCACATCCGTGCTTCTCATCACGCTCGTGGTCGTGGTCGGAAAGGTGCTGGCCTGCGGCTTTGGCACCTACATTGCGGGAAACGACCTCAGATCCTCCGTGCGTGTGGGCATGGGACTGGCACAGATTGGCGAGTTCTCCTTCATCATCGCCGCACTGGGCCTGTCGTTGAAGGTCACCAGCGATTTTCTGTATCCCATCGCCGTGGCAGTGTCGGCGCTGACCACACTGCTGACACCTTACCTGATCCGCAGCTCGGATGCCGTGGTGAATGGGATGAGCCGGATGATGCCAGGCGGACTCATGCGCACCCTGGATGCCTACACAAACTGGGTGGGCAAGCTGGCCTCCGACAATGGTGCACGAAAGACCCCTGCGATGTTCCTGCGGAAGTGGGGCTGGCAGATCGCGCTGAACCTCCTGCTCATCGCGGCCGTGTTCATCGCCGCCGTGTTTGCACGCGATCATGTGCATCAGGCATGGCCCACCGCCCCTGGCGGCCTGGATGGCGTGAAAGGCATGCTCTGGCTCTCCGCCATGATCCTCAGCCTGCCGATGCTGATCGCCATCGTGAGAAAATGGCAGGCCTTTGGCATCCTGGTGGCGGAGATGAGCGTGACGCATGCCGCGGCTGGCGAACGCACCCCGGCTCTGCGTGGCGTCGTCTCCGGCATCGTGTTCATCGCCGGCTGCGCGGGCCTTTTCCTGCTCATGCTGGTGCTCAGCACCGCCGTACTGCCGTCGCGAAACTTGCTCGGCATTCTGGTGCTGGTCCTCATCGCCATCGTCCTTCTGCTTCGTCGCGCCTTCATCCAGGTCCACACAAAGGCGCAGTTCGCCCTTCAAGAGACGCTGAATGAGCCGGCCCTGCCTCACCGCGACCCGCAGGCCCCTTCCCTGCCCTCCCTGCTGCGTGATGCCAGCCTGGTGACCGTCGTGATTCCGGAAGGATCGCCCATCGCGGGCAAACTGCTGGCCCATGTGAAGCTGCGCACCCTCACCGGTGCCAGCATCGTCGGCATCGAGCGCGATGGCGAAAGCATCATCAATCCCGGCGTCTCGGAGGAAATCCGGGGCGGCGACTCCGTGCTGCTGCTCGGCAGCGCCAGCCAGATTGAAAAAGCGCGGGCCCTGTTGATTCAGGGCGCAAGCTGACTTCACTGGCCGTGCATGATTTCCCACGACGAGCACGGCCGCGCCAGCTTTGGCAGACTCGAAGCGCCCCTTCAGCTCCTGATCCTCATCAATCTCGTCGCTTTTTCCGTCGAGACACTGCCCGGGCTCGACGCAGGCACGCAGCAGATGCTGGGACTTGTCGAACTGGTCAGCGTGGCCGTCTTCACCGTCGAATACCTCGTCCGCGTGGCTCTGTCGCGGCCTCGATCCTCCTACGCGTGGTCATTTATCGGCGTGATCGATCTCATCTCCATCCTGCCGTTTTATCTCGGACTCATGTTCGATCTGCGCAGCGTCCGGGTCATCCGGCTCATGCGCGTGTTCCGTCTGTTCAAACTGGCGCGCTACTCCGCCGCCGTGCGCCGCTATCATCTGGCCTTCCAATACGCCCGTGAGGAGCTGATCCTCTTCGGTGCCGCGGCCGTGATCGTGCTCTATCTGGCCGCCGTGGGCATCTACTACTTCGAATTCGAGGCGCAGCCGAAGGTGTACTCCTCCGTTTTCCACAGCCTGTGGTGGGCCATCGTCACGCTGACGACCGTCGGTTATGGCGATGTCTATCCCATCACCACCGGCGGGCGCATTTTTACCGGTTTCGTGCTCGTCGCCGGCCTGGGGATCGTCGCGGTGCCCACAGGCCTGCTCGCGGCGGCTCTGTCCAAGGCACGTGAACATGAAAAGGAGCTCGAAAAGGAGGAGGCACGCCAGGGTGCGGCAGCGAAGCACGGCGAGCAGCAGTGATTGCGCCGCGCCGCAGCCTTCCTCCCCAGCTCATTTTTGTCATTCTTTCTCGAATTGAAGAGGTGGCTCGGGACGGAATCGAACCGCCGACACGGGGATTTTCAATCCCCTGCTCTACCGACTGAGCTACCGAGCCTCTTGTTTGGAAGGGCCGCTATTGGAGCATGCTTCAATCCAGGCGCAACGGGTTTTTCGTGCACGGTGAAGATTGATCCGAGGGCCTATTTTCCCTTCGCGGAGAGGGCGATGAGCACCCAGCCGATCATGAAACTCAGTCCGCCGAAGGGTGTGACGGCTCCGAGCCACTTCACGCCAGTGTAGGCCAACACGTAAAGAGATCCGCTGAACAACACGATGCCCGCGAGGAACAGGCACCAGGCTTTTCGCAGCAGGGCGTTCTGACCGGCGAACAACGTGAGCACGAGCAGCACGACCGCGTGCGGGAGATGATACTGCACCGCAGTCTCCCAGTGTCCGAGCTCGCCAGCGGCCTTCAGCTTGTCATGCACACCGCCATGGGCACCGGAGGCGCCGAGCGCGATGGCAAGGAAGCCCATGAGGGCGGAGACACGAAGGCGAAAAGGATCAGGCTGCATGGCAGGCATGTTTAAACGCACGCGAGCTCAAATCCACTCCTTGATCACACGTCCTGAAACATCCGTCAGGCGGAAATCGCGGCCTTGGAAGCGGTGCGTGAGGCGAAGGTGGTCGAAACCGAACTGGTTGAGCAGTGTGGCGTGGAAATCGTGCAGATCGACGGGATCGCGGACGACACTCCAGCCAATTTCGTCCGTCTCGCCGTAGATCTGGCCGCCTTTGATGCCGCCGCCGGCGGCGAGCATGGTGAAGGCAAAGGGATGATGATCGCGACCGGTGGCGTTCGGATTGCCGCCACGGTTCTCACCGAGCGGTGTGCGGCCGAATTCGCTGCCCCAGATCACCATCGTGTCCTCCAGCATGCCACGCTGCTTCAAATCAGTGAGCAGCGCCGCGATGGGCTGGTCGGCCATGCCGGCGTTGTAGCTCAGTTCGTTGTCGAGATTGCTGTGATGATCCCAGCTCGCGTGCATGAGGCTGACAAAACGCACCCCACGCTCCACCAGACGCCGCGCCAGCAGGCAGTTCTTCGCAAAGGCCTGATACTGGCCCGGACCGCCACCGCGCGAGGCCTTGATCGGCGGGTCTTTGCGGTTCACGCCGTACATTTCCAGCGTCTTCTCGTCCTCGCCCTTCAAGTCGATCAATTCAGGCGCGGCGGACTGCATGCGGAAGGCCAGCTCATACGCGGAGATGCGGCTGGCGATCTCCGGATCGCGCAGATGCTCGTAGCGGCTCTGATTCAGCTCCATCAGCGTGTCCAGGCCCTTGCGCTGGAGGTTCATGGGAATGCCCGGTGGATTCTTCAAATTGAGCACCGGCTCGCCCTGGTTGCGAAAGAGCACGCCGGCATAGGTGCTGGGCAGAAAGCCGCTCTGCCACAGCGAGGCGCCGCCGCTGGTGCCGCGACCGGCGCTGAGAACGACATAGCCGGGAAGATTCCGCGACATGTTGCCCAGGCCGTAATTGAGCCACGAGCCGATCGTCGGCAGTCCGAACTGCGCACGGCCGCAATGCAGCACGAGCTGGCCTGGATGGTGATTGAATTGATCCGTGTGAAGGCTGCGGATCATGAGCCAGTCGTCCGCGTGTTTCGCCATGTGCGGCAGCAGATCGCTGAAGTCCATGCCGCACCGGCCATGTTTGGCAAAGGTGCGCCTCGAACCCATCAGCCGGGCGGTTTCCTTGCGGATGAAGGCAAAGCGCACGTTCTTTGTCAGGCTCTCCGGCAGCGCCTGGCCGTTGAGTTCATTCAGCTTCGGCTTCGGATCGAACAGGTCCATCTGGCTGGGGCCGCCTTCAAAGAAGATGAAGATGCAGTTCTTCGCCTTGGCCGGGAAATGCGGCGCCTTCGGCTGCAGCGGATCGGTTTCCATGGCCGAGGCGCGTGAGATCAGCCCTTCCTCCGTCAACAACGCGCCCAAGGCGAGAGCGCCGATGCCATTGGCGCTCGTGGTCAGGAACTCGCGACGTTTCTGCAGGATCTGATGCTCAACCGGATGCATGTGGAAAGAACGCCACGGAACCTGGTGAACTAGCAGGCAGGCGCCACCTCATACAACCAGCACGCACGACCGACGCGAATGACTGGTGACCTCATGAGCCGGGAAACACCAGCGTTGTCCAGCCTGCGCCTCGTCTGGCTGGCTGTCTTCATCGCGGCCAGCTGCGCCCAACAGCGCCCGGCGGTCGTGATCGCAGTGGCTCCGGTGGATGGCAGCGCAGGCATCAATCGTGCCATCGCACAGCTCGGCGATCGCGGCGGGGAGATCGTGCTGGAGGCTGGCACTTACCGATGCACCAGCCCGGTCATCCTGCGTCACAACGGCATCACACTGCGAGGAAGCGGTCACGGCACGCTGCTCCGCCTCGCCGCAAAGGCCAGCTGCCCCGTCGTGATCATTGGCGATGAGGCGAACTCGCCTCGCCGCCCGGTGAACCGAGTCTCGTTGCTCGATCTCGCGATCGATGGCAATCGCTCCCAGCAGATCGGTGAATGCTGGAACGGCCAGTGCGACACGGGCGAACTGACCGCGCTACGCAGTTCCGGCGTCGTGATCCGGCGGGCGCATGACATCCGGGTGGAGCGTGTGAGCGCCACGAACTGTCGCTCCGGTGGACTGGTCACCGAAAAACACTGCCGCCGGCTGTTAGTGCGGCAGTTCTCGGCCGACCGACATGAGTTCGACGGACTGGCCTGCTATGAAACCGAGGACAGTGTCTTTGAAGATCTGGAATTGCACGACAATCCCGGTGCCGGCATTTCCACGGACCTGAAGTTCGCCCGCAACCTCATTCGCAACGCCAGGATGGAGCGCAATGGCAGCCACGGCATCTTCATGCGTGACTCGAATCACAACCGCTTCGAAGACATCGTGATTCGCGACAGCGGTGCCTCAGGCATCTTCATCGCGCAGGACAGCGGCCGTCCGGAAACCGGCTGCGTGAGCAATCGTTTCAGCCGCATCGAGGTCACAGGCTCGAAAGGCCCAGCCTTGCAGGTGAATGACGCGAGTTGTGAACGCAATTCCTTCGCGACCGTCCGGTTCGCAGACAACAAGGTTGGCCTTCACGAGGCATCACCAGGACTGGTGTCGATGGAGAATCTTCACGAGCGCTGATGCCGTCTCACGCTTCCGGCCACGCTGCCCGGGCTTCCGCAATGAATTTGGCTACCAGGGCGAGATCCTTCACGCCGGGCTGCGCTTCCACACCGCTGGCCACATCGACCGCGGCCGGATGTGTCTGCTGCACCGCCTGACGCACGTTTTCCGCATGCAGACCTCCGGAGAGCAGGATCAGCTTGCCTGGAAACATCTCCTTCGCACGCAGCGCCAGTTCCCAAGGGAATGCATGGCCGCCACCGCCGTAAGTGCCGGGGTTGTAGGCATCCAGCAGGATTGCCGCGCAGGGAAAGTCGCCGATTTGTGCCAGCGAGGCCGCGTCACGCACTTGCAGCGCCTTGATCACATTCGCGCCGCGATTCATCACGCGCTCCACTTCGGCGGGCGTCTCGTCACCGTGCAGTTGCAGGGATTGGAACAACCCGCTGCCAATCGCGGCATCCAGAAGAGCGTCGTCCGCATTCACCAGCACCGCCACCAGCGGGTTCTTGGCCGCCACATCACGCAGCGAGCTTTCCGCGACGGTCAGCGGCATGTGACGCTTCGATTTCGGCCACAGATTGATGCCCACCGCATCCGCACCGAGGTCAAAGATCTCCGCCGCCTGCTCCGGACGCGTGATGCCGCAGATTTTCACGCTGTGACGGGCAGGATCAGGAAACATGGCCGGGAAAGACGGGATTGATGCGGGGTTCGAGCAGGCTGGTCGTCAGATTCAGAAGCACATCCAGCTTGGGAGGCAACGGCATGCTGCCACGCACCCGCACATCGCGCTTCAGTTCTTCAAACCGCATCGTGTCGGTGGAGCGCATGAGAAAGATCACCGGCGGTGCCGTGTGAGAGCCGCGATGCGCCAGCGGGTAGGCCGTGCTGAGCAGACGATCCAGCATGTCACCCGCCAGATCCGGCAGCGGCAGCGAGAACAGAAACAGCGAATACTCACGGCGCAGCGCCATTTCAAAAGCCCGCTCGCCACTCGGAGCGTCATCGACCTCGCAGACACGGAACGCCATGAGAGCCTCACGAATCACCCGACGGAACGGCAGGCTTTCCTCGGCGAGCAGCACCCGGGGGACTGCGATGGGGGCCGGTTCGGACGTCATGAAAAGCGTCTCAGCTTTCAGGATACACCACCACGGCCATCACGCCCTCGCTCGGCACCCAGCCGACGATTTCAGCCCGCTTCAGCGGCTTGGAGGAGGCACCCATGCCTTTGCGCACGGTCTCCAGCACTTTCTTCTGCGTGTCCTCGGTCACGGTGGAGCCGAACAGGCCGGCCAGATCCGTCAAAACAGGCGCGGGGGCATTCACGCCACCCACTGTGGTCACTGGCGTGCGGGACTGGCCGCAGGCGATGATCGCCTCACGAATCGCCTCTGGCGTCATGTCGCCTGAAACGACCACCAAGCGGCGCAACCGCGTCTCGGCGGTCGGTGACTGCACAATCGCCACCGGAGCGGCAGCAGCGGGCGAAACAGCCGATGGAGCGCTGGGCGGCGGTTTGATCGACTTCGAAGGCTTCAAAAAGCCACGCGGCGCACCCGGCGTGTATCCGCCCATCGGGGCCAGCGCCTGCGGCAGCATCGGCTCTTCCGCGCACAGAGCGGAAGCCGAGAGGGCAAGGAGGATGGCGGGAAGAACAGGGAGTTTCACGAAAGCCGCGCGTTTTATCATGCCACCCCGAAAGTGACAATCACAAAATGAGGGCACTGGATGGTGCGGGCATCGGGCTTGCGGTTGAACGAGCCGGGTTGTGATCACTTCTTTTCCGGGCTCCGCTTGAGAATCGCGGGCTCCGTCC
Organism: Prosthecobacter sp.; assembly: GCF_014879935.1. GTDB lineage: Bacteria > Verrucomicrobiota > Verrucomicrobiia > Verrucomicrobiales > Verrucomicrobiaceae > Prosthecobacter. The sequence goes on from NZ_JACSRD010000165.1 coordinate 68,010, forward strand.
AGCGCCAGAATTGTGGGGCGAGGAGTTTCGACGCATTGCCAGCATCGGAGGCGAGGTGGTTATGCGGGTCGTTTTTCACGCGCTCGGTGGTGCCTTTGAGCTGCCCGGCCTGGATCGCCTTCGCGACGGCCTCGTCATCGATGGACCAGACCAGCAACACGCCCTCATCGGACTCGCGCAAGAGGTGCAGCGTGTTCCGGACCGGTTTCACGTCCTTTTCGGTGATGAGGGCGAAAAGCAGGCCGGATTGATCGTCGGCCGAGGCACGGCGGAGGCGAAACTCGACGGGCTTTTCGTCCTTGTCGCCAGGTTCGGTCATGAGCAAGACGCCGTTTTCAGCATCGGCGATGGTGAAGTGCATCACATCGTCATCATCGATGGCCATCCATCCGCCGCTCCAGTCGTCAGGCTTCAAAGCGGAAGGCTTGGAGCCGAAGTCGTCATCCACGGTGGTTTCAGGACAGGCCGAAAGGAAGCAGGCGAGCAACGCAGCGAGGAGGACGCGAAGGGAGGCTTTCATGGAGGCGGAGCGGGCGGATTGGCCGGGGCCGCGAGCTGCTCCCGCAGGCCGCCGCTTCCCGGTGGCAGCGAAAGCGTCACACCACGCCCGCGCTCAGGGCCTTCATCCGGCGGCGGTGCGACGACCACGGGCGGAACTTCGACCGGCAGCGCCTTTGGCACCTTGGAAACCACGGGTACGATGGGGGTGGCCGTGGCGACGGCGGAAGTCTGGCTCTTGACCGCCTCCACGGGCAGCGGAGCCGGCTTTTTCTGCCACAGCGCATCGCCGGAAAGATGGGCGATGATGGCACCCAGGCACATGGATCCGCCCATGAACACGGCAGCCTTCAGCCAGAACGGCACGTCGTCCGCCGGAATGAGGTCGGCGGGCAGCGTGGGCGGGGCGCTGGCAGCGGCTCGGGCCCAGTCGGGCGAATCGGGCGGCGAGGGATCTCCGCCCGCGTTGCGGAAGAGCAGCTCGGCAAAGCCGATGTGCGATTCGTCTCCCTTGGTCGCCCCGCCGGTGGTCAGGGGGACAGGACTGCGCAGCGGGCTGGTGGACGCGGCCGGAGCAGCGGCGGCGTCGCGTTTCGCGGCGGAGGGGAGGGCAGCCGCTTTCGCCGCAGGCTTGGTGACAGGGATGGTTTTCGGAGCGGGCTTCAGGCCCAACTCCACCGCAGGATCCGTGCCGCCGGCGCGGCCTGGCTCGCTTGGCTTGACCAGGTCGTAGTGCTGGATGATGCGGGCATAGCGGGCGAGGAAATCCGAGCGCAGCGCCGGCTTCGCCTCACCGACTTTGGCGATCTCATCGTCCAGCAGACGCGCGACAGTCTCCCGTTCGCGAGCGCCGCCCGCAGGGTCCGCCAGGACACCCACCGGGGACTCCAGACCGAGCAGGAACTTGCACAGAGCGGCCAGCCAGCCGCCATGCCAGGGGGCGGCGGGGGCGTTCTTCGCCGGAGGCAGCAACACGGTAGGATCCGTGCCGCGACCAGACATGGCGGCGAGCGTGGGATGCGCACGCACCAGCACATTGAAGGCCGGCCACTCATTGAGCTTTGAGACGAGCAGCTTGGTGCTGCGGGAGTCCTCGCGGGCAAAGCCGGTGAGCAGGAAGATGTCCTCCAGGCGCAGCTTCGACACAGGCAGGGTGGAAAGATCGATCTGGGCGAGCGCGGAGTCGAGCCCGGCGAGCACGAGGTAGGCCTCCTGCACGTCGAGGTAGCGGCGTTCGCGCATCAGATCGGCCAGGCTGATGCCTTCGACGATCTCCTCTGCCAGGCAGGTGATGTCCTCGGCCTCATTGACGAGCGCCAGCGTCACCAGACCGGAGTAGTCGCGCTGTTTGGTGACCTTGAAGGCAGATTCATCGACCTCCTTGACCCGGGCGCAGGCGATGCGGGCCGGGGGCACCTGCTCGATGAGCACGGAACGGCCCGTCTTGGTCAGCGTGCCGCGCATGCTGTAGGGATTCGCCATGTCGAGGCGCTGGCTCTGAATGCGCACCAGATTGACCAGTCCCCGGGCCACCTCCTGGTAGCTGGCGAGCAGCGGTGCCAGCAGGGCCCGCGGCTTTTGCGCGGTGGGGACTTCGCCGGAGGGATGGTCGGGGGCGAGTTTTTGCAGGGCCCCACGCAGCTCCCGCATCGCGGCGATGGCTCCCACACCCGCCGAATCCAGGCAGGAGGCGAGCAGTTCGGTGAAATCAGCCGCCGGGAGGAGATGATCGGCCAGGGTGGGGCCGCCGCCCTGCTCGGTGAGGAAACTGCGGAGGAATTTCGCCTGCTTCTCAAAGCCGGTCTTCAGCGCCCGCTTTTTCGCGGCGTTGTCGATGACGCGGAAGTCCGCGGCGAGCACCTGCACCGTCTGCGGCGTCGTTTGCACCACGCGGAAGCTGTCGAGCGGCGTCTCGGTCAGGAAATCACCGCGTTCACACACCGCCACGGCGGTTTCCAGCGCCCGGCAGGCGATCATGATCGCCAGCCAGCCGGGGATGTCCTGCTGGCGGGCGAGGTAGGGCCGCAGCGGCTCGCCATCGATGTTGCTGGTGATGTAAAAGGGATTCCCCTCGTCCTCTCCGCACTCGATCAGGCGTGCCAGCGCCGGATGGCCGCGCTTTTGCAGCGCCTGGCAGCTTTCCTCAAAGGCGGCGCGGTTGCTCAGTGCCTCCAGCAACACGTGGCAGTGCACGTATTCCAGCCGCTGCATGTCAAAGGCCAGCACGGCCACCTGCTCAGCATTGCGCACGAGCTCGACGTTGTTGCCGTCAGCGTCCTGGATGATTTGATAGTGCCTGAATTGGCTCGGCTCCGACATGGGGGCGGGAGAGTGGAAGAATGCGGCGTGACTATCCTTGGTCGCGCCAGATGTTCAAGCCGGGGTTTCACCTCCCTTGCACGCCACCCTCCGTCCCCTTCCAACTCTCAAACAACCAGCACCGTGCCTCGCTGACGTGCCCGCCGGGGTGACGTTGTCGTTTTCCAGGGCCTCCAACGTGGTCGCCGGGGTGACGCCGCCACTCCATCACTC
>NZ_JACSRD010000064.1 GCF_014879935.1 Prosthecobacter sp.
CTCACACTCTCTCGGCAAACGGTCACAGCCTGAAGCTGCACTCCACGTAGCTCGGAATTCCGATTCCGAAGCGGGGCCTTCGCGGAATCGGAATTCCGCGCTACATCGCCGCCGCGCAAGCTCCAGAGCGTGAGAAATGCAGGCTAAAGCCGCGGATCACTTCGATTCCTCGGCCTTGACCACATCGCGGATCTGGAGCTGCTTTTCCTTGCCCAGGTTCTTCGTGATCGTGGCGGGGAAGTCCCAGGCTTCTTTGTTGTCTGAGTAAATCACGACACGGCTGCGCATGGCGGCCATGGCGGCGGCTTGCGGGAGGTCGAGGTATTTGAGGACGTTCAGCATCGCCGGGGCGACGGCCTTGGGATCGCCGCCGACGCTGCCATTGTGCGTCAGCGGCATGTCGTGCAGGTCGAGGCGCTTGATGTTGTCCTCAAACAGCGAGGCGTAGAGCGAATCAACGGCCATGTCGCGATGCGCCTGGATCCACAGCGGTGTCTCCTGGAGGCCGGGAATGGCGCGGATCGTCTGCAACGCACGGCGGATGTCCCACACACGCATGCCATCGAGCGTCTGCCCGAGGAGATAGAAACGACGCAGCCGCTGGGTCTGCGCCTTTTCGCTGCCGGTCCAGGCCGTGGGGCCGACGCCACGCGGGCAGATGTAGGCCATGCCCCATTTGAAGTTCGTGAACATCTTCTTTTCCTGCTCAAAGGCCTCGTCGTTCTTCGGTATGCCGGGGAAGACCTCGATCAGCTTGCCAAAACGTGAGTTGTAGGTGGCGCAGAAGTCATTCCAGCCCTGTTCATCCAAAACATTGAGCGCGATGAGTTCCAGATCCTGCGGGCGCAGGCCGTCACGATGCACGATGTGGAGGCGCAGGCGATACGGCGACTGGCTTTCGAAGTCGAAGGCCGTCATGCGGATGCCATCGCGTTCCGTGCTGTTTTCCTTCTGCGGATTGACGGAGGCGATCTCCTGCGGCCAGCCGTTGAAGACTTTTTCCTTCAGCGCCTTCATCCATGCGTCGGTCTGCCTGCTCCAATCCGCCTCGTTCGTGGCGGGAGCGGGCGTTCTGGCCATCGGGACAAAGGTTTCATCGATCTTGGTGTTGCGTTCGTCCTTCGGCAGATCGGTGAAGACTCGCAGCGACTCGGGTTCGAGGGTTTTCGCGGCTCCGTCGATCACCTGCATCGGGTCGGCCTTCTTCAGGAAGCGTTCGAACCAATGAAACGCGCCCATGTTCAGCGGCTGCAGGTCCTTGTGCGGCCCTTCGGCCACTTGCAGGCCGATGTTCGCCTCGTGGCCCAGCAGCGCGTAGAGCTTCCGCACGTTCTGATAGATGCGGAACACGCCATCGATGGGAAAGATCGCGTCCTTGTCCGTGTTCACGATCAGCAGCGGACGCGGCGCGACGAGGGCCACCATGCGTTCGAAGTCCCAGCGGTGCGTGTTCACGAAGAACATGCAGTCGCAGTGGCCTTCCACACAGCCGTCGATGACCTGGTTCTGCATGTCGGTGACGCCCGCGGTCGGGGCGCTGGCCTTGATGCGCTCATCCAGCGCGGTGATCCACCATGAGTAGGCGCCGCCGCCGCTGCGGCCGGTGACGCCAAAGCGGCTCTTGTCCACCTCCGGCCGGGTTTCGAGGTAGTCGAGCGCACGGATGCAGCTCCAGGCTTCCAGTCCGGCGGGCGTGTAACCACGCGAAAACCACCACCAGCGCCCCTTGCTATACGTGCCGTGGTGTTCGCCACGGATCTCGCCGAGTTGAACGGTGTCGATGATGAGGCAGACGTAGCCGTGTTTGGCGAACCAGACGCCGTGGCGCTCGTAGCCGGTCTTGTTGCCGAAGCTCACGCCGTCCTTCATCATGTTCGAGTGGCCGCAGACATAGAGGATCGTAGACAGCGGCTTCTCCACTTTCTCCGGGCGGTAGAGATTCGCCGTGACATACAGCCCGGGCATGGACTGGAAATGCAGCTTCTCCACCACAAAGCCCTCACCTTTCACCTCGCCGGTCTGGGTGGGCTGCAGCGGCGTCTTCTCCGGCATGGGATCGAGCCCGAGCATCTCGGCAAGCTGGCGGCGGTATTCGGGTGCCTGCTTCTTCCACTCCTCGGCTGTCTGCACGTGGCTCACACCATGGTGAGCGGCGATTTCGCGTGCCTCACCGGCGAAGTAGCGGTCCAGCAGCTTGTTTCCGGGCGTGTCAGGCGTTTTTTCTGGATAAGGCGCGGCCAGAGCGAATGAGGACAGCAGGAGGAAGGAGAGGGAAGAGCGCATGGGATGGGATGTCATCCCAAACGGCCCGCGAAGGCAAGATTCATCCACCGCAGCCGCTTTCCGGGCCAGGAACTTTGCAAAAACTCAAAACAGCGGTTGCATAAAAATCGAGGCGTCTATATTCGCGGCCCCTGTTTCCAAACAGACCCTGCTCGGGTGGCGGAATTGGTATACGCGCAAGACTAAGGATCTTGTGCCGAAAGGCTTAAGGGTTCGAGTCCCTTCCCGAGCACCACTCTTTGAAGATCAAAGAGTCGGCGGGCTGGTCCGCCGCACGTTCAACACTTTTCAGCGAGGGTTGAGCTTCTCTCCACAAGCCCTGGTGATCGCTGCTGGAATCACATGGCGGTGTTTTGGGAGTGTTTTCCGGTTCTCCGCTTCGCGCGTGCCGTGGCGCTGGTCTTCACGGCCTTTCCGCCGTGCTTTTGGAAAAGGCGCTTCAACACGAAGGCAAAAGCGATCATGCTGACGATGCCCAGGGCGATCACCACTATTTCCAGGGGGCCGATCTCGCCCCGGCCGGAGATGTGCCTGGCCCACGGATGCCAGGTGCACATAGATGACGTGACCAGGCAGCATGGCGATGGCGGTGGCCAGCAGGTAGTGCCAGAAGTCGATCTTGGTCATGCCGTAGAGATAGTTGCTGATGCCGAAGGGGATGGCGTGCATGCGGAGAAGGCCGACGATCTTCCAGCCTTCCTTTGCGATGGCGTCGTCGAGGAAATGGAAGCGCTCGCTTTTTCGCAGCCATGCGGCCGCCCGCCGACGCCCCGTGATCCGGCCGATGGCAAAGCCTGCGGCTGCCGAGCACACTGCGGCGGCATGTACCGCGATCACGCCTTGAGTGGTGCTGAAGATGTATCCGGCCGCCAGGGTGAGAGGCATGCAGGGGATGCAGCACAGTCCGGCAAGGAAATAGGCCAGCGCAAACAGCGCCACACCCGCCCAGCCCATGTCGCGCAGAGGTTCCGCCACCTGCTCCAGCCACTCGATCATGGGCAGGTTCCGTGCCGCCAGCACCAGCGCCACCAGGGCCAGCAGGCCTGTGATCAGTCTCCATGGCCTCCTGGATGATTTCATGCGTTGCAGGGCGGCGTGCCACCCTGCTATCGCATCTGCGGCGTCATCTGACCGGGTCCGAGAGGCTTCAATCCGCCATCCGGGCGGCGAGGCGCACGGCTTCGACGAGGCTGGTGCCATTCGCCTTGCCCTGCCAGGCAATGTCGCAGGCGGTGCCGTGATCGACACTGGTGCGGGGCACGGGAAGGCCGAGCGTGGTGTTCACGGCCGTGTCGAAGGCGAGTGCCTTCAGCGGGATCAGCGCCTGGTCGTGATACATGCAGACGTAGGCGTCCACGCTGCGGCGTCGGGTGGGAATGAAAGCGGTGTCCGGCGGCAGCGGGCCTTCAATCTGGATGCCCTGGGCCTTCGCGGCAGTGATGGCGGGTGCGATGATCTTTTCCTCCTCGCCACGGCCGAAGAGTCCGTTCTCACCGGCATGCGGATTCAGTCCGCAGACGGCGATCCGGGGTGCTTTGCCCTTCACACGCCGCACGGCAGCATCCGTGAGCTCGATCACCTCGAGGATGCGGCGGGTTTTGAGCGCGGGGACGACATCCTGGTAGCCGATGTGCACGGTCACGAGGCTGCAGATCATCTCCTCGGAGAAAAAGGTCATGCAGGAACGCGGGGCGGCCATTTTTTCGGCAAACATCTCCGTGTGACCGGGATAGGTGATGCCAGCGGCGTGCAGGGCCTCCTTGTTCAAAGGAGCCGTGGCCACTGCGGCGACCTGCCGGGCCAGGGCGGCCTCGATGCTCTTTTCGACGTAACGAAATCCGGCCGCGCCGGTTCTGGCGCTGACGACGCCGGGGGTGAAATCCGCGGCATCGAAGCCGAAAACATCCAGCACGGCCGGTTCATCGAGGCTGGCACACTTTTCGGCCCATTCGATCTCTGAGACGATGCGTTTCGGTGCCGGCAGACCGGTCTGGCGGGCGCAGCGGGCCAGGAGACGCGCATCGCCGAAAACGACCGGTGTGGCGAGTTCGCGCACGGCTTCGTTGGCGAGCAGTTTGAGACAGATTTCGGGGCCGACTCCGGCCGGGTCACCCATGGTGACGGCGATGATGGGTTTGGACATGGTCAGGACTTTGGATGCGACAGGTTCGCGTTCTGGGCAAGCCGTTGCTTACAGCTCCACATGCTGGTTCAGGGCCGCCACCTCCACCCGCCCGCTGCTGTGTTTCGCATCCAGCGCCGTCTTGAGCGCGGCGCTGCGGCCGGGCTCGCCATGGACGAGAAAAACGCGGCTCTTCGGGCCCTGGACGCGGTCAAACCAGCCCAGCAGCTCTTCGTGATCCGCGTGGCCGGAAAAGGAGTCGAGGATTTCGATCTCCGCGTTCACCTCGAAGGAGCCGCCAAGGATGTTCACGTGTTTGTGGCCTTCACGCAGCTTCCAGCCCAGCGTGTTCTCGGCACAGTAGCCGACGAACAGGATGATGTTGTGATCGTTGCCCAGGTTGTTGCGCAGATGATGCAGGATGCGGCCGGATTCGGCCATGCCGGAGGCGGAGATGATGATGGCGGCGCCTTTGAGCCGGTTCAGGTTCTTCGACTCATCCACGGTGCGGACAAGTTGCAGCCCTTCAAAGCCGAAGGGGTCGTTGTTCATGAACACCGCGTTCCTCACCTCCGGTTTCAGTTCATCCACGTGCAGGCGGAAGATCTCCGTGGCACGCACGGCCAGCGGGCTGTCCACAAAGGTGGGAATGAGCGGGAAGCAGCCCTCGTGGCGGAGCTGGTCCAGCGTAAAGAGCAGTTGCTGCGTGCGCTCCACGGCGAAGGCCGGGATGATCAGCTTCCCCTTCTGCTGGAGGATGCGGCGGATGATGTTGCACACGTGGTTGTTCGCGTCGGTGGCCAACTCGTGCTTCCGGCCGCCGTAGGTGCTCTCCATGATGACGTAATCGACCTTTTCGCTCGGTTCCGGATCGACCAGCAGGTCGTTGTTCGGGCGGCCGATGTCGCCGGAGAACAGCAGGCGCGACTTCCTGCCGGTCTGGCGGTCGTCGATGTCGAGAATGACCTGCGCGGAGCCCAGAACGTGCCCGGCGTCGATGAACGTGAGCTGCACGCCATCGGCGATGAACAGGGGCCGGTGGTAGGTGACGGTCACAAACTGCCGCACGCACTTCTCCGCGTCCGCCATGGTGTAGCTGGGCTCCAGCAGCGGCAGTTGGTCCTGCTCCCGGTGCCGGTTCAGCCAGGCGATGTCGCTTTCATGAATGTGCGCGGCATCAGGCAGCATGATGCTGCACAAGTCGCGTGTGGCCGGCGTGGCGTAGATGTTGCCGGTGAAGCCGAGCTTGCAGAGCTGCGGCAGGTTGCCGCTGTGGTCGATGTGTGCGTGGGACAGCACCACCACATCGATCTTCGTCGGGTCGAAGGGGAAGCTCCGGTTGCGCTCGAACGTGTCCTTCCGCCGGCCTTGATACAAGCCGCAGTCCAGCAGGATGCGCTGTCCGTTGACCTCGATGAGATGCTTTGAGCCGGTGGTGGTGCCCGCGGCACCGTGGAAGGAAAGTTTCATGGCAGATTGGGGAAACGAAAAGGATGTGCCCCTCCCGATTGGTGAGGCGGGAGGCCGCGCACGGCAAACAGTTTGCTGCGGTCCGGCATCTGCTCACCGGCTGAAGGCAGAGCGGCGTCGATTGCCGGTTGTTTATCGTACCGAAGCGGCTGATCGTGACCACATGCGACGCATCCTGCTTCTGGTGGCATTTTTTCTGAGTTTCAGCGGGGCCGCGCACAGCGATGACACCCCGCGCATCATGCAAATGGCCATCGCCACCGGCGATCTGAAGCTGCTGGAGCAGTGCGTGGCGGCGGGCGTGCCGGTGAATGGTTTTGAGGAGCAGCTCTGGCCGGTGAAGGAGGAGCGGCAGTGGGGCAGTGTGGCGCTGGCAGTCGCATGGGAGCAGCCGCGCGTCGTGGCCTGGCTGCTGGCGCATAAAGCCGATGCCAGTGCCGAGATCGGGCATGAACTCACCGCCTGGGATCTCGCCACGGAGATGAAACTTCCGCAAGTGGTGAAGGCGCTGCCAGCCCCTGCGCCCCCTCGAAAGCCGAAGACCGGCCTGCTGGCCACCGCCCCGCCCAAGCCGGACATTCACGACCGTCATGCGTTTCTGTGGCCGGACCTCGACCTGCTGCCTTCGGAGCTTTCACCGGCGCATGTGCGCCTGCTGCTGGATCGTGGGCTCGATCCGCTGCGCATGATGGGCGAGCCGCCCTTGGAGGCGAATGCCTTTTTGAAGATCGCAGACCGGGGGAAGCCGGAGCTGCTGCAGGCGCTGTTCGACGCGAGGCCGGCGTTGAAGAAAGAAAAGACGCTGTGGCGCAAGGCGGTGGAGCAGGCCTGCCGCACGCCGTATGCCAAGCCGGAGATCGCCGCCATGCTGGCGCTGCCGCCCGATGAGCGACGGGTCGCGGGCGTGCATGCGGCGGCGCTCGCGGTGCTGCTGGAAATGCTCTCGGACAACCCGCACCTCGCCCACACCTTCATCAGCTTCAACGAGGCCGACCCGCCGGAGGAGACGATGAAGCTGATCCGGCTCCGCATGCCGCGGGCCTGCGTCAGGTCAGCCGCATCCGAGCGTCCCAACAAGCAGACCGCCTGGTCTCATCGCAAAACCGGGAAGCCGGGCGATTTGATCGAACTGAAGCTGCTGCCACGGGACGGCGTGTACGACTACTCCGTGCGCTGGGCCACCGGCCCGGTGATGGCTGGTGGTGGCACGCGTGGCGTGCTGGCCATGCGCCACGGGCACTGGATCATCATCGACTCCCAAGGCTGGGATGAGTGAACCGCGTTCAGGCGTTGCGCGGCGGTTTATCGCTTCGGCAGCTCTGCCGTTGCCGGTTTCTCCCCCCGCAGCACACGGGCGATCTCACCCGTGAGCCAGAGATAGTGGTCGCTGGGCAGGCCTTCGTTGGTCACAAAGCCCTTGGTGCCCACCGGCACCTCATCCGCGCATTTGAAGATCGCCGTGCCCTCGTCCATCTCGTCAAACATCGCCACATAGAGCATGTTCGAGCCCAGCTTGAGGCGCTCCATCGCCTGCGCCCACAGGAAGCGGCCGCCGAGACGCGGGATGGCGTTCAGCCTCGCCTCCTGGCCGCGTGTGGCCATCAGATTGGCCCAACTGAAACCGGGGAAGATGACCGGCAGGTAGCTCTTCCCCCGCGCCTGGCACCACGCCGCATCCTCCGCATGCACCTTCGCGATCTGGCGTCCCGCATCCTCCGGGCTGCCGTAGCGGCCCACGGCCCAGGGGCTGATGATGCCGGCGAGCTTCAGCGTCTCGTGCAGTTGCGGATCGTTCGCGGCATCGCGGTCCAGCGTGCGCCAGCCGTAAGGCACCCCGGCCATCACCGTCGTGCCACCGAACTCCGGATTGTCCCGCAGGAAGCGGAACAGCGCCGCGCATTCGGCGATCGTGTAATCCCGCTTGTCATTGAATCCGATGCCCCACACGGCCACGACCGGCCGCCCGCCGTGACGGAGGTAATGCGGGTCATCCATCACATGCAGCTCATTGCGCAGGCGTTTCCAGTCCTGCATGACAAAGCGCTCGATGTCTCCCAGGCGCAGGCCGCTGAGGTCGTACATCACCGCCCAGGTGCGGCCCGTCTTCGCGGACGCCGTGCGCACATTCTCCATCACACGATCCACAAACGCGCGGGACTTCTCCCCCTTCAGCACCGCTCCGAAGCGCTGCAGGAACACGCCATCGATCCCGTGGGTGCTCATCCAGCCAAAGTGACGCCGCACCGTCTGCGGATGTGCGGAGCTGAAGACCGCCGCAGGTCGTCCAGCCGCCAGACGCAGCGGCGTCTCGTGCAACTCGTCCTTGTTCAAGTCCCGCGTGTCAGGCCAGAGATCAATCGTGCAGCGGCCGTCCTCACGAAACGAGTAATGCTGCCAGCCCAGGCCCATGCCATCCCCCGGCGTCGCAAACCAGCCCTGATAACCGCACATCACCTTTCCTGTTAGCGTGTCAGCAGGTTTCTCCTGGGCGGAGATCGAGACGCAGGCGCAGACAAGCACGAAGAAGCAGAGGAAAACGGTTGGAGGAACACGCATGGCGGAGGTAGGGGCCAATCAGGCACGGAATGAAGCCGGAATCGAGATGAAGATGCCGTGCGTGCCAATGCCATCCAGCGCTGCTTCCTTGGGCACGGTCAATCGCGGTGCATTCGGCCAGTTGGCAGACAGGCCTCGCCTGGGAGAAAGGCACGCTTGATAACAGCGTCTGCCTCAAGCGCCAGAAAGCCTGATCAGGCGGCAGGTGCTACTATTCCGCTGGCATGATGTGCTGGCGCACAAAGTCCAGCACCGGCCCGAGTCCCGCCTGCACCACCGGAAAGGTGTGGCCGCCGGGCAGACGTTTCACCTCGTGGGGGATCTTCGCCGCCGCCAGCACTGCCGAAAGGCGCTCGTTCATCACTGCGTCGGAGGCTTTTTCGCCGATGACGAGCTGGATGTTCAGCCCGCGGAGTTCGGTGGCGCGGTTCAGCGGATTGAAATCCCGCCAGCGTGCCGGATCAGTGCCAAAGGTCGCCGGTGTCAGCGGGAACCGGCTCTCCGCGCCAGGGAAATCCACCACGGCGATGATCGTCGCCAGCGTGGAAAACTGATCCGGATGCCGCAGGCAGGCCCAAACCGACCCAAATCCGCCCGCCGACCACCCGCCGACAGCTCGCTGGGCTCGTTCGGTGCTGAGATTCACGACACGACCCGCCAGCGCGATCACTTCATCGAGATACTGCGCGTAATGCCGCGCCGGATCGACCGGTGAATCGAAATACCAGCCGTTCTCGCCGCGCGGCAGCACAATCACATACGGCTGCGCCAGCAATCGCGCGCGGCTCGGCGCATCATCGATCAGCGTCGTTTCCTTGCGCCCCAGTCCATGCAGGAAGAACAGTACTGGCCACGCTTTGCCTTTTGGGCGATAGCCCTGCGGCTCCACCACCACGAACGCCATCTTCTTGTTCAGCGCCGCGCTGTGGAAGTCGTAGCGCTGGATTCTCTCGCCCATGGAGGTGGCCGTCACGCCTTTCGGCAGCTTCTCCGCTGCGTTGATGGTGGGGCCGAGGAGTGCGAAGCTGGAAACAAGAACGAACAGGCGGAGCATGGGCGCAGGGAGACACAGAATAAAGCCTGCGGCGAGAGAGAAAGTGCTTTGGTGACTCCGCCCTCCTGGATCTGCGACAGGCCCTGATCAAACGGCGGGCTGTTCCACCGCGTAAACGCACACGGGCTTGTTCTTCCATTCGACTTCGCGCTCCAGGGTCATGCCGGTTTTTTCGGCGACGCGGCGGGAGGCGGTGTTGTGCGGGTGGATGAGGGAGACGAAGCGGCGGTAGCCGAAGGTGGTCATGCCATGGTTCAAAAAGGGCCGACTTACTCAATCCGCGTGTTCATCCTGCTCTTCCTCTTCCTCCTACTCCTCCTCGTGCAGGGGAGTCAGAGTAAGAGGAGGAGTAAGAGGAGGATTTGAGGGCGTTTTGTCTCGGTTCAACGGGTTGTCACCCATCGCGGCGCAGGTGGTAGCCGATCTCAATCTCCGCCACGCCGTCCACCTGCTGGGGCACCAGCCCGCAGTCGCCGATGCATTCGCCCGTGGCACGCAGGAGCACCGCCCAGAGCCCATGACCGTGTTCAGCATCGAGTTGCTGATTCCAGGCCACCCAGCGCTGCATCCGCGCCTCATCAAACGGAGCCGGATAAAACCGCATGACCTCCGCGTCGCCGAAAACGCGCAATAGCGCCGGAACGTCGTCCGGGGTCATCCGGCGCAGGTGGAGGCGTGGGGTTTCGAGCAGAATAGTTTCCATGGCCTTGCCGCTAGACATAATTTTTGTCCTCGTTAGCAAGCCTACCATCGAATTGCGCTCGGCTCGATCTAGCAGATGGAAAGACCGATTTAGCAGTCTGTTGCGATTCAGTTCCGAGCTTTCTTTTTGCTGAGAGCCTTCTTCAAGAAGGACGCGGCAGCATCCGATAGCGGCACTGAACCTTCACCCGTGTGAAAACCGGGGAGTTCGAAGCCCTCGCTGTTTTTCAATGCTTGTATCTTCTCGTCGGTCACATCAGTCCAGCCTACCCATTGAGGTTTGAGACGATCGCTGCCTACTCGGACAGATTTTGCTCTCCATAGTTTTTTGCTTGTGCGTTCATAGAACAACAACGATTCGACCACGCTTTTGTCAGTCATGCTAATAGACCAAGTAATCGCAATAAACTCATCGTCGGGGTGATCTGACGCCAGTTTCTTGAGTGTTGCCACTTGGTCCTCGGACCCAAAAGCATCACGCATCCCCAACTGATCAAGAGTATTTGCAACAACGGCACACGTAAAACCAAGTGTTAAGAGGAGGACTACGGCTTTCGAATTCATGGCGTGAAGCGGTCAGATGTTTTTGTGGCTGTTGGAGTCAAGCGTAAGCCCAAGATCATAACCATATTCTGCGTCTCTCCCAAGAGGTATGGTAGATGTTGTTGTGGTGATCAATCTCGGCGAGAAATTCTGGGCGGTTTTTTCTCAGAAAATCAAGTTCATGGTCTGAAATCGGTTCATCAGGCATTTCGATAAGCGATGATGTAACGAGCGCATCAGCTTCTTGCGTTAACTGAACAGGAAATAGCAAACCTGCGAGCGAACGTTCGCCCATCGTTCCAACTCGGCAAAGAACGCCTTTAGCAATTAATCCAGACACAACCGCCTGATCGACAGGCATCTGAAGAGTATTTTGGCCCTGAATATAGAACTCACGAAGAATCGCCTTCTCTTTCGGATCAAGTTGTGCCAGCGCCTGCATGGTTCTTACCCTGCTTTCGCTAAACCTAGAGCGCCTTTGAATCCAAGCCCAAATACTCGTTATCACATGAAGTGACACGATTAGGGTTGAGACGAGAAACGTTAGTCCAACGTAGGTTCCAAATTCTTGCTTGAGCCCGTCTATACGAAGCAATTTCAGAACTGATTCAGGCGCAAACAGCACAAATCCTGATGCGAGTGAAATCGTCCAAGTGTGCCGGACCGGCAGCTTCAAAAACTCGATGGCTTTGGCGAAGATCTCCATTGGGACGAACCTGTTTAGAATGAGCTGGCTACGTTATGAAGCACCCTTGCTCGCATAGTCAATGGTTCTCACCTTACCCGATACGCCTCCACCTCCGTCGTGAAGCCAAACGTATTCGGAAAACCGCCCGCGAGCTGCGCGTGGTGGTCGAGGTAGGTGAGGCGGATGTATTTCGCCTCGGTGTCGGGGAAGGAAATCGAGGCGCGGGTGGCTTTGGCGAGGGGAAAGACGTGTTTGCCGACTTCGCGGAAGGTTTTTCCATCGGTGCTGACGGAGATGGCGACGGTTTTGGTGGAGCCGATCTCGGGGGCACCGACGAGGATCAAATTCAGCGTGCGCGGCTGCTTGAGGTCGATGGTGACGTGCTTCGGGAACTGCTCGGTGTTGCTGGTGGCGTAGCAGTTTGGCGCGAAGGAGGCCCAGGAGCCGTCGGTGAGGCCGGTGTCCCAGCCGTAGGTGTTTTTGTCGCTGCTGGTCCAGGCGCAGCCTTTGGCGAAGTTGTCGCCGAGGTCGGGATCGACGGGCCAGTGGGTGTGGAAGGCGGTGGCGGGCAGGCCGTCGGCATTCATGAGGTTGGCGATGGCGAGCTTGCTCCACGCGAAGCGGGCACGACGCGGCTGCGGGACCTTCGCGGAGGTGAGCACGACGCTGTCGCCATCGATTTGGGCCTCGGCGGGCTGGAAGAGGCCATCGCGGCCGGCGATCTCGAAATGCGTGAGCGCTTTGCCATCGCGTGAGGCGAGTCCGCCGGTGGCGTGCGCGAACTTCACGCGGATGGCAGCTCCTTCGACGCTGTGGCTGGCGTAGAGCGGCCCGTTCGGGTCGATCTCGCTGCGGCCATACTCTTTGCTCAATGCCCAGAGCGAGAGGCGGCGGGCGACTTCTTTTTTCTTCGCGGGATGGATGTCCGGGATCTCGCCGATGTCGCTGATGACGGCCATGCCGGTGTGCGGGATGTCGAGGCATTTTCTTTGGGCCTGCCAGAACTGCGCGAGGATCTCCGGCTCCTCGGTGCCATACTGAAACGGGGCGATCTGCACGAAGTAGAACGGCAGCTCCGGCTGCTGGAAGACGCTGCGCCACGATGCGAGCAGGGCTTTTTTCTTGTCGGTGTAAACGAAGCCTTCGTTGTGGTTCGACTCGCCCTGATACCAGATGGCGCCGCGGAGGGCGAAGGGCACGAGCGGATGAATCATGGCATTGTAGAGCGCGGTGGGCGTGCCGGCGTCGGCGGTGAATGTTTGAGGCTGGCCGGGCATCGCGGGCACGGGCTGTTTTTTCTCCAAAGCATCACGCACGGCCTTCGACCATTGCTCGACGGCGGCGAGGTGCTTTTCATGCGCGGTGCGATAGGCGGCGCTGCCAGGCAGCTTCGCGCGGACATCGGCGACGAAGTCCTTCAGCTCTGGCACGGCATCAAAGCCCTCGATGCTCGTCCACGGCTCGATGCGCGTGCCGCCCCAGGCGCTCTGAATGATGCCGACGGGCACTTTGAGCTCCTCGTGCAGTCGCAGGCCGAAATAATAACCGATGGCGGAAAAGCTGGCCGCGCTCTCCGGCGCACTGCGGGCCCATTTCGCGGGCACATCGTCCTGCGGCGTGAGCGCGGTGGTTTTCGGCACCTCGATGAGGCGCAGATTGGGATGCGTGGTGTTCGGGATGTCGGCCTGCGAATCGGGCTTCATCTGCATTTCCCATTCCATGTTCGACTGGCCGGAGGCGAGCCACACTTCGCCGATCAGCACGTCCTGCACGCTCACGTTGCCTGCCTTCAGCACCTGCGGCTCCGCATTCGCGGGCATGGGATCGAGCTTCACCATCCACTTGCCGCCCGCATCGGCCTTCGCGGTCTTCTTTTGCCCGGCGAACTCAACGACGACCTCCTCACCCGGCGCGGCCTTGCCCCAAACCGGCACCGCTTTGTCCCGCTGGAGCACCATGTGGTCGGTGAAAATGGAAGGCAGGCGGACTTCGCCGAATGACGAATGCGGAATGGCGAATGACGAAACGAAGAGGGCGATGAAGAGCGGTTTCATGGTGGCAGGCGGATGGTTGCGGGATTGGACATGAAATCTGGCGGTCTGCATTTCTTTCTTGGCATCTGAAGCGGCTCCCGTCATCGTCGTCGCCTTCCAATCATCATGCGCACGCTTCTTCTCCTCGCTATCCTCGCCCACACCGCCACGGCGGCTGAATGGACCATCTCAACCTTTGCCGGCACCGGCGTCAAAGGCGGCAGCGGCGACGGCGGTCCGGCGCGGGCGGCGCAGATCGACAATCCCTTCGGTGTCGTGCGTGGTCCTGATGGGGCGATCTGGTTCTGCGAGTACACCGGCCAGCGCATCCGCCGCGTGGCTCCAGATGGCACGATCAGCACCATCGCGGGCACGGGCGAGAAGGGTTACAGCGGCGATGGCGGCCACGCCTTGCAGGCCACCTTCAATCTGCCGCATGAGCTGCGCTTCGATGCCAAAGGCGATCTCTACATCGTGGACATGACGAATCACGCCGTGCGCAAGATCGACATGGCGACCCGGATGATCACCACGATCGCCGGAAACGGCAAACCGGGCTACAGCGGCGATGGCGGCCTGGCGAGGGCCGCGCAACTGAAGCAGCCTCACAGCATCCAGTTTGGACCGGAGGGCGATCTTTACATCTGCGACATCGGCAACCACGTCATCCGCAAGATCGACATGAAGACGGGAACGATCCGCACCTTTGCCGGTATCGGCAAAGCTGGTCCGACGCCGGATGGCGCTCCCATTGCCGGAACGCCGCTCAAGGGGCCGCGTTCGCTCGATTTCGACAAGGAGGGCAACCTCTGGCTCGCCACGCGTGAAGGAAACCAGGTCTTCAAATTCGACCTGAGGGCCGGGAAGATCTTCCACATCGCCGGAACGGGCAAAAGCGGCTTCACTGGCAATGGTGGTCCGGCCAAGGAGGCCACGCTGAGTGGTCCGAAGGGCATTTCCGTCGATGCCGAGGGCAATGTCTGGCTCGCCGACTGCGAAAGTCACAGCATCCGCATGATCAACATGAAGACAGGCAAACTCGAGCTCATCGCCGGACTCAATCAAAAAGGCGATGGCCCGGATGGTGATCCGCTTGGCTGCAAGATGGCCCGTCCTCACGGTGTCTTCTGCGATGCCGACGGCACGGTGTTCATCGGTGACAGCGAATCCCACCGCGTGCGTCTGCTGAAGAAAAAGTAACCCCCGATCCTCTCTCCGTCATGAATCTCCGCCTCCTTTGTGCCTCTCTTTGCCTGCCCTTCATCGCCCAAGCCGAGCAAATCGTGCTCGTCGCCGGTGGAACGAAAGACGCCGTGGACATTCCGGCGACTGAGGCGGTGTTGAAAGAGCCGTTTGGCACGGCCTTCGATTCCGGCGGCCATTTGTGGATCGTGGAGATGGTGTCGGGCAATCGTTTGCTGCAGGTCGATGGTGGCGGCGAGATTCACCACGCGGCCGGACAATTAAAACCCGGAGACAGTGGCGATGGCGGCCCGGCGATACGGGCGCAGTTCAATGGTCCGCACAACCTGGCCATCCTGCCGGACGACAAGGTGCTCATTGGCGACACCTGGAACGGCCGTGTGCGTGTGGTGGATGTCAAAGCCGGCATCGTGAACACCGTGCCGGGCTGGCAGGCTCCCGCCGGGAAAGCGAAGGGGAATGGCCCTTATTGCATCACGCTGAGTTTTGACGGCAAGAAGCTCCACATCGCGAACCTGCTGCAGGTGATCGAACTCGATCTGGCGACGAACACGAGCAAGGTCATCGCGGGCAACGGCAAGAAGGGCAGGCCGGAGGATGGAGCCGTGGCGGTGGATGCGCCGCTGGTCGATCCACGTGCGGTGGCGGCCGACCGCCAGGGGAACATCTACATCCTCGAACGTGGCGGCAATGCCCTGCGGGTCGTGGACAAGGAAGGCCGCATCCGCACCGTGGTGAATGCCAGTGGCAAAAAGGGCGGGGAAGGGGACGGCGGCCTGGCCCTGGAGGCCACGATGAACGGCCCGAAGCATCTCTGCGTGGACAAGGACGACACGGTGCTCATTGCGGATGCGGAAGCGCATCTGGTGCGCCGCTACGTGCCTGCCACGGGCAAGATCGAGCGTGTGGCTGGAACCGGCAAGCAGGGCAGCGCCGGTGTCGGTGGTGATCCGAAGCAGTGCCAGCTCTCACGTCCGCATGGCGTGACGGTCCATCCTGCCACGGGAGAGCTTTACATCACCGACAGCTACAACAACCGCGTGCTGAAGATCGTGCGCTGAGGCGGGCATGAAAAAACCGGAGTCCGCCGAGGCGAACTCCGGTTTGTGGGAGATCGAAACGCGATCAGTTGGTGCCGTAGGCGCGGCGCCAGCCTTCCTGGAAGGCATTGCCATAATCTTCCGTGCCGGTGCCGATGACTTTGCCGTCCGCGCCGAAGCGCACGACGTGCTCCTCGACCTTCGCCCAGGTGCCATAAACAGGCACATGGCGCTTCCAGCCCTGCTGGGCCCAGCGCCACAGCTCACCAGAGGCGGTCTGCTTCTTTTCGTCAGGCTCGCCCCAGACCGCGATGACTTGTGCCTTGGTCATGCCAGGCTTGATGGAGCCATCGCTGGAGGCGGAGCCGGCTGGAGCGGAGGCGCTGCCATCATTCGTCGCTGGAGCGACGCACTGGCTGAGTGAAACCGTGAGAAGGGCGAGGGTGGCGAGGGGGAGCAGTGGTGTTTTCATGGAGGAAAGTCAGGCTTTAGTGAAGAGGCGGTTCCCGTCAATCGGCCGGAGGCGCCGGGCTTATGGGTTTTTTTTCAGGATTGGCTCCGGACTGATCTTCAATACGAGCGGGCGATGGTCGCTGGCCTTGTCGAAGTCACGGGCGGAGTGGATGAAACACTTCGCGAAGTCGATGTGCGGACGCAGCACGCGGCTCATGAAGCAGTAGTCGAGCCGCGAGTAAGTGTCCGCCGTGTCCCAGAAGTGGGTCCAGACCTCGCCGTTCCGGTCTTTGAGCCAGACGTCCTGCATGGCGGTGTCACTGGTGCGCGGACTGCCCATGACCTCGTCGATGGCGGGTTCATTGCGGTGCTCGTTGAAGTCACCGTAGGCCAGGATGCGTGCGCCGGATTCGCGGGTGAAGATGGAATTGAGGTGCAGGCGCAGCAGGCGTGCCTCGTTCCGCCGCATCTGGGCCTGGTCGGCCTCATCGACTTCACGCATGGACTTCAAATGCACGCCGACGCAGTGCAGGTCGAAGGTGGGCGTGATGGCGATGGTCACGTGCAGGATGCCCCGCTGAAACGGCAGCGTCTGGGCACCGATCTGGTATTTGAGGTCGGTCTGAGAGTTGCGGGCCTTGATCGGCAGGCGTGATAAAAGCGCCAGCCTGCGAGTCTCATCACCGCCGTGGGCCAGTTCCGTGTGGGGGAGGTTCACACCGGCCTTTTTGAGGCGCTTTTGCAGGTCGGCCAGGTCGTCTGAGTCGCCGATCTCGCACACGCCGAGGATGTCAGGCTTGATGGCGGCGAGGATCTCCACCACCCGCTCGCGTTCTTTCTCCGGTTTCGGAGCGGAGGGCAGTGTTTTGTAGGTCTGCATGTCGAACCGGTCCATCGTGAGCCAGTTCTTCAGGTTGTAGGAGCAGAAGGTGATCCGTTCCGGCTCCGCCCCGCTCAAAAGGGCTGCGGAGGCAAAGAAAACGGCGGATCCGAAGACCCGCCGCGTGAGAGTGCGCATGTGCGTCATGCTGGAAGAGTGCTGGGATTACGAATCCTCGACATTCGCGACCGGCTGGCGTTTTTCCTGCGGCTGCTGGATCTGCGGGCGCTCGGCCTCGATCTGGGCCTGATGGAGTTCTTTCTCGAACTCATCGCGAGCCTTCTTGAACTCACCCATGCTCTTGCCCAGGCTGCGGGCAAAGGTGGGGAGCTTTTTGGCACCGAAAAGAACGAGAACGAGGATGGCAATGATGATCAGCTCGGGCGTGCCGAGGGGGCCGAAAACGGCCAGGATGTGGGGGGTTGTAGTCATGATGGTACTAGGTTTGCATTGTTGGCGGAAGCGTGCAATCCGGACTTTCAGTCGTTCCCAGTGGGGCCATCGTCCTTTGCGCGGGGCGAATCCCGCGAAGATTTTCGCAGGTTCGCTGATCATAACGCGCCAGGACCGCCGCAGTTAGCATGAATCTCGCGTTTTCCGCGGCGCGGCTGGTTCACTGGTGAAACCAGTGTTTTGGCGATTGCAGGCGGAATCCCAGGGCGTAGCAATCCGGCCGCCATGCTTCACAACGTCTATTTCTGGCTCAAGCCCGACCTCACCGCCGAACAACGCGCCACCTTTGAATCGGAACTCGCCCTGCTTCCGAAGATCAGCTACCTCGCCCACGGTTTCGCCGGCAAACCGGCTGCCACGGAGAAGCGTCCGGTCACGGACCATTCGTTCAGCTACTCGATCTCGCTGCTTTTCAAGACGATGGAGGACCATGAGTTTTACCAGAAGGGATGCCCGGATCACCAGCGCTTCGTGGACACCTGCAAGACCTTCTGGGAGCGCGTCGTCGTGTATGACAGTTCCTCTCTGAACTGAGCCTTTTCCCCTTCCAGCCATGCCTTACACCTTCCCCAAGTCGGCGGAACTTTTCGCCCGCGCCCAGCGCAGCATCGCCGCCGGCGTGAACAGCGGCATCCGCAAGATGGAGGCTCCCGTGCCTCTCTACTTCGACCATGGCAAGGGCTCGCGGCTCTTCGATGTGGATGGCAATGAGTACATCGACTTCCAGATCGGCCAGGGAGCCATTCTGTATGGTCACGCACCGCAAGGCATGGCCGAGGCCATCTCCGCGCAGGCCTTCAAAGGCACGCACTGGGCCGCGCAGAGCGAGCTGGAGATCGAAGTGGCCGAGCGGCTGCAAAAAATGATCCCCGGAGCCGAGCGGGTGCGCTTCAACAACTCCGCCACCGAGGTCGTGCTCTCCGCGCTCCGTCTCGCACGCGCACACACGGGGCGTCCGCTCATTTTGAAGTTTGAAGGCCACTACCACGGCTGGGCCGATGAAGGCCTCGTCGGCTTCGCGCCGCCGCCGGACAAGTGGGGCACCGAAGACGACCCCACGCGGCTGCATCCGAGCCAGGGTGTGATTCCTGAGGTGTTGAACACCTTTGTCGTGGCCCGTTGGAACGATCCCGATCACCTGCGCCAGCGCGTCAAAGAACACCACGGCCAGATCGCCGCGATCGTTTTTGAGCCCGTGCTGTGCAACACCGGCTGCATGCCGCCCGTGCCTGGCATGATCGAAACGATCCGCGAACTGTGCGACGAAAACGGCATCGTCATGATCGCTGATGAAACCATCACCGGCTTTCGCTTTGGGGCGGGCTGTGCGCAGACCTTCCTCGGCTTCACGCCCGATCTGACCATCCTCGGCAAGGCCATCGGCGGCGGCGTGCCTTTCGCGGCCCTCGTCGGCAAAGAAAAGTTCTTCGAGAAGATCATCAGCGGTCAGGTCGTGCACGCCGGCACCTTGAATGCCAACCCGCTCTGTCTCGCCGCCGCGAAGTGGTGCCTCGATCAGGTCATCACTCTCGGCGACAGCCATCCTGCCGGTGTCATTGATCTCGGTGAGCAATTGATGGCCGGCCTCTGCCAGCTCGCCCAGCAGCATGCGGTGCCCGTCCTGCCCCAGGGCTTTGGCCTCGTCTTCCACTGCACCATGCTGAAGCCGGATGTTCCGGAAGGTCCCATCCTCGACTACCGCGACTATGTCCACCGCCACGACGCCCCACGCTGGGCCCATCTGCGCCGCTGCCTCCTCGAAGAAGGCGTCCGCGCCATCGAACGCGGTCTATGGTTCCTCAGCCTCGCCCACACGCAGGCGGATATCGACGCGGCGTTGACGCGAGCTGAGAAGGCCTTCGTGAGACATGCGGCGGAGTGGAAGGCCGCGTGACACTTAAGTGGACATTTTTGAAGGCGGTTGCACGCCTGAAATGATGCTACAAGAGGGGATTTGGGTCGTATAAAGTGGACATTCATGAGGACATTTGAAACGACACATCCGTGGCTAAAGTTTGCCATCCGTCTTGGCGACATGGGGCCGGACTTCTGGCTGCTGCTCGGCGAGGCAGGGTCAAAGTGCGATCATCTTGCCCGGGTGCCCCTGCGACCCGAAACGGCGCAAAAGCTTCATCAGCTCTATCTTGCCAAGGGGGCGGCGGCCACGACGGCGATTGAGGGAAACACCCTCTCGGAGTCCGAGGTCCTTCAGGCGGTCGAGGGGCGATTGAAGGTGGCTCCTTCAAAAGAGTATCTGAAGCAGGAGGTGGATAACATCATCGAAGCCTGCAACCGCATGAGTGCGCAACTGTCGGCCGATCAACTGCCAGCCTTGAGTTCTGCGCTGATCAAAGATTACAACTCGCTCGTGCTCAAGAATCTGCCTCCCGAGGAGAATGTCGTCCCGGGAGAGTTCAGGCTGCATCCGGTTTTGGTGGGAAACGTTTACAGGGGGGCTCCTGCCGAGGATTGCCCTTTTCTGATGGACCGCTTGTGTGAGTGGCTGAATGGAGCTGATTTTGCGCCGAAGGCAGGCATGGAGGTCGTGTATGCCATCATCAAAGCTGTGCTGGCTCACGTGTATCTGGCGTGGATTCATCCCTTCGGAAATGGGAACGGGCGAACGGCCCGGCTGATGGAGTTTCATCTGCTCATGTCCGCTGGTATACCTTCGCCGGCGGCTCACCTGCTGAGCAATCACTACAACGAGACAAGAGCCGAGTACTACCGGCAGCTGGATTTCGCCAGCAAGTCAGGCGGTGACCTTCGTCCTTTCATGCTCTACGCAGTCCAAGGGTTGGTCGATGGCCTGCGCAAACAGCTTCACTTTGTCTGGGAGCAGCAGTGGGATGTGACCTGGCGTAATTATGTGCATGAGCGGTTCCAGCATAAGAACAGTGCCAGCCATACCCGGCAGAGGCATCTGGCTCTCGATTTGGGGCTGTCGAATGATTGGGTGCAGATCTCCCAGGTGCCGGACCTTACCCCAAGATTGGCGAGAGCTTACGCGGGCCGGACTTCCAAAACCTTGCAGCGTGATCTCAATCTGCTGACTGAGCTTGGCCTCATTGTTCGTGATCGAAGGAAAGTTCGTGCTCGTCGTGAACTGATCTTTGCCTTTCTCCCGCTCAAGAAACGTGCTTGATCGACCCTCATGCTGATCTCCGAGATCTTTTACTCCGTGCAGGGCGAGGGAACGCTGGTGGGCGTGCCTTCGGTGTTTGTGCGGACGTCCGGGTGCAATCTGCGCTGCCGATGGTGTGACACGCCGTATGCGTCGTGGAAGCCCGAGGGCACGGAGATGAGTGTGGAGGAGCTTTTGCAGGCAGTGAATGCGCACCCGACGCGTTTTGTCGTCGTCACCGGCGGTGAGCCGATGGTGGCGAAGGAGATGCCGCGGCTGTTGCAAACGCTGCGCGAGGCCGGGAAGCACATCACCATCGAAACGGCAGGCACCATCGCGCCGGAGGGCGTGGCCTGTGATCTGGCTTCGATCAGCCCGAAACTGGCCCACTCGACACCGGACGAGGCTGTCGCGGGCAAAGCATGGGTGGAGAAACATGAGCGTCTGCGGCTTCAGCCGGAGGTTTTGCGGGCTTGGTGCTCCAAGTATGACTTCCAGCTCAAATTCGTCATCGCCAGCGAGGCGGATGTGTTGGAGGTGAAGGCCGTCATCGAGTCTATCGGCATCGAAATCGCGCCCGAGAAGGTTTTGCTTATGCCAGAAGGCATCACGCAGGAGGCGCTGAAGGCCCGACAGATGCTGCTGGTGGAAATCTGCAAGCGCGAGGGCTGGCGCTACTCGCCGCGGCTGCACATCGACCTCTTCGGCAACAAGCGCGGCACATGAAACGCAGACGCTCGCATCTGACGCGGAATCTGTGGATTCTCGTGTGGCTTGCGGTCGCCCTGATCCAGGCCTGGGACCACTTTCGCGACAAACCAGCGCCACCACCTCCGGAACCTGATGGCTCTTACGTCGTCCTGGAGAATGCGCGGCTGGTGGACGATTCCGGCAACGATGGCGACAGCTTCAAGATCGCACACGATGGCGGCGAGCACGTGATGCGGCTCTACTTCGTCGATTGTCCGGAGAAGCGTCAGTATTCGCTGGTGCAGAACCGGTTGAAGGACCAGTCGGGCTATTTTGGCGGCTTGAGCATCCCACAGACCGTGAGCGTCGGCCTGGAGGCCAAGGCCTTCACCGAAAAGCTGCTCAAGGAGCAACAGTTCACGGTGAAGACACGCTGGGAGCCGGTCTTTGACAGCCAGCGGTCGTATGCGCTGGTGATTTTTGACGATCGAGAGGACCTCGCCGAGAAACTGGTGAAGGCCGGGCTTTGCCGCATCCACACGAAAGGGACGCGAATGCCGGATGGACAGGCCGAGTTCGATTTCGAGCATCACCTGCGTGAGTTGGAACGCGAGGCGAAGGCTGCCAAGCGTGGCGCGTGGGGAAAACCGAAGCGGGCGCCGCCTAAATCAAAGCTTTGAGCAGCGGAACGTCGGCAGGAGCGAGTTCGTAGCTGTGCAAGGCGCTGCGTTCGACCCAGGCGAGGGCTGTGTGCTCGTGCGGATGAGGTTCCGGGCTGCCAACGGCCAGTTCACAGACGAACGGCAGCAGTTCGATGCTTCCCCAGGAGTAATCATGAACGAAAGGCGGCAGCGTCTGCACGATTCGCACCACGCAGCCGAGTTCCTCGTGAAGTTCGCGATGCAGGGCCGCCTCCGCTGTTTCTCCGAGTTCGACTTTGCCGCCAGGGAATTCCCAAAGCCCACCCAGCTTCTTATCAGGAGGCCGTCTGGCGAGCATGATGCGATCCTCACGCACGATGATGGCGCAGACGACGGGCACGGGCGGCTTGGTCTCCATCGCCATCTCAGTCAGTGGCGATGGAGAGCGCGGCACGAGCCGTCCGCATGGCAGCGTCTGGCACGCTGATTTTCGCCATGCTGGCCCGCATGCGCCGCGCCACGGCTCCGTTGTTCGTGAGGATGCTTTCGACGGCGGCGGCGGTTTCTCTCGCTGTCGTCGTGACGATGCCGCCGTCGTGGGCCGTGAGCATCTCCGCGTTGCCTTCTTCCTGCCCGGGGACGATGTAATCGACCACGGCCGGGATCTTCGCCGCCAGCACCTCGTGCAGGATGGCTCCGCCGGCCTTGCAGATGACGACATCATGCGTGCGCAGGAACTCGGGGATGCGTTTGGTCCACCCGATGACCTCCACGGTTCCGGGCGGCATGCTGTCCGTGAACCTGCGCAGGATGTGGTAGAGGCGTGAGGCGTGTTTTCCGACCGGAAGGGTCAGTTTCGCGCCAGCCAGGAGTTGCGGCTTCAAGGCTTCGAGCGTGGCGGCCACACGGCGCCCCGTGGTGGAAGGCAGGTAAAGAATGCGCGGTCCCTGGTGCGGATGCTGCTCCGGCAAGGGTTCGGTGAAGGCGAGACTCACCGGAAAGCCGGTCACGCGTACCTTGCCCTCCGGCACACCGAAGCCGACGACGACTTTCTTGGTGTCGTCATCGGCCACGCAGAACAGGCCGCTGTCAGACATCACCCAGATGCGATTCACCGTGATGGAGTCGGTGATGATCGTGCATAGCGGTGGCGTCGGACACCGGGCGGCCAGTGATTCCAGGAGCACGGCGTAGATCGGGTAGGTGCTGATGATCAGCCGAGGTTTTTTCTCCCGGAGCCGCTTTTCGAGATGGTTCAGCAGTCCCGCCTGCCAGGTCGAGTCCGGGCCGGTGACGCTGCGTTTACCCATGAGGTCATACGTCACGCGCCACGCCGCGGGAAAGTGGGTGATGGCCTGTTGGTAGAGTGCCTTGGTCACCGCCGCGGTGCGCGGCATGGCCTCGCTGACCAGATCGCACACTTCGATGTTCTCGCCCGGGCACAGGCGTTCCAGCGCCTCCGCCACCGAACGCGCCGCTGTGTTATGTCCATCGCCATAGCCGGCAGTCAGAATCCAGATCACGCGGCCCATCGCTGGCGGGAAAAAGCCCCAAGACAAGCAAAAAGCCGCGCTGAGACCCGTTGTTGACAATATTTCATGAAAGTTAAATAATGCGCCTCATGAATCGGCACCTCCCACGATCCAAGAGCGGCTTTGCCGCCGCTGTCGTGACGCTGTCGGCGGTGCTTGTGATGATGGCGCCGTTGCGCTGGCGGACCCAGGCAGAAGAAGCGCGGCAGGCCGGCTGGCTGCCGCTGGTGAATGGCGGAGGGCTGGTGGACACAGGCGCGTTTCATCGTCTGGCCGTGGCCGGGTCTCGGGATCAAGCCTGCGCGGAGCCGCAGATCCGCCCCACACGCCCGCTGGATCCACCATGAGCGGGCGTTTCAGACCTCCTGGCCAGTGCCCCGTCTGTGGCGAGTGGGTGTCGAAGGGCGCTGTCGCCTGCGACGACTGCGGCTCCTGCGAGAAATCCGGCTGGAGCGGCAACACGCACGCAGACGGCCTCGATCTCCCCGACGACGAGTTTGATTACGATGACTTCATCGCCCGCGAGTTTGGAAGTAATCCTGCCAGGAAGACCGGTGTCTCCAATCTCTGGTGGTGGGTGGCTTTGGCGCTGCTGATTACGTTCGTTTTGATGGCCTTGATGCCAGCGCTGTCTTGAGGCGGGGCTTTCTCCCCTTGCCTGCGGCCTAACATGGCCTGACGAGCGTGTGCTTGGTCATTTCAGTAGCGCTTGCGCAAGGTCTGGCGTGGCAAGGTTCTCGCCTTGTCTTGCCATTCTCCCTTCCTCCCGGCAACTTCTGGCTCACGCCTGCTACCCGTTCAGCTTTCCCAATGGGCATTGGATGACGCGCGCAAGGCGGATGAGTGTTATATAGAAGACTCCTTCCATGCAAGCCGACAACTCCACCGACACCGCGCATCTCGTTCACCAGACGCTGCAACGACTCGCCAGCCAGTCGGCGGCGTGCAAGCTGTGGAGTGCGGGGCTGGCAGCGGGTGTTCTTGCCTGGGCGCATTCCATACGGCTGGGAAGCCAATCGATGCTGTGGGCGGTTGCTCCGGTTGGTTTGTTGGCGTTGGCCGATGCGGCCTACGCCACCCAGGCCAGCCGATTGCTGAAGAAGTTCCGGCAGGGCAAAAAGCCGGGGGTGGAGGAACTGCTGCAAACCCATGCGCCCTTGAGTGGTGCTGACACCTTGGGAGGTCTCGCCGGGCTGCTTTCCGCCTCAGTGTGGCCCTACTACGTGGCGCTGACCTGCGCCTTCCTGATCGCCGGGCATGAGCCTGCCCGCCCAGCGTTGCCTGCACCTCAACACACCGGTGCCCCTGGCATCAACCGCATTGCCGCCACCAATCCACCCGTGCCCCGCGAAGCACAGAACGCAGCGCCAGTGCGGACTCCTTCCATGAACGGAGTACAGCCGCCAGCCCAGTTGCGGCCCTCGCCTGGCGCTACTTTTTCTCCCACCAGCAGCGCTCGTCCCAAGGCACCGATCAATACTGCTGCACAGCAGCCCGTCACACCGCCCGTGAGTCCGGGCAAATCTCCTTCGACTTCGAATCCCGCGAACACGATTCCATCGGGTCCGACCTCGACACCAGCAACAAGCCCTTCTCCGGTCAAAGCCACGGAGCCCTCCAAGAACTGAAGTCGAGGAGTAACTCGTGTGATTTTGGAGATGTGCCCCGAATGATGTGTGCCATTAGGACGGCCACAAAACCGATCAACAAAAAGCCCTGTAACTCACTCGTTGAATTACAGGGCTTTTTGAAATTGGTTGCGGGAGCAGGATTTGAACCTGCGACCTTCAGGTTATGAGCCTGACGAGCTACCGGGCTGCTC
>NZ_JACSRD010000219.1 GCF_014879935.1 Prosthecobacter sp.
AATGACGAATGACGAATTCAGAATGACGAATGGGTTCCAGAAGCGGCGTCATTCGACATTCGTCATTCTGCATTCGTCATTTCAAACCGGATACTTCCACTCCCCACGATACTCGCGGCGCATGAGCTTGGCGGCTTCGGGATCGCCGATGATCTGTTCTTTCTCGGCGTCCCACTGGATGCTGCGGCCGGCTTTGTAGCTGATCATGCCGAGCAGCGGCAGGCAGGAGGAGCGGTGGGCGCTTTCGATGTCGGCGACGGGTTTGCGTTTCTTCTCGATGGCGTCGATGAAATCGGCCCAGAGGAGAGCGATGTTGTGGCCATCGGGCTCCTGAAGCTGATGGTTGCCGTGTTTCTCGCCCTGCTTCGGATCGACGGGGTAGAAGGTCCAGCCGTCGCGCCAGCCGATGTGGAGCACGCCTTTCTCGCCGTAGAAGTAGCAGCCGATCTTGTGCTTCTCGTTGTTGTTGTCGGCGAACTTGCGGTGCTCCCAGGTGGCGGTGAATTGCTCGAACTCGAACGTGGCCATCTGATGATCGGGCGAGTCGGTGGTCTGTTCCTTGTCATTGAGCACGGCTGTGCCGGCGATCTCGCGTCCGCCGGTGCAGAACACTTTCTTCGGGCCTTTCTCGCCGCTCCACCAGAGGATCTGATCGAGCCAATGCACGCCCCAGTCGCC
The DNA here is from genome assembly GCF_014879935.1 of Prosthecobacter sp. Lineage (GTDB taxonomy): Bacteria > Verrucomicrobiota > Verrucomicrobiia > Verrucomicrobiales > Verrucomicrobiaceae > Prosthecobacter. Next base: position 679 of record NZ_JACSRD010000219.1, read on the forward strand.
CATGGTGCCGTTGGCGTAGTCGAGGAAGTTCCGCCAGCCGCCGGGGTGCATCTTGGTGTTGAAGGGGCGCATCGGGGCCGGGCCGCACCACAGGTCCCAGTCCATGCCTTCGGGCACTTTGCTGTTCGGCTTCGGCTGCTCGGGGCCGCCCTTGCTGATCGCAAAGGCGCGCACCATGCCGACCTTGCCCACGGCTCCGGACTTGAGGAAATTCATCGCCTCAACGTGATGCGGGCCGATGCGACGGTGCAAACCGACCTGCACGACGACTCCGGCCTCACGTGCGGCCTTCACCATGGCCTGGCTCTCGCCAATCGTGTGTCCGGTGGGTTTTTCGACGAGCACATGCGCCCCGGCCTGGCAGGCGGCGATGGTTTGAAGCGCGTGCCAGTGGTCCGGCGTGGCAATGATCACGATCTCGGGCTTCTCCTTCTCCAGCAGCTCACGATAGTCCTTGTAGAGCTTCGGATCGTCGCCGTTGAGGCCGTTCACATCGTCCGCGGCATTGGAGGCGACGTCCTCGCTGGCATCGCAGAGGGCGCAGACCTTCACGCGTTGCGAGGCGATGGCCTCGCGCAGGATGTTCATGCCCCACCATCCGGAACCGATCAACGCGGTGCGGTATTTCTTCGCCGGATCAGCGCCGAAGATGTGAAACGACGAGGCAGCAAACGCAGCGGTGGTGGCGGAGAGGAAGTGGCGGCGGGAGGTCATGGCGAAGAGCCGGACAAAACGTCGGCAATATCAGAGGTCAATCAGACAGACGCTCGTGTTGTTCGGTGATGTGGCGGTAGTGGATCTCGCATGTTTTGCTGCCGCTGGAAATGTGCAGCGTGGCACGACCACGATAGCCGTAGTCTCCCGCCTTGCCTGCGTGAGGGCCGGAGATGGCGACGATCAAACGGCGTCCTTTGATCCACCGCAGCGGCAGGACCCAAGGATTGTCATAATGATCCGTGAGCCACGGCACCGGAGTGAAGGCAAAGACACCGCGGTGATGGGAGAACAGATATGTCTGCAGATTCTTTGAGTAGCCGCCCGCGATGGCGACCGTCTGGCTGTCCGGGCTCCAAAGAATGTGTTCCGGTTCGAAATTCAAAACTCCGGCCAGGTCTGCACAGGATCTGGAATCAAAAAGCACGACGCCTTGGCCGTTTTCGATGGTGAATGATCCTGGACGACTGGGATTGGAGCCGTGGAAGTGGACCGCGAACTGTTTGTCGGGAGACGCGACGGTGGTGGCGTCTTCAGCAGGAATGCACGTCGTCACGAAGAAACTCCAAGCCACGATCAGGAGGTGGTGAGAGATCATGGATGTCGATGGAAAAAGCATGCGCCGCAGAGAACGCCATCAGATCAAGGCGCTTTGCGTGACAGCTTCAATCCCGCGCCCTCCGCCTACGCGAACAACTCCATCACCGGCTTGCCCTTGTCGCCGACGGTGAAGGGGCGGTTGCTGGGGGACATGACGACTTCATCGACCGGAAGGCCGAGGCTCCAGCCGATGGTGGAGAGGAAGTCCTGCGGGCTGGTCTGTTTGTCGGCGACGGCCATGCCTTCCTTGTCGCTGGCTCCGTAAATGAAGCCCCCTTTGATGCCGCCACCGGCGAGCAAGGTGGAAAACACCTTCGGGTGATGATCGCGACCGGCGTTGCCATTGATCTTCGGGCCGCGACCGAATTCGGAGCAGAGGACGACGAGCGTGGTTTCGAGCAGGCCGCGTTCCTTGAGGTCATCGAGCAGCGCTGAGAGGGCGACATCGAGCTCGGCTCCATGCTCTTCCAGGCCTTCCTCGATGTTGTTGTGCATGTCCCAGCCGCCTTTGGCGACTTCGATGTAGCGGATGCCTTTTTCCACCAGACGACGGGCGAGCAGGCAGCCCTGGCCGAATTTGTTCTGACCGTATTTCTCACGCAAGGCAGCCGGTTCGTCGCTGAGCTGGAAGGCTTCCAGGTCCGTGCTGGACATGATGGCGACGGTCTTCTCGTAGAACTGCGTGTAGCTCTTCACGCTGGCGGTTTGAAAGCGCTCGCGGAAACCTGCGTCGAGCTTGTCGAGCATGGCGAGACGTTTCTGCATGACGTCGGGGCTGGCGTCGCTCTGCGCGTATTGCAGGCCGGCATCGGGATCGAGGATCGGCAAGGGGGAGAAGCTGGCTGGGAAGAAGCCGTTGCCGGCGTTCGGCTGACGGTTCACGCAGACGCTGGAGGGCAGTGTCTTGTGGCTGTTGCCTTTGAAATGCTGGGCCCAGGCACCGATGTTCGGGTGCTGGATGGTGCCACGCTGCTCGTAGCCGGTGCGGATCAAGTATTGGCCGCTCGCATGCACACCGGTTTTGGAGGTCATGCTGCGAATGATCGAGACCTTGTCCGCATGCTTGGCCAGATTTTCCATCGTGCCGCCGAGTTGGAAGCCAGCTTTCGTGCTGATGGGCGTCTTCGGACCTTGGGTGGGGCCTTCCTTCGGATCGAGCGTGTCGATGTGGGACATGCCGCCGATCATCTGGAGGAAGATGACGTTCTTTGCCTTGCCGAATCCAGGGCCGCCAGTCTCCGCGAGCACCTTGCCGCCGAGTCCATGCAGCACCGTGACGCCGAGCGAGGCTTTGGCCCATTTTTCGCAAAAGGAGCGGCGGGAGACATCGCATAGGGCCAAGGGCGAAGGGCTAAGGGATGAGTTCATGGTATGCGGTATGGGTTTCAAATCAGCGCGGCAGCGTTTTGGAGTGCTCCAGCCCTCTGGAGCTTTTCGAAGAACAAACCATGCTCGAAAGCGCCGGAGGGCCGGCGCACTCCAGGACGCTGTCGCGGCGGTGGCATGGCAGATGACATGGCAGATGACATGGCAGATGACATGGCAGCTACTCCACAAAAACAAACTCACGCGTGTTGAAGAGCACCCAGCTCAAGTCACGGGAGGTGATGCCATTGCCGAGGGCGGCGACGGCGTCGGCGAGTTCATCGGGCTTGGGTTTGCGGCTGAAGAAACTGAGGTAGAGGCTCTCGACCTGCTGCTCGGGCGTTTTTTGGGCGGAGGCCGTTTGAATGACGAGCGAGTCGTTCTGGCCGATGACTTTTTGAGCTTCGCCGTTCATGAGCATCAGCACTTGCGGGATGCTGCCTTCGTCGCTGCTGCTATCGGCGATCTGGCGGTCGCTCTGGCCGAACATGCGGAGGAAGTGCTGGTCTTTCTCCGGCTGCGGCAGTTCGGAGGCGCGGGCGAGCACGAGGCCGTCGCGGACTGGCGGGGCGACTTCGATGCTGTCGTCACCGTCGGCGGCCGCTGCCTGACGGGCCATCATGCGTTTCTTCTTGGCGTTGTTCTTCGGGTTGCCGCCGTTGGCACCGCCATACTGGCGCATGGCGGCCACGGCGTTTTCGATCTGAGCCTTCACCGCATCTGGAGAAGCATCCGAAGACAGGTCAATGCTCATGACCTTGGAGTAAGTCGCGCCGCGATGGGCTTTGAACTTGTCCACATCAGAGCCGACCACGAGCGTGGCGCAGGAGTCCCAGGCCTGTTCGGCGCTCATGCGGCGGAGAACCGGGCCGGGGAAGAGGTAAGGACCGCTGTCGGCCATTTCGTGGCTGGTGGCCTCGCGTTGATAGGTCTGCGTGTTGTAGAGCACGCGCATGAATTGTTTCAGGTCGAACTTCAAGCGCACCATCTCGGCGCCGAGGTGGCGGAGGAGCGCCGGATTCACCGCCGCATCGACATCGTCGAGGTCAGTGACGGGTTCACGCACGCCGAGGCCGAAAGCACGTTTCCACAGGCGGTTGGCGATGGTCATGGCAAAGCGCGGATTGTCCGGCGAGGTCATCCATTTCGCGAACTGGGCGCGGAGATCCTCCTCCTTCTTCGTCTCCACGTTCTGATAGGCCTTGGTGTTCTTCGTGTCGCTCCAGGTGACGAGTTTGGGTTTCACCAGGTCTCCAGGCTTGCCATCCGGGTATTTGTAGTCGTCCGGCAGCTTCAGATCGTTCTCCTCGCCATCGTCCACCGCCATCGCATTCACCCGCAGGAGATTCTTGGCCTGCTGCTGAAGGCGGCGGTCATCCAGCGACGCCAGCACCTTGCGCATGTTCTGCATGCCGTAGCCTTTGGAGCCACGCGTGCCGAAAGTCTCCGTGGCACCGAAGAAGGAGGCCATCTCGTAGAACTGGCGCTGCGTCCAGTCGGCGAAGGGATGATCGTGGCACTGGGCGCAGGAGACATTCGCGCCGAGGAAGGTGCTGAGCGTGAGGCTGAGGTTGTCGAGGCGCATCCCGGCGTCGCGAAGGAGATAACCCGTGGCACCATTGTCGAGCAGACGGCCGTCTGCGGTCATCATGGAGTAAACGATCTTGTCCCACGACACATTGTCGGCGATCTGGCCCTTCAACCAGTCCTGGTAAGTGTAGAAGCGCGCCTTCTGGGCCACATCGGCCACGCGCATCATGTCGGCGAAGTAATTGAACAGGTGGCTGTTGTAGCCATCGGAGGCGAGCAGGCGGTCGATGACCTTGGCGCGTTTGGAAAGGCTGGTGTCGTTGATGAACTCGAGCGCCTCCTCTCGCGTGGGAATGCGTCCGGCGATGTCGAGATAGACGCGGCGGACGAACTGCTCGTCGGAAGCGAGCGGATTGGGTTTCTGTCCGGCCTTGGCGAGTCCGGCGTTCACCAGCATGTCGATCTGTGCGGCCGCCTGGGCGAGATTGGGATCGGCAGGGATGCCGAGACCCTCGGGTTTCAGCGTCTTCGCGGCTTCTTGATCCGCTGGGGACAGCTTGTCGAGCGGGATGCGATAGACGTAGCCGTTGCGGACTTGGAGGAAAATCTGCCCGCTCTCAATGCCGCGGAAGGTGGCCTCCAGCTTGCGACCCTGGGCATCAGCCCAGGTCCGATAAACCGTGTTTCCATCGGGGGCCGCCGTCGCAGGTTCAGCCCGGAGGCTGGTGCTGAGCAATGCGCAGGCGAAGGAGAAGAGGAGGCGCGTTTTCATGGGCGCTCAAACGATGGAGAGCCCTTCAAGTTGCGGTCCATTTTTGATTTGATCGAGAATGAGTGCGGTGGAGGTCTGCTGGGCCTGGACCGCCCTCCTGGAGGCTGCCCCGGCGGAAAAGGCCACGTTGCCCGAGGGAAAAGCCTCTTTGCCCGAGGGACGAGCCTCGTTCCGGACCAAGGAAGCGCCGCCCGTGTTCGCAAGGGGGGAAACATCGCTCGCTGCTGAGCATTGGGCACGGAACACCGGCTATCAGACATCAACACGTCCCCCTCATCCCTCATCCCGACCGGCCGATCGCTGCGACAGATGGTCCCAGGCCGTGCGCAGTCGTTCCTCCTCGTCCTGGGCGGTTTTGAGCCGTTCCTCGTAGCGGTGGCAGCGTTCCTGCCAGTCGTGGTTTTTCAACGGGATGAGCTTGTGGGTGCGCACCAGCCCGCCGAGGAACTGCACGCGCCACGCCGCGTGCTCCAGCCGCTGACGCAGGGCCTCCAGGCTGAAGATGTTCGCCGGAAAAGCCGTTGATTTGCAGATTTCGTGACCCGCCTCAGGTGACTTCTGGAAGGTCAGGGTGCAGGTGGGAAGGCAGGCCCAGCCGCCGCGTCTGGCTGCGGGGGCGTAACGCACGGTGCCGCAGGCCAGGAAGGGCCGCTTTCCACACATCCCGTGGATGGAGTAGGGCAGCGGGCGGCCTTCCAGGGGCGTTCCGGGCACGTTGTCCATGATGTGAAGGGAAGTCAGCGCCAGATTCGTGGCGGAGAGTGCGTGGCCCACCTCATGCCGCCAGGCGTCCACCACCGCCTCCAGCGCGGGCAGCAGCTTCGTCTCGATCAGCTCCTGGGGAAAGCCCTGCGGCAGGTGTACTTCAGGAGGGCGTTCGAGAATCATCGGACCACCAGAAATGAATCAGACCCCGCGTCCTTCAAGTCGGGCCGTCTCCTGAGCCGGTGATGAGGACGCAGACGCGCCCACGCCTGGAGCGGCAGGCAGCCGTCACGCTTCGAGCTCCAGCGCCTCGACTCCGTCGTAGCGTGCGCACAGGGCCTGGATCTCGCCCGCATCCATGACCATGAACGCGGTGGAGAGGGCGTCAGACAGGGCGGCGGTGGGGGCCAGGGCGTAGGTGCGGCGGTTTTGGATGGGCACGGGCATGAAGAGGCGCGGATTCATGATGTGGGCACCTTTGACGGCAAAACCGGAGCCGCTGACGGCTCGATTGACGAGCGTGACGCGCTGGGAGCCGCCGCCGAGGGTGATGGGCCAGGCTTCCTTGCCCGAGGGCGCACCGATGGCGAGGATGGTGCTGTCTCCAGCGTTGAGGACGAAGTTGGCGACCTTCCAGTCCTGCAGCAAGTCGGCGGCTTGGTCGAGCGCGTAGCCTTTTCCCATGGCTCCGAGGTCAAAGATCATGTCGGAGGCATGCACGGTGACGCGCATGGTGTCCTCATCGAGGTCGAAGCGGTGGCTGCCGATGATCTGACGTGCCTGGTCGAGCACGTCTTTGCTGACCTGCCGCGGCTCGCCTTCGGAGGTGACGAACAAACTCATCAACGGCCCGATGGTGATGTCGAAGGCGCCGTTGGTCTCCTGATGCATCGCCTTGGCGAGCGACAGGCAGTCCCACGCGGCCATGCCGACGATGATGCTTTCACCGGCCTTGAGCTGGCCGAGGCGGTAGATGTCGCTGCTGGCGCGGAAGCGGCTGAGTTCGTCCTCCAGGCGGCGGATTTCCTCAAACACGGCGCTGGCGGCCTGCGCGGCGTAGGTTTCATCGGCGTCATCGTGGTTGATGAAGACGTCGAAGGTGGTGGCCATCGCATGACAGGTGTGGCGATGGTGCTGGGGCGGCTGCGGTTCGCTCACTGTTCGGGGGATGGCTGCTGCTTGAGGAGTTCGAGGCGCTCTTTGAGCGACTTTTCCACCCAGAGGTTGAGCATGACGCCGGGGCGCAGGCCGAAGATGTCGTGCACGACATATTGTTTGTCGGTCAGCTTGGCTTCAAGCGCCTGCTGCAGGTCGATCTCGGCCACGATGACCCGGGCGTCGATCTTTTCCGGCAGCGTGGTGGTGTAGCGCACGGTTTTGATGTCGCGCAGATACCAGGGCAGCGGCCAGCCGGCGTCGCGATGGACCACGAGGACCTCGAAGGCGTCATCCGGGGCGATTTTTTGCAGCGCACGGATCTGCGGCAGCAGGCGCAGGAGATTCGTGGAGGTGTGTGAATAGACGTAGGGGTTGTGTTCGGTGGAGGCGTAGCGGTGGATGGCCAGGCTGGTCTGGGCGATGAGATGATAAAGACCGAGGCCGATGGCGATGCGGAAGATGAAACGGGTGATCCTGCCGCTGAGGGCCTCGGAAATGGCCGCAGCGCCGACCCCGGCGAGCAAGGTGAGCGCGTGCTGGCCGCTGAGGATGGACCAGGGTGTCTTGTAGGCGAGGAAGGAGTAGATGCCGAAGAGGACGATGGTGTAAACGGACAGGAACACGAGGAAGGCCTGGCGCGGGCCGTTTTTCATGTGATTGCCGAGGAAGGCGTGCAGCATGCCGATGATGCCGAGGCCGCCGATCATCGCCTCGCTCCACACGACGCCGTTTTTGCGCCAGAAGATGAGCGTGAGGTAGTAGTGCCAGGGTTTCTCATGGCCGCTGCCGCTGGAGCGCTCGAAGTAATGCAGGTAGGTGAGGGCGCTGTCTTTGACGGCCTGCCAGTCTTTGAAGAAGCTGGAGTAGATGGTGACGCTGGTCAAAACAGCCACCACCAGCACCCACAGCCACGGCCTGGAGGCACGATCACGGGAGGAACCCATGGCGAAACCGGTCTGGCGTGGCGAGAAGTCACCCACGATGAGTTTCGCCGCGAAAAAGCTGGCGCAGGCGGCGACGACGTTGATGGCGAAGGTCTCTTTCGTGGCGTGCTGCATGCCCAGGGCGAATCCGGCCAGGAGCAGCCAGCGTTTCTTGCCACTCTGCGAGTACCGCCAGATCGCGGCGATGCTGAGGGTGATGAACATCACGAACGGCACCTCCATGATGAAGTAGCGGGAGTAGTACACCGCCATGGGGGACACGGCCATGAGGAGCATGGCGTAGCCGGTGCCGAGCCGGCCGAGCGCGTCCCGCAGCAGCAGCGTGCAGAGCATGAGCAGGAGACCGCAGACCACCGCGACCATGCGAAGCTGGGCCTCTGTCCACGTGGAGGAGTCTCCCCAACCGGCGATTTTTGACCAGACGAGCGTGACGTAGTGAAGACCGGGGCCGTGGAAGTCCTTTGGATCGTATTCGAAGTGGCCGGTTTTCTGGAACTCCGCGGATTTCATCGCCAGGATGGCCTCATCCGTGTGCATCGGGCGTTCGCCGAGCGCCGGCAGACGGTAGTAGGCACCGATGGCGAGGGAGATGATGGTGAAGAGCGCCAGACCGAGGAGGCCGAGGGAGTTTTTGGACGGAGGGAGCATGAAGGAGTGACGAAAGCCGAATGACGAATGACGAATGATGGACGGGCGGTGGATCAGAGGAGGTCCCGACGTTCGACGAAGAGCTGGGTGCGGCGATTGCGGCGCAGAATGAACTGCTCGCGGGTGGCTGGCAGCGTCTCGCTGCCGCCGTGCTCAATGAGGACGGTGACCATCTGCGGCTGCACGTTGAGTTCGATGAAGCGCATCAGCGGTGTGCCGCGGGTGCGGAAGAAGCAGTGCAGGGGAATGTGCGGGTGTGCGGCATTCCACAGCCAGCGAGCCGGTGTGAAGCGCTCCTCGTCCATCAGGGCGCAGAGGATTTCACGAATGACGACCTCGCCGTGCTTGCGTGCCCATTTCCAGGCCTCGCGACGGTTGAGGAGCTCGTTGAACTTGGCGACGAGCGGGTTCGTGTGCGCCTGCTCCATCTCCTGGATGAGCTCGCGCGTGTGCACCGCCATGGCCTCGCGGAACTCCTCACGCGTGATGCGTCCAGAATCCAGCCAGCGGAAAAGCTGCTGCGGTGTGGGGACAGGATCGAGGAGGTTCATCAGAGGCGTGCGAAAATGGCGCGCTCACGCCGGATCGCAAACCGCTGTTTGTCGCGGCTACTCAGTGTCTTCCTTCACGTTCGAGGGAATGTCGAGAATGCGCAGGAGGTTGTGATAACGGTCGGTCCAGAGCCGCACGTCGTGCTTCAGCTCGATCTCGCTGCCCAGCAGGCTGGGCGGGGTGGCGGCGAGGAAGGTGGCGTTGTTCGTGACAAGGATGTAGTCCGTGGAGTCGTGGTCGCCCTCCTGCTCCGTGGCGATGCGGGTGGTCTTGTAGCCGGCATCCGCGGCGATTTTTTCGATGACCGGCGCCAGCACGAGGTAGGAGTTCGTGATGTGCACGGCGATGATGCCATCGGGCTTCATGTGGCGCTTGTAGATGCCAAAGGCCTCGCGCGTGAGCAGGTGCACGGGCACCGAGTCGCCGCTGAAGGCATCGAGCAGCAGCACGTCGAAATTCTGCGGCTCCTCGCGTTCCATCGCCAGACGGGCGTCGGCGACGACGATCTCCGGCTTCGCGCCACGGGCCTCCAGATCCCCGAGATAAGTGAAGTGCTTCTTCGCGATGCGGACGACCTCCGGATTGATGTCGTAGAAGCGGAAGGTGTTTCCGCTCTTCGCATAGCAGGAGACCGTGCCCGCTCCCATGCCGACGACGCCCACACGCGCGGCGGGCGCTCCGGCGATGCTGTCCAGGGCCTTGCCGATGCCGGTGTGATGACCGTAGTAGGTGGTGGGCTCGGCACGGAGGTTCGGCGCGAGGTTTTGCATGCCGTGGATGATGCCGCCGTTGCTGAGCTGGCGGTAGGCCGTCTCGAGTCCGGAGTCGAAGTCCTCGAACACCGAGAGCATGCCGTAGAAGTTGCGCACGCGGTCGATCTTCTCGTCCTTTTTGAAGCCCAGATCGCTCATCAGCAGGATCATGACGGTGCTTTGAATGGAAAGGAGCAGGAGGGAGATGAGCGCGGGCCGGAAGGAGCCGCGGCGCACCGCGCGGAAGATGAGCAGCGCGATGCAAAGGAAGAACACGCCGACGACCAGCCACAGCATCCACGGCTGCATGATGGCGCTCATGCTTTCGATCTTCGCTGTGATGATCGCGGGCGTGACGATGCCCAGGCTGTCCAGCGTCCAGACCTGCAGGGCCATCAATCCGGCGAACAGCGCCACCAGCAGCCAGCCGACGGCAGTGTGCCGCACTCGCCACACGCAGCGCAGCAGCACGAGGCAGGCGAGCGCGAACACGGCGATGAGGCTGATCGGCCATTCAGCAAAGCTGGTGAACAGACGCGGCGCTCCCAGGCTCACGAACAAGCCGCCCAGCGCCCCCCCGGCGGACATCAGCAGGTAAAACTCCGTCAGCCGGCGCGGCGCCGGCTTCAGACGCGTGAGCTCGCCATGGCATAGCATGCAGGCGAGGAACATCGCTCCAAAGGCCCAGCCCAGCTCCCAGATGAAATTCGGCGCGAGGTCGATCGTGCCCAGGCCGGGCGCGTTGGGGAAAACGCTCTTCAGCAGAGGCTCCACGTGCGTGTGGGCTGCCTTTTCAATCGTGGTCCAGTAGGGCTGTTTTTGCAGCCGCTCCTCCGTGCAGGTGATGAAGAGCAGCGCCAGCGCCGGCAGCGCCCACAGCAGAGGCACGCGGGCATACCAGCGCTCGTGCTCGAAGCAGATGATGAAGGTGAGCAAATAGAGGCTCAAAGGCACCACCCACAGGAAGGGAATCACCGCCACGTCCTGGCAGACGTGATTCGTCGCCGCCAGCAGCACGCAACTGGCCAAGGCAGGCAGCAGCACCCAGCGAAGACGCGTCATCCAGCCCGGATGATCCGCGGCCGTATCGACCGGCGCAGGAGGGGTTGCTTCTTCTTTGAGCGCGTGATGGCGGTCCATCCACACGCCGGAAAGGGAGAGAATCACGAAGGCACCAAAGGCCACGGACCACAGAGTGGTCTGCTCCAGCACATCCCAATGCACCTCAAAGAACAGCGGATAGCTCAGCAGGGCCGCGAGCGAGCCGATGTTCGACAGCGCATACAGCCGCCACGGATTCGCGCCGCCGCTCGCGCGGGTGAACCACACTTGAACGAGCGGGCTGGTGCTGGAGAGCACGAAGTAGGGCAGGCCGACGCTGGCCGCGAGCAGCAGCAGGATGCGAAAGGCCGGATCTTCGCTGCCAGTCGGCTTCCAGGCTTCCTCCGGAGCGATCGGCAGCAGCGCGATGGCCGCGCCGAGCAGCACACCATGGATCACGCCCTGCCATCGGCGTGGCAGAAGCGTCAGCGCATGCGCGTAGGCATAACCGGCGAACAGCACGATCTGGAAGAACAGCATGCATGTCGTCCACACACCCGGACTGCCGCCGAACCATGGCAGGATGAACTTGCTGATGATCGGCTGCACCTGGAACAACAGAAACGCGCTGAGCAGGCTCAGCGCGCCGAGGATCAGGCCGGGGACAACACGGGAGGCGGTCGTGGAGGACATGTGGGAAGGAGGGCGACGCTGTCACAACGCCCTCTTTTTGGGAAGATAAAAGTAAGGACTTTGTGTGGAGAGGCTGGCAATCGCCGCCTGCTGCTTCATCATGGCGGATGCCACAACCGCCACGCCGTCCATTCCGCCCCCGCCCCCGCCCTCCGCAAGCCCAGCAGCGCGAGCACGGCACCTCCTGGGAGAAGTCGGCGGACTGGTATGACCGCATCATCGGTGAACGCGGGTCGGAATTGTATCAGGCCGTGGTCATTCCCGGGGCGCTGAAACTGCTCGATCCGAAACGCGGCCAGCGCATGCTCGATCTCGGCTGCGGGCAGGGCGTTTTCAGCCGTGCCATGGCACAGAAAGGCTGCGAAGTCGTCGGCGTCGATGCCGCGCCGACTTTGATTCAAAAAGCGCGCACCTATCCTTCGAAGCCGCCGGTGCGTTACCTCGCGCGTGACGCCGCGCAGATCGGCGATCTGGGTGAATTCGATGCCGCGTCAGCCATTCTCTGCGTGCAGAACATGGAGCACCTGGATGTCGTCGCTGCTGCGGCGGCCAAAGTCCTCAAACCGGGCGGCCGCATGCTGTGGGTGGTGAACCATCCAAGCTTCCGCATCCCCCGGCAGTCGAGTTGGGGCCACGACGAGCCGCGGAAGATCCAGTATCGCCGCACAGATGCCTACAGCAGCACCCTGGGCATTCCCATCGTGATGCATCCGGGCAAAGCCGACAGCGAGAGCACGATCTCTTTTCATCGCAGCCTGCAAACTCTCACCACCACGGGCTTCAGTGCCGGGTTGGTGCTCGGAGGCATCGAGGAATGGTATTCGCACAAGGAAAGCCAGCCGGGGCCACGGGCGCGGGCGGAGAATCGAGCGAGGAAGGAGTTTCCGCTGTTTCTTGCGCTGCTGTGGGAGAAGCGGGTGGCGTGAATGACGAATGTGGGACGCAACAAGGGAGGGAGCGTCATCAGTCATGCTTCCAATGCCCGTGGTTGCGTTGAAGGAGGTGCCAGATTTTCTCCTCGCTGAGCTTCATGGAGCGCTGGAGGCGGCCGATGAGCTCCTCCTCACGACCTTCGGCATACAGATGGTCGTTTGCAGCGATGCGGGCGCACTGCTGCCTCAACCTGCCATGCCAGATGTGCCATCCGGCGGTGCTTTTGAAGGTGTTCATCGTTCGATGGATTGTTTGAGGAATTCAGACAGGACGTGATGTCGGTCGTTCGATGCGTGCATACGACCGATCACTGCCCTCAGTGGATTGCTGGGGGGGCAGCCAGTTGCCACGTCGCGCAGCCGTGGCTTTCAGGCGCGGCCCTGATGAGCGCCTCAGGGTGACGAATGGAACCGGTTGGCGTCGTTCGAGACGGCCAACTCACGAGAATCATGCGCACGATTGCTTCTGCCTCATTGCTGTGCCGGACAGTCCTGTGCAGCACCGGCATCGTGGCGGGGGTGTATTATTCGCTGCTCGCTCAGGGAACGGGAGGTGCGGCACGTGGAGCCTCGTCCGCCCAGGTGGTGGAGAATCGCGCGACCGCTGCGGATGATGAAACCCTGCTCCCTGGAACAGCCACGGCGACGATCGGTGGGCGGGAGATCAGCGCCACCGCCGATGGTCCGATCTCGGTGCAAGGCGATGGTGCCAACGCCACGCTCAAGCTGGCCCGTCATGTCGTGCGGATCGAGCGTCTGCGTGTGCTCGTGGATGGCAAGGAACGAGCGAAATTGCCTGCATCTGCCTCGAAGCTCCACGTGACCGCGTCGAAGGGAAGGCTCACGATCACCGTGGACGGACGTCAGATCCTGGCGGGAAACGAATGACCGACGCGCCGCCGCTCTTCAGACGAGCCGCACGTAACGGCGTCCTGGCAGGGCACGGATGAGGCGCTTCATTTCAAGCCGCATCAAGGTGGGGGCGACCGTGGCCGAGGTGAGGCCGGAAGCGGTGATGATGTCGTTGATGTGGGCTTCTTCGCTGCCGATCGCCTTGTAGAGGATCTCTTCGTCGAGCGTGAGAGACGCAACCGGCTTCGACTCCTCGACCTTTGGCGCTGTGGGTGCGGTGGGGAAGAGCGTCATCAGATCATCGAGCACGTCAGCACCATCCATGATGAGTTTCGCGCCTTGCTGGATGAGACGGTTGCAGCCTGCGGAGGTCGGTTTGTCGATGGGACCGGGCACGGCATAAACCGTGCGGCCCTGCTCGGCGGCCTGCTGCGCGGTGATGAGCGATCCGCTGCGCACCGGGGCCTCGACCACGATCAAACCGCAGCTCCAGCCGGAGACAATGCGGTTGCGATAGGGGAAGGTCTGTTTGTCGGCGATGCGGTCCACGGGATACTCGCTCAGCACGGCACCATTTTGAGCGATGCGTTCGGCTAGGGCCATGTTCTCCGGTGGATAGAGTTTTCCGATGCCGGAACCGATCACGGCGATGGTGCGGCCTTTCGCGGCGAGGGCCGCTTCGTGCGCGGTGGTGTCGATGCCACGGGCCAGGCCGCTGATGACGGTGTAACCGGCATACGCGATCTGAAATCCAAGCTTCTTGGTGGCACTCAGGCCGTAATGCGTGGCGTGGCGGCTGCCGACGATGCCGATGGCGTTGTGGTCTCGTTTCGTGAGCTGCCCCCAGACGTAGAGCAGCACCGGCGGATCGTGAATTTCGCGTAGCAGCGACGGATAGAGCTCATCCTCCTGCGTCAGCAGCGTGAGGCCCCGGTCCTGGACCTTTTTCAGTTCGCCAGCGAGGTCGATTTGATCCTCCCAGGCAGCAACCGATTCGGCCTGCGTGATGCCAAAGCCGTCCACCTGCACGATCTCGGAGCTTTTCGCGGCCAGGATGCGCTCCGGGCTGCCGAAGTGACGCAGCAGCTTGCGCACGCGGACGGGGCCGACTTGCGGGAGCAGATTCAGCGCGAGGTAGGCCTCGGTGCGGGTCATTCTCGCGAAGAGCGGAGATTACATCGCGGCGGCGGCCGTCGTTCCGTTGCCGCCTTTGGCGGCTGCAGCGGCGGATTCAGGCAGGGCGACATTCGTCTGCGCGGAACCGGAGCCGATCAGCTTGCGGAAGACCTTCTGCGGAAAGGACTGGCCTTTCTCCTCGCTCTCCAACTGCCCGAGCGCGGCCGATTTCGCCATTTCCCAGGCCGGAGCGAAGCCGGGGGCGCTGATGACCATCTGCTTCTCGGCGCGGGCCAGGATTTCGAGTTCGCGCTGCATCTTGTTGTCCGGGCGTTCGTTCAGGCGGGCGATCTGCATGCGCAGGTTTTCGTTCTCCTGCTTCAGCGTGGCGCGTTCCTTGTTGAGGTCCTGATTCTGCTTCGAATCGAGATCCAGCTTGTCGCTGAGCATGCCTTTGTAGCGTTTCAGCTCGCGTTTCGTCTTCCAGTGCGCCCAGAGCGACTGCACCAGGAAAATGCCGCACAGCACGAAGCCGTAGATGAAGGTGTTTGTGGGGGAAAGGAGGTCTTTGAACATGATGGGCGAAAGCTAGTGCATCACCCGGCGTGCGCAACCGGGCAAAGCGGTTGCATGGGACGGCGGGTTGGCCTAGATCAACCGACAGAAACGCCCATGCCCCACGCCCTGCTGCTCAAATTCCCCGGAACGAACTGCGATGCTGAAACCGCCCGCGCTCTCGAAGCGGCGGGCTTTTCCACGGAGGTGCTGCCAGTCGCGTTGCTGGAGCCGTCTTCGCTCGACAAGGCGCAGATGATCGTGTTTTCCGGCGGCTTCAGCTACGGGGACTATGTGATGTCCGGTCGCATCGCCCAGCTCATCACGAAATCGAAGCTGGGGGACAAGCTGAAGGCCTTCGTGGACAAGGGCGGCTACGCCCTGGGCATCTGCAACGGCTTCCAGATCCTCACGCAGCTTGATCTGCTGCCCAAGGGCAGCCTGATTCACAACACCAGCGGCCGTTTCATGTGCCAGTGGGTGGGATTGAAGAAAACGGCGGCCAAAGCCAGCCCGTATCTGTCGAAACTGCCGGACAGCTTCGAACTGCCAATCGCCCACGCGGAAGGCCGTCTGGTCACGGAAGGCGATGACGCGGCCAAATACGTGAAATCCGGCCATGCGGCGCTGCTTTACACGAACAACGTCAACGGCTCCACCAACGCGATCGCCGGCCTGCAGGACGACACCGGCCGCGTTTTTGGCCTGATGCCGCATCCGGAGCGTTTCATCTTCAAAAGCCAGCACTACGATCCGGACTGGAGCGGCGACAGCCACCACGGCTGGGGACATTACCTGTTCCAATCGGCCCGCGAGGCGCTGAACTGACCGTTTTTTCACAAAGTGGGGGGCATGGGCGGCATCGTGGTCATGCGGGCCATCGTCATGGAGCCACGGCCGCCAAAAGGCGGCACGGAGGTGAAGGCAGCCCGCCGGGCATTGTAGAAATGGAGCAGACGTGCATAGGCCACGTCCATGCGCTGGCGGAGTGCGGCACCGGCTGGCGTGGCGGGGAGCTGGCGGGCGTTTTTGCGCAGCAGGAGGAGGCCTTGATGGGCATTCAGACGGCGGGGCTCGGTGTCCGCCCGTATGGCTCCAGCGTGAACGACGACCTGCGGATTTCCGCCGCGAGGCCCCAGAAGCGGGGCTACGAACGACTCAGGGCCGAGGTCGTCGTAGGAAACGGTGACGACCTGGGCCGAGAAGGCGTTTTTCCAGGTTTGAGAGGTGCATTCGCTGGCCAGACACAGTGCCAGAAACGAGAGAGCGAGGAATGAGGGGCGCATGACGAAGCAGGAATCGTGCGGGGGCTGGAAAGCACGGGGCAGGTTTAGCGAAAAGGTCAAGAAGTGCATAATTTATTTGTAAAATTATGTTTATTATATTTAATTGTTGTTTATTAGCTCAACTTTATGACTCCGCCTCCCGCTTCTGTCACCTCATCCCGTGCGCAACTCACCCAGTTCGTGCTGGCTCTCATCCTGTTTCTTTCGGGTTTCTGCTCGCTGATCTATCAGACTGTCTGGCTGCGTGAATTCCGGCTTGTGTTCGGTGGCGCGGCTCCGGCGGCGGCGGCGGTCGTCGCGGTGTTCATGGCGGGTCTGGGCTTTGGCGGGAAGCTGTTCGGGAACTGGGTGGAGCGTGTGGGGCGGCCGTTTCGGTTTTACGCCCGGCTTGAGGTCGGGATCGCCCTCGCTGCTGCGGCTTCTCCGGCCATGCTGACCCTGGCCAGGGCGCTTTACCTCAAAACAGGCGGCACGGCAGGAATGGGGCTGGGGCTGGCGACCTGCCTGCAGTTGTTCATGACCGCTCTGGTGCTCGGATTGCCCTGCTTCCTGATGGGAGGCACCCTGCCGGCTGCGATGAAGTTTGCGCAGCGCGATGACGATCCACGTCGCTCGATCACCGCTTTCTTCTATGGCATCAACATCGCCGGCGCAGTCACCGGGGCGATGCTGAGCACGTTCTGGCTGCTGCCGACCTTCGGCAACAAGGGGGCGCTGACCATTGCCGTGCTGGCCAATCTGGCCATCGCTCTCGCGGCGGGAGCGATCTCGATGTTCCAGGAGAAGGAAGCCCGCCAGCCGTCGGTCGCGGCTGATGCGGACGCTGAACCGCAGGTGGCGGCGAAGGCTCCGGCTTCGTTTGTGCTCGCGGCGGCCTTCATGAGCGGCTTCACCTTCTTTGTGGCGGAGCTGGTCTGGTATCGCGTGTCCACCCCGCTGCTTGGCGGCTCGGTGTATGGTTTTGGACTGGTGCTGTGCGTGGTCCTGGCAGGGATGGGCATCGGCGGGCTGCTGTACTCGCTGATTTTGAAGAAAGCGGAGCCGAGCATCGCCGGATTCACCATCGTGTCCGCTTTGCAGGCGCTGGCCGTGCTGCTGCCTTACGCCCTGGGGGACCGGGTGGCGCATCTGGCCTTGATCTTGAATGACAGCCTGCGCGGGATCGGCCTGGCGCAGATGGCCATGGGCTGGGCGGTGGTGATGGGCCTGCTGGCCTTCCTGCCCTCGCTGCTGAGCGGCATCCAGTTTCCGCTGCTGGTGTCCCTGCTGGGGCGTGGAAACGCCGGCGTGGGGCAGCAGCTCGGCCGTGCGTATCTTTGGAACACGTTCGGCTCCATCACCGGATCGCTGCTCGGCGGCTTTGTGCTGGTGCCTTTGCTCGGATTGAAGGGCTGCTGGGTGCTGGCGGCCAGTTTGATCGCTGTGATGTCCGCCGCGTCGCTGTGGCTGCAGTTGCGGGGCCGGGAAGGGCGCTTCGAGTTCTCCTGGAACAGCCGTTTTGCCTCGGCGGCGCTGGTTGCCTGCGGGTGCCTGGCGTTGGGCGCCACCGGGCCCACGGCGGTGTGGCTGCATTCGCCGATCGGCTACGGCCGGGTGCGGGATGACTTCCGCAGTGCCTTCGGCCTGGAATCCTGGTATCGCAGCACGCGGCGTTCGCTGGTGCAGGAATATGACGGCCGCGAAACGAGCGTCTCCGTCGTAGGCGGACGGGAGTATGCCTTCCTCACCAATGGCAAGAGCGATGGCTCGGCCGTGGGAGATGCCGGCACGCAGGTCATGCTGGGCATCACCGGCGCCGTGCTGCACCCGAATCCCAAGAACGCCTGCGTCGTCGGCCTCGGCACCGGCACCACGGCAGGCTGGCTGGCCGATGTGCCCGGCATGGACCACGTCGATGTGCTGGAGCTGGAGGAGGAGATCCGCAAGGTGGCCGTGTTCTTCGATCCCGTGAGCCGCAATGCGATGCAGCACCCGCGCGTCAACAACATCACTGGCGACGCGCGTGAATTCCTGCTCACCAAAGGCGAAAACTACGACATCATCGTCTCCGAGCCCTCGAATCCCTGCCGCGCCGGCGTGGCGAACCTCTACACCCGCGAATTCTACACCAACGCCAGCCAGCGCCTGTCCAAAGGCGGCATTTTCTGCCAGTGGCTGCAGGGCTACGAGGTCGAGCCCGCCACCATCAGCACCGTGATCGCCACCCTGCGCCAGGTCTTCCCGAAGGTCGAGGTCTGGGCCACCCAGTCCGTGGACATGCTGCTCGTCTGCTCGAACGACGACACGCCCTGGTCGCTCGAATCCGTGCGCCAGCGCGTGAAGATGGAGCCGATGGCCGAGGCGCTGCGGCGTTTCTGGAAAACGGACACCGCCGAGGGCTTCCTCGCTGGCTGCATCGCCAACAGCGACTACTGCTCCGCCATCGCCGAGGCGACACCCACGGTGAACACCGACGACATGAACCGCCTCGAGTTCAGTTTTGCCCGCAGCGTGGCCAAAGCCACCAATCGCTCGCTCGATCTCGCCCGCGCCGCCACCCGTGCCGGCTGCCATCTGCCCAAGGTCGATGCCCCGGTCGAAATGAACCTCTATCTGGCCGAACGGGTGCATCTGGCCGGCCGCCTGTGGTCCTGCGCCCTGGAGGAAGTGCTGCCGCCGGATGCCCCGGCCGACGTGCGCCAGCGCGTGAATCATCTGCGCTCTTTCTGGAAACGGCAGTATGCCGAATACCTCGCCACGCCTGCGCCTGCCACCCCCGTCCTGGCGGATCGTGTGCTCCTGGCCACTGCCAAGGCACGCACCGGAGCGGCCGATGCCTTCGCCGCGATCGATGCCATCGTGCCTGTCTCCGAGGCCGACGCGCATTTCCTCCGCGTCATCACCTGCCGCGAGCAAAACAAGGCCGCCGACGTCCTCCTCCACATCGAACGCGGGCTCGACAGCCTCGCCGCCGTGCCCTGGTGCCACACGCCGCTCGCCATCGAGGCGCTCAATCTGCTCGGTGACCTTGCCAAGACCAGCCTCGCCCAGGATCCGCGCTTCCTCGCCGTCTTCGAAAAGCTCGCCCGGCCCTATCCGGTCGAAGTCGTGTACAACACCCGCCACGGCATGCGCTGTGAGATGGCCATGCGCCTGAAGACACCGCAGCAGCTCGCCGCCGTCGAAACGCTCGGCCAGCCCTATCCGTGGAATGGCCGCGCCCTCGCCCTGCGCGTCTCCGCCTACATGAAGGCGGGCGATCCCCGTTTTGAGGAAGCCCTCGCCGACATGAACCTCTTCCTCGATCAAGGCGGCAAACTCGGCGCGGAATCCCCGCCCTTTGTCGTACAGGTCAAAAAGCCCGTCCAGAAGACCGCCCCGGCGCAGGAGATGATCCTCGGCACCCAGACCAGCCAGGCCCCGCGCTGATCTCCCGCCCGCCGCTCGGAGGACGACAGTGCGTCGGTAGGTCGGTAGGTCAGTGCGTCAGTGCGTCAGTGCGTTACGCCCCACCGCCCCACTGATCCACTGAGCTACGACTGCCTCGAACGCGTCTCCTTCAAACCCCGGCATCCTCACTGAGAACGGAGAACTGGCGGCAATTTCATCCCCCTTTGGGCGTATGATTCTGCCCCCCATGTTATTCCTCGCCCAGCATCCGGTCCTTCGTCTCGTCGCCTCGCCGCAGCATCTGTGGCGCACGCTGTCCCTGGGCATCAAGACCATCTGGCTGCACAAGCTGCGCTCGTTCCTGACCGCGCTGGGCGTCGTCTTCGGCGTCGCCTCGGTCGTCGCCATGCTCGCCATCGGGGAAGGCGCCAGCCATGAGGCGCAGGAGCAGATCCGCAAGCTCGGCAGCCAGAACATCATCCTCCACAGCGTGAAGCCACCGGACGGGCAGGGCTCCGGCGCCGAGTCCCGCAGCATGATCAGCGAATACGGCATCACCCTGCGCGACATCCAGCAGATCCGCCAGACCGTCCCCGGCATCTCTGTCGTGGTGCCCAGCCGCTACATCACCGAGAACATCTGGAACCTCGACCGCAGCGTGGACGGCCAGATCATGGGCGTCCTGCCCGTCTATCCGCACATGCGCAACCGCGAGCTCGTGCAGGGGCGCTTCTTCAACGACCTCGAAATGAGCGAGCGTGTCCCCGTCTGCGTCATCAATCAGACCGTCGCCAGCCGCTTGTTCCCCCTGTCCACCCCCACCGGCAAATCCGTCCGCGTGAAAGGCTACTACTACAAGATCATCGGCATCATCCAGGATGAGGGGCAGACCGTCGGCACCGATGCCGGCAGCTCCGCCAGCAGTTCGCAGGCGCAGATCATGATCCCTTTCACCACGCTCATGGATCAGTACGGCGAGACCTTCTTCCGCTACCGCACCGGCAGCTTCGAGGCGGAAAAGGTCGAGTTCCACGAGGCCGTCATCCGTGTCGAGGACGTCAACCAGGTGGAAAGCCGCGCCGAGGCCATCCGCCACCTCATGACCAGCAATCACAAGAAGGAAGACTGGCGCATCATCGTCCCCGTCGAGCTCTTGAAGCAGGCGGAGCGCACCAAGCAGATCTTCAGCATCGTCCTCGGCAGCATCGCCGCCATCTCCCTCCTCGTCGGCGGCATCGGCATCATGAACATCATGCTCGCCAGCGTCACCGAGCGCACCCGGGAGATCGGCATCCGCCGCGCCCTCGGCGCCCGGCAGGCGGACATCGTCGTGCAGTTCCTCATCGAAACCGTCCTGCTCGCCGGTGTCGGCGGCGTTCTCGGCGTGGCGCTCGGCCTCGGCATCCCCATCGCCGTGCAGAAGTTCGCCGGCGTCACCACCGTCATCAAAATGTGGTCGCCCATCCTCGCCTTCTCCATCTCAGTGCTCACCGGCGTCGCCTTCGGCATCTACCCGGCACGCCGGGCCGCCATGATGAACCCCGTCGAGGCCCTGCGGCACGAGTGATCCGGGCGGAAAGCCGTCACAGCCCCAGCTCAGACAGCCCGGGGTGGTCATCCGGCCGGCGCCCCGGCGGCCAGTGAAACTTCCGCTGCGCCTCCTGGATCGGCAGGTCATTGATGCTGGCGATCCGCCGCTGCATGAAGCCCTGCTCGTTGAAGTCCCAGTTCTCATTCCCGTAGGAGCGGAACCACTGGCCCGAGTCGTCGTGCCACTCGTAGGCGAAGCGCACCGCGATGCGGTTCCCCTGGCACGCCCACAGCTCCTTGATCAGCCGGTAATCCAGCTCCCTCGCCCACTTGCGCGTCAGGAACTGCACGATCGCCGCCCGCCCCGTGAGGAACTCCGCACGGTTCCGCCACGTGCTGTCAGGCGTGTACGCCAGCGCCACCTTCTCCGGATCGCGCGTGTTCCAGGCGTCCTCTGCCAGACGGACTTTCTTCGCAGCGGACTCGGCGTCGAAGGGCGGGAAGGGCGGTCTCGGGTTTTCGGGCGTGGTCATGGACAGAGATACGTGGTTCGCGCTTCCGCGTGACGAGGTTTCCACACGCCGAAGCATGAACAACGTAAACGGGATGAGTTCCATGTCACAGACAGAAGTCGCGTTGCCCTGCGCCCCGGCGCTTTCAAAGCGGTGGAGGTGCCGCACCACAGTCCGTCACCTCCCACCCGATTTCGCGGGTTCGGTCCGTTGGACCAGCGGAAAGATCAAGGAGCGTGCCTGGGGATAGATGTCTGCGTCGTCCATTTTCCTGCGAACGCCGTTGGGATCAGTGAGGATGTGGCTTCGGGTCAGTGATGTCAGTCCATCCTGCCGTTCCAGAACAAACGAGTCTCCCTCGGCCAAAAGGCGCAACGGGGGCCAGCTCTGATCGGTCAGCGAAAGCGTGAGGCCGTTGTTCTTCGTGAACTCGTAGGTTCCGGCATGATTCGAGAATCCATTCCCCCAAGTGTACAGGTGAACCTTGGAATCTGGAAAGAAGTGCAAGCTCACAATGGCCCCGTCCCATGACGCCCCAAGGTTTGAACGGTCCACAAAAACGATCTCCTGACTCCGGCGCAACGCCTCGTCGAACCGCTCGGCCAGATCGCCGGTTCCGACGTCCGACCGGCCGCACCCTGGGCAGACGGCCGCCAAGATGCCGACGACCCACAGCGACGTCAGGAACCTGAGGGTTCGATGGGTCGTGAAGCTCATGGGGAGAGTGTGAGAAACGCGGGTTGGCGGGGTCACCTGGCAATGAAAGACGCGCGCCAGCGATGTAGCGCGGAATTCCGATTCCGCGACTTCGTAGCCGATTCCGCGACGGCATCGACTTAGTATCGGAATACCGAGCTACAAAAACGCGGCCGTAGGAGCGAAAGAGGTCCGCCAGCGATGTAGCGCGGAATTCCGATTCCGAGGCTTCGTAGCCGATTCCGCGAAGGCACCGACTCGGTATCGGAATACCGAGCTACAAAACGCGGGCCGTGGGAGCGAAAGAGGCGCGCCAGCGTCGTGGATTGCGGCTGGCAGAGATGCGAGGGCGAAGCTTCGCATCGGCGACACCGCTGTCGAGGGCGTGTACGCGGGCGGAATGCGGCGGCTGTCTGTCCTGGTCCGCCGCCGCCTGCGCCACCTACTACCGCATCTTCATCAAGATCGAAGGCGAGGACGCCGACTTCCGCTTCCTGAAACGGGACAGCGACCTCGATCACACCCTCTCCGGCCTCACCCCGGGCACGACGGTGTCCGTGTACATCATCGCCGCGAATCCCGGCGGCGAGGCCCCGCCCTCACCCACCGTGACGAAGGTGGTCGGAGCCTGAGATGGGGGCCGCATGCGGAACTGGAGTCAGCGACGGTTTGGGAAAGGCAACGATCCAGATCACGCTGCCTCACGGAGCCGGGAGGAAACTCAAAGCTCAGTGATCTGATAGGAACCGCCCGGTGCAGCCTACCGAAGGGAGATGGACAGCCGGTAGGCTGCCCGAAGGGCAAGCGCAGCGCAGCCAAAGCCGCATGCCGGGTGGTGTGACGGGCGCAATCCCGTCATCCCGACCCGATTCGCCCTCGTTTGGC
Organism: Prosthecobacter sp.; assembly: GCF_014879935.1. Taxonomy (GTDB): domain Bacteria; phylum Verrucomicrobiota; class Verrucomicrobiia; order Verrucomicrobiales; family Verrucomicrobiaceae; genus Prosthecobacter. The sequence goes on from NZ_JACSRD010000219.1 coordinate 23,886, forward strand.
AGATGATCTTCTCTGCTGTGCTCATTGTGCGCTGCTAAGGATTATCGCTCCAGTATCTGGTCAACTCGTGAAAACCGAAACTCGCGAATGTGACTACACCGGCATGCAGACCAGTGAGTGACCAGAATGCAGCACGGCTGCGACAACGGAAAAGTATGACAATGGGCAACCCGATAATGAAGACGGCTGATACGAGAAGCATGAAACCCGATGGCCGGGCACCGCCAAAGAATGCAGCGAAGCCCATCAGGCCCAGAATGGGGGATGTCAGCGTGGCTCCAATCCGCTCGCGTGTAGGGTCATAACCGCCCTCCATGTGCAGAGGAGAAAACGCGGTGACAGTGCCAAAGATGACGAACCAAACTGCGATGACGACAACAAGGCGCAAGGGCCATCGCGGCGCTGGATGTCGTGTTACCGGGGCGCTCATAACGGCTGGCTCTGCTGATTGAGCGAACGACTCGGATCAGGCGGGGAGCGGAAGACGTTGCTGACACGACATGCCTGCATCCGTTTTGTTCGCCCTGGGTTGCGAATGAAGGCTGCTGCTCACTGGAGGGCCTCCTTGGTTTTGGAATACATCTTCGTATCTCGAAGTCTCCCCGAGAGGTTGAAACGCTCGTTCCGCAAGGTGCCCTCAAGGATGAATCCTGCGCGTTCTGCGAGTCTCCAACTAGCGACGTTCTCGGCGTCTGTGCTCAAGAAGACGCGGTTCGCGGAAAGATCACGCAAGGCGTAATCAGCAAGTGCTCTAACGCCCTCGGTCATCAAGCCACGACCACCAAAACGAGCACGCCCCCAATAGCCGATCTCAAAACGACGAAGTGCCCAATCGGCGTCATGCAGCCCGCTGCCACCGACGAGCGTTCCATCGCTCTTCAGGAAGAAGAAAACCATCAAGTCCTCGTTCAGGAGAAACCTAGCGTAGGCTGTACGACATCCAAACTCAGACTGCTCAAGTGTCGGAGCTGGAGTGACCCAGCCCAGCCAAGGCTTAAGTGTATCCAACGACTCAACAACGGCCTCGTTGAACATGGCTCCATCGCCAGGTTTGGCGACCCGAATCAACAGGCGCTCGGTCTCGAGTCTCTCGGGCAACAGATCTTTCGTGCTCATCACGAGTGGCGCATTGAGTTGGGCGAACGTGAAGGAGTGTATCCGAGCAGGAGGCGGAGGCAAGACTCGTTTAGCTGGAGGCGCGTGGCG
>NZ_JACSRD010000252.1 GCF_014879935.1 Prosthecobacter sp.
CCCTCACCCTGCTCGCCACGCCGGGGATCACCTTCCTCCTTCTGAGCCTGCTCTGGCTGCTCGGTGTGCCGGTGTCCGAGCGGGCGATGTCGCGGCTCACGAAGCTCGTGTATGCCTTCCTCACCGTCATCGCGGGCGTCATCTTTTATCAAATGTGGCAGGGCGACCTGCATTCCGTGCGCACGTCGATCGGCGATCACTGGTTCAAGGTCGCGCACTATGAGTTTCCGCTCACGCTGCTGCTCGACCGCCTTTCGCTGCCCATCGTCACCGTCACGGTCATCCTCGCGGGCGTCGTCGGGGCCTTCAGTGTGCGTTACCTGCACCGCGATCCCGGCTTTTTCCGCTTCTTTCTGCTGCTGCATCTGTTCACCTTCGGGGCGCTGATGGTCTTCATGGCGGACTCGCTCGATGTGCTCATCGGCGGCTGGGAGATCGTCGGCATCACGTCCGTCCTGCTCATCGGTTTCTTCCAATACCGGCCGGACCCCGTGCGCAATGCGCTGCGGGTGTTCGCCACTTACCGGGTGGCGGATCTTTTCATGCTGCTCGCCGTCTTCCTTGCCCATCATTGGTTCAAAACAGCCTCCTGGGGCGGCATGTTCACCGGGGAATGGCCCGGACACGTCAACAACCTCAGTGGCAAGGCCGCCACCGTCGTCGCCGTGCTTCTTGTCTTCGCCGCCAGTGGCAAGTCGGCCCAGGGTCCCTTCTGCGGCTGGCTCGCTCGTGCCATGGAAGGGCCCACGCCTTCCAGCGCCATCTTTTATGGTGCCATCAGCGTCCACGCGGGCGCTTATCTCCTGCTCCGCATCGAGCCGCTGCTGCATTCTTCCGCCATCGCCACCGGTCTCGTCATTTTCATCGGCGTCACCACGGCGTTTCTCGGCACGCTCGTCCATCGCACCTGTGCGGACGCGAAAACCTCGCTCGCCTACGCCGCCCAGACGCAGCTAGGCCTCATCTTCGTCGAAATCGGCCTCGGCTGGACCACGTTTGCCATCGTCCATCTCGTGAGTCATGCGGTCCTGCGCACGCTGCAGTTTCTGCGCTCCCCGTCCATGCTGCGCGACTACAACCGCGTCCATGCCGCCGCTGGCGGCCAGATCGAGGCCACAGGGGAGCACTACGAGTCCCTCCTGCCGAAGAACGTCCAGCTCTGGCTCTATCGCGCGGCCCTTGGCCGTGGCTTCTATGACCCGGTGGTCGATCGCTTCATCGTCGCGCCTGTTGTCCGCGTCGCCCGCTTTTTGGGCGTGTTCGAGCTCCGCGGCGGCAAATCTTGATCTCAGACCTTTCTGGCCTCTCCCATATGCACTTTCTCTCGTTTCCTCTGCTCAGTTTCGGCATCGGCCTGCTGCTAGTCACGGCCCTGTGGGCGCTGAAGGCCGCGCAACCCCGGCTCACGGCCATTTTTGGGGCCACGGGTGCCTTCGTTTGTTTTCTGTGCTCCGCCTTTGAGGTGTCAGCCGCCGGGCACGAGCGTCTGTTTGACCCCTGGCTGCATTGCTTTGAGGCGGATGCCCTGGATGCGGTTCCCATGGCTTTCTTCGCGGCCTTGACGCTCGGCGTGATCATCCTCATGCCACGTCGCGATGCCACCGGTCGTGCCGTTTCCGGCATGCTGCTGCTGGCCGCCGCCACCCAGACGGCGTATGGCGCGGCAAACCTCGCCGTGCTCGCCACCGGCTGGTGGTTCACCAGCCTGCCCTTCGTGCTGCGCATGTTTGGCGAGGATCGCAATCAGAAAGTCGCCCAGGGCTTTCTCATCGCCAGCAGCATCGCGCTCACGGCCGCCATCGCCCTGCTGCATCACATCGAGATCGATGAGATCAGCCACGCCAGCAATCTCGCCTTCGTCCTCTTCATCCTCGCCGTCGCGTTGCGCAAAGGCCTCTTCCCGTTGCATGGCTGGATGATCAGCCAGTTCGAGCGCGGGCCGCTCCTGCCTGTCGCATTGCTCTTCAACGGCCACCTCGGTGCGCTCCTCATCGCCCGCAGCGAGGCCACGGCCCTCACCCTCTCTGAAAAGCATCTGCTCGACATCCTGGGCATCGTCGCCCTCGCCACCGCGCTGATCACCAGCCTGCGTGGCTTCGCGGAGAAGAAGCCCCGCCGCATGCTCGGCCTGCTGTGCCTGTCGCAGGCCAGCTTCATCCTCGCCGGCATCGCCACGGCCAATGCGGAAGGCATCACCGGGGCGCTCGTCCACTGGCTTGTCGTCGCCGCGGCCTCCACCGGGCTCATCACCATCGTTCGCGTTCTCGAAGTGCGCGTCGCGGGCACGGCAGATCCGGATGGGCACTTCGGTTTCGCCGCCAAGGCGCCCCGCCTCGCGACTTTCTTCCTCGTCTGCGGCCTCGCTCTCATCGGCCTGCCCGGAACCCTCGGCTACTGTGCCGAGGACCTCATCTTCCACGGTGCGTTGGAGAATCATCCCTGGCTGGGCGGAGCCCTTCCTGTCGCCACCGCCTTCAATGCCATCAACCTCCTGCGCATCTTCAACATCCTCTTCCTCGGCGTGCTGCCGAAGCATGTGATCGACATCCCGGATGCGTTGCCGCGTGAGCGCTGGCCGCTCGCCGTGATCATCGTGTTCCTGATCGCGGGTGGCATTCTGCCCTCCAAGGTCCTGCACTGGCGTGAGGAGGCCGCGCATGGCATCGAAAGCGCCCTTGGCATCGCCGAAAAAGCCGGCGGTCATGGTCACTGAACGCGCCTGCCGCTCCTCGACGCAAACACGCTCTTCGCCTCCGCGGTGATCACGGCCAGGGCGGGATGCCGCATCGCCCGTTCCAGCGTGATGAGATAGCTCGGGAAGCCGCACTTCACCGGCCGTCCCACAGGCTTCAGGCCATAGCGTTCGATGGCCTCACCGAGCACGGTCGTGGCGATCGGGGCCACGCCGAGTCCGTCTGCCGCCGCCGTCTTCATCAGCGCCGCGTCATCAAACTCCGCCACCAGACGCGGGCGGATGCGGTGGGAGTCGAACCAGCGGTCGATCTCATGCCGCCAGGCCGTGCGGTTCGCAGGCAGCAGCATCGGCGCGTCTTTGAGCGATCCTGGAAAGCCCCTGCCCAGTTTCTTGGCGAGTGCGGGCGAGGCGCAGAACACCACAGGCGATTCACCCAGCAGATGATTGAAGGCCTTCACCGGCAGCGAGGACGGCGCGGCCTCGTCTGACAGCACCACGTCCAGCCTGCCGCCCGCCAGCGAGCCTAGCAGCTCCTGCGCGTGACCTTCCACGCACGAGAGCTGCAGCTTCGGAAACGACTTCACCGCAGGCTGGATCAGCCGCCACGCCACCAGCTTCGGCATCGAATCGGTGATGCCCACATTCAACCGCAGGTTCCGCGCGTTCCCCATGCCGTGGAGCGAGCGCACCATCTCCGTGCCGAGCGCAAAGATCTCCGCCGCGCACTCCATCACCAGCCGCCCACCCGTGGTCAGCTTCAATCCACGCCCGGTGCGGTCGAACAGTGGTTCGTCGAGGCTCTTTTCCAGCGCCTTGATCTGCGCGCTGATGGTCGGCTGTGAAAGGTGAAGGCGTGCCGAAGCCGCCCGCAGGCTTCCTGCGCGGGCGACTTCCCAGAACAGACGGAGGTGGTGGTAGTTGAGGTGGGTGGGGTTCATGGCAGTATGATTCGAGATTATCGAAGGATAAATTCCAAACATCGAAATAGTCAAAGCGGGAATCAGCCCCAAAAATCCGGCCCGCACGGCCGATCCTGGCCGTCCAACCAAACCAACCGCCAACCAACCATCATGAAAACCTTCTCTTATGCCCTGTTCACCGTCTTGGCAGTCGCATGCAGCTCATGCGCCGGCCGGCCGGCTGTTCCCTCGCCCCGCGACAGTTACAACGGCAAGCCCGTGCTGACCCGTGCAAGTCATCCATCAGGCGGTTCCATGAACGGGGTGGGCGGCGTATATCTCGGCCGCCGCTACTTCACTCCTCCCGGATCCAAAACCGGCCTGGAGTGGATCGACGTGTATGGCCAGCCGTGATGGCCATTTGATCAATCCCGCATGAAACCTCCCGTCGCTGTCAAAACTCCCATCCTCGCACAACTCGCTGCCATCACCGGCAGCGAGTTTGACCACGAACGAGCGAAGATCGCCGTCCAAAACGCCACGAAGGCGGATTCTGATCCGCTGTCGCAGCTCGTATCGGCTGCCGCGGAGGTTTACATGAAAGTCACGCCCGTGCGGCAGCCGCTGGCAGAGGTGCTGTGGAATGCGCGCGGGGACCTGCCGGTCGTGATCTGGAGCGCCAAAGAGCAGCGCTGGATCGTGGTGACCTTCGCGGGCTGGTTTCGCGTCCGCATCGCCGATGGCGAGCATCCGACCCATCGCATCAGCATCTCTCGCGGCGATCTCGCAGCCATGCTCGGGCTGAAAAGCGCCAACGAGGTCGTCGAGGCTGGTGTGGTGCATCAGGAGCGGCCGGCCCACGCGATGAGCATCCACGCTGATCCGGAACATCACGACCATGTCAGCCCGGAGCGGCGTTTTTTCCGGCTTTTGAAGGCGGAAAGGCAGGACATCCTCACGCTGCTCATCTTCTCGGTCTTTTCCGGCATCCTCTATCTCGCCGCGCCGCTCGCGGTGGACTCGGTGGTGAGCAATCTGGCCTTCGGCGGGCAATCGCAGCCGTATGTGCAGGCCATTGTCATCCTGGCCATCGCGCTGTTTGGCGCCCTTGGCCTCCAGGCAGTGGTCAGCGGCTTCCAGTATTACATCTCGGATATCATCCAGCGCCGCATCTTCGTGCGCACGGCCGCGGACCTCGCGTATCGCCTGCCACGCGTCAAAGCGGAGGCACTGGATGATGTGCATGCGCCGGAGTTGGTGAACCGCTTCCTCGATGTCGTCACCGCGCAGAAAAGCACCGCGCTCCTGCTGCTGGACGGCATCAATCTCGTCTTCGGCAGCCTCATCGGCATGCTGCTGCTCGCCTTGTATCACCCGCTGATGCTGATGTTTGTCGTCATCCTGCTCGCGCTCATCGCGCTGAGCATGTGGCTGCTCGGCAAAGGCGCGGTGAAGACCAGCATCGCCGAATCCCGCGTGAAATACGACGTGGTGAACTGGTTTGAGGAGATCGCGGCCTTCCCCTTCGCCTTTAAAGGCCCCGGCGGTTACCAAATGGCCGGCGAGCGCGCCAATCAGCTCGCCACCGAATATCTGCAGCGCCGCTCGGCGCACTTCCGCATCGTCATGCGCCAGATCGTGGCGCTGCTGGTGCTCTCCGTGCTCGCAGCGGCCGTTTTGCTCATCCTCGGAGGTTGGCTGGTCATCAGCCAACAGATCACGCTGGGTCAGTTGGTGGCCTCAGAACTCATCATGGGCACCATCGTCACCGCAATGGCCAAAATGGGTAAAAAACTCGAGGCTTGGTATGACGCCATGGCTGCGATGGATAAGCTGGGGCACATCTTCGACCTCGAAATCGAACGCGAGGACGGCGAGCAACCCGCGAAGCGCGAAGGCGGTGCGGAGGTGCGAGCTTGTGAAGTATCGTTCGGCTACCACGAGCCGCTTTTTGCCAAAAAGACCTTCACCATCCCCTCTGGCAGCCGCGCGGCCATCGTCGGCCCCCATGGCTCGGGAGCGAGTTCGCTGCTCGACATCCTTTTTGGCCTTCGCCAGCCTTTGGAGGGCCATGTGAGCATCGACGGCCTCGATTTGCGCAGTTGGTATCTCGAAGCCTTGCGCGAGAGCGTCATGCTGCTGCGTCGCGATGAGATCGTGGATGGCAGTGTCATCGAAAATCTGCGCCTGGGCCGCGTCGATGTCGGTTTGGATGAAATCCGCAGCGCCTTGGAGCGCGTGGGATTGCTCGATGTGCTGCTGCATCGCCCCGAGGGCCTCAATTTGCGTCTGAAGGTCGGCGGTGCGCCGCTGAGCGGCAATCAGCGCACGCGTTTGCTGCTCGCTCGTGCTCTCGTGCAGCGTCCGCGGCTTCTGTTGATCGACGAGCTCTTCGACAGCCTCGACGACGAGTCTTTCAAGCTCCTCGAAACCGCCATCCTCGATCCCTCGCTCACCTGGACGGTCATCCTCGCCACGCGCGATCACGATGTCACGAAGCGCTGCGACCAGATCATCGAGCTCGCGCCCTGTCATTTGAATGACGGCACGTCCTCCGAATCGGAAACTCAACGCCTGCAAAACCGCTCATGAGCCAAGCCACCACCTACTCCGCGCCTCCGCTGCCTGCGCTGAGCCTCGCTGGTTCAGCGAAATTCACGCGCATCTTCAGCCGCCTGCTGCTGGTCGGCTTCATCGCCTTCGTCTTCGGCATTCTGTTTCTGCCGTGGCGACAGTTTGTGTCTGGAGCCGGACGCGTGATCGCGTTCAATCCGCTGGATCGTCGCATCAACATCGAGGCGCAGGTCGCCGGACGCGTGAAGCATCTTCACGTCGTCGAAGGTCAGCGCGTAAAAAAGGGCGAGCTCATCATCGAGATCCAGGACAACGACCCGAACCTCCTCAACAACCTCAAAGCGCAGCGCGAGGCCATCGAAAGCCGTCGCGACTTTGCCAATGGCCGCGTCGAGTCGCTCACCGCGCAGATCACGCAGCAGGAACTCGCCAAAGCGCAGGCCATCGACGGTGCGCAGCAGCGTGTCGCCGCCGCGAAGATCGCCGCGGAGACCTCGCAGTTGAACTACAACCGCACGAAGGACCTCTTTGAGAAAAAACTCGAGTCGCAGCGCAATTTTGAACTCGCCACGCTCTCACGAGACTCGACCATCGCCGAGCTGAAGTCCGCCGAGGCCGCGCTGAAGCGCACCAGCAACGATTTCGATGCCACCATCGCCTCCACGCATGCCTCGAAAGGCACCGCCTTGAGCGAAGTGGCCACCGCCGAGCGCGATCTCTCGGCCATCGACATCCAGATCAATCAAAACCTCCGTCAGGTCGTCGAATCACCGCGTGATGGCATCGTGCTCGAAGTCACCGCCACGGATGGCACTTATTTGAGACCCGGATCGCTCATCTGCGTCGTCATTCCCGAAACAGACAGCCGCTTTGTCGAAATCATGGTCGATGGCAACGACATGCCGCTCATCCAGCCGCGCAAAGACGGCCAGCCAGGCAGTCCGGTGCGTCTCGCCTTTGAAGGCTGGCCCGCCGTGCAGATGATCGGCTGGCCGCAGCTCGCCATCGGCACGTTTGGCGGCGAAGTTGTCTTCGTCGATGCCACAGACGATGGCACCGGCAAATTCCGGGTCGTCGTTGGTCCCGCCGATGACATCGTCGATCGTGGCGATGGCAAAGGCCCCGTCACCGTCGGCTGGCCTGACAAAGACCGCTGGCTCCGTCAGGGTGCCCGTGCGAATGCGTGGGTCATGCTGAACCAAGTCCCGCTCTGGTTTGAACTCTGGCGTCAAATCAACGGCTTCCCGCCCGTGGTCAGCGACAAGGACGGCAAACTCGACCCGACCAAGAAATCATGATCAGAATGACTCACGCAAAGGCGCAAAGGCGCAAAGAATCCCAGGTTCAGGGCCTTTGCGCCTTTGCGCCTTTGCGTGGGACTTCATTCCTTTCTCGCAGCGCCGTCTTGCTGCTCCTCATTTTTCAGTTCTCAATTTTCAGTTCTCAATTTTCAATCCTGAGCGCTGCCGAGAAGCCCAAAACGCTTCTCCTTCAAGAAGTCCTCGCTTCCGTTCAATCGCAGTATCCGCCTTATCTCGCCGCTTTGATCGAACAAGACATCGCAAACGGCCGCGTGAGACAGGCGCAGGGGGCCTTTGACCTCAATTTGAATGCAGGCGGCACGATGAACCTCGCGGGCTACTACGATGGACGCACGGGTTACGCCATGCTGGAGCAGCCGCTGCCGTTTTGGGGCGGCAGCGTGTATGGCGGCTACCGCTTGAGCAGCGGCTTCCTGCCGAACTACAACAAGGATCGCACCGGCGTCGATGGCGAGGGCGTGCTCGGCTTTCGCATCCCGCTGCTGCGCGATGGCACCATCGACCGTCGCCGTGCGTCGCTCTGGCAGGCGCAAATCGACCAGGAACTCGCCGACCCGATCATCCTGCGCCAATACCTCGACTTCATCCGCGCCGCGACGATCAGCTACTACACCTGGGTGGCGAGCGGACAGCGCCTCGCACTCGCCGAGGAGCTCTTCCGCATCGCCAAAGACCGCGACAGCGCCATCGCCGAGCAGGTCAAAAAAGGCGCGAGTGCTCCCATCGTGCAAATCGACAACCAACGCCTCGTCGTCAGCCGTGAAATCGCCACCGTGCAGGCTTTGCGACGCTTTCAGGCCTCTGCCATCGAGCTTTCGCTCTTCTTCCGCACGAAGGACAAAGCCGAGCCCGTCATCGCCGAGCGAAATCGCGTGCCCAAAGCCTTCCCGCCGCATCCACGCCTCGATGAAAGCCAGCTCACCGCCGACATCGCGAAAGCGGCCGTTTTTCGTCCCGAAATCCGCCGCATCGAGCTGCTCACGCAAAAGGTCGAAATCGACCGCAAGCTCGCGAAGAACAACATGCTGCCGAATCTCGATGTCGGCGTCGAAGCCGGTCAATTCTTCGGAGGCAATCGTCCGCGCGACATCGAGCAAAACGAGATCGAGGCCAAAATGGAGTTCAAACTGCCTCTGCAACGTCGCGAGGCCCAAGGCCGCGTGGACATCGCCGATGCCACCATCGAGCGCCTCAACAACGACAAGCGTTTCGCCCGCGACCGCATCACCGCCGACGTGCGCGATGCCTACAGCGCCCTCATCGCCGCGTATGATGCGCTCAAGATGACGCGCCGAAACGTCGAACTCGCCCGCCAGCTCGAAACCGCCGAAAACGAACGCCTCAAACAAGGCGCGACCGACCTCCTCGCCCTCCAAATCCGCGAACAAGCCACCTTCGACGCCCAAGTCCTCGAAGTCGAAGCCCAAGCCGACTACTTCCGCGCTCAAGCCAACTACCGCGCTGCCATTGCTGCGGATGCGCCGTCGCAACTCACCCGGTGAGATTTCAGCGCTTCTTTGTCATCAACTCCCGGAGGATCGGATTGGGGAAGCGACGGCTCGGGGTGATGGCGTAGAAGGTCTCTTTGATCTGGGGGAAGCGGTGCCGCTCGACGAGGGTGCCGTTTTCAAGCTCGTCACGGACGACGACCGGTGGAACGAGGGTGACGCCGTTGGTTTCGCGGGCCATCAGACGCAGCATGGCCATGTCATCGACCTCGGCCGCGATGTTGGGACGGATTCCAGCCTGATCCATGAGGACGTCGAAGGCTGCGCGAAGACTGCTTTCGAGGCTGGGCAGGACGATGGATGTGGCACACAGGTCCTCGGGGAAGCGGAAGGGCTTCATCCCGCGTGTGCGGCGGCCCACAAGGCTCACGGACTGTTCATCAAGCAGATGACTGTGCCAGCCGGTGTCGGCATCCCGGCGCACGGGGGTGTTTGAGAGCACAACATCGAGGGTGTGGTTCTGAAGCTGCGCCAGAAGCTCGCGCAGCGTCCCTGAGTGGATGATGAGCTCCACGTCATCGCGGGTGATGAGCGGGCGCAGGAAGCTGAGCTGGAAATTGCGCGACAGATTCGAAGCGGCGCCGACGCGAAGGAAACCGCGGCTGCGTCTGGCGCGGTTTTGCAGCAGGTCCGTGAGCTCCTCGCCGCTGCGGAAGATGGAGTCGGCATACTCAAGGGCGATCTGGCCGGCCTCGGTGAGCACGAGTGCCTTGTGCTTCCTCTCAAACAGCGTCTGCCCAAGGCTTGCCTCAAGACTGCGAAGCTGGACACTGAGCGCGGACTGGGAGAGTTTCAGGTGGCGAGCGGCCTTGGTGAGGCTCCCTTCGTGGGCGATGGCGCGGAAGTAGCGGAGGTGGTGGTAGTTCAGGAAAGCCATGAGTGCATGCTTTTAGCAAAGCGAACGATCTCTGGCAAAAGATGAAATGGAGAGAATGCGGTTTCACCCCAGTTTTCACGCAATCACTTCGTCAAACCCCTCGGTGACAGCTTGAATTCGGGATGAAAGTGGGAGGGCCTGAGGCTCTTGATCGCGATCTTCCCCACAAGAAGAGCGATGCAAGATTGCCGTCAGGCTGATGGTGTTGGACGCAGGGAAAACGGGGTGGTTTGCACGCATCACGTGCGCCGGGGATTGTGGCGGATTTCATTCCTGAAAGGATGTGATTCAAAACCCCCTGCCGGGGCTATACGAGAGGCATCAAGAAAGTGCGATGACTGTGCAACGCAAACACCCCCACGATGCGCACACTCAATCCCCCCCTGAAATGGATCATGCTTGCCGGCATGATGATCACCCCGCTTCTCAACAGTTGCCACAAGGTGGAGGCTGAGGAGCACCACGAGGAGGAAGCGGAGCATGAGCCTTCCAAGCTGATCGTCTCCAGGCCGATGAAGAAGGATGCGACGGTCATGCGCGAGTATGTGGCGCAGATCCGCTCCTGCCGGAACATCGAGCTGCGGGCACTGGAGCGTGGCTACCTTGAGGCAATCCACGTCAACGAAGGCCAGCATGTGAACGAAGGGGCTCCCATGTTCAAGATCCTGCCCCTCGTCTATCAGGCGGAGCTCAAGAAGGCCGAGGCGGAGTCTCAGGCGGCGAAGGTTGAATACGAAAACACCAAACGTCTGGCGGACAACAAGGTCGTCTCCGACACGGAGCTGGCCATTGCGAAGGCAAAGCTCGAAAAGACGCTCGCAGAAGTCAATCTGGCCCAGACGCACCTGGGCTTCACCGAGTTGAAGGCTCCCTTTCCCGGGTTGATGGACCGCCTTCAGGTGCGGAAGGGCAGTTTGGTTGACGAAGGTGACCTCCTGACCACGCTGTCTGACAACAGCGAGATGTGGGTGTATTTCAATGTGCCCGAGGCGGAGTATCTGGAATATGCGTCCGAGCCGCCTGCTGAGGACAAGAAGGCGGTGACCTTGATGATGGCGAATGGCAGGCCGTTCAAACACAGCGGCAGGATCAATGTCATTGAGGCTGAGTTTAACAATGAAACGGGGACCATTCCCTTCCGTGCGGACTTTCCGAACCCGGACGGCCTGCTCCGCCATGGGGAGACCGGCAACATCCAGATGAAGAAGGTCTTGAAAGGCGCGGTCCTCGTGCCGCAGAAGGCCACGTTTGAGATTCTCGACCACCACTACGTCTTCGTGGTGGATGAAAACGATGTGGTGACGCAGCAGCGCATTCACATCAGCGAGGAAGTGGAGGACCTTTTCATCGTCAGCAAAGGTGTCACGGAGAAGGACAAGATCATCCTCGAAGGCCTGCGGCATGCCAGGTCGGGCGAAAAAGCCGAATACGAGTTCGAAGAACCCGAGAAGGCGTTCAAGCACCTCAAACTGCGCGCTGAATAACTCCCGGAGGTCCCGACATGTTCACCAAAATCCTGCACAGGCCGGCACTGGCCATTGTGATCTCCCTTCTCATCCTGTTTCTGGGAGGTCTGTCGATCTTCACGCTGCCCATCTCGCAGTTTCCGGACGTCGCACCCGTCGTGGTGATGGTCACGCTCGATTACCCCGGCGCGAGCGCCAAAGTGCTCGAAGAGTCCTGCCTCATTCCTTTGGAACGCTCGATCAACGGCGTGCCGAACATGAAGTACATGACCTCCGATGCCACCAGCGCGGGCGAGGCCACCATCCAGGTCATCTTCCACATGGGGACGGATCCCAATCAGGCCACAGTGAACGTGATGAACCGCGTGAACCAGGTGATGAGCCGTCTCCCGCCACTGGTGCAGCGCGAGGGCGTGATCGTGAACAACCTCACGCCGAACATGCTGATGTACGTGAACCTGTACAGCACGGACAAGAACGCGGACATGCAGTTCCTGTTCAACTACGGCTACATCAACCTCATCCCCGAGCTGAGCCGCATCCGAGGCGTGGGTTCCGCGAAGATCCTCGGCACGCGCCAGTATGCCATGCGCATCTGGTTGAAGCCGGACCGCATGCGTGCCTACAACATCTCCACCGAGCAGGTGATGAAGGCTCTGTCGGAGCAGAGCGTGATCGGCTCGCCGGGCCGGCTGGGTCGCGCCGACAGCAAGACCTCCCAGTCGCTCGAATACGTGCTCACCTACACGGGCCGCTATAACGAGGTGTCGCAGTATGAGAACGTCATCCTGCGTGCCACGGAGCAGGGCGAGCTGCTGCGGCTGAAGGATGTGGCCAGCGTGGAGCTTGGCAGCGAGTTCTACGACCTCTACTCCGACCTCGATGGCAGTCCCTCGGCGGCCATTGTGATCAAACAAAGCTACGGCAGCAACGCGCACGAGGTCATCAAGGAGATCAAAGAGAAGCTGGCGGAGTTCAAAGAGAAGTCGTTCCCGGCCGGCATGGACTACAAGATCAGCTACGACGTGTCGAACTTCCTCGACGCCTCCATCGAGAAGGTGCTGCACACGCTGGTGGAGGCCTTTGTGCTCGTGGCGCTGGTGGTCTTCGTCTTCCTCGGCGACTGGCGGTCCACGCTCATTCCCACGCTGGCGGTGCCGGTGTCGCTCATTGGCGCCTTCTTCCTGATGCAGATGTTTGGCGTGACGATCAATCTGATCACTCTCTTCGCACTCGTTCTGGCCATCGGCATCGTCGTGGACGACCCCATCGTCGTGGTGGAGGCCGTGCATGCGAAGATGCACGGCAGCTCTATCACGCCCTACAAGGCCACGCAGATGGTGCTGCATGAGATTTCGGGTGCGGTGATCGCCATCACGCTGGTGATGACGGCCGTGTTTGTTCCAGTGACGTTCATGACGGGACCGGTGGGCGTGTTTTACCGACAGTTCTCCATCACCATGGCCGTGGCCATCGTGCTGTCCGGTGTGATGGCGCTCACGCTCACGCCGGTGCTCTGCGCGATGATTCTGCGGAAGACGGACCATCATCACGGGCCTCGCGGACCGATTGCGTGGCTGCTGGGCATCTTCAATCGGGTGTTTGACAAGATCACGGGCGTGTATGCGGGGATGCTGCGACGCATCGCGCATCGCTGGGTCTTCACGCTGCTGGTGCTAGGTCTCGCAGGGGCGGCGATTTACCAGATCAACCAGAAGCTGCCCGCTGGCTTCATCCCGGCGGAGGACCAGGGCATGATCTACGCCATCTTGCAGACGCCGCCGGGCTCCACCCTCGAACGCACCTTCGCGAAGTCCACCGAGCTGCAACGCATCGCGAAGAGCATTGAAGGCGTCGAGTCCGTATCGTCGCTCGCAGGCTATGAAGTGCTCACGGAGGGCCGTGGATCGAATGCTGGCACCTGCTTGATCAATTTGAAGAACTGGTCCGACCGCAAGCTGACCGCGCCGCAGATCATCGCGGAGCTGGAAAGGCGCTGCAAAGAGATCGCCGGTGTCACGCTCGAGTTTTACGAGCCGCCGGCGGTGCCCGGCTATGGCGCGGCGGGCGGCTTCTCGCTGCGCTTGCTCGACAAGACGAACACCGGCGACTACGACCGGCTCCAGGTGGTGAACAACGAGTTCATGGAGGCGCTCGGCAAGCGCAAGGAGCTGCGCGGCCTCTTCACCTTCTTCAGCGCGAACTACCCGCAGCAGGAGCTCGTCATCGACAACCAGGTTGCCATGCAGAAAGGCGTCTCCATCGGCAAGGCGATGGACAACCTCTCCATCCTCATCGGCAGCACCTACGAGCAGGGCTTCATCAAGTTTGGCCAGTTCTTCAAACTCTACGTCCAGGCCGATCCGAAGTATCGCAAGCTGCCGAAGGACCTCGACGACCTTTATGTGGCGAATGAGAAGGGCGAGATGGTGCCCTACTCGGCTTTCATGACCTTGAAGCAGAAGCAGGGCCTCAATGAGATCACGCGCTACAACGCCTACCCCGCGCCATCCATCCAAGGTGCGCCTGCGGACGGCTACAGCAGCGGCGATGCCATCAAGGCCATCCAGGAGGTCGCGGCGGAGACGCTGCCACGCGGCTACGACATCGGCTGGGCGGGCTTGTCCTTTGACGAGGTCGGACGCGGCAATGAAGCGCTCTACATCTTCATCATCGTGCTGATGTTCGTGTATCTCGTCCTCGTGGGCCAGTATGAGAGCTTCATGCTGCCGCTGGCGGTGATCCTTTCGCTGCCGATCGGCGTGATGGGCTCGTTCCTCCTGCTGAAGAGCATGGGGCTCGACAACGACATCTACGCGCAGGTCGGTTTGATCATGCTCGTCGGTCTGCTCGGCAAAAACGCCATCCTCATCGTCGAATTCGCCACGCAGCGCCATCGCGAAGGCCTGTCGGTCTTTGAAGCCGCCATCGAGGGTGCGAAGGTGCGCTTCCGGCCGATCTTGATGACGTCGTTCGCCTTCATTGCCGGCATGGTGCCGCTGCTGCGAGCCTCTGGTGCAGGAGCCATCGCAAACAAAACCATCGGTGCCTCCGCCGCGGGTGGCATGCTGCTCGGCACCGTGATGGGATTGCTCGTCGTTCCGGGCCTCTACTACATCTTCGGCACACTCGCCGACCGAGGCAAACTCCTGCCGGACGAGCATGACACGCCGCTGACCGAACTCGGCGAGTTCAAATAACCTTACCGCCCCCAAACAAGCTCATGAAGAAATCATTTCACCTAATAGCGTTCAGTTGCGCCGTCATCCTCGTGCAGGGTTGCGTTCCATTGCGCAAAGATGCGCTGCCATCCAGCGATCCCCCTGTTCCGGCGAAGTATCCGCTTTCAGATGGTGCCCGAAGCTCAGCGCTTACCGGTTGGAGGGAGTATTTCAAGGATCCCAACCTGACGTCGCTCATTGCAGCCGCGCTGGAAAACAACCAGGAGCTGAACATCCTGATGCAGGAGATCGCTGTGTCGAAGGCCGAGGTGCTTGGGCGGAAGGGAGCCATTTTTCCATTCATCAGCCTCGGTGGCAGCGCCGGCCTGGACAAGGTGGGCAAGTACACACGTGAAGGCGCGGTCGAGGAGGGGCTTGAGATCAAGCCGGAGAGGCGGTTCCCGGACCCTTTGACCAATTTCGGCACGTCAGCAGACTTCGACTGGGAGGTCGATATCTGGCGGAAACTGCGGAATGAGCGTGACGCCGCGATCAAGCGTTATCTGGCCACCCAGGAAGGCCGGAACTTCATGGTCACCAACCTGGTCTCCGAGATCGCGCAGTCGTATTTTGAGCTGCTCGCGCTCGACAGCCAGATGGCGATCTTGAAGCCGATGATCGAGATCCAGCGGGATGCCCTCGATGCGGTGAAGCTGCAAAAAGACGCCGCCAAGGTCACGGCGCTCGCGGTGAAACGTTTCGAGGCGGAAGTGCTCAAAAACCAGAGCCATCTCTTTGAGGTGCAGCAGCAGATCACCGTCACGGAGAACAAGCTCAACTACCTCGCCGGTCGCTATCCACAGCCGGTCAGACGCAATTCGTCTGGATTTGAGCATCGCATGCTCACCGGCATTCATTCCGGCCTGCCTGCTGAGTTGTTGCGCAACAGGCCGGATGTTCGCAAGGCGGAGATGGAGCTTGCCGCGTCGGGCCTGGAGGTGAAGGCAGCCGCGGCGCGGTTTTATCCCTCGCTGAACATTTCCGCCGCGCTCGGCCTGCAGTCATTCACGTTGTCGTCAGCGTTCAATTCGCCCGCTTCCCTGATCTATGGCGCGGCTGCGAATGTCGCCGGCCCGCTCATCAACCGCAGTGCCATCACAGCCGCCTACGAAGGTGCCAGCGCCCGCCAGGTGGCCGCGATCTATGCTTACCAGCAGGCAGTTTTGAAAGCCTACATCGAGGTGGTGAACCAGCTCAGCCAGATCCGGAACCTCAACCAGAGCTACGCCCGCAAGACCGAGCAGGTGAAGGCCCTCTCCGACTCCATCTCAATCGCCGGACAGCTTTTCAACAATGCCCGTGCCGACTACACGGAGGTCCTCATGACCCAGCGTGACACCCTGGAGGCCAAGATGGACCTCGTGGAGCTCAAACAGCAGCAGCTCAACGCCTTCGTGAAGGCCTACAAGGCGCTTGGGGGCGGCTACAACCGGGATTCCTGACATCTTTTCGTTGTTGGTGAACGCCACGGCCTGCCTAGCGGGCCGTGGCGTCGGCTTTTGACAAAAACGAACGATGCATGGCAAAACATGAATTGGAACGAATGGATGGGGTGGAACATGGATCGGGCCATGAACCTCCTACCCTTCATGACAACACTCGCCCAAACCTCCCTTCAAACACTTGAAGCTCCGGAATGGAGCACCCCGTTGATCTTGGTGGCTGCGGTGATCGCCGGGACGATGATCCGCGAAGGAAAACTGGCCGCGGAGGGCGCATTGCGGGTCGCTCGGTTGTTTTTTGTGACGGCGCTGATCCTCGCGGGCGGCGTGGCGCTGGTGGGGCCGATGCGCGTTGAGTTCGCGGCTTGGGGACCGGCGAAGCTCGCTTTGCTGGTCGATCCGCTGTCTTCGCTGATGTTCCTGCTGGTGAGCTTCCTCGGCATCGTGGTGACGCGCTACGCGGTGAACTACCTCGACGGCGATGCGCGGCAGGCGACCTTCTCGCGCTGGCTGGTGCTGACGCTCACGAGCGTGCTGGTGCTGGTGCTTTCGAGCAATCTGCTGCTCTTCACGGCGGCGTGGATCGCCACGAGCCTGAGTTTGCATCAATTGCTCACCTTCTACCGCGAGCGGCCGGCGGCGGTGATCGCGGCGCGGAAAAAATTTATCATCAGCCGGCTGGCGGACGTGTGCATGATCACGGCGCTGGTGCTGGTGTGGCGCGGGCATGGCACGTGGGAGTTTCATGAGCTCTTCGCGAATCCCGCGGGGCCGCACTCGGGTCTCGTGGCCGGTTTGCTCGTCGCAGCGGCGATGCTGAAGTCGGCGCAGTTCCCCTTCCACTCCTGGCTGCCGGACACGCTGGAGACGCCGACGCCGGTCTCCGCGCTGATGCACGCGGGCATCATCAATGCGGGCGGTTTCCTCATTGTGCGGCTGAGCCCGCTGGTGACGCAATCCTCCACGGCGCTGAACACGCTGGCGCTGCTCGGAGCCTTCACCGCGCTGTTTGCGAGCGTGATCATGATGACGCAGACAAGCATCAAGAAGTCGCTCGCGTGGTCCACGGTGGCGCAGATGGGCTTCATGATGCTGCAATGCGGCCTCGGGGCCTTCGCGCTGGCGATGATGCACATCGTGGCGCACTCGCTCTACAAAGCGCATGCCTTCCTGAGCAGCGGCAGCGTGGTGAATCTCGCCAAATCATCGTGGACGCCGGTCGGACGGCCTGCGGCGCATCCGCTGGTGGTGCTCGGTTCGCTCGCGGTGTCGATCGCGATTGGTTTGGGTGTCGCGGCGGCGTTCAGCTTCGATCTGGCAAATGATCCGGGCCAGGTGCTGCTCATCGCGGTCTTCATCATGGCGATGTCTCACCTGCTGTGGACGCTGTGGAGCAGCAGCATGCGGCAAAGGCTCATCCTGCGCGGCATCGGCCTCGTCGCGGTGGCCACGGCGGCGTGCTTCGCGCTGCATGCGGGCTTTGAGCACCTGCTCGCAGCCAGCGTGCCGGCCTACGCGCCGCTGCGCAGCGGCGTGGAGCATGCGGTGATGATCCTCGTGGCGCTGCTCTTTCTCGCGGTGCTCGTGTTTCAGTCGCAACTGCCCGCCTGGGCCTCACGCCCGGCCTTCCAGCGACTCTACGTGCATGCCAGCAACGGCTTCTACCTCGGCACGCTCTTCAATCGGATTACGCAGAAACTCATCGCCTGAAACACCTCACGCCTCCTCTTTCCATGAACACCACCCTCGACACCGCGACCGAAGTTCTCGCCATCAAAAAGCCCGTCGTCCTCGCGGACAAGCCGAACTGGCTGCGGCATGCACGCAATGCCTGCCTGCGCGTGCCGCCGCTGTGGCCGCTGCACAGTTTTGTGGCCGTGAATCCCTTCGTAGGTCTCACCGGCCGGCCGTTTGCCGAGGTGTGCGGCCTCATGCAGCGCGTCACGCACGAGAGCATGCTTATGAGCGTGGAGTACTTTCAGCAGCAGTTCGCCAGCGGCCGCATCACCACGCCGGATCTCACCGCCGCGATCCAGCAGAGCGGCGCGGAGATCAGCACCGCGGATCTGCTCGCGTGGTTGAAAAATCCCGAGCCGCAACCGCTCGCAGGCCTGCAAAGTCTCGCCGACATCGCCACGACGCGGTTTGGCGGACGCTGGAGCACGCTCATCACCGAGGAGACCTCGAAATGGTGCGCGGCTTACTTTGACGAAGGTCAATCGGCCTGGCGCATGCCGTGGAAGAAGCAGTCGCTCTTCGCCGCGTGGCGGCAGGCGGCGCTGGTGGATGCCACGCCGGAGCTCATCGGCCTCAAAGGCTTCCGCAAGGTCGTCACCGGCCTGCCGGAGACCACCGCGGACGCGGTCAGCATGATGCTCGATCTGCTCGGCGTGCCCGCCGCAAAGGTGGAGGACTACCTGCATCGCCTTTTGATGACGCTGCCCGGCTGGAGCAGCTACGTGCAGTATCAGGTGCGCGACAAGGCGATGCACGGCACGCACGATGAATCGCTGCTCGACCTGCTCGCGGTGCGGCTCGCGTTTGAGACACAGCTCGCGCGGCAGTTTGATGAGGCCGATCTCAAAGGCGAGTGGCTGCAAAGCTTCGCCTTCGAAAAAGTCGCGTCACAGGACAAACAACTGCTCTGGCATGCCGCGCTCGAAGTCGGCTTCCAGCGCGAGCTTTGCACCAAGATTACGCAAAGCGCCGCGCAGGCTCCGAGCGAGCCCAAAGTGCGCCCCGCAGTGCAGGCGGTGTTTTGCATCGACGTGCGCTCCGAGGTCATGCGGCGCTCGCTTGAGGCTGCATCGCCTGAAATCGAGACGATGGGCTTCGCGGGCTTCTTTGGCATGCCCATCGAATACATCCCCTTCGGCCAGCGGCATGGCAGCTCGCAGGTGCCCGTGCTCTTCACGCCCAAGTATCGCATCCGCGAGCATCTCCCGCAGGCCACGCCCGAGCAGGAAAAGGACGCGCGGCGGAAGCTGCAGGTCGGTCGCCGTGTCGCACACTCTTGGAATGCCTTCAAGACCTCCGCAGTGAGCTGCTTCAGCTTCGTCGAGGCCGCAGGTGTCGGCTTCGCATGGAAGCTCGTGAAGGACGGCTTTCAACTCGGCAAACACGACTCGCACAGCTGCTCCTCCTGCGCCGCGCCGAATCTGCACGAGCACAAACGCCTTATCCCCGATCCGCTCGATGACACGCAGGCGGAAGCCGGCATCCCGCCGGAAGATCAAGTGCAGCTCGCTCTCGGTGCGCTGAAAAACATGGGCCTCACCTCCAACTTCAGCCGCCTCGTCATGCTCTGCGGCCACGGCAGCAACACCACGAACAATCCGTATGCCGCCGGGCTCGATTGCGGTGCCTGCGGAGGTCACGCCGGCGATTCGAATGCCCGCGTCGCCGCTGCCATCCTCAATCAACCCATGGTCCGCAGCGCGCTGGAAGGTCACGGCATCCGCATTCCGCAGGACACGCGCTTCATCGCCGCGCTGCACGACACCACCACGGACGCGATCACGCTTTTCGATGCCGACAAAGTGCCACTCTCGCATGAGACTGACCTTTTGCAGCTCCAGCTCTGGCTTGAGGAAGGCTCGAAACGCTGCCGCCAGCAACGCGCCGCCAGTCTCGGCCTCGCCAGCGCCGAGGAGGCCGAGCTCGACCAGCTCATCCATCAGCGCAGCCGCGACTGGGCGCAGGTGCGGCCCGAGTGGGGGCTCGCCGGCAACGCCGCCTTCATCGCCGCGCCCCGCGAGCGCACGCGGCACCTCAATCTCGGCGGACGCGTCTTTTTGCACAACTACCGCCACAGCGCCGACACCACCAAAAGCACGCTCGAGCTCATCATGACCGCGCCCATGGTCGTGGCTAACTGGATCAACCTCCAATACTACGCCAGCACGGTGAACAACCGCCTCTGGGGCAGCGGCAACAAGGTCACGCACAACGTCGTCGGCACCTTCGGCATCCAGCAAGGCAACGGCGGCGACCTCCAGGCCGGCCTGCCGCTGCAAAGCGTCCACAACGGCGAAACCTGGATGCACGAGCCCGTCCGCCTCAGCGTCCTCATCGAAGCCCCCCGCACCGACATCGACGCCGTCATCGAGAAGCACGAAAGCGTCCGCCAGCTCGTCGAAAACGGCTGGCTCCACCTCTTCGCCATCGAGGACGAGGGGCGGGTGATCGTGCGGCGCGGTCAAAACGGCGCTTGGCAGCCTTGAAACGCGAAATCAGCGGATCTTCCAGATCTTCACGTCGTCGATCCAGACGGTGTTGGGGATCAGGAAGCTGAACCAGCGCTTCATCGGATGCGCAAAGCCTTCTGAGCGGTGTTTGGCGATCAGTTTGCCGTCGAGCGTGAGACGCATCTCATCGCCCACGGTGAGCAGAATGAGCTCATGCCACTCGGTGTCGGCCTTGAAGGGCACGTTGATGCTTTTTGTCTTCAGCAGAGCTTCGAGATCGGCGGGCACTTTTTGCTTCTTCGCCACCGCTTCATCGCGTCGGCGACGGTTTTCGAGGTTCATGATGCCGGTTTTGTGATCCACGAGCGTCACGCTGCTCTGGCTGAGGATGCCGTAGCAGAGATGGCCGGCATGCACGCCCTTCGTTTCGCGATCGACAAAGCCAAGCTGCAAGGTCTCGCCCTTGTTCAGCCCCGGAAACCGAAACCGCACCACCGCGCCGCCATCCGTGAACCCTGCCTCATGATGGATGTGCGCCGCATGCTTCGCCGCCTCCGATGCACTCGCGACCTTCAAGATGCCACCATCGAGATCCGCCATCTTCACATTTGGAACCCGATCTGCCGTCGCGCTGTTCCAGCCATTGCCGATGGCTTTGGCGAGGTTGCCGTCTTCTTCACGCTCGAACGCCTCGTGGAAGATCAGCGTCGCGTTTTTCTCAAGCCAGGCGTTGGAGTCTTGGGAGAATGACGAATGCAAAATGGCGAATGACGAAAGGACGAGGAGAAGGCGCATGGTGGGTTTGAAATGGATGATTCGTTGATGTTTCCTGCTGTGGCGGGCGGGCCTGAAAAGAGGATTATTGCGGCTCGTCAGTCAGTCGTGCGACGACGAAGTCGATAGCTCGCAGTTTGTTGTCGGCTTCGGTGACGATGGCATTGCGAGGAGCGACATCGGTGGCGACGAATTCACCGCGTCTCCAAGTCTGCTGGGCTACGACAGCGCTTTCGGTGTTGGGCGACCACGGCTCACAGCCACAGGCTTTCATCCACTCTTCGAGTTCGTCCTCGCAAGGACGTCTGCCGACAAAGAACGGCTGGCTGAGCGTGAGGAAATCGGCACGTGAACCGATGCTGTCGAGTTCCAAGCCGCTGCCGAAGCATGCCTCGAACCATGCAAAGCGATGGAGGGCTTCGATCAAGCTGCCACCGCGAATCCGCCAGCGTCCGTTGCTGCCTTGATCGAGCACATAGCCGAAGCCGCCGTCATTGGGCGACGCGAAGAGCTTGATGACGCGCTGATGATCGGGATCGAAAAAGACGACGGCTTCACCACCGGCGTCGATCAAAGTGAGCTCGCCACACGAGTCGCTGTCGTGATAGGGATCGACTCGTGTCGAGAGTGAACGGCCAAACTCCGGCGTGGCGCGGAATTGCTCGAAGAGTTCGAGGCTTACTTGGCGGCCGTCGAGACGGGCGGCGAACTGGCAGGCGGCGTGGAGGCTGCCGTTGGCTTCAGCCCACGCCAGGCACCGCGCGAGGTGTCCTGCAGACGATTGCGACGGCATTGCTCCAGCGCTTCCTGCGCTGTGACTCGGCGTTGATTCGGCGGTGCTGACATGGGTGTAGGGTAATACTTGGTGAAGATGACGCAATCGGAAGCTTGGCAGGGCGGACATGGTCAGTTGGCCTCGGTGAAACGGCCTCAGCGCCTGAGATATTCCAGCGCTGCGGCGCGGAACTCGGCCTCAGCCGGATACTGCCCGGTGCGTTGCTTCGCGTCAGCGAGATGCTTCCTCGCCCAGGCGAAGTAGCGCTGGTGGGTGTGCCAGATGGGCTGCTTCTCGTTCTGTTCGTTGATGAGCCAGAAGCCGCCGGGTTTTTCGGGGGTGCCTTCGTTGTCGTAGAGTTCCCAGTAAAGCACGAAGGGGCAGCCCCATTCGAGGGCGGCGATCATGGTGTCGATGCTTTTGCGGTCGGTCACCTCGGCCGAGTAGCGTCGGGCGGGGAAGCCGTATTCGCCGATGAAGACGCGTTTGCCGGGGATGCCGGGCTTGGGATTGAGTTTGGATTCGAGATGATTGAGCGCGGCGTGGAGATCGTCGCGGATACCGCGCTGGAGGCTGTCGTAGCAGGAGTAGCTGACGAAATCGACGTCCACCTGCGGGAGGATGTCGTTGGCGAGGCATTGGCCGCCTTGGAGGAAGGGCTCGACGAGGTTCGCCTCGGTGTAGTGCCAGACTTCGACGTTCTGATGCGGTGTGTCGCGCTTCGCGTCGTCGATGGCCTGCTGACGGACCTTGAGCCAGGCGATGAAGTTCTCGCCAAAGTGCTCGGGGAAGGGCTGTTTCGGGTCAAAGTGCGGTCGCAAATGCCAGTCGCCCTCCCAGTGGCCGAGGTAGAATTTTTTGCCGCTGCCGCTGTAGGTGCGCAGCAGATGCGCGGTGAGGTCAAACATCTCGAGATACTCCAGATCGCGCTCCGCGGGCTTGTAGGTGCCCGCGCTGCCATGCGTGGTGAAGGGATAGGCCCAGATGAAGAAGTGCGTGAACGGCATGTCGAGCACCGCGCGATGCGTCGGCTCCTTCGCCGCGATCTCGGCGAGTGTTTGGAGGCCGGGATTGCTCCCGCGCACATTCACCTTCGTCTTGCCAAACGAGGCCTGCTTCGAGATCGAGAACTTCATGATGCCCGACCCGAGCTCCGCGATCAGCTTCGCGCTCTCCAGCAAGGGCTCGTCCTGCGTGAACTGATACCGCCCGCCGATGGCCTGCGTGCCGAGGAGCATGTTTGGCGGCTGCGCGGGGAAGGCGGAGAGCAGAGGGCAAAGAGCGAAGAGGAGGAGGCGCATGAGGCGAGCGTCAGGCCATTCGCAGATCGAGGCGATCATCACCATTCAAGTCGAGCACACGGACGGTGGCTCGACCTACGGCGGTGCGCCCTGCAATGCGGATGCCGTTCCAGATGAAATGCTCGTCCCAGTTGTCTCTTCGCGGGTGGAACAGCGGAGTGATCTCATCGGTCTCCGGGTCGATGCCTGTCAGGTTCGTTCCTTTGTGCAGATTGCAGTCGATGCAGGCCAGGCAGAGATTTTCCACGGCATCAGTGCCGCCATGCTTGATGGGGCGGATGTGCTCGATGTGCAGCGCCGCCAGCGGGGAGTCATCCTGATGAAGCTGGCAATACTCGCAACGGTGCTGCGCCCGTTGTCGCACGAGATGCCGCACGGCCTCGGTCATGCTGCGGACTGGGCTTTGAAGCGTTTCGCCTCACGCATCATCAGGGCGATGAACTTGTTGGCCCGGACGTAGCCCTCATACTCGGCCCGCTCTTCTTCCGTGAGTTCGCCTTCGGTGCTTTTCCCCGCCAACTGGTCAATCCGATCCCGCAGGGTCCGGTCTGGCATGACAGACATGATCAAATCCTCCTTGCCGGGAAGGAGAAGTTGCAGCAGCGGCGAGACACCGCGTTGAAAGGCCATCTGAGTGCTCATGAGACGAGTTTGCCACGCTGGCAGTGTTTGTGCAAGGGCTGTGGAAGGCTGAGGGTGAAGAGGAGAAGGGCAAGAGGCTGAACTGACTCTGGCAGGTGCTAAGAGGATGGTTCAATAAACTACGTATCTTACCATCTGAGGATGCCAGTCACGCTAAACTAGATTGACCGCTTCTCCTGGTGAGCATTCGAACCACCGTTTGAAAGGGCGGCAATAGGAATATGCTGTTTGATAAAGCGCCTTCAAAGTATCGGGCGGAGCAAAAATGGAAACATGCTGAATGCCGTTGGACGCTGAAAAACAAAACGCAACATCACCCTGGGAAGCGGACTTGTCACAATAGCATATGGCGGATTTTGAATCACCCTTGGCCAACTGATAGCGTGAGGAAAAAGTAGCTGGCCCAGAGCAATTCATGAAAATCTCGGCTATATCGTTTGGCGGCTCGTGCATGCGTAGAACGATGGAGCCACGACTCCATCCTGAAGCGTTCCAAAATCTTTCGTGACCTGAAAACACATCGCGGGTGAGGTCGAGCCGATAACGACCTCGTTCTGGAAGTAGAATATCGGCAGGGAACGCTAAAGCCCGTGCTCCTTTGGCGGGCGGCCATACCATCGCGGTCGTTGCACCTCGAATCAGAGGTTGGATCACCTTGGAGTGGGCGGGCAACACAGCATCTGCTTCAGGGCAAGTCAGACATGTCGAAACAAAAAATGTGCCCGCTAGAGCGAGGTGATCGAATGACTCAGATGGAATCTCAGCACGATGGGGATGCATGATTGATGACTATTCGAGAATGAATCATTCACAAACGTGCACTTTTGTCAGCAACTCTATCTCAATTCCCCTTCACCAGCCTCTTCCTCCACCTCGGCAGTTCTTTGCCGAGGAGTTCGGCGGGGCGGGTGCTGAAGAAGTCGTAGGCGACTTTGTTTTTGGCAGTCATTTGATTCTTTTCTCAATCCAGCCACTTCCAGGCAGGCACGACGCGGATCGAGAGGCCTTGCTCCTGTAGCTCATCTTCCTGATCGAGCGTGAGGACGAGTAGCTCTCTCGGCTGGCCTTTGATGCCGCCGGGTAGAGCTGCGACTTGGAGGAGGCCGCGTAGCTCGCGGGTGCGGTTTTCAGGGGTGAGGCGGGCGCAGCACTGGATGGCGTGGGTGGGTGTGACGAAGTCGCATTCCCAGTCGTTCGGCATGGCGGCGAAGGTGGGTGACTCGCCGAGGCGGCGGAGGTGGAGCAGGACGGCGTTTTCGAGGCGGCGGCCGAGATCGGGCGTCGGGTTCGGCGTATTCGCGGCGGCGAGGCCGGTGTCGATGGCGTAGGCAGTGTTTTAAAACCTCTTGAGCGGCTGCATCCAATCGATGACAGCGGCGAAAGCGAGCAGTGAT
>NZ_JACSRD010000212.1 GCF_014879935.1 Prosthecobacter sp.
TCCGTCGTCGGCAGCGTCAGATGTGTATAAGAGACAGGCCTTGTAAACCGCGCCCATGCCGCCGCGGCCGAGGAGTTTCTCAAAATGATACAGCGGCAGCATGGCCTGCATCTCTTCGAGAGAGGGCGGCTGCCAGCCGGTGCTGGGTTTGGAACCGGAGGACGACGAACTCATGGCGCGTGAACGAAAATTCAGCCGGAGGCTAGCGCAAATGCCGAGCCGAAGGCTAGGAAAAGTTTGGGTGCGGGTCTTCGGCCGGCCGTTCAAGGCCGGTGTCATGCACCGCGAGCCTGGATCGCACCGATTCCCAGCGGAAGTGCGGCCCGCCTGTCGCCGCGCACAATTCAACTGGCCGAAGCGGTTGCACGGGGGACATTGGTCTGTTTTTTTCCATCTCTCATGCCATTCCCACGCCTCAAAGCCCTTCTGATCACCTGTTTGCTGCTCGGAGGCGGCCTCTGGCTTTCGGCCTATGCGTGGATGGAGGTGCGGACCTCCCGCCGGCTCGATGAACGCGGCGTGGCGGTGGAGGGGCGCGTCGTGAGCCAGCGCACACAGACGCTATCGAAAGGCGGGCAGGCCTTCTACGTGACGGTGGAGTATGCGCCCGGTGTTCCGGCGATCACTGCGGAATTCCCGGTGGATGGCAGCGACTACAAGACGGCCGCCACCACCGGCAAAGCGAAGGTCACCTGCCTGCCGGAAGAGCCTCGGACCGCGCGGGTGACTCATTTCGCGATCCTGCCCTTCCAACTCCTGCTGGGTCTTGGGGCTCTCATCACGCTGGCCGGGCTGGTGTGCGCCGTGATGATGCTGAAGTCAGGGCCGAAGTGAGGCTGCGCCGAGGAAGAGCTGCAAGCTCACTGTCCGCGCAGTCGTTACCCCGCCCGCATGTCCCCTCGCATTGAACGCCGCACTCTTCTTCGTGGAATCGGAGCCACGCTGGCTTTGCCGTGGTTGGAAATCATGACACCGAGGGCGCGGGCGGCTCAAAAGCTGCCACCACGGCGTTTTGTGACCTTTTTCCAGCCAAACGGCGTGTTTCCGAAGGCTTGGAATGTTTCCGGCACGGGGCGTGACTTTGCGCTGTCGCCGATTTTGGAGCCGCTGGCGGAATTCAAGAACGACATGGTCGTGCTGAGCGGGATCGACAGCGTGGGCAAAGGGCATGTGAAGCTCACGGGCGCGTTCTTGACGGGCACGGCCATCGAGAATGGCGTGAACGGCATTTCGGTGGATCAGGTGATCGCGCGGCAGATTGGCCAGCGGACGCGGTTTGCGAGCATCGAGCTCGGCACGGAGCCACCGCGTCAGGGCATGGCGGCCGATGATCCGATCGCGTTGGCGAACACGGTTTCGTGGAGCAGCGCCACGCAGCGCATCTCGCCGGAGATCAGTCCACGCGCGGCTTTTGACCGGCTTTTCCGCGATCCTTCATCGCCGGAGGCCCGACGGGCTGCGGAGAACCGTCGCAGCGTGGTGGATCTCGTATTGGAGGATGCGAAGGCGCTGCAAAAGATCGCCAGCGGTCGCGACAAGGAGAAGATCGACGAGTATCTCGAAGGCGTGCGCGGCGTGGAGCAGCAAATCGAGCGCACGATGAATCCGCCCGCGCCGGAATGGACACCGCTGACGCCGCCGGACATGAAACGGCCGCCAGCGGGCATCCCGATGAGCAAGGACCAGCACATGAAGCTGATGCTCGACCTGCTGGTGCTCGCCTTGCAGACGGACACGACGCGTGTGGCCACCTTCATGAGCGCGCATGGCTTCTCGCGGCAGAATTTCACCTTCCTCGATGGCGTGAAGAATGATCACCACGGCATGAGCCATCACAAGAACCAGGAGGCGCTGGTGGCCGAGTACACGACGGTGAGCCGCTGGTATGCGCAGCAGGTGCATTACCTCGTTTCGAAGATGAACGGCATCGACGAGGGCAACGGCTCGCTGCTCGACAACAGCGTGGTGCTCTACGGCAGCGAGATGAAGGACGGCAACGGCCACATCAAAGAGGACCTGCCGCTGGTGTTGCTTGGCAAAGGCCAGGGACGCGTGAAAACCGGCCAGCATGCGTCTTTCGACAAAGGCACGCCGCTGGCGAATCTGCATCTCACACTGGCGCAGCAGTTCGGCGCTGAGATGTCGAGCTTTAACAACGTGAGCACCGGCACGCTGGGCGGGTTGTTTGTTTGAGACCACCGACCGCTTCCAGTCTTCGAGCCCCTTTGAAGCACCTGTTTACCATGAAACACATCCTCTCACTCCTCTTTCTCACGCCGTCGCTGCTTCTCGCGAAGCTGAACGTGCCGCACTTCTTCTCCGATCACATGGTGCTCCAGCGAGAGCGTGCCGCGGCGATCTGGGGCAAGGCGGATGCGGGCACGGAGGTGACGGTTTCCTTCAAAGGCAAGTCGGCGACGGCCAAGGCGGGCGCGGATGGGAAATGGAAGGCTCAAATCGAAACAGGCGCGGCCGATGCGAAGGGCGCGGTGCTGACGATCTCGGCCGGAGCGGACAAGATCGAGATTCAGGACGTGCTGGTGGGCGAGGTGTGGTTCGCGTCGGGTCAATCGAACATGTATTTCACGATGAACCGCGTTCCTGCGTATGAAGACCTCATCAAGAAGTCGGATCATCCGGCGCTGCGCATGTTCAACGCGCCGCTGGTGACGGCGGAGAGCGATCAGGACGACATCGATGGCCAGTGGCAGGCCTCCACGCCTGAAACGGTGCCGGGATTTTCAGCCGTGGCCTTTTTCTTCGCGCGGAAGCTGCATCTGGAGCTCGGCATTCCCGTCGGCGTGATCAAATCCGCCTGGGGTGGCAAGCCGGTGGAGACTTTCACGAGTCGAGAGGCGCTGAACACGCTGCCGGGCACCAAGGCGCTCGTGGATGCGATGATGACGGACGAGTCGAGCTACGACCAGGCGAAGGCGGACGCGGCTTACACGGCCAAGCTGGAGCAATGGAAGGCGATGATGGCCGCCGCCAAGGGCAAACCGGCCGAGGATCGCAAACGTCTGCCGAAGAAGCCGGACGTGCCGAAGCGTCCGCTGCTGACCGAAGGCAAGCCAGGCGTGCTTTTCGCCGCGATGATTCATCCGTTCGCGGGCTACACGATGCGCGGAGCGATCTGGTATCAGGGGGAGGGCAATGCGAAGGCTGGCGCGGTGCCTTACGACCTGACGCTGCCGCTCATGATCAACGACTGGCGCAAACGCTGGGCGGACGACTTCTCGTTCTACTTCATGCAGCTCGCGAACTATCGCGTCCCATCGACCGAGCCCGGCACGCCGGACCCGTGGCCGCTGGTGCAGGATCGCATGCGCCTGGTGCTCGGCACCACGCCGAAGACCGGCATGGCGATCATCAACGACGTCGGCGAGGCGAACGACATCCACCCGAAGAACAAGCAGGATCCCGGCGAGCGTCTCGCGCGCTGGGCTCTGGCGAAGGATTACGGCCGGGACATGATCTATTCCGGGCCGCTGTTCAAATCGAGCGAGGTGAAAGACGGCGCGATCCGTGTGACCTTCGATCAAGCCGGAGAAGGCCTCAAATCACGCGATGGCGGGCCGTTGAAGCGCTTTGAGATCGCCGGAGCCGACAAGAAGTGGAAGTGGGCGGATGCCAAGATCGACGGCATGGACGCCGTGATCGTGAGCAGCGCCGAAGTGAAGCAACCCGTGGCCGTGCGCTATGCGTGGGCGTCGAATCCCGAGGGCTCGAATCTGGTGAACAGCGACGGCCTGCCCGCCTCCGTGTTCCGCACGGACGACTGGGACGATGTGGAGGTCAAGGTGGACACCACCGCGCTGAAAGCCACCGAGGACCGCCGCGCGATGGCCACGCAGATCAAAGCGATTGCAGCCGAGCGTGCGAAGCATGATCGCAAAAGCCCCGAATACCGGGAACTGAACAAGAAGTTCCAGGAACTGATGACGAAGTTCAGGGAAACCGCGCCGAAGAAGTAGCCGTACGCCTCTCATGTCGCGCCTCCTCCCAGTTCTTCTCCTCTTCCAAGCAGCACTTCTGGCCGAGCCACCGAATGTGGTCTGGATCATCGCCGATGACATGTCCCCGGACACGGGCGCCTATGGTTTGAAGGACGTGAGCACGCCGAATCTCGACCGCCTCGCGTCCGAGGGGCGGCGCTACACGCGGGCGTATTCCTCCGCGCCGGTGTGCAGTTCCTCGCGCTCGGCGTTCATCCTCGGCTGCTATCAAACCACCACCGGACTGCATCCGCACGATGTGGAGAATCCGCAGCCGCTGCCGCGGCCGTACAAGCCGCTGCCGACGATCCTGCGTGAGGCCGGCTGGTTTGTCACCAACGCGGCCGCTCCAGGCTCGGAACGCAACGGCCGGGTGATCAAAAAGGCGAAAACGCATTACAACTTCGAGCACAATCCGCTGACGATGTTTGATGGCGACGACTGGCGGAAGCGGAAGCCCGGGCAGCCCTTCTTCGCGCAGTTTCAGATCACGGAGCCGCATCGCCCGTTTCCCATTCCGGAGGAGTTCGACGAGGAAAAGCTGCGCACGATCGACATCCCGCCGAACTATCCCGATCATCCCCTGATGCGTCGCGACTGGTATGCCTACCATCGCAGTGTCGAGGTCGTGGACCGTCGTGTGGGAGCGATCATCGATCAGCTCAAGGCGGAGGGCGTGATGGACAACACCATCGTCATCTTCTTCGCCGATCACGGCCGTCCGATGCCCTGGGGCAAGCAATGGCTCAGCGTCGAGGGCTTGCAGGTGCCGCTGATCATCCGCGGGCCGCAAATCGCCGCGAACAGCGTCGAGGAGCGACTCGTGAGCCTCATCGACCTGGCCCCGTCTGTTTTGACACTCGCCGGGCTGCCCGTCCCCGCGTGGATGGAGGGCCGGCCGGTTCTCAGCGGCGATTTTCCGGAACGCGACCGGCTTTTCGCCGCGCGTGACCGTTGTGGCGAGGCGATGGATCGCATCCGTGCCGTCATCACGGCGGATTCCTGGTTCGTGCACAACTACCAGCCGGAACGTTCCAGGCTGAACTGGTCGAGCTACAAGGAGGCCAGCTATCCAGGGCTGCCGCTGCTGCGGGTGCTGCAGAAGCAACAGAAGCTCGACAGCTTTCAGCAGACGTGGCTGACGCCGACGCGGCCGGAGTGGGAGCTCTATGACCTTCAAACAGACCCGCAGGGCCTGCACGACGTCTCCGCCCACGCGGACAAGAGCGCCACGCTGAACGAACTGCGCACGGCGCTGGACAAATGGGTGCGCAGCAGCGCTGATCGCGGGGCGAATGGCGATCCCTCCACCGAACCGCCGCTGCCGCAGATCCGCCGCTCAAAGAGGGCAGATTACGAGCGCACGTGGAACATCCGGCTGAAAAAGTCCCAGCCTTCCGACGAAGAGCGGCTGGCGTGGTGGATGCGCTCGTATGGGCTTGCGGAAGACAAACAGCCGCGGTGACGCGAAACGGCGAAATCGGGCGGGTGCGGGGCTGTTGCCCGGCAGCACGATGGTGCTGCCGTCCCCAGAGACCTGAAACAAGGGCGCTTCGGAGCCTGGTTCGGCTCATATTTGAACATTGCCAAATGGAGGAGACTTCGTTAGAACCTGCCGGAAATGAATGCCCATAGACATGACGACTGGCGTGCAGGGAGTGGTGTCTGGATCAAAGCCGGGGGGCAGTAGCCATGCGGACGTCACGGCATGCCGGCCTCTGGCTTCTCTTTGCCCTGGGGCTTGGGATTCTCGTTTTCGTGACGATGGGGCGTCAGGGTTCGTCTTCATCGAAGGGTGCGGAGGAAAAGGCAGACCAGGCGCAAAGCCGATTGGCGAACCCAGTGGATAAGGTGGGTGACACGGCAAAGGGACAGGCCAGCTCTCAAAGTGCTCCTCCTGGGGCCGTCGCCGGGAGAAACGGATCGTCGCCAGCGATTGCGTCGTCGCCAGCGACGAGCTCACTGCCACCGGGGACCACGGTGGAGATCCAAAAGACGAAATCCAAGTATCCGTTTGTCCGGATCGAGCGGAGGGGAGATGGCGGACCGGTGGTGGCCATGGTGGCAGACCACCTGATCGTTTCCATGGGGGAACAGACGCCGCCCGAGGTGCTGCAGAAACGATTAAGCGCCACGGGGCTCGTGCTGCGGAAGACGGTGGCACCGGGACGGGTTTATCTGGTGAGTTCTGAAGGAGAAAGCCAGCCTGACAAGGACACGCTGGACCGCATCAGGGCCCGGTTGCGCCCCTTGGATGGGACGATCAGCCACGCAGAGCCCGATTTTGTGGTCACGCATGACCGGGCACCGAATGATCCCGGTTACAGCGCCCTGTGGGGCATGAACAACACCTCACCGCCCCCGGGGAGCGAGGGCGACATTGATGCCCCAGAAGCGTGGGATCTGGCGACGGATGCGAGTTCGGTGGTGGTGGGCATCATCGACACCGGCATCGACTATGCCCACCCTGATCTGGCGGCGAACATCTGGACCAACGCGGGAGAGATTGCAGGCAACGGGGTCGATGATGACGGGAACGGCTATGTCGATGACGTGCACGGCTACGACTTCTACAACGGTGACGGGAACCCGATGGATGACCACTACCACGGCACTCACGTGGCGGGAACGATCGGCGCGGCGGGAGACAACGGTGTCGGCGTTGTTGGGGTGGCCTGGAGAGTCAAGCTGATGGCCCTGAAATTCCTCAGCAGCAGTGGCGACGGTTACACCTCGGATGCTGTCGCCGCGGTGAACTACGCCACTCAAAACGGGGCGAAGTTCACATCAAACTCGTGGGGCGGCGGCGGTTATTCCAGCGCCCTTTTCACGGCGATCCAGAACAGCGGGTCCGTTTTCGTGGCGGCGGCAGGAAACGACGGTCTGGACACGGACAAGTTTCCCTCCTACCCCGCGTCCTACAACCTGCCCAACATCATCTCCGTGGCCGCGACGGATCGAGATGACAGATTGGCGTCATTCTCCAACCATGGTGCGACGACAGTGGACATCGCGGCGCCAGGGGTTTCCATCTACAGCACGTCACCGTCATCGAGCTATCGCTACCTGAGCGGAACATCGATGGCCACACCCCACGTCAGCGGTGCCTGTGCCCTGCTTTTCGGCCGGGATGCCAGTTTGACTCCTGCCGAGGTGAAAACCCATCTGATGAATTCTGCGAGCCGGGTTGGCAGCCTGGCCGGGAAGGTGGCGTCTGGCGCACGGCTGGATGCTCGCAGCTTGATCGAAGGCTACAACACGGAGCCGCCCGTCATCACCAGCGCCAGCTCGGTGGTGGCCTATGCAGGAGTCGGGTTTCAGTTCCAAGTGGCAGCAGATCACTCACCCGTCTGGTTTGAGGCCACAGGTCTGCCACAAGGGCTGAAGATCGACCGTGCGACGGGAAAAATCTCCGGCGTGGCGACCGTGCTGGGCGTGAGCCACGTGGCGCTCGCGGCAGGAAATGCGGCGGGTGCCGGCACCTCGACATTGCAGCTGACGGTTGCGATCGAACCGCCCCACATCACGTCGTCGTTGGTGAAAGCCGGGGTTGTCGGCTCTGCTCTGACTTATCAAATCACGGCTTCTCCGCCGGCCACCTCGTTTGGAGCCACCGGCTTGCCGGCGGGATTGATGTTCGATCAAAGCACGGGAGTCATCAGCGGCGCTCCATTGACGGCGGGTGTTTATCCCGTCGGACTCAGCGCCACCAACGCGGGCGGCACCGACAGCAAGGTGCTGACCCTGACCATTTCGCCACGGCCGCCGCCGGAGATCACGAGCCCATTGAGCATGACCGGCAGGTACGCGACCGCATTCAGCTACCAGATCACGGCAACGAACTCACCGACCAACTACGGTGCCAGCGGGCTGCCGTCCGGTCTGTCCGTCAACACGGGAAACGGGCTGATTTCGGGGACACCGGCGGTCGCGGGAAGCTTTGCGGTGACGATCACCGCCAGCAATGAAAGCGGGAGCGACAGTGAGATCCTGCAATTGCTCATCAACCCGCCGAATGCCCCTGAAATCACGAGTGGACTGAGCGCCTCTGGACGGGTGGGAGAGGCCTTCAGCTACCAGATCACGGCGACGAACAACCCCACGGGGTTTGCGGCCAGCGGACTGCCGGCAGGCCTGGCGGTCAATGCGACAAGCGGGCTCGTCTCCGGAGTGCCGACCGCCAGCGGGAGTTTTGCCGTCCTCGTAAAAGCGAACAATCCCGGCGGCGAAGGCTCGGCGGTGGTGAGCATGACGATCCTGCCTCCTGTGCCGGTGGTCACGAGTCCGGCGGCCGTCACCGCCCGAGCGGGTGAGGCCCTTCGCTATCAAATCACGTCCCAACCAGCCACGGACACCTATGGAGCCAGCGGATTGCCGACGGGGCTGACGCTGAATGGGACGAGCGGTGAGATCAGCGGTGTCGTCGAGCAGGAGGGAACCTATGTTGTGACCGTCACGGCCACGGGAGCAGGAGGCACGGGATCACTGGGGATGACAGTGACGATCCAACCGAGGCCCCTACCCGAGATCACCAGCCCGACGAGCATCAGCGGGAGTTATGCGACCGCATTCAGCTACCAGATCACCGCCAATCACGCGCCGACGAGCTTTGGCGCGAGCGGTCTTCCCGCCGGTCTGGCCGTCAACACGGCCAGCGGGCTGATTTCTGGGACGCCGACGGAGGTGGGAACCTTCGCGGTGACGATCACGGCGACCAATGAGAGCGGCAGTGGCAGCAAGACTCTGGCGATGGTGATCAACCCGCCGGACGTCCCGAGGATCACCAGCCCAGGCACGGCAGCGGGACAGGTCGGGCAAAATTTCAGCTACGGGATCACGGCCAGCAACAATCCAACGGCGTTCGGTGCAGATGGACTGCCCGCAGGCCTGACCGTGAATGCCGGCACCGGATCGATCTCAGGCACGCCGACAACGAGCGGGACTTTTGCCGTGCTGGTCAAGGCGAGCAACCTCGGCGGCGAAGGCTCGGCCGTGGTGAATCTGACGATCCTGCCGCCAGCACCAGTGATCACAAGCGGGACGACGATCAGCGCCCGCGTGGATGAGGCGATTCGTTATCAGATCACATCCGAGCCGGAAGCCCAAAGCTACGGGGCGAGCGGACTGCCCGCGGGCCTGACGCTCAATGGCATGAGCGGCGAGATCAGCGGCCACGTGGAGCAGGTGGGAAGCTACCCTCTGAGCCTCTCAGCGACCGGAACAGGAGGCACCGGAACCCTGGCGGTGATGCTGACGATCTTGCCACGGCCACCGCCGGAAATCACCAGTCCTTTGAGCATCAGCGGGAAGTACGGCAAGGCATTCAACTATCAGATCACAGCAACTCACAAGCCATCCAGTTTCGGGGCTGCCAGCCTGCCCGCAGGCCTGGTCATCAACCCGGGCAGTGGTGTGATTTCCGGGACGCCGACGGAGGTCGGCACCTTCGGAGCGGCCATCACGGCGACGAACGAAAGTGGCAGCGACAGCGAGACTCTGGCGTTGGTGATTCATCCTCCAGACGCTCCGGTGATCACCAGCCCGGGAACCGCCTCCGGACAGGTGGGACACGTTTTCAGCTACACCATCGCAGCGAGCAACGTGCCGACAGGTTTCGCAGCGGAAGGACTGCCGGATGGCTTGAGCGTGAACAGCGGCAGTGGACTGGTCTCCGGCACGCCGACGGCAAGCGGCAGCTTTGCCGTGGTGGTCAAGGCAAGCAACCTCGGGGGTGAAGGCTCGGCGGTGGTGAACGTGACGATCCTGCCGCCCGCACCGGTGATCACGAGCGGGGCGACGATCACCGCGCACGTCAATGAACAGATCGCCTACCAAGTCACCTCAGAACCGGAAGCGCACAGCTATGGAGCGAGCGGACTGCCAGCCGGCCTGACGCTGAATGTGGCCACGGGGGAGATGCGGGGCACGGTCGGCCAGGTGGGGAGCTACCCGGTCACACTGACTGCCACCGGTGCAGGCGGAACAGGGTCGCGGGACCTCACGGTTCACATTCTCCCAAATCCACCCGTGCTGGCCCCCGTGGGAACTCTTTCGTTCGAGGTTGGCGAGCCGGTTGATTTCCAATTCAGCGCCTCAAACCAACCCACTCAGTTCACGGTGGATGGTCTGCCTTCCGGGCTGGTGCTGGACGGTGCCTCCGGACGGGTGACCGGACTCGCCAGTGCGCAAGGGACCTTCCCGCTGACCATCGGCGCGTCCAACGCGGGCGGTTCGGACACACTGGCGGCCACCTTGGAGATCGTGCTCGGGCCGACCCGGATCATTTCCTTCACACCCACGACGATCAATCCCCACGAGATCATCACGATCCACGGCGTTGGGTTTCAGAGCACACGGGGCGTCTATTTTTCACACAACAACCATGAATGGATCGACGCGGAGGCTTTCCAGGTCGTGTCTGACTCGGAGCTGCGCGTGACCGTTCCCTACGTGCTGCAGAACTCCTCCCAAAAATGCAATCTCATCGTGGAGTCTGATCAAGGTCTCGCCGTGGTCTTTCCGACGAACACCATCGATGTCACCGCAGGTCATGATGCGGGACATGCATCAGATGCGCATTTCGTTGTGAAGAGGGGCGGGGCGTGGATCGGCGATGGTTTTGCCAATCGGGTGGTGGTCGAGGAAGGTGGATCGGCCCGGGCCATGGGCGGCAGTGTGAACACGTTCTTCGTGCGATCAGGAGGATTTCTCGACCTGAGCTATTCCACCCTCAGCAACAGCAACCAGGTGTTTCATGCGGAAGATGCGATTGTTCTTCAGAATGTCGGAGTCACCGCGATTGGTCATGGTGACTTCCGCGTGGTGAAAGACATCCGCGTGACCAAGCTGCCGACCCTCCTTGAAGTGCGGCAGGTGCCCTTGATCGTCAGTGCCAGTTCCGGAACGGCCGCGGTGGGAGATCGGTTTGAATACCAGTTGCTGATGAGCCGGCCTTACCCGCAGCCGACGTTCGCCGCGACGTCTCTCCCGCATGGTCTGGCGCTCGATGCCGTCACCGGCAAGTTGTCGGGTTATCCCAGCACGCCGGGTGTCTATTCGATCCCGATCACAGTGACCAACCCCGCCGGTTCAACCGTGTTTGTTTACACGCTCACGGTCACCGGCACTCCGATCCCGGTCATGCATGGCTCGACCCGGATCGAAGCCAATTCCACGGCATCGCTGAGCTTTCAGGTGGAGATCTACAATGGACCGGCGACCTTCACCGCCACCGGCCTGCCGCCCGGTCTGTCGATCCATCCCACCACTGGCGTGGTCTCAGGCACCCCGACCGCGAGCGGCTTCTTTGCCGTCACCATTTCGGCGACCAACTCGTTTGGAACCGCCAGCAGGGCATTCAGCGTTTACGTTGATGAGGTTCCGCTGTCGATCGCGTCCTACGATCCAGACTCGGCTGCCAATGACACCTGGGTCACGGTGCAGGGCACCGGCTTCGATCTGGTGCGCGGGGTCTATTTTGTGAATGAGGCGTTCGATCCTGTGGCCGCTTCGGCGTTTACCATCGTCTCCGAGACGGAGCTGCGGGTCCAACTGCCGGATTTGAACTTTCAGGGGACGTCAGGATCTCCAATCATCCTCAAGGGGGAAGGTTGCAGCTGCATGGCCCTGCCAAACGGCAAAGGTGTCGTGGTTGAATCGGGCCAGGCCGTCGAAATCAGCGGCACGGCCTACAAGGAGTTTTTCTATGTCCGTTCTGGCGGCACCCTGTCATCTGGAAGATTCGGATTCAATAATGCTGTGTTCCTTGAGGAAGGGGCGCACCTGGACTTGATCGACCAGTTTCCAGTCAAGGCGGTCTTCAAAAGTGGTACCGCCACCGTGACGGGAGTGGTTCAACCGCGGACACAGGTGGTGGAAATGACATCGCTGAGCCTCAACCGGGTGACTGATCCGCTTCTCAACGTCTATCGGCTTCCTCAGGTTTACTCAGGCGACCAGGCAGGCAACGTCGGTGACTTCTTTCACTACGAGATCGTGACGCAGAATTTCTCCATCACGAGCTATCAAGCGACGGGATTGCCTCCCGGATTGAAACTGGCCTGGGTGCAAGCGCCCGGAGGGGCTTTCATCGGCGGGGTTCCCGAAGTCGCTGGAGATTACCAAGTCAAGATCACCCTTCGCGACAGCGCAGGGCACACCGGCGAAAAGACCGTTGGCATGGCCATCAGCAACGCACCACGGGCACGGATGACCAGCGCAGGCCGCCTCGATGTCGTCGCTGGACAGGCGATCGACCATCAGATCACTGCCAGCCACACTCCAACTGGATTCTCTGCCAGCAACCTGCCTCCCGGCGTCACTCTCAGCAACTATGGCCGGCTGACAGGTTCCATCGCCTCCCCCGGCGTGTGGAAGGTCCCGGTCCAGATTCAAAACATTCACGGCACCTCGACCTCGATCCTGCTCCTCGCCGTCGGGAGCGCATTGCCTCAGGTGACCCAAATGCCAGCGACGACGACGCGGTTGGCGGAGTTTCTCCTGACGGGAACCGGTCTGCAGACCGTCAACCGCGTCTATTTCGTCAGTGACTTCTGGTCAGGCGTGCAAGGCACGGTGCTTCAGAGCTCTGCCGCGTCCCTGCGTGTGGTCACACCCGACTCGTCCAGCCTCTCTTCTTCCGGCATGCCCCTCCTCGTCGATGGTGCGGGAGGCGCCTCCGTGGTGGGCCGGGACAATGCCATGCGCGTCGCCCGCGCCGGAACCGTCAACACCCCGTCCAACGGCGGGAGTGTCTGGTATGTTGAAGCGGGCGCAGCTCTCCTGTTTCGGGGCAGTGCTCCTTCAGTCATCTTTGCTGAGAACGGCAGCTACGTTGACCTGACGGGTGCCTTTACCGCCCCCACGGTCATCCATGCTCCGAATGCGGTGCTGGCCGGAGGTGGAAACGCCGTCTTCATCCCGGTGAATGATTTGGGGCGCAGCATTCTGCCGAACAACCTGAGCGTTCTTCCCCTGCCCACACTCGCGGTGCCAAACGTCTATCGCGCGTATCTGGGAGTGCCGTTTCTCTCGACGATCACCGCCTGGGGCGGGTCCATTTCCACTTATGGGGCCAGTGGACTGCCTGCAGGTTTGAGCCTGAATGCGACGAGCGGCAGCATCTTCGGCACACCGACGCAAACAGGTGATTTCAATGTCTCGGTCTCGGCGACGAACTCCTACGGCACGTCCTCCAAGCAAGTCACCATGCGGGTCGGTGATCCAGTGGACTTCTGGCGCGACCAGACGTTCGCGGGCCTGGAAGACGGTGGGGACAATCCCCTGGCGGGGGACATGGTGGATGCCGATGGAGACGGCATCTTCAATCTCCTGGAGTTTGCCGGAGGTCTGGATCCCTTGCAGCGGGACAACCGGCCACCTCTTTTCGAATCCACCCGGGTTTCGAACGGCAACTGTGAATACACCTTCCGGAGAAGGCAAGGCAGCGGCAGCGGTGATCCGGTGAACGGCTACGAAGTGGATGGCATTCGCTACACCACCGAGATCAGTCATGACCTGGTCCAATGGCACTCAGGCCCGGCCTACCTCGAAAACGTCGGCGCCCCGCTGGACAATGCTGACGGAACTGAATCCGTGACGGTTCGGCCAAAGGCGACCGCCCCCGCGCACGCCACTTCGTTCATCCGCGTGAAAGTGGAACGTGTGAACTGACTTCCGACGCCCCTCCCACGCGGCGCAATCAAGATGCGTCAACGCGACCGTTCTGCTGCGATCAGCGCGTCGAGCTTCGCGATCATTTCCTGGGTCTTTTCGGGGTTCTTCGCGCTCAAGTCGTGCTCTTCGCCAGGATCATCGGCCAGATGATAAAGCGCATGCTGTGAGGTGGGCAGCGGAGTGACTTTCTTTGTCACGATGGCCTGCGATTTGCCCTTCGCTTTCATGCGCACGAGCTTCCAGTCCCCGGCGCGGAGGCCGAAGTTGGTGCCGTTGTTGTCCTGCTGCAGCAGATGATCGCGGCCCTTCGCGCCGCTTTCGCCGAGGAGGGCCGGGAGGACGTTGAAGCTGTCGCGGCAGGCATTCTCCGGCAGTGAGACGCCGTTGAGCGCGGCGAAACTGGCGGCGAGGTCGATGGTGCAGACGATTTCATCGGACACGCCGGGCTTCACGCGGCCTTTCCAGCGCGTGATGAACGGCGTGCGGGTGCCGCCTTCGAACACGCTGTATTTGCCGCCGCTGAACGGTCCGGCGGGCTTGTGATCACCGAGTTTTTCCACCGCGCCGTCTTTGTAGCCGTCGTCCAGCACCGGTCCGTTGTCGGAGCACAGCACGATCAGCGTGTTTTCGGCGAGATGGAGCCTGTCGAGCGTCTTCATGATCTCGCCCACGCTCCAATCGAACTCCACGACGGCATCCCCACGGAAGCCGAGAGGTGTTTTGCCCTGGAAACGCTCATGCGGCATGCGCGGCACGTGAATGTCGTGGCTGGCGAAGAAGAGGAAGAAAGGCTGGTCTTTGTGGGACTCGATCCACTGGTTCGATTCCTTGATCCAGGCGTCGCCCAGGTCCTCATCGCGGAAACGTGCGGCGGTGCCGCCTGTGTAGAAGCCGATGCGGCCGATGCCGTTGTGGATCGTCTGGTTGTGTCCGTGGGTCCAGTCCATGCGCAACGTGCTGCGATGCGTGATGCCTGTCGGGTGGTTTTCATCCGGTGCCTTGTCGCCGACCCAGAGCGGGTCCTTGGCATCGAGGTTCTGCACACGGTGGTCGTTCACATAGACCTGCGGCACGCGGTCGTTCGTCGTGGGCAGCAGGAAGCAGTGATCAAAGCCGATTTCGAGCGGTCCCGGCTTCAGGTCGCCGTTCCAATCAGGTTTCGGATCACCGAGGCCGAGATGCCACTTGCCAATCACCGCCGTGGCATAGCCCGCCTGCTTCAGCAGTGATGAGATCGTGGCGGTGCCCGGTTTGATCAGGGCAGGGCCATTGGGCGGGGCCACACCAGTGCCTTTTTGACGGAAGGCGTAGGTTCCGGTGATGAAGGAGAACCGCGTCGGCGTGCAGGTCGCCGCGGAGCAGTAACCACTGGTGAAACGCACGCCCTCAGCGGCCAGGCGGTCAATGTTCGGCGTCTGCACCGCCTTCGCCCCGTAGCAGCCCAGATCGCCGTAGCCCAGGTCATCCGCCATGATCACGATGATGTTCGGGCGCTGCGTGGCAGCGAATGACGAATGCAGAATGCAGAATGACGAAACAAGGACGGCGAGAAGAAAACGCATGGGAGGGGAATCAAACATCAACCAGGCAGGGATGCTAATCTTGCACTTCATCGCCTGAAATGTGTCCGCACTGCAGGCGTTCCCAGCCAGCCATGCGACCGCTTTGCCTCATCCTTTCGTCATTCGTCATTCTGGTTTCGTCATTCGCCGCGGAGCGGCGCCCGAACATCCTCTTTATCCTCGTCGATGACCAGTCGCCGTTTGATTTGAAGATGTACAACCCGCTGTCCACGCTGGAAACGCCGAATCTGGACAAGCTGGCCGCACAGGGGATGGTTTTTGACGGTGCTTATCACATGGGTGCGTCGATGGGCGCGGTCTGCACGCCGTCGCGGCACATGATCATGAGCGGACGCACCGTGTGGCACCTGCCGGTGTCGCCGTGGGCCGCAAAGACCAGCCCGCCGAACCTGGAGCAGAACACCATTCCCGCGGTCTTCAATCGTGCTGGTTATGCCACCATGCGCACGTGCAAACAGGG
This sequence comes from Prosthecobacter sp., assembly GCF_014879935.1. Taxonomy (GTDB): domain Bacteria; phylum Verrucomicrobiota; class Verrucomicrobiia; order Verrucomicrobiales; family Verrucomicrobiaceae; genus Prosthecobacter. The sequence continues at coordinate 15,714 of NZ_JACSRD010000212.1, forward strand.
CAACAGCTACGAAGCCGCGAACAAGCTCTTCACCGTGCGTCATGACGCGTCGAAACGCGGCGGCACGGACGAAAGCGGCAGCGCCTGGCATGCGGAGCAGGTGATGAACTACCTGAATGACCGTGAGGGCACGAAGGACACGAAGCCTTTCCTCATCTACTTCGGATTCTCACACCCACACGACACCCGCGACGGCAAACCGGAGTTGCTGGCCAAATACGGTGCGACCAATCACACCGATGAGTCCCATCCTCCTTCATTGCACTCCAAACAACCCCCGCTCCCGGTGAACTACCTGGGAAAGCATCCGTTCGACAACACCGAGCTGAAAGTACGTGACGAGGTGGCCGTCAGCGGCGTGTGGCAGAACCGCGACGAAGCCAGCATCCGCAACGAAATCGGCCGCGAGTATGCCTGCAGCGAGAACATCGACATCCAGATCGGTCGTGTGCTGAAGAAGCTCGAAGCCATGGGCGAACTCGACAACACCTACATCTTCTACACCGCCGATCACGGCATCTCCATCGGCCGCCACGGTTTGATGGGCAAACAAAACCTCTACCAGCACACCTGGCGCGTGCCGTTCATCGTCAAAGGCCCCGGCATCGCCGCCGGTTCACGTGTGGAAGGAAACATCTACCTGCTCGACGTGCTCTCGACATTCTGCGATCTGGCAGGCATCGCCGCGCCTGAGACCAACGAAGGCATCAGTTTCAAGCCGGTGCTCAACGGCGAGAAGAAAACGACGCGCGATGTGCTTTACGGCACCTATGCAGGCGGTGCGAAGCCCGGCATGCGTTGTGTGAAGCAGGGCGATTGGAAGCTCATCCAGTATGAATCCGCCGACGGCAGCGCCAAGACCACGCAGCTCTTCAATCTGGCGGAGAATCCGGACGAATTTCTGCCCGAACACGGCAAAACCGGCCCCATGCTCACCAATCTGGCGAGCAACCCGGCCCACGCCGCAAAGCTGGCGGAGATGCAGGCGCTGCTGCTCTCCGAAATGCGCCGCCTGAATGATCCCTGGCGATTCTCGAATCAACCGTCCGACGATTTGCCCGCGCCTCCTGCGCCAGCGCGAAAAGCGAAGAAGAAAGCGAAGTGAGCTCCGGTCACGGCGCTGCGAGTAGTTGTTTCGCGAGCGCCCTGGCGGCCGTCTCCCACTGCTCCGGAGTGCTGGCACCAAAGCCGGTCACCATGCGCCATGTGCCGGTGAATCCGGCGGGCACGGTGGCGTTGTTGAAACACCGCAGGTAAAACTTCCGGTAGCTGCCCGGCACGTTCCAGATCATCGCGATGTGTCCGCCCTGCTCAGGCGCGGAAAGCAGCCGCGAGACGGCGAACTGGCCGCTCTTCGGCTCATACACGGCCATCCAATCGACGCGTTGGTTGATGAAAAACTTCCGTGCGGTGTCATCGCCGTCATGGAGCGGGCCGGAGAGTGTTTTGCCCGGATCGGCATCGGTTCCGGCCATGAATGCGGAAACCGTGGGTGCCCAGGCATGCATGAAATGATACACCAGCTTCAGTGGCACCGCCTCGTCGGCATGGACGGTGGTCGTCTCATGGACGCGGTTGTCTTCGATCTCGGTCACGCAGCTCAGATCGAAGCCGCGAATGCGTGACTGCCGCTCAAAGCGAAAAGTGCCGCCCTTCAGCATGGCGGCCGGTTTTTCCACCGGCTGGCCGTCGAGGATGAAGGCGACCGACTTCAGCGGCTCCGGCTCGTTTTCGAGATGCGCGGTGCCGATGAAGCCACAATCGGGGAACGAAAACACCGTGCCATAGGCGCTGCGCTCCGTGGTCATCGGCGAACCGCGAAAATCAATGCGCCCTGGTGTCCACTGCGTGGCCTGACGCAGCAGCAGGGTCACATCACCGCACGAAACGGTGATGGAGGGCAGATCAGGACCGAGATTCGGTTTGAACGGCTCTTTGCCAAAGCCGCAGCCGGTCAGAACGGCGAGGATGAGAACGGGAATCGAGCGCGGAGACAGGAACATGCGCAGAGTACGGCATGGAGGCACCGTTTCGTCCGCGAAGACGTGCTTACTTCCGGAACGACTTCAGGAAATTGAAGATCAGCCAGATCTGGGCGAAGCCGATGGCCACCAGAAGCACGCCGAGCTCCACGGCGCTGTCCTCCTTTGGCACCGCCAGGCGGAGGATGAGCGCCAGCATGATCAGGCTGATGAAGGACAGCGTGGCCCCGATGGCCGGGCTGCTGTCGGACTCCGTCTCGGGCGTGGGAACATGCGTCGGCAGTCCCCTCCTCGCGTTTTCGTCGGGATCTTCGCTCATGGCTGACGACGTGTTGGGTTGGGAGTGGAGGCGAGGGCGGGAATTGAACCCGCGCTTCACCAAGGGGTTGTTTGGGGATGTTTGTGAACGTCTGAAACCCTTGATTTACAAGGAAGAGCGCAGATTTTGGATTTCGCTGGACATCCCGAAATGAGGCCGGATGTTCTTACTCTGGTTCTTACTTTTCTTTGATCATGGCCTCTGTCTGGAAACATCCCAACTCGCCCTTCTGGACGGCGTGTTTCACAGACCTTGATGGGAGGCGAAAAAAGCGTTCCACCAAAGAGACGAACCGCAGGAAGGCCGAAAAGCTGGCCGAGCAATTTGAGGAGGCCGCCCGAAAGCGTCGGACCTTTAGCCAGGTGCGCACGGTCCTCCAGGATCTGCACCGGGAGATCACTGGAGGGGAGCTGAAGTCTGTGACCGTCCGGGAGCATGTGAAAAACTGGCTGGCAGAGAAGAAGGACGAAACGAAGCCTGCTACCATGCACTTCTACGACGCCTCCAGCACGAAGTTTCTGGATTTCCTCGGAGAGCGAGCTGACCAAGAGATCTCATTGGTCACCCGAGGAGATTTGATCGGCTACAGAAAGTCTCTCGCTTCAACTCTGTCTTCCACGAGCACCAACCATCACATTAAGTGCGCCAGGATGATGTTCAAGATGGCAAGGAGGGACGCTCTGATCGCAGAGAATCCAGCCGAGTTTGTGGAGCGGGTAAAAAAGAAAGGTGGTTATGAGCGCCGCCCCTTCACTGAGGACGAGATTCGCCGTGTCCTGGCGAAGGCCGACGACGAATGGCGTTCGATGATCCTGTTCGCGCTCTACACGGGGCAACGACTCTCTGATGTCGCCGCCTTTACTTGGGAACAGGTTAATCTTGAGAAGGCGGAAATGCGTTTCGAGACCGCCAAGACAGGACGACGCATGATCATCCCCGTTGCCGCCCCCCTGCTCTCGAACCTCAAATCAATACGTGGAAAAGATAAAGCTGATGGCCCCATCCACCCCCGTGCAGCCGCCACCTTAAACAAGAACTATAAGACGAGCACACTGAGCAACCAGTTCGCCAACCTGCTCGCGGGTGCTGGACTGCGTGACAAGGTGAGTCACAAGAAGGAAAAGGAAGGTCGCACTGGGGCCAAGACCGGTGCCCAGTTGTCTTTCCACAGCCTACGTCATACCGCTGTCACCTTGCTCAAAGAAGCCGGTGTCCCCCATGCCGTGGTCCAGGAGTTGATCGGCCATGACAGTGAACAAATGTCCGAGCACTACACCCACGTCGGCAGCGAGGCATTGAAGAAGGCGGCGAATGCACTGCCTGATGTGACGAGGTAAACCATTCAGCGAATGCTCTTTGAATGAAATCTACCATGAAAAAAACGATGGCGGCCAAAAAGCCAAGAACAAGTTCTAAGCGTTCGAGGACGAAAGCCAAGAAGCCCGTGCAGGATGCCAGCCCGTCCACTTCACCGGATATAAGCACCGCCGAGAAAAACTTTGTCTACTTCAGGCAATTGTTTGTGGATGATCGAGAAGAAGAGCTTCAAGTTCGCCCCCCGTGTCAAGATACAACCTTCGCCGTCCTGATGCGCCACGCTGAGTCTGCGCTGTTCAACAACAGGTGTTCAATACGACATCCTGAGTCCATCCAGGAAGATATTATCGGAATATTGAAGACCAATGGGGTCGATGACATTGAGGATCAATATATGAAGGCCCGAGGCTCTGCTCGCGGCATACTTTTCGACACTGTCTGGAGGCAAGTGATGAGGTTCTTGGAGCATGAGAACGGCAGCAGCAAAAAGGCACTTCTCCGGGCTCTGTTGATCGAGGATCCCAGTATTCTGTTCGGAGACGACGAGGTGGCGGAGTACCTGCATGATGGCATTGTAAATCGAGGCTCCAGGTTTTTGCAGGAGCTGGCTGAGGATTTCAATAATGCCGAAAGGCGGGAGCAGCGGCTGGGGGCTGATGATCTAACATGGGTAATGGCCGCCAATTGGACAAACCCTGACTGTCCGCTTTGGCTGATGGAAAGACCGGCCATCTACCAGGCTTGTAGATCGCTTGACCGTGCTACGCCCATGACCGAATCCGCAGTTGAAAAGCGGCTCAAGAGCTCGGGGTTGCTGCCAACAAGCACTGATCACTTTAGACGCGCCACATCTACTCCAATCAAGCAGGTGGTGTGTTCGGACGAGAAGATCATTGAGAAATACTTGGTGAAAGGCAATGCCTTCGCCCCCCTTCATGGAAAGGAATACCCATTCTCATTTCATCCCCCGGGGAAGCACGCGGACGAGAAAATTCAGAAGCTGAATGAGGCGTGCGATGTCGCCTTGAAGAAAGTGGACGAGAGCAGTAAGCACTATGGCGAGGAGTCAGCAGAGTACCGAGCTGCACGGCGCGAATTCGATTCTATACCCGACAAGGCTCCTCCCTCCCCACGAGGTTACCGGGTGCGTGTTGAACAAAAAAGAAAAAATGCATCGAGTGATGCGGCGGTAGATCGCTGAATACAAAGGGAAAACAGGGCCACGGGACTTTTTTGCAGAGCAGTGGAGTCCCGTGTTTTGAGAGGTGATCCGGACATGATGACAGCCATGTTTCAGAAAATCACCGATTTAAACTGTCATCGCGAGACGATCATTCCTGCTCAACTCTCGGATCATAACGTTGCCTCAAAGCTCTCACTTTCAAACGCGCAAATTTTTCCTGCCTTCGTGCGACTCCCGAAGTCCGGGACTCGCTGTCCGTGGACAGGCCTTTCGCGGTCGGCGCTTTGCGAACTGATCCTTCCGGCTAGGGCACCCGTTAAGTCCGTAGTCTTGCGACGGCGAGGTGCCAGTCGGGGCATACGGCTCATCCACCTGCAAAGCCTCCTCGACCATTTGCACGCCCAAGGGACCACGGAGGCTGTCGATTCAGAGCCGGCCCCAGAATCCACCCCAACCACTTCCGCCCAATAACAAACAAAAGGGGCGCGCCCGCCGGCAAGCAGAAACGCGCCCCCAAATCATTACGACAATGAACACAAGTTATCACAACCACGCCCACATTCAATCACCGTCCGAACAAAACGACGCTGAATCAACCAACAGCCCACACACGAACACATACCTTCGAGATCCGAAGGAGGTAGCGGAAGAGGTTCTGGGGCGAATCCACTGGCTCGATGAAATCACTGGCTACGGCGAATGCCCAGGAAAAGTGAAGCACACGACACCTGATGGTCAGCGAGACTTCCGCGTTCACATTGATGGTACGCCCACAGTTCACTGCCTGCATTCCAGTTGCTCCAGCGAAGTTGCCGATGCGAGCCGTCGGCTCCGTGACGCGATGAATGCGAATCCCGTCCGAAGCGTCTCTGCCACTCCGCCCGCAACCACGACCAATTCCCCGCGCATCAAGGGCCATGAGCACGAACTCGGGAAACTGGCTTCCGAGGCGCTGCCAATCATTCTGAAGAATCATGCATGCACCATCCATGGGTTGATTGCTCAAAGGCGGCTTTTCCGGGAATTTCCACCCATCGAAGTGCTTTCCTACCTCAGACTGCTTCGAAAGGTCTATGGCAAAGAGGCAGTCATATGGATTGGCGAAAAAACTGATTCCGGCACTCGTCATCATGCAAATCACTGGCACACACTCGCTGAGTGGGAGGAACACGTTGGAGACAATCTCGGGCCATATGTTTGCACCTCCACGTTCCAACCAGGAACTTTCACGCGGAGTAACGATCAAATTGCCAAGAGGGGGTTCTTTGTCGTCGAGTGTGACGCTATTGATGAAGCCGTAGCCAAAAAACTTGCAGCCAAGGAGGCTCTTACGGATGACGATAAAATGCGTAATAAAGAGCTGAGCGTGGCGATAATGCTCTGGCTTCGCGACGCTGTAGGGCTCAAACTTCGAGCCGTTGTTGACTCCGGAAACAAATCCATCCACGGCCATTTTGAGATGCCCCCGGACGATGTCCGCCAAGAACTGGAGGTAATTCTTCCCGTGCTCAAATGTGATCCAGCCGCGTGGCGACCGTCACAACCCGTGCGTATGCCGGGGTACACATCTGAGACTGGTAGAGCACAGCGCCTCATTTATATCGATGCGAAAGGAGACAACCAAAGGCCCATCAGACTTCCGAGCGAGGCATTACGGGAACTCGTGGGAACTCAAGAAGTCACCAGCTTCCAGATGGGACAAGAGTTGAAGGAAACGATGTATAACGAAGCCTCCATTGGGCGGGAACCACCGAATTCGTTCAGTTCGTCTGGAGCTGCCTCATGCGAAAGCGATCCTCAAGGGTTCGTCCACGGGGGCTCGTCCAATTCGTCCTCGGCATGTGAAAGGGCAAATCACCATACGACGAATTCGTCAAATTCGTATGTTCCGGAGGATGGCTGTGGCGAAAATGCTTCAACCGCTTCGTCAGGTTCGTCGCCCGGCGCTGATCGCACTGGGGGACCTTCGACAGCTTCGTTCACTTCGTCATCTTCCGCTCACAGCGACGAACAGGGTTCAGCCGCTAGTTCGTCCAATTCGTCCCCTCCTCTCCTCGACTGGCCACAACCACTTCGGGAGGAGGCTTTGCATGGGGTTGCTGGCCAGATCGTAAAGATGATCGAGCCACACACTGAGGCGGACCCGGCTGCCCTCCTCCTTCAGTTCTTGGCAGCGATGGGCAATCTTGTCGGCCGTGATGCCTGGATTTGTGCTGATGGTGCCCGCCACCATCTGAATCTTTTCATCGCCATCGCGGGGGCAACTTCCAAAGGGAGAAAAGGGACTTCATGGAATCAGGTCGCCCGCATTTTTGGTGTTCTGGATGAAAAATGGAAAAATGAATGCATCACCAACGGTTTGTCCTCTGGAGAAGGACTTATCTATGCCGTGCGAGATCCGGTCGTTGAGCAAAAGGCGGCAAAGGGGCCATCTGCAAGACCGGGTGATACGGAGGAAGTGATCAAGGACCCCGGAATCGAAGACAAACGGCTGCTGGTTATCGAAGGAGAACTGGTGAGCGCCCTGAAGGTCATGGGCCGAGAAGGCAACACGCTTTCTGCCGTTATCCGTCAAGCTTGGGATGGAGGTAACTTAAACACCCTGGTGAAGAATAACAGCACAAGAAGCACCGCCCCTCACATCACTATCATCGGGCACATTACAAAAGAGGAATTGCTCCATTCACTAGGAAAAACGGAGATGGCCAACGGCTTCGCCAACCGCTTCCTTTGGGTTGCCGCAAAGCGCAGCAAGATACTACCTGAGGGAGGGGCTGTTGATACGGTCGATTTCAGCCGGGTGATCAATTGCCTTCGGAGTGTGATCGACTTTGCGCAAACCGTTGGGGAGATCACTCGGGCCGAGGTCACACGCGAGCTTTGGCACGCTGACTACATCCAGCTTTCAGAGGGCAAACCAGGCATGGTGGGCAGCATTACTGGTCGAGCTGAGGCTCAGGTCATGCGACTCTCGGCCCTTTTCGCTGTGCTCGACCGATCGAAGGTGATCCTACCTGTTCACCATCAGGCAGCCATGGCTGTATGGAAGTATTGCGAGGACACAGCTCGATGGCTGTTCGGGAATCGCACTGGAGACAAAAATGCTGACAAGATCCTGGCCGCACTCCGAAACGCTGGGGAAGATGGGATGAGTAGAACCGAGATCTCGGACACTGTATTCACACGAAACCTCTCCGCTCATGATTTGCATGAGGCGCTGCAAAAGTTGGTCGAATTTAATTTGATCCGTAAAAGCCGTGTGGCGACTCGGACGGGGGCCACTGAGGAACGGTGGTTCTACGGAAGCGCCCCTCCAATGTGACGAATTCTACGAACCTATGTTCCACACAGAATCGCGAGTTGAACGAATTCAACGAACTCCCACACGCGGACACACCCACTTCGTCACGAAGCACGAAGTGGACGAACTAGCTGCCTATTCAGTGCCCCTACCACCCTCCTTCACATCAAAATGAAAACAACAACACCCCAAAAACCAAAACAGAAAACCACCTCCTGTTCCACATCTTCATCTCTCAAGCGTAGAAGTAATCGTCCGCCTACTATCAACTTGGAAGAGCCACGCTTCGTGTTCCTGCCCTTCTTCAAATCGCGTCTGCGGGCCATCATTGATGGTGGGTCCACTTGGTATCATTACGAGGATGTGATGAACCTGCCGGATCTGGAAGAAGCAGCGTGTTCGATGCACCAACGGCAGCGCCTTGTTCGTCGCGTCATCGCGAAATGGACACCCTTCACCGGTAGGGTGAGAAGATACACGGTCTTAAGTGAATCTGACTTCTACCGGTTGCTATATGCCACCAAACACATCGACGGAGGAGCACTTTTTGGCCTGGAGGAAGGCCCGATTCCAACCAGACTGGCAATACCGGGATGTGATTTCGATACGCAAGAATTGGGGTTCTACAGTTTTGAGCTGAGTGACAAACAGGCCGACTGGCGGAAGGACAAAACAGGAGGTCCCCCGATGGACGATTGGAACGAGAGTGACTGAGTTCAATCGGCTAACCGCGCCGCTCTTTTGATCCTCGAATCCGTTGCGAAGAAAATAATCGAAATTGCCGCATTTGAGGCCGAAAATGAGGGTGATCGGAAGAGATATTATTCCCTATCGACTTTGCAGCCTTCACTGTCGGTGGGAAACATAAACATTTCTACCTTCTTATCGGGGCTCATGGCTCTTCTAAAGCAGATGAGAACGTTGGCTTTTGAAAAACAGAAATGATCGACGGTAGTGCTGATGATGACCGGCCTTAGCTGGAAAATCCGCTCGCTGACTTTGCCTGCTGGAAGCCGTGCGCATCTCAGGCGTCATTCAGAATGAGAGTGAATTATTCAAAAGGGCTCCCCTTTCAGAAAATTCTACAAGGATTTCAAAATGGGAATGATTTACTCAGCACTGCCATTGATGGTGATGGTGTCCGTGACCTTGAAGCCAAAGCGGAACAAATCAGGAACCTGTTTGCACAAGCCCTCCAGGTATTGCGGGGAG
>NZ_JACSRD010000220.1 GCF_014879935.1 Prosthecobacter sp.
TGAGGGTTGCGAAGGCCAGCCAGTGCATGCCGGTCAGAGTCGAGGCCAGACGCTCGTAGTCTCTTGAGAAGCGCTTGAAGCGTGCCGCCCAGCCAAAGCTGCGTTCCACCACCCAGCGCTTTGGCAGCAGCACAAAGCCCTTCTTGGCTTCCGAGAGTTTGACCACTTCAAGTCGTATTCCATGCGCCTGCGCCTGGCGTGCAGGCTCCTCTCCTGTGTAACCTTGATCCACATAAGCCAGCTGCACATTCTCTCCGGTGGCCTGTTGGATCTGCTCTGCAAGCTCGCCGACCTGCGCACGTTCCTGCTGGTCGGCAGCCGTCACTTTCACCGCCAGCAGATGCCCAAGAGTATCCACCGCAATGTGCACCTTGCTGCCTTTGCGACGCTTGTAGCCATCATAGCCTGCCCGGCCGCCGCTCTCTGGCGAGGACTGCAGGGTGCGTCCGTCGATGATGGCCGCCGTGGGCTGGGCCTTGCGTCCCTTGGCCAGGCGTGAGAGTTCACGCAGATCATGGGCCATGGCTTCGAAGCAGCATGCCTTCATCCAGCGCTGCGCTTGCTGGTAAACGTTCTGCCAAGGCGGCAGGTCATGGGGCATCATGCGCCACTGGCAGCCGCAGCGCACGATGTAACGCAGGGCGTTGAACAGCTCGCGCAGCGGATAGTCCCGCTGGGGCGCATCTTCCTTCATCAGCACCAGATAGGGACGGCAAAAGTCCCATTCGGCATCGCTGACGTCACTGGTGTAGCTGGCTCTTGGCTTCTTGGTCGAAGGTTCCATCCCAAGCGTATGCCTCGAAACCTCCCCAGTGTACAGCCCTTTTCAAAGTTAATAACAGGCTCTAAGCCCGTTGCAAGACACCAGGCTCAAAGCTGGCCGCCTGCGGGCTCGTAGAGCAGCAGCCCGGCCTCAAACCTCACAAAATCCAGGGCGTCCGGGATGCGATGGTGGTCCAGCCCGGTCAGACGGAAGGTCTTGCCCTTCCAGAGGCCGTCTTTTCCCACGGTGCCTTTGATCAGGTTCTCGACCGTGGCCATTTTGTCGTCCTTCACCACGAAATCAGCGCCGCCCATGGTGGCGCACACGCCCAGGGAGACGATTTCCTGCGCATTGCGCTGGTTCACCATGCGGCGCATCGCCTCCCGATGTCCGTGCCCGTAGCTGGTGATGAGCAGGCCGCTGATGATGCCGATCATGGCAATGACAACAAGAAGCTCCACCAACGAAAAGCCACGCCGGGCCCGGACGGAGGCGGCGAACACAGGCCTGAAGTGGCGTGGGAGACGTGACATGTCCAAAAATCTCCGCCCATCCGCATGATCGTGCAATCTCTCGTTTTGAATGTGAAGGCTTCCGCAGCTAGGAGACTGCCCGAAACCATGACGCCGCCCGCCCCGCTCGATTCGTTGCCCCGCCCGCTGCATGCGGCGGTGCAGTCGGCGGGTTATCGCGTGCTGCGCTGGGCTGCCGCACGGCGGGTTTTGCAGAACCGAGCCGCGAAAGGCCGGTTCAGCGCCGCTCTGGGGGAATATTTAAGCCGGTGGATGCCGGCGGCGACCAGCAGCGATCCGGCAACGCCGCTGGAACTGGTTTTCACCGCGACCGGCAACCAGATTCATCTGACGGGCGGAAACGCGGCGTTCGCCACCGAACCGGTCGAGCGAGCGCTGCTGCATCTGCCCGCCTTGCGGTCGTTCTGGGGCAATGAATTGCGTGCGGCCCACTTCGAGGCGCTCAAGGCCGTCATTCCGCCCGCCTGGCTGCGCGATCCGGCCGCAGTGCCGCCGGGCGCGGTGATTCACGGCCTGGGCATCAGCGCGTGGAGCGATCTGGACCGTGCGGAAAGTCACGGCCTGACATGGCAAAAGGACGTCTTGACCGTCCGAAAGATCGACGGAACAAGAATCAACGTCCGCTACGTCCGGAATGACAAAGACCAAGTGGTCCCAAGTTCTGCCGAAGCGTTGCCTTGACGCGCATCCTGCTTCCGTGCGACATTCCTCCACCCCCAAAAACTCATGGCCCGCGGCTCCAACGTCACCCTCTGCTCCTTCTGCGGCAAAAGCCATGCGGAGGTGAAGAAGCTCATCGCCGGACCGGGCGTGTACATCTGCGACAACTGCATCCACGTCTGCAAAAACATCCTCGACAAGGAGTCCTCCCAGGACGCGGAGCCCGGTGCCGCCTCCCTGCTGGTGCCACGGCCGGCGGACATCGCCGCCTTGCTCGACCAGCACGTGATCGGCCAGCCGCAGGCGAAGAAGGTGCTCAGCGTCGCGGTTCACAATCACTACAAGCGCATCCTGCACGCCCAGCAGCAGGCCGCCCGCAGCGCGAGCGGGACGAAAAAAGTCGCCACCGCGATGCCAGACCCGCATGATGTGGAGATCGAGAAGAGCAACGTGCTGCTCATCGGCCCGACCGGCTGCGGCAAGACGCTGCTGGCCAAAACGCTGGCCCGCATCCTGAACGTGCCCTTCAGCATCGCCGATGCCACGACGCTGACCGAGGCCGGTTACGTCGGCGAGGACGTGGAAAACATCATCCTGCGCCTGCTCCAGGCGGCGGATTACGACGTGGCCCGTGCCGAGGTGGGCATCGTTTACATCGACGAGATCGACAAGATCGGCCGCAAGACTGAGAATGTCAGCATCACACGCGACGTGTCGGGTGAAGGCGTGCAGCAGGCGCTCCTGAAAATCATCGAAGGCACCGTGTGCAACGTGCCGCCGCAGGGAGGCCGCAAGCATCCGCAGCAGGAATACATCCAGGTGAACACGGAGAACATCCTCTTCATCTGCGGCGGTGCCTTTGTCGGCCTGGAGAAGATCATCGAGCGCCGCATGGGCAAGAAAACGATGGGCTTCGTCACCACCGGGCATGAGACGCAGGCGGACAGCGGGAAAACCCGCTCCAGCGTGGAGCCGGAGGATCTTCTGTCCTTCGGCCTCATTCCGGAATTCATCGGCCGTCTCCCGGTCGTGTGCTCGCTGGAGGCACTGACCGAGCAGGAGCTCATGCGGGTGCTCACGGAGCCGAAAAACGCCCTCACGAAGCAGTTCTCGAAGCTGCTGCACATGGACGGCGTCGAGCTTTCCATCACCCGCGACGCCATGCTCGCCATGGCGAAGGAAGCGGTCTCACGCGGCACGGGCGCACGTGGATTGCGCAGCATCTTCGAGCGCATCATGCTCGATGTCATGTATGACGTGCCCAGCCGCATGGACGTACGTGGCGTCACCATCAACGAAGGCGTCGTCAAAGGCGAACGTGCCCCGCTGATGCGCAAACGCATCGAGCGCAAGGCCGCGTAGGATTGGCGCTGCGATTTACAAAGCCGGTCTGAAAATTCTTCTGGAGCATTTCCAGCGGGCCGCTCCATAATGGCCGCCATTCCTCATGAGCACCCGCACCTCTTCCCGTCGTCAGTTTTTTCAATTTGCCGCTGCGGCCGCCGCCGTGACCACCGGCACCCGTTTTGCCCTGGCCGCGGACAAAAAGGCGCCGTTCAAGATCTCGCTAGCCGAATGGTCGCTGAACAAGGGCATCTTTGGCAAAGGTAATGCGGAGCGGCATGAGCACCTCGACTTCTGCAAGATCGCCCGCAGCCTGGGCATCGACGGCGTCGAGTATGTGAACCAGATGTTCTTCGACAAGGCCACCGACGCCGCCTACCTCGGCGAGATGAAGAAGCGCCAGGAAGGCGAAGGCGTGACCGGCCTTCTCATCATGTGCGACCGCGAAGGCAACCTCGGTGATCCCGACGAGGCCAAACGCGCCAAGACGATCGAGAACCACCTCAAATGGCTCGACGCCGCCGCCACGCTCGGCTGCCACAGCATTCGCGTGAACGCCGCCAGCGATCCCAAACTGAGCTGGGACGAGCAGATGAAGCTCGCCGCTGATGGTTTGCACCGCCTGTGCGTCGAAGGCGACAAGCGCGGTCTCTTCGTGGTGGTCGAAAACCACGGCGGCCTCTCCAGCAACGGCCTCTGGCTCACGGGCGTGATGAAAGCCGCCGATCATGCCCGTGTCGGCATTCTTCCTGACTTCGGCAACTTCTACACCGACCGCAACAAAGGCGAGCTCTACAACCCCTACAAAGGCCTGCGGGAGTTCATGCCCTGGGTGAAGAAAGGCATGAGCGCCAAGGCCTACGACTGGGACACTGGCGCTGGCCAATTCTACACCGAGGACCGCCGTGAAGGCCGCGAGATGACCCTCGATTACCAGCGCCTGATCGACATCGTGCTGAAGGCCGGCTACAACGGCTACATCGGGATCGAATACGAAGGTGACAAGCACACCGAGATCGAAGGCATCAAGCGCACAAAGCAGGCGCTCGATGAGATCGCGGCCATGGTCGCCTGATTTTCACTCGCTCCAGCACACTCCAACACTCCACCCACTGCCATCATGCCCGCCGAAGACGCTCCCCTCTCCCCCGCAGGTTCGGAAACCACGCTCTGGTCCGGTCACACGTCCCAGTGGGTGCATTTCTGGTATTATCTGTTCTGCCTGATCCTCGCGGCCGCCATCGCCGTCGGTGCCACGATGATCGCGCTGCCCACCGCCGGTGTGGGCGCGCTGGGTTACATCGCGCTCGTGATTCCGCTCCTCCTGTGGCTCGTCCGCTGGTGGATCACGAAATGCACCACCTATGAACTGACCACGCAACGCCTGCGCATCCGCACCGGTGTGCTCAACCGGAAGGTGGATGAGCTGGAGCTCTTCCGCGTGAAGGACTACACCATGGACCAGCCGCTCATGCTGCGTCTCGTCGGTCTGGGCAATCTGACCATGATCACTTCCGATGCCACCTCCCCCACCGTCTCGATGCGGGCGATTCCCGAGGTGGAGTCGGTGCGTGAAAAACTCCGCACCGCGGTCCAGAGCGAGCGCGATCGCAAACGCGTCCGTTCCCTGGACGTGGACAATGTCGAGGACGACGGCGCGCTGGCGTGAGCCGGCGGGTCACTTCTCCTCGATCTTTTCCGCGCTCACCACGCTGGTCTTCCCATCCTTCGTCTCCAGGCGCAGCTTGAAGCGGGCAAACTCCTTCTTGTAGCTCCAGCCGACCTCCGCCAGCCACGTCGTGGCGCTGGTTTGCTGGAGCGAGCGGAGCTGAAGCACGAAAGCAGCGAGATGGGTGTCGGGGTCGGCGATGGTGTGTTCTGGCGGCACGTCCTTCAGTTTGAAGGCGTTGATGAACTTCAGCTTCAGATCGGCAAACCGTGCGCTGAAGGCGTCCGTGGCGGGCGTCATGCCGTCACGATTGATCTCGCCCAGCACGATGGAGTAGCTCTTCGCGACCCCCGGGTTCAGATCCGGCAGATTGGCGATGACATGACGGATGGCGGCCTCTCCGGCGTCGTTTTCAAAGTAGCTCACGGGCAGCTTGCCGCTGTCGGAGGAGTCACAAGCCGCGATCCCGAGGCAGAGGGCGGCAAAGAGGGCGTTTCGGCGTGTCATGGTCCCGTTCATGGCATGGAATACGCGGCTTGGCAACGTGCCGGCGCTCGCCATGCTCAGCTTCACATGTTCGACATTCGTGAAAAGCCCAACATGGTCGAGCGCGCCTTCCTCATCGGCGCGTACTTCGACCGCCGTGAGAAACCGGAGGCCGCCGCGCTCCTGGATGAGTTGCGCGAGCTCGTCGGAACCCTCGGCATCGAGGTGATCGGTGCGGAACTCGTCTATGCCCGCGAGCACACCGCCCGCCATCTCATCGGCAGCGGCAAATCCGCCGAGCTGATGAAGCAGGCGAAGGACCTGAACGCCGACTGCATCGTGTGGGATAACGAATTGAGCCCCGCCCAGCAACGCGCATGGGAAAGCGAGGGCGACATCTGTGTGATCGACCGGCACGAGGTCATCCTGGACATCTTCAACATGCGGGCCAAGACCCGCGAAGCTCGCCTGCAGGTCGAACTGGCACGGCTGGAATACTCAATCCCCCGACTGACCCGCATGTGGGCGCACCTTGACCGCCAGGGCGGCGGCGCGGGCGGCGGACAAGGCGGGGCGGGAGCAGCACGTGGTGAGGGTGAAACCCAGCTCGAAGTGGACCGCCGTCTCGCCAGCAAGCGCCTCGACAAACTGCGGGCCGACCTGGAAGAGGTGAAAAAGCAACGCGACACCATGCGCAAGGAGCGCAGCCGCGTTCCCGTGCCGCATGCGGCCATCGTCGGCTACACCAACGCCGGCAAGTCGTCCCTGCTGAACAAACTGACGGCGGCGGACGCTTACGTGGAGAACAAGCTGTTTGCCACACTCGACACCACCACCCGGCGCATGGAGCTGCCGGACGGCCAGCCCTTGCTCATCACCGACACCGTTGGTTTCATCCGCAATCTGCCGCACGATCTGGTGCAGTCCTTCCGTGCCACGCTTGAGGAGGCAAACCAGGCCGACTTCCTCATCCACGTCATTGATGCCAGTTCGCCACAGGCACTCGAATTTCACCAGACGACGACCCAGGTGCTCGGTGAACTGGGCGCAGGTGACAAAAAGGCCCTGCTGGTGCTGAACAAGATCGATCTGGTGGACGACACGCGGCTGCTGGAGCTGAAACGCGAGTTTCCGGGCGCTGTCATGATCTCGGTAAAGAGCGGCCAGGGCATGGATGACCTCCTGCATCGCCTCCATGACTTCATGATCGACCGCGTCGTGCGTCTCACCCTGAGTTTGCCACTGGATCGCATGGATCTTGTCGCCCTGGCCCATCAGGAGGGCAAGGTCCTGAGCGAAGACTACGAAACCGGCCGCGCCGAAATTCAGTGTGTGATTCCGAAGCGCCTTGAAAGCAGGTTCATCAAGTTCGCCGTTTGATGTAGCCTTCCATTCCGTTTTTCACACTCCAACCCAGCTCATGTTCTCACTCGCCAACAAAACCGTCATCATCACCGGAGCCGGATCAGGCATCGGCCAGGCCATCGCCATCCTCTTCGCCAAACAAGGAGCGCACGTGGAAGTTTTTGACCTCCAGCAGGAGTCCGCACAGGAAACGGTGGATCAGATCAAGGCCGCAGGCGGCAGCGGGAACGCCACCGCCTGCGATGTGGGCGATTATGCGGCTGTGAAGGCGTTGTTCGATGCTGTGGCCGCCAAGCACGGCAAGATCGACATCCTCGTGAACAACGCCGGCATCGCCCACATCGGCACCGTGCTCACCACCACTGAGGAGGACATGGACCGCCTGCATCGCGTGAACATCAAAGGCGTGCATGCCTGCGCCCAGGCCGCTCTCGCGCACATGGTGATGCGAAAGAACGGCGTGATCCTCAACATGTGCTCCATCGCGGCACAACTCGGCCTCGCCGACCGTTTCGCCTACTCGATGACCAAAGGCGCCGTGCTGATGATGACCTACTCCATCGCGAAAGATTTCATCAAGGACGGCATCCGCTGCAACTGCATCGCCCCCGCGCGCGTCCACACACCGTTTGTGGACGGTTACCTCGCCAAAACCTATCCCGGCCGCGAAGCGGAGATGTTCCAGAAGCTCAGCGAGGCCCAACCCATCGGCCGCATGGCCAAACCGGACGAAATCGCCTCCCTGGCGCTCTATCTGTGCAGCGACGAGGCCTCCTTCGCCACCGGCACGAACTACACGCTCGATGGCGGTGCGGTGAATCTGCGTTGATCGCGCTATGCGCTCACTGGCCGCCATTCTCTGCCTGTTTGCGCTCACCAGCCTTCACGCCCACTCGCTGCATCAGTCCACAGCGGAGGCGGAGTACAATCCGACGACGAAGAAGCTCGAAGTCAGCCTCACCGTCTTCATCAACGACCTCGAAACCGCCCTCATCCGCCAGAGCGAACGCGAAACCCGTCTCGACAAAACACCCGCCGCCGAAATCGACGCCCAAATCCAGGCCTACCTCGCCAAAACCTTCGTGGTCACCGATGCAGCCGGCAAAGCCGCCAAGATCGAATGGGTGGGACGCGAACTGGATGCCGCGAGTGCGAAGAGTGATCCGGCAGTAACGCTGTTCTTCGAGATCGTGCTGCCGAGAGGTTTGACCGGCACCAAGCTGCGACACGCGGTGTTTTGCGAGATGTTCAAGGATCAGGTGAACCTCATCCTGGTGCGCGACAACGAGAAGAAGGTCGAGTTTCGTTCGAGCACCGGAGATGGACCAAAAAGAATTGGAGGGCCTGAATGATCAAACAAACCCATACAGGTGATTCCCGGTGACGAGAGAGTTGTTCAATCGCAGCGACTTGGTTTTGAAATCCAGATTGAAACCACACAACTCCAACAGGGCGGCGCGATCTGATTCCTGGCCGGATGTGAACCACGAAATGGCTGGCAACAGATTGTTTTCATATGCGCCGGGATCCATTTCCCAGATTTCAGTCGCTTCAATCTTGAGATACGCCCCCTTGCAGCTACGCACGATTTCTTCCCACCTGGGCCAGTGGAACACGGGATTACTGAACTCTGAACATACAAGCTCTTTACTCGCCTCAAGATTCTTGAGCGCATCTTCAAGCGGAGCAACCAAACAAGTGAAGGTGTCTTCCCCAACTTTCTGAGCAACAGCATTCGATTCCCGGAATGCAGTCAGCCAGAAGAAAGGGAAAACGTAGCTGCCGCCCTCACTAACAGCGTCGCTAATCTCGAAGTTACGGTTGCCGTTTTCGTCCTCAAATGCAGGCGCAGGATTGTTGTCACTGATTAGGTAGGCGCGATTGGACATGTGTGGATAGTATTGAACCGGGTGGGATTGACAAGAGTTGGCGCGGCAAAGCCTGACCTTTGACGCCATTCGCCGTCACCCAAAGAATGGCGCGAGCACGTTGCGGGCGACTTTGAGGGCTTTCATGCGGCCTTCGAGCGTTTTGCCGAAGGTGTCGTCCTCGACTTCGATGCAGAGGGGGCCGTCGTAGCCGATGCGCATGAGTTCGGCCATGAAAGCGGGCCAGTTGATGTCGCCGTAGCCGGGAAT
This sequence comes from Prosthecobacter sp., assembly GCF_014879935.1. Lineage (GTDB taxonomy): Bacteria > Verrucomicrobiota > Verrucomicrobiia > Verrucomicrobiales > Verrucomicrobiaceae > Prosthecobacter. The sequence continues at coordinate 8,959 of NZ_JACSRD010000220.1, forward strand.
GCGCGGTTGGTGCCAGCGGAGCGGGAAGTCGAAGCGGCCGACTTCATTGAGAGCCTTGCGGTCGACCTTCACGTCCTTGGCGTGAATGTGGAAGAATTTCGACTTGAACTCGGCCAGCGGGCTGAGCGGGTCCATGTCCTGAAGGATGAAGTGCGAGGGGTCGAAGTTGAGACCAAAGTTCGGGGAATCGATGTCGCTGAACGCACGACGCCAGATGGCGGGCGTGGTGAGGAGGTTTTTGCCGCCGGGCCATTCATCGCGTGTGAAGGACATGGGGCAGTTTTCGATGCCGATCTTCACGCCATGGTCCTCGGCATACTGGATGATGGGTTTCCAGATCTTGAGGAAGCGCGGCCAGTTTTCATCGACGGACTTCGTCCAGTCGCGCCCAACGAAGCCGGTGACGAGATCGAGACCGAACTTCGGCGCGGCGGCGATGACCTTTTTGAAGTGCGAAACGGCGAAGCGCGAAACTTCGGGATTGGGATCAAGCATGTTCGGGTAGTAGCCGAGCGCGCTTATGCCGACGCCCTGATCCTGGCATTGGGCAAGGATGTCCTCGGCCTTCGACTTGGTCATGCCGATGACATCGACATGCGTGACGCCGGCGTATTTGCGCTCCGCCTTGCCCACCGGCCAGCACATGACCTCGACGGTGGCGAAGCCCTCGTGCCGGGCGAAGGAGAGGACTTCCTGGAAAGACAGGTCCGGAAGGATGGCGGAGACAAAGCCGAGTTGCATGGTGCGATGGTTGGGAGTGGCGATCTGTGGGCATGAAAAAGGGCGGGATGATGTGTCCCGCCCTTTTGGGATGAGAGGTCTTACTTGTCGTCTGAAGGAAGGATCTTCTTTCCTTCGAGCACCTTGTCCACGAGGCCATATTCGGCGGCCTGGGCGGCGGACATGTAGTTGTCACGATCGGCGTCGCGTTCGATCTGCTCGACGGATTTGCCGGTGTGGTGGGCGAGGATGCGGTTGAGGCGCTTTTTCAGGTTGAACATGTATTCCACCGTGCGCTCAACATCGGAGGCGGTGCCGCGTGCGCCACCGGAGACCTGATGGATCATGATGTCGGAGTTCGGCAGGGCGTAACGCTTGCCCTTGGTGCCTGCGGCGAGCAGAACGGCTCCCATCGAAGCCACGAGGCCGATGCTGTAGGTACAGACATCGCATGTGAGGAACTGCATCGTGTCGTAGATCGCGAGACCGGCCGTGACGCTGCCGCCGGGGCTGTTGACGTAGATGTTGATGTCCTTCTTCGGATCCTGCATCTGCAGGAACAGGAGCTGGGCGATGATGATGGAGGCCATCGTGTCATTCACCTCGCCGCCGAGGAAGATGATGCGGTCCTTCAGCAGGCGGGAGTAGATGTCATAGGCGCGTTCACCCCGGCCTTCGCTTTCGATCACGGTGGGGACCATGTAGCTGGCGTGCGGGGCGATGATGGAGGGGAAATCGGAGTTCTGGCTGGGGGTCATGGCGGGAATCAAGAGGCTGCGGGGTGGATTGTCAAACCTGGGGGCGGATGAAGGCTGGAAATGACGAAATCAGGATGACGAATGACGACTCTCCACAGGCATTACGCCTGTGAGCCGCTGGTGAGTTTCAATCCGATGATTCCGGCGACGATGAGCACGATGCAGACGAGCCGGGCGGTGGTTCTGGGCTCATGGAAGACAAAGATGCCGATCAAGGCGGTGCCCACAGCACCAATGCCCGTCCAGATGGCATAAGCGGTGCCGATGGGCAGCGAACGCAGCGCGAGTGAGAGGAAGAAGAAGCTCGCGATCATGAGCAGCGCCGTGATCACGCTGGGCCAGAACCGTGTCCAGCCGTCCGTGTGCTTCAGACCGACCGCCCAAGCGACCTCCAGAAGGCCTGCGATGATGAGATGAAGCCAGGGCATTGAGGAGAAAGGACAAGAATCTGCGAACGCTGAAACAAGACCTCAGCGCGGGTCGAGAGCAAACTCCCGGACTGAAGACACGCCCGCGACCAAGGGCATGAAATCCGCATCACCAACAATGTGCTCGTAACTGGCAGGAGGCGGCAAGGCGGCACCCGACGAAACCCTGGCGGCACGTTGCTTGCGCCTCGCCGCCACATCGTCACGTTTCACACGGACCCGCCCCGCGTCGCCGACACGGCCTTCGCTGTTGAGCTTTTTCTCCATCGAATTGAGCACCTCGATGTAGCGGTCGTAGAGAGGCAGCGAATCGGTGTCCTTTTTCTGCGCATACACTTTCTCCATGCCACGGTAGGTGTTGCGCAAGCGCACGATGGTGGCGTTCAGGGAGGCCGGATCGATGGACGGCATGAACTTGTGCGTGACGAAGCGATTGCGCTCCTCGCGCAGAGCCATCGCATCATCCAGCTTGCCGGCGCGGGAGGCCTCGGTCTGCTCGCGCTCCAGCGCCGCGAGGTAGCTGGCGCTCAATGTGGCGATCTGGTCCGCATAACCTGTGTTCACCTCCCTTTCGAAGGCGCTTTGAAACTGCGACTCCAGCAGCGCAAGCTCCTCTGTGACCGTCTTCGGCACGGAAGCCGGTGTCGATGCCGGAGCAGGCACGGGAGTGGGCGTCGGGGGCGTGGATTGCGGCCGTGTCGGCGTGGAAGCAACGGTGCTGGTGCTGCTGGAAGGGGGCACTGTCGTCGGACGCGACGACGAGGGTGTGGAAGCAGCCGGCATGGAGGCTGGTGTCACACGCTCGGGCGCCGCACCCGGCGGCGGCAGCGGCGAACCGGAAGGCGTGACCAAGGAATCGAAAGGATTCACTGCCTCGCTGGCTGGCGGGGAAGGCTCGTCAGGCTGATGCAAGGCACCCGGATTCATGACAAACCAGCCGCCAACCCCCAGCATGCCAAGAGCCGCGAGCACGTACGGCACGGTGGATGACTGCCGCCGAGCCGGCTCCGGCGGTGGAGCCTCGAACTGCGGCCTGGGGCGGCGTTGCGGCATCGAGGCCGGGCTTCGAGATGACGGAACCACCGTTCGGCCGGGCGTCTGAGCGGGCTGCTTGGGCAAAACGGCGCTGGATTCCTGCCCGGCCACCGCCAGCGGCGTGGTGAGGATGACATCCAGGTCACGACGCAACTCCAGGCTGGTCTGGTAGCGTTCCTCGCGGTCTTGCTCCAGCGCCCGCCGCACGATGCCGTCGAAGCGCGGATCGATGCTGTGAAACTTCTTCGAGGGCATCTTGAACATGCCGCGTGGAATGTCGCCCGTGAGCATCTGATACAGCATCACGCCGACAGCATAGATGTCAGCACGCCCGTCCACATCGATGCCGAGAGTCAGCGTCTCAGGCGCCACGTAATCCGGCGTGCCCATGGCCATGCCCGTCTGGGTGAGGCCGGAGTTTTGGGCGCTGTTGGTGATCTTGGCGAGACCGAAGTCGGCCACCTTGACGCGGCCGTCGCCGTCAATCAGCACGTTCGAAGGTTTGATGTCACGATGCACGATGCCCTGCTTGTGCGCGTAGCCGAGCGCATCGCAAAGATGCGCCGTGACAGCGAGCGCGTGCTCCGGAGAAAGGCGGCCCTCCCGGGCGATCATGCGCTGCACGTCCGTGCCATCGACAAACTCCATCACAAAATAGAGCTGCCCTTCCGTGGTGCGGCCGAAGTCATACACGCTGACGATGGCAGGATGATTCATGCGGCCCATGAGCCGCGCCTCATTTTTAAATCGCTCGGCAAAGGCACCATCCTGTTGCTCGATCGCGGGTGGCAGCAGCTTGATCGCCACCGGGCGGTCCAGGCTGAGCTGGATGCCTTTGTAAACGGCACCCATGCCGCCGCGGCCGATCAGGCACTCGACCCGGTATTGTGGCAGGATGCGTTGCAGTTCCTCCGGTTCCGGCGGTTCCCAGCGCCAGCCGCCGCCGGTGGTCTTCGGCGGTGGCACATCGTCGGTGGGATCATTCATGGCAGATCAGTCAAAACACCGTCTAAAAAGCAGAATTTTCACCAGCGCCACGAGAACTTGCAAGCGAATCGCCAGACAACTCCGCAGAATCATCCGGCGGGTTGATTTCTGTGACAGCCTCGACTAACTCCGCGGCCCATGAATGAAAGTCTGAAGATCTTGAGCGGCTCCGCGCATCCCACCCTGGCAAAAGCGATTGCCGAAAACCTCGAGATGGCGTTGTGCGCAGCGGAGCTGACCACCTTCCCGGACGGCGAGACTTTCGTGCAGATTCACGAGAACATCCGTGGTGGTGACGTCTTCATCGTGCAGCCGACCTGTCCGCCGACGAATCAGAACCTCATGGAACTGCTCATCATGGTGGATGCTGTGCGCCGTGCCAGCGCCCAGCGCATCACCGCCGTGCTGCCGTTCTTCGGTTATGCCCGCCAGGACCGCAAAGACCGCCCGCGCGTGCCGATCACGGCAAAGCTGGTAGCAAACCTGCTCGTGGCGGCAGGCGTTCATCGCGTCCTCACCGTCGATCTCCATGCCGGGCAGATCCAGGGCTTCTTCGACATCCCGGTGGATCACCTGTATGCCGCTCCGGTTTTGATGAAGGCGATCCGCGAGCGCGAGATCAACGACCTCGTGGTCGTCTCTCCCGATGTCGGCGGCATCAAGATGACCCACGCCTTCGCCAAGGCGCTGAAGGCACCGATGGCCATCGTCGCCAAAAACCGCGTCAGTGCCGAGGAAGTCGAGGCGCACAGCGTGATCGGCGACGTGGCGGGCAAAAACGTGCTGCTGGTGGACGATTTGACCGAGACGGCCGGCACCCTGACTGCGGCGTCCAAACTCCTGCTGGAGCATGGAGCGAAGACGATCTACGCCGGCGTCTCCCACGCCGTTTTGGGCGAAAAGGGCCGCGCCCGCATCGCGAATTCGCCGATTGTCGAGCTACTGGCCACCAATTCAACACCCCAGGCCACGGGCGACAAAGTCACCGCCCTGGACATCGCGCCGCTGCTGGCCCAGGCCATCGCCCGCATTCACGGCAATGAGTCCGTGACTTCACTGTTTGACACACGGGGGTAGGCGTGTATTCTCCGCGCCCTTTTTCCAAAACCCACACCTCCATCGAGGAACACGACCATGGCCAAAATTCTTGATCTCCAGGCAGAACCCCGCACCCAGTCCGGAACGGGCGCTGTCAAACGCATGCGCAAAGCCGGAAACATCCCCGCCGCGCTCTATGGCCGCAAGGTGAAGCCCTCAAACATCCAGGTGCACGGCAAGACCTTCTCCAAGCTCCTTGAAGGCTCCGCCTCCGACAACATCCTCGTCTCCCTGAAGATCGCTGGCGGCGAAGATCAGCTCGCCCTCGTGCAGGAAGTGCAGCACGACTACCTCCGCGGCGGCATTCTTCACATCGACTTCCACGCCGTCGCCGCTGACGAGGAAATCCACGCCAACGTGCCTGTGACCACCACAGGTGAGGCCAAAGGCCAGAAGTTCGGCGGCCTGGTGGAAGCGATTCATCACGAAATCGAAGTCCGCTGCCTTCCAAAGGATCTTCCTGAAGCGATCGAGATCGACGTCTCCCACCTTGAGCTCGGCCAGGCGATCCACATCAGCGAAATCGCCTTCCCCGCCGGTGTCACACCGCGCCTGGCTGGTGATGTCGTCATCGTCATGTGCGTGGAGCCGAAAGTGGAGGCCGAACCCGAGCCGGCTGCCGCTGCTGCTGCCGCCACCCCTGCCGCAGGAGCCAAACCTGCTGCCGCCGCCGCCGCTCCGGCCAAGAAATAATCCTTCCGCGATGTGGCTTCCGGCGCGGACACAACGAGCAGCGGCATGAATATGCCGCGCCTCATTGTCGGCCTCGGCAATCCTGGCGAAACCTACCGCGATACCCGTCACAACATTGGATTTATGGTGCTGGACGAAATCGCACGCCGCCTGGGAGCCGCTTTCCGCGAGGAGAAGCGCTGGTCAGGCCTCGTGGCGAAGTTCAATGGCGGCCATCTGCTCAAACCGCTCACGTTCATGAACGACAGCGGCCGTTCCGCCCAGGCGGTGGGACATTTTTACAAGACCTCCCCCGCCCAGACGCTGGTGGTTTACGACGATGTGGATCTTCCGCTCGGACGCCTGCGTTTCCGCTCCAATGGCTCCGCCGCAGGACACAATGGCATCCGCTCCCTCATCTCATCCTTCGGCACGCAGGAGTTTCCCCGCCTGAAGGTGGGAATCGCCCCCGCCGCCGGACGCCCCGCAGGCGAACGCATGGTGGGCCATGTGCTGGGCAGCTTTCGCTCCGAGGAGCAGCTTGATCTGCAAAATGTCATCCAGCGGGCCGCCGATGCCGTGCTGGCCGCGATTAACCGTGGCCTGGATGCCGCCATGAATGTCTTCAACCGACAACCTGAACCCTAAAACCACAACACCGACATGACCCGCAAATACGAGGCACTCATCGTGCTCGACACCAAAGGCAAGGAAGAAACCATCGACTCCCTCGTCAGCACCATCAGCAAGGACATGGAAAAGTCCGGCCTGAAGCTTGAGCAGATCGACAACATGGGCAAACGCAAGTTCCCCTTCAACCCGCGTCACGTCGAGGCCGGCCACTTCGTGAAAGTCCAGTTCACTGGCGAGTCTTCCGCCCTCGATTCGCTCCGTTCCAAGCTGCGCCTGAACGAAAACGTCTATCAGCAGTACTACCAGAAGCGCTGCGCGTAAGACGCCTGACGGCTTGAAATTTAAAACCCCGGTTCCGCTCACGCGGGCCGGGGTTTTGATTTTTAAAATTGCCCTGTTCCTGCGGAACAGGGTTCTGCTTTGTCACGCATCCAGACCGAACGCCGTGTGAACGACGCGGGCGGCGTTCTCCACTTCGCTTTCCTCGACGATGACCGCCGTCTTGATCTCGCTGGTGGAGATCATCTGGATGTTGATCTTCGCGTCGGCGAGAGCCTTGAACATCTTCGCGGCCACGCCGCTGTGGCTGCGCATGCCGATGCCGACGACGCTGACCTTGGCGATGCCGCTCTGCGTGCGCAGGGTGGCTTTCTCACCGAGATTGGGGACCACCGCCTTCAGTGCGGCTTCGGCCTTCGGCAGGTCGGCGGCGCTGAGCGTGAATGAGATGTCCGTGATGCCATCAAAGCTGACGTTCTGAACGATCATGTCGATCGTGATGTTCGCCTGTGAGATCGCGCCGAAGATGGCCGCGCTGATGCCGGGGCGGTCGGCGACGTCGTCGATGGTGACCTTGGCCTGATTGCGCTCGAGGGACACGCCGCGGACGACGACGGACTCCATGCCGGGGGTTTCTTCTTTCACGATGGTTCCTGGGTTGTTGTTCATGCTGTTGCGCACTTCAAAGCGCACACCAAATTTGTTCGCGAACTCGACGCTGCGGCTCTGCATCACCTTCGAGCCGGAGGAGGCCATTTCGAGCATCTCCTCGTAGCTGATCTCCTCGATCTTCTTCGCAGTCTTCACCACACGCGGATCGCAGGTGTACACGCCGTCCACGTCGGTGTAGATCTGGCAAAGATCCGCCTTGATGGCCGCCGCCATGGCGATGGCGGTCAAATCGCTGCCGCCGCGGCCCAGCGTGGTGATTTCGCCGCTCGCAGTCTCGCCTTGGAAGCCGGCCAACATGACGATATTGCCTTCATCGAGCATCTTCTTCACCGCATCCGGCGTGATGTTCACGATGCGGGCCTTCGTGTGCACGCGGTCGGTGGAAATGCCGGCCTGAGCGCCGGTGAGGGACACGGCCTTGCCACCCAGCGCGTTGATTGCCATCGCCGTCAGCGCGATGGTGGTCTGCTCGCCCGTGGCGAGGAGCACGTCCATCTCACGCTCGACGGGTTCACGCTCGGGGGAAACCTCCTTCGCCAGCTTGATCAGGCTGTCGGTCACACCCGACATGGCGGAGACGACGGCGACGACCTGGTTGCCGGCCCGCTGCGTTTCCAAGATGCGACGGGCGCAGTTGCGGATGCGCTCGGGATTGCCGACGGACGTGCCGCCATATTTCTGGACGATGAGGGCCATGCTGGGGGTTGGGGAAAGGGCGCGGAAAATGGCATGCCGGACGGGGTGCGCAAGGACGGAAATGACCCTCAAACACCCAGCTTTCTGACCTCCGGACCCGTCAACTCGCGCCATTGCCCCGGCTCCAGGCCGAGATCGGCCAGTTGCAGCCCTCCGATGCTCACCCTCACGAGTCTGAGCGTTGGAAAACCGACAGCAGCCGTCATCCGGCGCACCTGGCGGTTTTTGCCCTCCGTCAGCGTGAGTTCGACCCAGCTTGTGGGGATGTTTTTGCGGAAGCGGATCGGCGGATTCCGGGGCGGATGGCCCGGTTCCGCCTCCAGACGCCGTGCTTGGCACGGCAGAGTATGAAACTCCTTCAAATCGACGCCTGAACGCAATTGACGCAGTGCTGCATCGCTGACCGCACCGTCCACCTGGGCGTGATAGGTCCGCGGGTGCGCATGACGTGGGTTCAACAAGCGGTCATTCCACTTTGCCTCATCACTGAGCAGCAGCAGACCTTCCGAATCACGATCCAGACGCCCGATGGGATAAACGGACGGCGGAAAGCCAAACTCGGCCAGTGTGCGATGCGAAGGATGCTCCTGCGTGAACTGCGAAAGCACGTCGTAGGGCTTGTAAAACGCCAGCAGCATCACTTCTGCCTCAGTTCCGCAAGCTGGCGCTCCAATTCGGCACGTCGCTCCTGGCGCGTCGAATTCACCGCCTCGTGGTTCACGCCTCCGATCACGGATACGACCGCCATCACCAACCCGAAGCACCCCATGCCTGCGGGCACGATCGTGAACACCCCGGCCCCTGCGGAGGAAAATCCATAAGCCATCAGAAAGCACACCACAGCAAAGAAGATGCCGAAGGCACCGCCCATGACGCCACCGACCAGGCCCGCTTTTTTTTGCGCTGAAGCCACCGGTTGGATGCCCATCTCACGATCCAGCTTCTCGATCTCATTTTGCAATGTGATCACCTCCAGGCTCTCCGCCATCCGGCCGGTGTTGTCGGCGATCTTCGCGACCTCCTCCGTGAACACGGAAGAATCGGTGCGCTTTACCTCCAGGCTGCTCTGGCAGAACTGGCAGGTGACAAAACGGGTGTTGTTCGCGACTTGAAGTGGCGCGCCGCAGTGATTGCAGCGGACGGAGAGCGTTTCCATGCGCCGAGGCTAGCGGCCGCGCTGGAGGTTTTCAAGACGGGTTCCAAACCTCATCACATCTTCCAACGCCAGCCGCTGCTGTTCGAACTCCTCCTCGGTCATGCGCCGCGGAATGTGATGCGGCTTGCCAAAGACGATCGTGATCTTCGCAAACGGCAGCGGCAGCAGAAACTCGTCCCAGGTCTTGAACTGGATCGCGTGGCTGTAATGCAGGTGCACCGGGATGATCGGCGTGCCGGTGAGCTGCGCCAGCTTGATGATGCCCGCCTGCACCCGGTGCAGCGGCCCGCGCGGACCATCCGGCGTGATGCCGATTTCAAACCCTTCGTTCGACTTCTTCGCCAGGGCGATCAGGGCACTCATGCCTTTCTCGGGCTTCGAACTCGATCCACGCTCCGCCTCGATGCCGAAACTCTCGCACACATCGGCGATGATCTGCCCGTCACCGCTCGGGCTGGTCAGAATGGTGCCGGGAACGTTCGCGAACCACTCGTGGTGCAGCCACGGGATCAGGAACATGCGGTTGTGCCAGAACGACCAGATCCAGCCCTTCCGCGTGGCATCAAACACCCCCGCCTCGTCACGCACCTCCCAACGCAGCGTCATTCCGATGCCGCGCATGAGCCACGCGATGATCTTGCCGACGTTTTTGATCCGAATCTTTGCCATGTCCGCCCATCCATGCCGCGAACTGCCCGCACATCAACCCGCCCTTGCGGCGGAGAGTGATTTCACCAGTTCGATCACCGATCTCCCCTCCTCACGACGGAAATCGACACGATCAAACACCTCCTGGATGACATGCAGCCCCAGCCCGCCGATGCGCTGGCCTTCGCACGGCGGCGTCACGAGACGTGCGAAGTCCTCGTTGGTGATGCCTTCGCCCTGATGCTCGATGAAGATGCGGATGGCTGAGTCATCGGACTCGATCCGGCAGCAGGCCGGGCGGCCGCCATCCACGGAGCAGTAGGCGTATTTGCAGATGTTGCTCATCACCTCATCACAACCCAGCACGATGAGACCGATCACGTCGTCAGCAATGCCGTGCCACAGGGCCCAGGCGTCGATGAACTCACGCACCAGCCGCAGCGTGTCCGGCTGGCAGGTCAGCGCGATCTCGTTGGGCGGTGGCGTGGCGTGGTCCGTGATCATCAGCACCGTGGCATCGTCCTGGTAAGCGGCCCCGTGGGCGAAAGCGCTCCATTTTTCGACCAGGTGCTTCAGGGAATCCTTGCCGCAGCCTGTTTGCGCCAGCGTTTCGGCAAAGGCACGATCCTCGAAATGCTCACCTGCCCGGTTCTGCACCTCCGTGATGCCGTCGGTGAAAAGCATCCACTGGCAGCCCCGGCTCAGCGAAAGGACTCGTTCCTCATAACGTGCCACCCTGGCGATTCCGAGCGGCGCGTTGGCAGGAGCGGCGACTTCCTGCCATTTTTGGCCATCAAACACCTGCGCACCCGGCAATCCGGCGCAGCAGAGCGACACTCGACGCGTCTTCGGGCAGATCAGCATCGCATTGATGGCGATGAACCGCCCGGCCTTCATCACGCCGCACAGGCGCTGATTCAGCGTGGCCGTCCACTCCGCTAGTCCCATCGAAACGCACAAATGCGCCGTCGATGCGATCAGGGTCGTCCCACGCGCCATGTCCAGCGCCGCAGGCAGGCCTTTCCCACACACGTCGCCCACACCGAGCAGGATCTTGCCGTCGTCGATCTGATGCCAGAAGTAGAAATCACCTCCGACTTCGCTCGCCGGCTGGTAGAAGCTTTCCACCTCGACATCGCCCAGACGCACCTGCGGCGCTGGCAGGAAGGAATCCTGGATCTCCTTCGCCGACGAGAGCTGCTGCCGCGTCTCCGCCTCCTGGATGGCCTTTTTCTGCGACTCCAGCCGCAGCAACGTCACCGCGATCAGGCTGCCAAAGCTCTCAAACATCTCCACATCCTGCGCCGTGAAAGCCCCGCCACGATTCGGATTGATCGCCTGCATGACGCCGAGGCAGCGCTCGCCATCCAGCAGCGGAATCGTCACCATCGCCCGCGTCACGAGATCACTCTGATCGGCCGCCGGGCGGAAATGACGCGGATCACTGAGCGCGTCCTCGATGTTGACGGCCCGCTTGGTGGCATAGACATCCCCGGCGATCCCCTTCCCCTTCGGCACGCGCACATCCATCGCATTGATCGGATCCAGGGTGGAGCGGATCAGCAGATCCTCCTCCGGACCGTCCGGCAGCAGGATCGAGCACACCTCGCAGTCCATCACCTCCCGCGAACGCTGCAGGATGTGATCCACCAGCTCAACGAGGTTCTGGGTGCTGCTCAGCCGCCGTGCCACATCGATCAGCACGTTCTGGCGCAATTGCATGGGAGGACTGTCACTCACGGCGTTTGAAAACTTCGAGGATGCCTTTCTTTTTCGGCTCAGACATCGGCGGCTCTGGCTTGGTGCTGGATTCGAGCTCCTTGATCCGCACGGGATAGGGCTCCTTGGAGCGGCGCATGTGTTCGATGATCATCTCCTTCGTCGGCACGTCGTTTTCTTTGTTGCCAAAGATCAACCGGTTCGGCTTCTCCGCCAGCGTTCCAGTGATGTACTCGCCCCAGACGACGAGCGCGCTCATCTCCTCCACCAGCATCTGGACTTTGGTCATCGTGGTGTCGAGGTGCTTCTCCAGCCCCGGCCCGGCCGCACCCTCGCCACCCGCCAGGAGGCGGTGAAGATCGCCCGTGATCTCGTCAAGACGCGCACGCAGTCCCGGCTTCCCATCGGCTCCGGCGATGGTGGCGTTCAGCTCTTTTGAAAACGTCTCGAGATTCGCCAGCACGGCATCCGCACGCTTCGCCAGTCCCTTGTCCGCCGCGCCTTTCGGCCCCTGCACCAGTTCCTGGATGCCTGCGGCCGTTTCCTCCAGCTTGTCGGCCACGCTGTTGAGCTTCTGGCCGAACCCGGGCGTCTTCCCGTCTCCCGCGAAGATGGTTTTGAGCTCGTTGGTGAACGCTTCGATGTTCGCGAGCGAATCGGTGATCTTTTGCGAGGCGTCACCCTTCCCCAGCGGATCGGTGATCTTCTTGATGTCGTCCGTGATCGATTTGAGGTTCGCGATCAGCACGTCCCCGCCGGGCAGCAACATCTCCAGCATGCTGCCGAGACTTTTGGAGCTGAGCTTCGCCCCATCGGCCAGGAGACCGCCTTCGTCATCCACAGGGACCAGGCCGATGTGCTTCTCGCCCAGGATCGATTCGGCGCTGATGACCACCTTCACATGGGCCGGGATGGCCGTCTTCTCCATCACGGAGACATGCACGCGCACCGGCAATCCAGGAACCAGGCGATCCGCTGGGGCTAGGTGCTCGATGCGTTCGACCGTTCCGATGTTCGAACCGGAGAGCAGCACGTTTGAATTGCGATGCAGGCCGGTCACATCCTCGAAGTCCACGGAGAAGCGCAGGTGCGGCTTGCTCCACGGATCGCCTGAGATGGCGAAGAGCAGCGCTCCCAGCAGCGCCAGGGAGCAAAGGATGACCAGGGAGGCCACGATGGCGTCGTGCTTGTTCTTCATGACTTGGAAAGGAGGCCCGTGCGTGCATGCCCGCCGAGCAACGAGTCGCGGTAAAGATGCCCGCCGGAGTCGTCGCCCGCGTCGCCCTCGGCTTCACCGTTGATGAACTGCTGCACGGCGGGATTGGGGTTCGCGCGAATCTCCTCGGGCGTGCCTTGGGCGATGATCTTGCCCTGCTGGGCTCCGGTGCCGAGCATGATGATGCGGGTGCCGATGCGGAAGACGCTGTTCATGTCATGAGTGACGACGACGACCGTGGCGCCGATCTTTTGCGTGAGCCGTTGCGTCAGTTCGTCCACCACGGCGGTCATGATGGGATCGAGTCCGGCGGTCGGCTCATCGCTGAAAACCAGCGGCGGGTCCAAGGCGAGCGCCCGGGCGAGCGCGGCACGCTTTTTCATGCCGCCGCTGATCTCGGAGGGCTTTTTGTGGCCGTGGCCCGTCAATCCGACCTGCTCCAGCTTCATTTTCACCACGGTGTCGATGAGTCCGGCGTCCAGCTTGGTGTGCTCGACCAGCGGCAGCGCCACGTTCTCGGCCACGGTGAGTGATTGCAGCAGCGCTCCGGATTGAAACAGCATGCCGTAGCGCCCGCGCAGCTTTTGCATCTCGCCATGGCGCATCGTGGTGATCTCACGGCCGAAGACCTTGATGCTGCCGGAGGTCGGCTTCTCCGTGCCGATCAGATGACGCAGCAAAGTGCTCTTGCCACAGCCACTGCCTCCCATGATGACGAAGGTGTCGCCCGCGTAGATCTTGAAACTCACGCCATTGAGCACCGTCTGGCTGCCAAAATGCCGCACCAGCGAATCGACCTCGATGATCGGCTCGCCTGCGGGTGCGTTTGGGAGTTGGGAGGACATCAGAAGAAAAACAGCGCAGTGAGGATGGCGTTGGCGATGAAGACACCCAGCAGCGAGACCACCACCGAGCGGGTCGTGGCAAGTCCGACACCTTCCGCCCCTCCGCTCACGTTCAAACCGATGCTGCAGGCGATCGTCACCACCAGCACGCCGAACACGCCGCTCTTGAGCATGCCGATGCCCACATCCCGCAGCTCCACGTATTGCAGCGCGTGATTCACATAATACGCCGTGTTCATGTGCAGCGAGAAGTGGCTGATCAGCCAGCCGCCGGCCAGTCCGACGTAAATGCCGAACACCGTCAGCAGCGGCATCATGATCACCATGGCCAGAAAACGCGGCACGATCAGCCACGACATCGGCGGGATGGCCATGACCTCCAGCGCCTCGATCTCCTCGGACACCTTCATCGTGCCCAGCTCCGCCGTGACGGCCGATCCGCTGCGCCCGATGACGATCACCGCCGTGATCAGCGGCGCCAGCTCGCGCACCAGGCTCGATGACACCAGCCCAGGCACATACATCGTCGCCCCGAGCTTCGCGAGCTGCGCGGCCGACTGCATCGCCAGCACCACGCCGATGGTCAGCGCGGTCAGGGCCGACATCGGCACCGCATGCACGCCGATGCGCACGATCTGCGCGAAGGTGTGGCCCAGACGCCAGGGTTTGCCCCGAAACGGCGCCACGAACAGCCAGTAGAGCAGTTCTCCGCACACTTCGAAGTACTGGCGGAGCGCGGTCATCATGAAGGCGGAGAATTAGCGGGCCAGCGTGGCGGCATCGAGCGCATCCTGCACCGTCGGCAGATGCACCACGAACGCGCCCAGCCGCACGATGTTGAAGGAGGCCTCGACACGGCCGTGGATGCCGGTGAGCGCAAACTCCGTGCCCGCGCCGCTGGAATGCTGGTAATACTCGACCACCACGGCCCAGACCGGCGTGTTGACGAAGGTCACCTTCGAAAAATCGATGATCAGACGCTTCACGTTCGCCTTCATCTGCTCGCGCACGAGCTGCTGGAACTGCGGCACGGTCGCCAGATCGGCCTCGCCTTCGAGTTCGATGACGGTGGCGTTGGGGTGGATGCGAACGGTCGGTTTCATATGAAAATCAACGGGCGGGGCAGCGTGAGGTCAAGGAAGAGCAACGGGGTTATTTCTGGCTGCGGAAAAGCGCGATGATTGTCCCTGCTCAAGCTTTTGACCAGACAAAAACCGGAGCACTTTCGATTCGACGGATGCCGTCTAAGAGGGGTTGCGTATGCCACACCGCTGCCTTTCCAGATTGCTCGTCGGCCCGCTAATCCTACTGATTCTGCCTTTACAGGTGGCCGCGCCGTCCAAACCCGATGATGTCCGGTGAGATGGCCTTGAACGCGGGATGCGGCACGAAGGGGATGAGGCCGATGATGATCAGGTAGCATGACAGCAGGGCATTGGTCCATGTGGCTGCGTGGTCCTTTTCCTCACAGCGTATCGCCGCATTGAAACGCGCACCCTTGGTGATCCACAGCTTGTAGTTCAGTTCTTCTTCCCAGCCCGTCTCAGGAGCGCCCGTTCACAGCTCCTCATCCGCGCATTCCACCGGCGGCACCGGCTCCGTCACCGCGTCGTCCCACATCTTCTCCAGGATCATCGCCCGCACCTCATTCATCCAGTTCAGCAGAGGCTGCCAGGGAGAGGGCGGGCCGCCGGTCCAGCACAGGTCCGTGTGGCTGCCGTTTCCGTGATGGAGCCGCACCCAGCCGTGCCCGCCATCGATCACCAGCGGTGCCTCGCATGACGCTGGCAGTGACAGCGCGGCCAGCGTCCGCTCCAGCGTTTCCATTTCGGCGGCCGAAAAGGAGAACGTCTGCACCAGTCCATGCTGGGGGTCCCGCATGGCCGCCGTGCCAGCCGGCCTCTCGCTCAGGCCGCAGGGCTGCTTTGACAGCAGCAGGTAAGTCCAGCCATCCCGCATTCCCGGCATCGCCGGTTCGCCATAAAACTCCACCCACGGCTGGCAGCGCAGCAGGGCCTCATGCAGGCCTTCTGGGCGGGGAAGATTCGTCGTGGAAAGCATGGCGTGGGCGGGAAATCGTGGTGGAGCTCCTCTCAAATATCCAGCTTCGGCAGCCCGTTCACGATCTTCATCGTCTCCACGCTCACGGTGATGACGCGGAGGAAGACTTCAGAGGAGTGGCGGGATGCTGCGGCGTGTCTCCTCATTCTTTGGCCCTGGCTGACGCGTGGTCCAGATTGCACAGGTCGA
Source organism: Prosthecobacter sp. (assembly GCF_014879935.1). GTDB lineage: Bacteria > Verrucomicrobiota > Verrucomicrobiia > Verrucomicrobiales > Verrucomicrobiaceae > Prosthecobacter. The sequence continues at coordinate 24,771 of NZ_JACSRD010000220.1, forward strand.
TGCAATACGTGTGCGCTGC